>JAZLCL010000020.1:0-108574 GCA_045614205.1 Alistipes sp. | reverse complement strand
GCGTTGACGCGGACCTTTGTTTTTACCTTTTTGACCCTTATGACCTTTCTGACCTTTTCTCTGTATAGTACCACAGCCATACAGGTCATCGATGAGATATACAGCAGATACTATATATATTATTATATATATAAATATCTTATGATTATAAGTGAATCTTATAGATTCTGTATTATCTATCTATAGTAACTATGACAGCACCATGTGGCGCTGCGGTAGAGGGCAGTGGTTAGGGAGTTTAAGGAGTGTAGAGAATTTAGTGAGGAGGCATAACGACATCTATACATAATGTCTATGCTCTCCCTAATTTCCTTAAGTTCGCTGCTCGCCATACCCTCCCCGCACCCAAGAAGTGTATAACAAGAGCTAATTCAAGGCTTGCGCAGCTCGAAAAAGCGGAGTTTACTCAAATGTAAATGAGCATTTTGAGAGCAAGCGTAACGCAGAAGTAGCCTTGTTAGACGCTTCTGCCGAGTTAGCAGAAGTAGATACGCCATTATCACAACAAAGAAATGTCACAATGTCACAATGTCACAATGTCACAGGGGGTATAGGCATGTGACACATGAGACATCTTGTGACACTACATACAAACTTTTTTTTCATAGATGGCTACACGCACGTAGGTTATTAACAGAATTTTAGTATCTTTGTGCGTGTAACCATTAGAATTATGAAAAGAACGTTTAAAACTATCCTACTAACTGCTGCCGCAGCACTCTGCGCAGTGACAACAAACGCACAGGACCTTCAGTCGCAGCGCGGCGAGTCACAGGACCTCGGAGGTCTCTTCGGTATGAAGATAGACCATAAGGGCCTCATCATCAACCCAACACCACAGAGCCTTACGACCTATGCCACAGAGAGTCTCGACATCACTATGGGCGTGGCACTCAAGGGTGAGGCCAAGGAGTATAGCGCAGAGCTCGACTTTCTAAAGCATAACAAGAGGGGCAAGAGCCTCACAATCTCATACGCACGTAAGGGCTTCGCCGAAGACTCGGGCGTGGAGAATAAGTCGGGAGCATATACCCTAACAATAGATGATAAGGGCATCGCCATCGAGGCATATGACTCTCTTGGCGCCTTCTACGCAATACAGACATTGCGACAGATTGCCGAGAGTCCCATATCTGCAGAGGGAGAGCTCCCCAGCCTACACATATGTGACTGGCCAGACCTGCAGTATCGTGGCGTCGTGGAGGGATTCTACGGCACACCATGGTCACACGAGACACGCCTATCACTCATCGACACCTACGGTCGCTACAAGATGAACTACTATGTATATGGCCCAAAGGATGACCCATACCACAGCTCACCATACTGGCGCGAGGAGTACCCCGCAGAGGAGGCTGCCGAGATAAAGGAGCTTGTGGAGGCTTGTAACCGCAACCGTGTAAACTTCGTGTGGGCAGTACACCCAGGCAAGGATATCAAGTGGGAGGAGTCGGATATTCAGAATCTACTTCGCAAGTTCGAGGCTATGTATCAGTTGGGCGTACGCGCCTTTGCCGTACACTTCGACGACATCGAGGGTGCGGGTACTAACCCATACTATCAGACCGAGCTTATGAACATCCTCAACGAGGACTTCGTGAAGGTCAAGGGCGACGTGGCACCACTCATCGTATGCCCCACAGACTACACACGCCTATGGGCAAACCCATCAGAACGTGGTAGCCTTGTCATCTACGGCAATGAGCTCGACCCATCGGTAGATGTATTCTGGACAGGTGATGCGGTATGTAGCGACATGACACCATCGACAATGGAGTGGATTGCCACACGCATCAAGCGTCCAGCACTCTTCTGGTGGAACTACCCCGTGACAGACTATGCACGCCACATAATGATGCAGGGCCCCGTATATGGTCTCTCTCCAATACTCACCGAGAGAGAGACACGTGGTCTTGTGAGCAACCCTATGGAGCACGGCGAGGCATCGAAGCTCGCACTATATAGCGTGGCGGACTACACATGGAACACCGAGGCATATAACCCCATCGACAGCTGGGAACGTGGTCTCGAGAGCCTCGCACCCGAGGTTAAGGAGGCATACCGACTCTTCGCCATACACTCATGCGACACCGAGACGGGCTACCGCCGTCACGAGTCGTGGGAGACAGAGACATTCACCATGGCAGAGTATGATGCCGAGAAGGCGGCAACACTACGTGAGGAGCTCGTGCGCATAGCAGCTGTGGAGGCAACGATGGCAGAGATGCAGAACAAGGCACTCCTCGCCGAGCTACAGCCATGGCTCGTGGAGCTAACGAAGCTCGCAACACGCTGCCTCAATGCCCTCGACTGCCTCGAGCTATACCGCGCTGGCGAGTATGAGAGATTCTGGAACCTATATGTTGCCAACATCATGAGTGAGGCCGACATCGCAGCCTTCGACGCACACCGTGTGGGTACGATGAAGCTACACCCCTTCTACGAACGACTCATGGACGACATGGCGGCGGCATACTTCGAGAGCCTCACAGGCACCAAGTCATCTACACTCTCGCCCATAGGCACATACATATCACTCGGCGCACCACAGGCAAAGTATATGTTCGACAACGACCCCACAACATACTACCACTCGGGACAGGGACAGCGCACTGACGACTTCGTGGGCGTAGACCTCGGCATCGTGCGCGAGGTGCGCGAGGTACGCATAATCCAGGGCCGTAACTCGGTAGACGATGTAGACTACTTCGACCACACCATCGTGGAGTACTCCGTAGATGGCCAGACATGGGAGGCACTCACAGAGCCTCTTAAGGGTGTCTACGACATAGCATGGGCTGGTGAGCCCTTCGAGGCACGCTACGTGGGCATCCGCAAGCTCGAGTCCGAGAAGCGCAACTGGCTTGCCATCCGCGCCTTCGAGATCAACCCCGTAACCCCCGAGGAGTATGGTGCCGACAACAACCCATATACTGCACTTGCCATCGAGGGTAGCACACGCATAGCCCTTGACGAGGCTACAACATCATGCACACTCCTTCTCGGCCTTCGTGCTGCCGATGCTCGCTACACGCTTCTTACGGCGGAGGGCGACGTAGTTAAGGAGGGCAACATCACAACATCGCTACTACACCTCGACACTGCGGGCGTGGCCTATATAGATATATATGGTGTAGACCGCCTCTTCGAGACCGTCATCAACAAGTAAAAGAGGAGGTATGAAGGTACAGATTATAAATAGGTCGAACTACGACACACCAAGCTACGCCACAGCACAGGCTGCGGGTATGGATATACGCGCCAACATAGAGGAGGCGATAACACTGCGCCCATTGCAGCGCGCAATAATCCCTACAGGCCTCTATATAGCCCTTCCCGAGGGCTTGGAGGCGCAGATACGCCCACGCAGTGGTCTTGCGGCGAAGCATGGCATCACGGTGCTCAATGCCCCAGGAACGATAGACGCCGACTACAGAGGAGAGATAGGCGTTATTCTTGTCAACCTCTCGAACAACGACTTTGTCATCAACCCTGGCGAACGTATAGCACAGATGGTCGTTGCACGCTATGAGAGTGTGGAGTTCGAGACTGTAGAGGTACTCGACGACACAGCACGTGGCGCAGGAGGCTTCGGCTCAACAGGCCGTGGATAGCTTATATCAATCTACATCTTTATGGGTGTTGCACAAAAAAATAGTGCAGCACCTATTTTTTTTGCTCGAGCCCTTGTATTGTAAAAAATTTTATGCTACCTTTGTGATATCAAAATGATATCATAGCAATAGTCGCACGCGCCAGAAGAGAAAGTATATAACCTTAAAATATCAGTGCTTTATGGAGAATTACACATTCAGAGGATTAAGACTTAATGGTTTTGTTGCACTCCTCATTCATGTTGCCCTTATTGCGGGCCTTGTCTACTCAATAGTAGTGCTTGAAGATAGCGAGCAGACGAACACACTTGCCATCATAACACTCATTATATGTGCACTCGGTGCAGGCATCATGACGAAGGGCTACAAGATGCTCGAGCCCAACGAGTCGCGCGTACTGCTCTTCTTCGGTAACTACCGCGGCACACTCTACGACACAGGCTTCTGGTGGGTAAACCCACTGCTCACAGCAAAGAGCCTATCGCTGCGTGCCCGCAACCTCAACGTAGACCCCATAAAGGTCAACGACAAGGCGGGTAACCCAATACTCATAGGCCTTGTTGTGGTATGGCGCATAAACCGTGATGGTGCATACAAGGCTGTATTCGAGATTGATGCCCCAACAGAGCTTGGTACAGGTGGCTCATCTACACGCATGAACGTACTCGAGAACTTCGTGGCAGTGCAGAGTGACTCGGCACTACGCCAGGTGGCGGGCATGTATGCCTATGACGAGAACTCTAACGACAACACTGCGGAGGTGACACTTCGTTCGGGTGGCGACGAGATTAACGACCGCCTAACAGAGGAGTTAAGCGAACGTCTCGCAATGGCGGGCATCGAGATTGTGGAGGCTCGCCTCAACTACTTGGCATATGCACCAGAGATTGCTGCCGCTATGCTGCGCCGCCAGCAGGCTGACGCCATAATCTCGGCACGCGAGAAGATTGTGGAGGGCGCCGTATCTATGGTTAAGATAGCCCTCGAACGCCTCAACGACGAGAATGTGGTGGAGCTCGACGAGGAGCGCAAGGCTGCTATGGTGAGCAACCTCCTCGTTGTGCTATGTGCCGATGAGGCAGCACAGCCCGTGGTAAATACAGGCACACTACACAACTAAACTATGGCTACGAAGGAGACCAACACCCGAAGCTTCGTGTTGCGTGTTGATGGCGACACTATGGATGCCCTCGAGAGGTGGGCAGCCGACGAGTTTCGTTCGGTGAACGGTCAGCTACAATGGATTATAGCCGAGGCACTACGCCGCAGTGGGCGCAAGCCACACAAACGTAAAATGGAGGATATAAGCAATGAAGATAAAGAATAGATATGGATGGCACCTGCGCTTTCCTACATTTCGTAGTAAAGCTATGCGCCGCCTCGGTAAGGACCCCAACGAGTTTAACATGGGCTTGGGCGAGTGGATTATCGTTGCAGGAGTACTACTCTTCAACTTCGACATAATCCCCGCAAGCATACCCTACCATGAGGAGCTACGTATCATCATGCTTGCCCTCTTTACCCTTGTTGGTGGCTTCGCCATAGTACGTCGTAAGGCACCACGCCGCCGCTGGACAAACGCCTCATGGGCAACGGGAGTCTTCGCCCTTGTGCTCACTGTATCGCCATGGATACTCTACCACATAGGTGGGTTTAGCATGGCCGAGGCTATAAACATCAACATCATTGCGGGCGTAATATGGTTGATATTCGTAGGTTGCCTACTGCGCCTACTCTACATACGACGTCGTTCGAAACAGACGATAGCTCTCATGCGCATGCGCCAAAAGCGCCGCCGCGCAGAGTACTAGACAACAAGAGGGCTGACTAAAAAGTAACATAGCCAGCCCCCATAACCTAAGAGATTGAATAAAAAGATGTAGTTTTAGGCTTGCGAAGCCCGAAAAACCGCAGTTTACTGGGCGTAAATGAGGATTTTGAGGGCAAGCGTAACGACAAAATACACTTTTTATTCAATCTCTACTTTTCACCGTCAGACCATAAACAATAAGGGTGAGCACGAAGTTGCGAGTTGTAATATCGCCTGATACCCGTAACCTCCTTGCCTATCCAGTCGGGGTAGACAACAGGCTCATCAACACTCTGTAGTTCCACCTCGGCGATGACAAGACCCTCATTGTCGCCATAGAACTCATCTACCTCAAAGGTGTGACCCTCGAAGTCTACCAAGTAACGACGCTTATCTATGAGGGCACCCTCACATAGCGGCAGCAGCGCAAGTGCCTCCTTGGCAGGAATCTCATGCTCCCACTCGAAGCGCGAGAGGCCACCATCGGCCGAAGGACCCTTTATCGTCAGCCATGCCCTATCGTCACTTATGCGCACACGTACGGTACGGCTACCCGAGGCTATATATCCCTGCACGAGGTGCATAGAGGTGTGGGCGAGGTTTTTATACTCGCCCACCACCAAAAACTTACGTTCTATCTCCTGTGCCATACACTACTGCTCGTAGGCAAACATAGGATCCCACGATGGGAGCATTATAGGCTCCTGCTCGAGGAGCTTAAGAGTAGCCTCGGGGATATACTTCTTGTCGACAACGACACGGAACATATACTCCTCGAACCACTCATCGGTCATGATGAGGTTACCACGCCAGCCCGCCTCGGGACCCCAGCTATTCTCCACCATCCACTTTGTTGGATTGCCCTCCTCGTCGAGGTCTACAGCGATGAGTGTCATGGCGTGTGATGAGCCACTTGCAAAGGTGCGCACACGCTGCTCCTTATCCATAGGGAAGTCGACACCCATAAGTGACTCGTAGTCGAAGTTGTCGATGTCGAGAGTACCCTTCTTCGAGAGTAGGAACTTACCTACATCACAAGAGAAGTACATAGCGGTGTTATCCTTGATTGATGCTATAGCCAACGCCTTCACCTCGTCAATTGGGAGGTTGAGGTATACCCAGTTGTCGCCATCATACACGTGGCGGTCGTACTCGATCTCATACACCTTATAGTACTCGCGCGATGGGTCGTTCATCACCATCACAAAGTCGTTCTCGAGGTCTATATCGCCGAAGTACTCGGCATAGAATGACTGCGGAGTGTACTCACGTGTCTCGATAGGGTTACCCTGCGCATCGTGACGTGTCCATGTGAATGATGTTGGAGGCACGCCATAAGCACGAACGAGCATAGAGTATATCTCTGTGAGCATCTCTGTCTTACGCGCCACAGGAGCACGGCGGTCACGCATATTACGCAACTCGAGACCGAACTCACGGAGTTTGAGCTTGATAAGGTTGCCTACCTGCGCTGTATTGTTCGACTGATAGTTCTCGGGCATAACCTCCGCTGGCACCACGCCATACTTCATCACAAGGTTTGAGACGCCAGTGAACTGACCACCATCGTTCAGCGGATTCTTGAACAACCACTCCACCTGACGATCCTCCATTGGGAGGTGCTTGGTGTCGATGACAGCCTGCAAGAAGAGGTTACACTTCTCCAGCTGGTCGTAGAAGAAGAGGTAGTTCTGCGAGAACTCCAACGATGGGAGGTCGAGGTCGTCAATCATCTTCGCACGTAGCACGTTGAGGCCTGTAAAGAGCCAGCAGCGACCCGACTGGTGCTGGTCTGTGATGCCACGTGTCTTTACCCTGTGCGAGAAGTGTGTGTCTATCATCGCGAGGTTATCGGCATTCACCGCAAGCTCGGCGATAGGGTTCTGTGCCAAGGCATTGCGTGCTGCCCTCTCCGCTGCGCTGTTTGTCTGTCCTGTGCGTATCTGGGTCATCATCTCTGGGGTGATGCCACCCTTATCCTGCTGTGCATGAAGCACACCTACGGCCATGAGTGCTATGGCCAATGTTACCAATCTCTTCATATTACTATTATTTGTTAGTTTCACTACAATATGCTGGTGAATGCAAAGATACGAAAATTGTAGGATAAGAACTAACAAAGAGGGTTATTTTTTTGCTTCACACACCCAGAACACCTACATCTGCCCATCAGTCGTCGGAGCCAAGCACCCTACTCCTCTTATATACAAAGAGTGTGTAGAGGGCTATGAGCAGCGTTATTACACCATTTACGAGGAAGGCGTGTGTGGGCGACGAGTGCTTGAAGAGCATGTTCGTGAGGTCGAGGATCAGAGGCGCAAGGAGTATGGCGAGGTAGTTAACAGCCATGACAATGGATAGGGCAAGCGTAGAGAGGCGTGGAGGTGCGTTTGTCGCCGCCTTATCATATATAATAGGTTGCATTACGCCATAGCCAAGGCCCGTGAGCATGGCACCCACAGAGAGTGTTAGGAGTGAGGGGTGCGACAGCGACATGATTAGTAGTCCCACAGCCATGACAACAAGAGACCACAGGTTGGTGGCACTACCCAGCAGCGCTATGATGCGGTTGAGGATGAATCCTGGGAGCATGATGGCAAGGAAGAAGAGGGATATGATGAGTCCCGACTTGGTGCTTCCCATGCCCACCTCGGCAGCCAGGTACGAGGTGTTGAAGGTGACAACCAACGAGCAGTATGTTATGGCAAAGTAGAAGAGCATGAGGCCCACGATGACACCACCATTGAGTCGTGACTGGCGGTTCTGCGCCCCCGAGGGAGGCTCGGGCGAGGGTTTGGTATGCGTAAGTGCCGGCACAAGGATGAGGGTCACGGCAGGAAGGAGGTATACGGCAAAGGCGAAGTGCCACTCCACGTCGGCAAGGATGCCCACAAGGGATGTGGCGAGCACCAGCGTGAGGTTGTTCACAGCAGAGCTTATACCGAGCTGCTTAACACGGCTATCTCCGGTGAAGTAGTCGACGATAAATCCCGTGGATAGCGGTATTATTATACCAGCACCTATGCCCATCACGCCACCGAGGATGATTAGTTCGATGAGCTTGCGCGAGAAGAGCATGCCGATACCACTAATGAGGAATATCGCCGTGCCGAGCACCAGGAGTTTTATCTTACTACCACGCACCGACCAGCGACCCGACAGCAGCATGAAGGGTATTATGAGCATCGAGGGTAGCGACTCGAGCATCTCCACCTCCAGCTCACTCGCATGCGGGAATATGGTGTCTAACTTGTCGAGTATAGGCGATATCGCGAGTCCTGGCAGCGACACCACTGCCGATATAGACCATATGGCCACCACAGCCACAAGGGGCATCATGCCCTTACCAGTTTCAATCTTCATAGACGTAGCGTTTTTAGCCTCCACCGAACAATATACATACCAACCTGATGTGCATAGATGAGATAGAGTGACTATTTTACAGAATTATATTTTGATTTTTAAATTTTATTTTTATATCTTTGTTCGATGGATTAATGATTAAAACCTAAAAACCACATAACTACAATGAACAAGGATTTACAGATTTTTGACTTGATCGCCGAGGAGCGCGCACGTCAGATGAAGGGCATAGAGCTTATCGCTTCGGAGAACTTCGTAAGCGACCAGGTGATGGCAGCCATGGGCTCTGTATGCACAAATAAATATGCCGAGGGTTATCCTGCAGCACGCTACTATGGCGGTTGCGAGGTGGTAGATAAGATTGAGAACCTCGCTATAGAACGCATCTGCAAGCTCTACGGCGCGGAGTATGCAAACGTGCAGCCACACTCTGGCGCACAGGCTAACATGGCAGTGTTCTTCGCTTGCCTCAAGCCAGGTGACACATTCATGGGTCTCGACCTCTCGCACGGTGGCCACCTATCACACGGCTCACCAGTAAATATGTCGGGTATGTACTTCAACGCCGTAGCCTACAGACTTAAGGAGGAGACCGGTAACATCGACTACGACGAGATGGAGGCATTGGCTCTCGAGCACAAGCCAAAGCTCATCGTGGGTGGTGCATCAGCATTCTCACGCGAGTGGGACTACAAGCGCATGCGCGAGATAGCAGATAAGGTAGGTGCAATACTTCTTGTCGACATGGCCCACACAGCAGGTCTCATCGCCGCAGGTCTTCTCGACAACCCTGTTAAGTATGCCCACATCGTGACATCTACAACACACAAGACCCTCCGTGGTCCACGTGGCGGTATCATCCTTATGGGCAAGGACTTCGACAACCCATGGGGCTATACAACACCAAAGGGCGTGGTGAAGAAGATGTCGCAGATATTGAACTCTGCAGTCTTCCCAGGCATCCAGGGCGGTCCACTCGAGCACGTCATAGCAGCAAAGGCCGTAGCATTTGGCGAGGCACTCACAGAGGAGTATCGCGACTACCAGAAGCAGGTGCTCAAGAACTCACAGGCATTGGCCGAGGCACTCACAAAGCGTGGCTACAAGATCGTCTCTGGCGGTACCGATAACCACCTCATGCTTGTTGACCTACGCACCAAGTTCCCCGAGCTCACAGGTAAGCTTGCGGAGAAGTGCCTCGTAGCTGCTGACATCACCACAAACAAGAACATGGTGCCTTTCGACTCACGCACCCCATTCACAACATCTGGCTTGCGCTTCGGCACTCCAGCCATCACATCACGTGGCGTTAAGGAGGATAAGATGGACTACATCGCCGAGCTCATCGACCGCGTACTCTCTGACCCAGAGAACGAGGAGAACATCGCAGCTGTACGCAAGGATGTGAACGCTATGATGTCGGAGTATCCTCTCTTTGCATGGTAGTGAAGCACCCAAATAGGAAAGAACAGACTAACCTTATATAAACTTTATACTATGAAAAAGTTATTCATAATAATGGCGTTTGCAGGCGTTATGGCAGCTTGCGGCGGTGAGGGAAAGAAGCAGGCAGCTGATGAGGCAGAGAAGTCACTTGCAGAGCAGATTATTGAGGCAAGAGCTAATGGTGACGATGAGCAGCTTGGTTTACTCATGGTTCAATTCTACGAGCTTCCCCAAGCGGAGCAAGATGCAATAATGAGTGAGCTTGCCGAGTATGAGGCTGTATTGTATGGCCCAGAGGCGGGTTGATTTGTGACCTACACTAAAGCATGGGGTTGTCCACAGGTTGGGCGACCCCATATTTTTTCTTCGCCCCTCCCCCCGACACAATGGTTAAATACCGCCAGAACGTCTAAAAATGAGCATTACGGCGAAATTTTGAGAAAAGAGACCGCACACCACCCCACTTTTCAGGCATAAATGTTGGCAGAACGAAAATTTTAGTGTAAATTTGCGAGTCTATATATGAATATATATAGGCCACGGACATAGGTCCACCCAACGAAGGAACGAAATATAACATTTTGAGATATGAGTGAAGAGTTAAACAACGTAGGTACTACCGGCCGTATAGTGCAGGTAAACCTTGAAGAGCAGATGAAGTCGGCATACATCGACTACTCAATGTCGGTTATTGTGTCGCGTGCACTGCCCGATGTGCGTGACGGTCTAAAGCCCGTACACCGTCGTATCCTCTACGATATGTCGGCAGAGCTCAACCTATACTCTGACAAGCCAACACGTAAGAGTGCACGTATCGTCGGTGATGTGCTCGGTAAGTTCCACCCACACGGCGATAGCTCGGTATACGAGGCTATGGTGCGTATGGCACAGGACTGGGCTATGCGCTACCCTTTGGTTGAGGGTCAGGGTAACTTCGGTTCTATGGATGGTGACTCGGCAGCGGCAATGCGTTACACCGAGGCACGCATGCAGAAGATTACTGACGAGGTGATGGCCGACATCGACAAGGAGACAATCGACTGGGGCATGAACTTTGACGACACGTTGAAGGAACCCACAGTGCTTCCCACAAAGATTCCATTGCTTCTTGTCAACGGTGCAAGCGGTATCGCCGTTGGTATGGCAACAAACATGGCACCACACAACCTCGGCGAGGTGGTGGATGCCTGCTGCGCATATATCGACAACCCAGAGTGCGAGTGCGAGGAACTCCTCGACTACGTCAAGGGTCCCGACTTCCCTACTGGAGGTATCATCTACGGCTACGAGGGTGTAAAGGAGGCGTTGCTCACAGGTCGTGGTAGAGTTGTTATGCGTGCCAAGACCGAGATTGAGCATACAGCATCTGGTCGCGAGTGCATCGTTGTCACCGAGATACCATACATGGTAAACAAGGCCGAGATGATCAAGCGCATCGCCGACCTTATCAACGATAAGAAGATTGAGGGCATACAGTATATCAACGATGAGTCTGACCGCCAGGGCTTGCGCATTGTGATCATCCTCAAGCAGGATGCTGTGGCAAACGTCGTTCTTAACACACTCTACAAGAACACACCTTTGCAGTCGTCATTCGCCGTCAACAACATCGCACTTGTTAATGGCCGACCACAGTTGCTGAACCTTCGTGACCTCATCCGTCACTTCGTTGACCACCGTCACGACGTTATTATCCGTCGTTCACGCTACGACCTACAGAAGGCCGAGGAACGTCTTCACATCGTCAAGGGCTTGCTCATCGCACAGGACAACATCGACGAGGTTGTACACATCATCCGTTCGTCGAAGACTGGTGAGGAGGCACGCACACGCCTTCAGGAGCGCTTCGGCTTAAGCGAGCTCCAGACATCGGCGATCCTCGAGATGCGCCTACGTCAGCTCACAGGACTACAGCGCGAGCAGCTCGAGAACGAACACGCAGAGCTTGTTAAGACCATCGACTACCTCAACGCTGTGCTTGCTAACGTCGACATGCAGATGCAAATTATCAAGGATGAGCTACTCGAGATGAAGGAGAAGTATGGCGACGAACGTCGTTCGGAGATCATCTACTCATCCGAGGAGTTTAACCCCGAGGACTTCTACGCCGATGACGACATGGTCATCACCATCTCACACATGGGCTACATCAAGCGTACGCCACTTGCCGAGTACCGCACACAGAACCGTGGTGGTAAGGGTGCCAAGGGTAGCGCAACACGCGACGAGGACTTCATCGAGCACATCTACGTGGCCTCAATGCACAACACCATGATGTTCTTCACCGAGATGGGTCGCTGCTACTGGCTCAAGGTATACCAGATACCCGAGGGCACACGCGCATCGAAGGGTCGCGCAATACAGAACGTGATACAGATTGATCCAGGCGACAAGGTACGTGCATACATCAACGTCAAGAACCTCAACGACAAGGATTTCGTGGAGAACAACTATCTTGTGATGTGTACAAAGCGTGGTATTGTTAAGAAGACAACTCTCGAGGCATACTCACGTCCACGTACTAACGGCGTCAATGCGATCGTTATTAGAGAGGGAGACCAGTTGTTGGAGGTTAAGCTCACCAGCGGCAATGCCGAGGTTATGATTGCCACACGCGAGGGTCGTGCCATCCGCTTCAACGAGTCTACAGTGCGTCCTATGGGTCGTGTAAGCTCGGGCGTTAGGGCCATCTCTATCGAGGACGACAACGAGGTTGTCGGCATGATTGCCATCGAGCCAGAGTCGAAGGAGGATGTACTCGTACTCTCGGAGAACGGCTACGGTAAGCGTACCGACCTCGACGAATACCGCGTGACAAACCGTGGTGGTAAGGGTGTCAAGACCATCAACATCACCGAGAAGACAGGTCAGTTGATATCTATCCAGGCTGTTACCGACGATAACGACCTTATGATCATCAACCGTTCGGGTCTCACCATACGTACTTCAGCAGACCAGATTCGTGTTGCTGGCCGTGCAACACAGGGTGTTAAGGTCATAGACCTCCGCGAGGGTGACTCTATCGCCTCTGTTACTGCCGTGCCAAAGACCGAGGATGATGAGGCAGAGGCAACAATCATCGCCAATGGCGAGGGTGCCGATGCCACAGCAGAGGTAGCGGAGACTACAGAGACAACAACACAGAGCAACGAATAATTTTACATAACAATTTTTCACTATGAAGAAGGTTTTATTTTTGGCTGTAGCAATGTTGATGTTCGCATTGCCCGCCGCAAATGCGCAGAAGGTCAACACCAGCGCGGAGGTTGCAAAGCTTGAGAAGGCTGATGCTGCCGTTTTGGA
Source organism: Alistipes sp. (assembly GCA_045614205.1). GTDB lineage: Bacteria > Bacteroidota > Bacteroidia > Bacteroidales > Rikenellaceae > Alistipes. Next base: position 95,038 of record JAZLCL010000020.1, on the reverse strand, counting down.
TGCAAAGAAGGGTCTTAAGGCTGCTACATGGATTGCACGTGGTAATGCCTACACTAATGCCTTTATCGCACCTACAAAGGAGCTTGGTCGTGGTGTGCCCGAGCAGATGCTTATGATGAACGTAGGTCGTCCCGAGGGCGCTATTCAGGCAGAGTTCATGGGCGTTCCAGCTATCGTTTACCAGTATGAGTACGTAGACGTATACGTAGTAAACGGCATGATCGAGGGCTGGGATCAGAAGAAGGCTGTTAAGGACAACGTAGCAGAGATAGCTATTGAGTCATTCGCAAAGGCTTACGAGCTTGACCCAAAGCAGGCATCGAAGATATCTGCTGGTTGCGCTACTCTTGCAAACGCCTTGATCCAGCAGGGTGAGGCTCTCAACAACTTGGGCAAGGTACGCGAGGCATCACGTGCCTTCGAGCTCGCCTACGACGCACAGTGCGTAGTTCCAGAGTACGAGGAGGATGGTGGTAACATCTTCAACGCTGGTTTGCTCATGACAATGTACGCTTCAACACTCCAGGGCGACGAGGCTATCGCTGCCTTCAAGAAGGGTGAGGAGATCTTCACACGTGCTCTTGAGGCTGGCTACGACGATGGCGAAGGTAACATCTACTACTTCCTCTTCCACTGCTACTATGGTCAGAAGGATGTAAATCGTGACGAGTACCTCGCAAAGGCGAAGGAGACATTGCTCACAGGTATCAAGCTCTACCCAAAGAACAACACTATCCTCGACGGTCTCATGCAGCTATACACTGCAGAGGAGGGCGTAGGTGACCCAGCAGAGCTCACAGCGATGATTGAGACATCACTCGCTGACGATCCTACAAACTACGACTTGTGGTTTGGCCGTGGCCGCGTATACAACGCATTGAAGAACTACGACGAGTGTATCAAGTCATTCGAGAAGTGTGTTGAGTTGCGTCCTGATGAGTTCGAGTCTAACTTCTACACTGGCTACTTCATCATCGAGAAGGCTAATGCACAGGTTGAGGCATTGAACAGCGACAGCAGCTTGACATACGACGAGTATGAGGCTAAAAACGCAAAGATCAACCTCATCTACGCAGAGGCTATTCCATGGTTGGAGAAGGCTCACACGATCAACCCAACTGATGGCGCTACTATCGAGTACCTCAACTCATTGTGCTTCCGTCTACGTGACATGGATGGCATGATGGATAAGTACAACAAGTACCACGAGCTCTACATGCAGATGCGATAATCACCTTATGGTATAATAATAGGGGCTATCCGATATGGATAGCCCCTTTTTTTGTGAAAGCAAAATCTACTTATGCATATTTACCGCCACGCACGATCATCTTACTCAACGGACACTCACTGCATCGGCCACGCCTACAATACTCTGTAGCGAGCTGTATGACACCCTGGCTCTCGAAGGCGCTATGCACAGAGAAGATGTCGAAGCCCCATAGCTTGGTATACTTGTTATCCTCACCTGGAAGATCGTACAGCAGCTCCATAGCACGCATGTTATAGTCGTCTGTCTGCTGGATGTAGTCGTGGGTATAGATTGTGGGTATCAAGACGTTTACAGCCATCTTGGTTGCGAGCACCTGACTTAAGAAGATGAAATACTTCTTATTTGCAAGGCCAGAGAGCAGGTCTACCCAATAGTCAGACGTGGGTGCGGAGAACATGAAGTATGCACACTTACCACTGCTACTCAACAGCGAGTTCTCATTTATGCAATTGCGGTGATAGCACGCAGCAAGTTGCACGAGACGCAGCGTATGCTCGCAATATCCGTAGTTTGCGCTGAACGACCACTCGTGTGCCGACATGGGCACTATGCTATACTTATGCGCCAGACGGCTGAACTCCCTCTTCAGCTTCGATATATACTCATCATCTGCGGGCAGGAGGTCCAGAAGGCCTGCGCTACCGAGTAGTATGGTCTCGAGGTTTGCGACAGAGCTCTTCTCGCGTAGCAGCATATGCACGTTTACTTTAGAGGCGTAGCGTTCTGCTGCGTCGCCATTGGTGACATCGCAGAGAAAGCGTATTAGCAGAACATGCAGTGCCTGCAGTCAGTCGCCGAAGTAATGGTCACAGATGCGCCATATGGCGTTGCTCTTACGTTGTAGGCGTTCCACAACGAGGTCTATGAGCACCGATTCGCGTGAGGCAGGTGACAGCATCTTCATCAGATGGGGACAGATGAGGTCTACATTGGAGTTGTAGAGCACATTACTACCTACATTATCGCGCATAGTATAACGTCTTATAAAAGGTTAAGTTCCAGGAGTGCCTCCTCCGACATCATCGACTTATCCCACTGTGGCTCGAAGGTGAGTGTTATGTTTACCTTCTCCACACCCTGCACCTTGCTCACCTCGCGGTGTATATCCTCGAGGAGCATATCCGCCATCGGGCAGTTAGGGGCTGTGAGTGTCATGATGATATCGGCAGTGCCTGTAGGGTCATAATTAATCTCATATATAAGACCGAGGTCGTAGATATTGACAGGGATCTCGGGGTCGTATATATTCTTAAGCGTGAGAACAATGTTCTTCTCTACAGCAAGTATCTCTTCTGGCGTCATCATTACCATTATTGGTTTACCGTTTGTGTAAAAACTAATGCATCGAGCTTCATCTGCGCCACCATGGCACGTAGACCATTGCTACGTGTGGGCGATAGGTTCTCGCCGAGGCCTATGGCATCGATGAAGTAGAGGTCTATGTTAGCTGCCTCCTGTGGTGTGCGGCCATTCATAACCCTCACAAGGAGTGATATGATGCCCTTGGTGATTATGGCGTCGCTATCTGCCGTGTACGACATCTTGCCATCACGCAACTCCGAGGCCACCCACACACGCGACTGGCAACCCTCAATGAGGTACTTCTCCGTGCGCTTGCTCTCGTCTATGGCAGGCAACGAGTCACTTAAGCTGATAAGGTAGTCGTACTTATCGAGCCAATCGTCGAACATCGAGAACTCCTCGATGATAGCATCCTGTATATTATCGTTTTTCATATATCTTTATTTTTATATTTTCAACTATCTGTCGCCCTCAACAACCTCTATCATGGGGCGTGCCTCCGAGGCCCATGGCTGCGTGATGCCCAAGATGTAGGATAGCGTAGGGGCAACCTCCACCATGCTGACACCACGACCTATATGCTGCGGTGCAAGGGCTGCGCCACAGATAACCAGTGGCACACTCCTATCGTAGTTATATCCCGCGTGCGACGTAGAACGGTAGTCACGACTCTCCACCATCCATCCAGGCATGAAGTCTATAATCACATCGCCCGAACGTGTCGCATGGAACGACTGCTGCATAAGATGCTGGCGACCATCACCGAAGCCCGTATTACGCAACGATGTTGCAGAGATGGCCGTAGCAACACCACGCAGCTGCAAGAGAAACACCGCTACCTCTTCGCGGATGGTTGCTATGTCGAGTCTCTTGGCATGCAACACTGTGTGGTTTAGGTATATGGCATTGTTCGCATATCCCAGCACATAAGTATCCGAGCCATAGCGAGCACCCAGGAAGGCATTCACTATAACCTCCATCTGGCGATGATTAAACCTCTCACGTTCTGCACCACCCACAGGGTTATACGATGGCGCCGTGCCGTGAGCCGATGTTAACACCACAACGACATCGTCAGCGTTGCCCACCTGCGCATATGTGTATATTAGGAACTCGGCAATATCGGCATCAAGTCTATAGAGCATATCCTCATACTCGATAGACTCGGGACCATAATTCTCGACGATGTAGCGTGCTGGGTCAAGAGATATGTTGATGATGTCGGGCACCTCATCTCTACCAAGGCCCTCCTGTGCGATGGCCTGTGCTGCGAACTTAAGCAGCATGGTGTTTCCAGCGGGCGTATAACACATATGCTCGTATGGTGTGTCGCCATGCTTAAGGTCGATGTCTGTTATGAGCTTCGTCGCACGACCACGTATGCCCTCAACTACAGCCACCTCACTATTATGGTAGCTCTTAACATCGCCTATAGGCTCCCAGCGACCGAGACGGTATAGGCTATTACCGCCCTCTCTATTGTATCTCTCCACCCATGTGGGTATGGCATTTAGATATGCTGTAGAGGTTGTCCAGTTGGTCTTATTCTTCTCCACCCAATAGGCTACGCCTGCCTTGCCATTAAGAGTGATTGCCGAGAGTGGATCAACAGCTATAGTAACCTGCTTACTACGGCTGTCGGCATATAGCATCATATCGCCAAGCGTAGGTGCCGTAAGGCGATGTGGCGAGCAGCTTATGGCACCCGTGCTGAAAGGCACAGGGTGCGACTTACTATCGGCAATGAGGCTTACCACAGATGAGTCCACATGGTTCCACCAGCTCGTGCCGATTACGCCATGCACAGCGGGCTGGGCACCTGTAGCGAAGGTTGCAAGACCAGCGGGAGTAGAGGTATGCGCATAGTCGTAGTAGGCATCGTCACACACAACGCCCCCATCGTATAGTCGCTTGAAGCCTCCCGACACAAAGTTGTCGGCATAGCGTTCCATATCCTCGGCGCGCATGCTGCCAACAACAATGTTCACAACAAGGCGTGGTGCTCCTGCCGAGACATCACACAACGATAGGACTATAGCAACAAGGAGTAGAACTCCATGGGTAAAAATCTTTCTCATATTCATAAGGCGGCGCAAAGTTACAAATTTATTTGTAACATCTGCTCGAATATGACTCTTTCTTCACTTAAATCGACACCCGAAATGCTATTTATGGCCTCTAGCTGACGACGACAGAATGTGCGATGCTGCTCACTTGCTGGATTTGTGGGTCTATGTCTCGATGCAGCAACAATCTGCTCCACCCTCTGCATCGTGGCACGCGACTCACAAGAGAGTGCTGCGTCAAAGAACTTTTGAGCCACATACTCCACAGCCTGGGGCGTGGGGTGCACCATATCCTCGCAATAGAAGCGGTAGTCACGCAGGTCATCGATGAGAATCTCGTATGCTGGGAAGTATGACACACGATGGGCATGACGTCTGCATACGATGTCTACAGCTACACGCAGCAATGACTTGCTTAAGGCGTTATCCTCCAAACCCTCACCCACATGTCGCACAGGACTGACGGTGAAGAGCAGACGTCGTGGTGCAAGCTCCACGATATGCTCGAGGAGCTCTACACACTCCTCGACACTCAACAGCTCACGCCTAAACATCCTTGCGGGCACCTTATGGCAGTTAGCCACAACAGCGCCACTATCCACATGTCTATATACCCATGCTGTACCCAGCGTAACGATAAGCATATCTGCACATTGCAGTGCCCGAGCACCTCTACGCAGTGCCTCGTTCATCACCTCTACAGCCTCATCCGCAGTAGCTCCCGACACCGAGGAGTGAAAGTCGAAGTTCACATACCTGTCGTTGACCATTATCAGGGAATCTGCAGCAACCGTGCAACCCGATGTCATGAGGTCCAAGGCACGGGCTATGGATGCGGGATTGAAGAGTATGCCCGTAGGGGCACTAGTAACCTTGAAGTGGCGTTCTGAAAGCTTTGAGGCTATGTTTGTTGCGAAGCACGAGCCCAACGACATGATGCAATCATCATACCCTATTGGCTGCTGCCACGCCTTTATATCTATCTCTGTACGAAACTTCATACTCTTTTTTTGCAAAGATAACTAATGAATAGAAAAAATAAGTATCTTTGCGCTATAAATTAATTTACGTTATGAAGAAAAATATCGTTTCATCGTTCGATGTTGACCATCGCACTCTCGACGCAGGCCTATATCTGCGTTCTGTATATAATATCACTGATGAGTATCAGGTACGTTCGTGGGACCTTCGCTTCCGCGCCCCTATGGCACATGCACCACTCGGCTCGGGCGAGGTACACACCATCGAGCACCTCATGGCATACTACCTACGCCTAGATGATAAGATTAGCGCAAGCATCGTGTCATTCTGCCCTATGGGCTGTAAGACAGGCTTCTACCTCTCTACAATGCAGAATGTTGAGGCTGACGACATCCGCAATGCCCTGGCAAAGGTATATAAGGAGGTATTCCCTCTAAAGTCAGCAAATGACATCGTTGGTCTCAACGAGATTCAGTGCGGCAACCCAGGTCTATATGCCATAGACTCAACAAATGCTGCTATGGCAGAGTATATGCGCACACTCTTCACAGCAGATGAGGCCGCAGCACTCGGCATCGGTAACGTATACGAAAAGTGGTGGTAGTATGAGAGTTCTTATCTGCGCCCCTACATCGCGCGAATACCGCGCCATGCGCTATGCTCTCGACCATGCCACAGCACTACGCCACAGCTACGACCTCGTGGAGGTGGGCATCGGCAAGGCACTATCATCAGCTGGCGTAGCACGCGCACTGACACTCACACAGGAGCCATACGATATGCTCGCCGTTGTAGGCTTTGCTGCCGCAGCCCATGGCCGTAAGCAGGGCGACATCGTAATGCCTAACCGCGCAATACACCACGACGCCATCATCCCCGATGGTTTCTGCCCCGAGATTACCGACCCACGTGCGTTGCGTGGTACAGATCCCGAGACAGTGTTCACTGGTGACTCATTTGTGAATGCCGACATCATCGCCGACATCAAGCGTCGCTTTGGCACCGACTGCGGACTCTTCGACATGGAGATTGCTGCGATATGCCAGGTTGCAGAGCTGTACGACAATATTCCCGTTGTTGCTGTTAAGTATGTGTCGGATGTACCCGAGGATGGTCACTCGGAGCACTCGTACGACGCCTTTGCCGACGCACACTCCGACTTCACTCCACTACTTCTGAAACTCGAAGAGCTGTAGATACTATAAGGTAGAATAAGGGGCTGGCTATATTACTTTTAGCCAGTCCCTCCCATAACTTAAGAGAGTGAATAAAAAGATGTAGTTTTAGGCTTGCGAAGCCCGAAAAAGCGGAGTTTACTGTGCGTAAATGAGCATTTTGAGGGCAAGCGTAACGACAAAATACACTTTTTATTCTACCTCTATTTGGACACACTCGATGCCTACCTTGCGCAGCAGCTCTATGCCCTCATCGGAACGATATGGGTCGGCGTATACTACACGCTTGATACCTGCCTGAATGATTAACTTGGCACACTCGATACATGGTGAGGCGGTGACATAGAGAGTAGAACCATCGCAGTTATTAGCACTCTTGGCAACCTTCGTGATAGCATTAGCCTCGGCATGAAGGACATATGGTTTTGTCTTACCCATATCATCCTCGCATATATTCTCAAAGCCCGCAGGCGTGCCGTTATAGCCATCAGAGATAATCATCTTATCCTTAACCAACAGAGCACCCACCTTGCGACGTACGCAGTATGAGTTCTCGGCCCACACGCGCGCCATCTGTAAGTAACGAATATCAAACTGTCGCTGCTTTGACTCTTTATATCCCATAACGCCTTATATATAATGTTCAATGTGCTACAAGAGCACAAAATAGAATCTCTTGGAAGAAGGGGGCAGAGGTGAATGTAGATAACTCACATAGCCCCTTATCACAAGAAATTATAGTTTTTACATCTTACCGTGACAATGCTTATACTTCTTGCCCGAGCCACAAGGACATGGATCGTTACGACCTACACTCTTGTCGACCTTGATTGGGGCAGTCTTACCCCTCTCACCCTGGCCAGCATTTGCTGCTGCTGCCATGCGTGATGCCTGGAGCTTGTTGACGTCGATCTTCGACTTCTGCTCACGTGCATTCTGCATAGACTCGGGGTTGTTCTCACGAACGGGGAGGTATGACTTGTTGATGATGGCCAACACGTCGCGGTTGATATCCTCAAGCATCTTCGAGAAGAGCTGGAACGACTCAAGCTTGTAGATGAGGAGTGGATCCTTCTGCTCGTATGTAGCATTCTGAACACTCTGGCGGAGGTCATCCATCTCGCGTAGGTGCTCACGCCATGCATCGTCGATGGTGGTGAAGAGTGCCACCTTGGCAAATACACGATATATCTCTGCACAATCTGTATCCTTACACTTCTGCAACTCAACAGGTATAGAGTAACGAAGACGTCCATCAGTGAATGGGAAGGCGATACGCTTGTTTGACATATCGTCGCCATGTGCCTCGAAGATCTTGGCCATCGTAGGACGTACGATGTCGGCAATAGCCTTTGACTTACGGTCGTAGAGAGCTGTAAGGTCAGCAACAATAGAGTCGATAATCTCCTTTGGCTTCATAGCATTGTACTGCTCCTCGAGAAGCGTTGTGTCGAGAGCAACCTCGCGCATGAGGTCGAACTTAAACTCCTCGAATGAGCATCCCTCGTGCGCCTCCACAAACTTGATAGCATAGTCGCAACGTAGGTTGTTCAAGTCGATATCTATACGTTCGCCATATAGGGCGTGACGACGACGTGTGTATATAACCTCACGCTGTGAGTTCATAACATCATCATACTCCAACAGGCGCTTACGAACACCAAAGTGGTTCTCCTCAACCTTCTTCTGCGCACGTTCGATAGCCTTTGTCATCATACCAGCCTGGATAACCTCACCCTCCTGGATACCCATCTTGTCCATGAGTGAGGCTATGCGGTCAGAGCCGAAGAGGCGCATAAGCTTATCCTCCAACGACACGAAGAACTGCGATGAACCGGGGTCACCCTGACGTCCTGCACGACCACGTAGCTGGCGGTCTACACGGCGGCTCTCATGACGTTCTGTGCCGATGATAGCAAGACCACCACGTTCCTTAACCTCGGGTGTTAGCTTGATATCGGTACCACGACCCGCCATGTTTGTTGCGATGGTAACCTGACCACTGCGACCCGCCTCGGCAACGATCTGCGCCTCGAGCTGGTGCTGCTTCGCATTGAGCACATTGTGCTTGATGCCACGAAGCTTGAGCATACGGCTCAACAACTCCGATATCTCGACAGAGGTAGTACCCACCAACACGGGGCGACCATCGGCAACGAGCTTCTCGATCTCGGCGATAACGGCGTTGTACTTCTCTCTCTCGGTCTTGTATACGAGGTCCTGACGGTCATCACGGATGACAGCCTTGTTTGTTGGAATTACAACAACATCGAGCTTGTAGATGCTCCAAAACTCCGACGACTCTGTCTCGGCAGTACCTGTCATACCCGCAAGCTTGTGGTACATACGGAAGTAGTTCTGCAGAGTGATGGTAGCAAATGTCTGCGTAGCATCCTCCACCTTGACATTCTCCTTCGCCTCGATAGCCTGGTGCAGGCCATCAGAGTAACGACGGCCCTCCATGATACGGCCTGTCTGCTCGTCTACAATCTTTACCTTATTGTCGATAAGCACATACTCAACCTCCTTCTCGAACATGAAGTATGCCTTGAGGAGCTGATTCATGGTGTGCACACGTTCAGCCTTTATAGAGTACTCCGAGAGCAACTCATCCTTGCGCTGTGCGCGTTCCTCGTGAGAGAGTGCAGCATCGTGCTCGAGCTCGGCGATGCGAGCACCGATATCTGGAAGCACGAAGAAACCCTCCTCGTTGAAGCGGCGTGATGCCACCTCGTGGCCCTTATCCGTAAGAATCAACGAGTTCATCTTCTCATCGTGAACAACGAAGTTGTCGTCAGTGATCTCGTGCATACGCTTCTCGTTATCCTGCATGTAGAAGTTCTCTGTCTTCTGCAACAAAACCTTTACACCAGGCTCCGAGAGGAATTTGATAAGTGCCTTATACTTTGGCATCGCCTTGTGAGCACGCAGCAGGAGCTTACCCGCCTCCTCGTGGTTACCCTCATTGAAGAGTCGCTTCGCCTCGGCAACATCCGACGACGACATCTTGCTCTGCAAGTCGTAGATATACTTTGCTGATGGCTGGAACTCGGCGAAGAGCTGGTCGCCACCCTTTGGCACAGGACCAGAGATGATAAGCGGCGTACGTGCATCGTCGATAAGCACAGAGTCGACCTCATCGACAATTGCGAAGTGGTGCTTGCGCTGCACAAGGTCCTTGGGTGCTGACGCCATGTTATCACGTAGATAGTCGAAACCGAACTCGTTGTTCGTACCGAAGGTGATATCTGCATTATATGCGCGTCTACGTTCCTCGGAGTTAGGGCGCGTATTATCTATACATGCCACAGAGAGGCCGTGGAACTGATACATAGGACCCATCCACTCGGCATCACGACGTGCGAGGTAGTCGTTCACGGTCACCACATGAACACCCTTATGTGCAAGGGCATTGAGGAATACGGGGAGTGTGGCAACAAGTGTCTTACCCTCACCCGTAGCCATCTCGGCGATACGACCCTTGTGGAGTACTACACCACCAAAGAGCTGCACATCGTAGTGCACCATATCCCACTTGATGACGTTACCACCAGCAGTCCACTGACTGCTATAAATAGCCTTGTCATCCTCCACGCGCACGAGGTCCTGACGTTCTGCCGCAAGGTTACGGTCAAAGTCGTTCGCTGTAACCACAACCTCGTCATTCTCTGCAAAGCGGCGCGCCGTATCCTTCATTATGGCGAAGGCCTCGGGAAGTATCTCCTCGAGCTTCTCCTCAATCTTCTGGTCTATGCGCTTTGTTGTGTCGTCTATATCCTTCGATATACGTTCCTTATCCTTAAGCGATGTCTCGGGACGTTCGAGCAACTCCTTATTCTTCACTATCAAGGCCTCATCCTCGGCGATATAGTCGGCGATAGACTTGCTCAACGCCGCAGAACGTGCACGCAACTCATCGTTGGCGAGTGCCGAGATTGATGGGTAGATAGCCTTTATCTTCTCAACGTAGGGAGTGATCTCCTTACGATCCTTATCGGCCTTCGAGCCGAAGAACAACTTAATAACTTTTGATAAAATATCCATATCTATAGTTTTATTTTTTCATCCTACAACCATGTCGCCACATATCATAGCCTCCTCTACGTATAGCAACAATACGCATAACGCGCAAAGATACAATTTTTTTCGCTAACATCAACATTACGATCATGCTTTTTACCCACACACCTCGCATAATTTAGCTATTTACAACACATCGAACATCAATATACCCCTAAAAAAGAGATATGGGTGCCACAACAGCCGTTGCAACACCCACAATTTCTCATATGACTACCGCCTCTATTAATGCATCATTGGTGGACGGCCACCAGCAAATGGGCGTCTACCAGCACCCGAGGTAACATCCATGCCGTAGTCACTTGGATTCTGCGAGCCATTCTTACCGAAGAAGCGGAGGTTATAGTTGAACTGCACGGTGAAGTAGCGACCAACAACGCTATTCCATGCATTCTGCGTATAACCACTACCCACGGTGCGAGCAAAGGCTGCATTCTGGTTCAACAGGTCGTTGACACCCACAAGCACCTCACCCTGCTGATTCTTAAAGAGCTTCTTACCGAGGTAGACGTTACAGATGAGGTAGTCCTCGTTATAGTCATTAGTGAAGCCTATATACTGGTTATAGTTAACGGCAGCAGTAAGAGTAAAGCCCTGCCAGAAGACCCACTTCAACGTACCAGAGGCTGTGTGGTTGAAGTACTGATTCTTCACACCTCGCATAGCCAATGACTGACGAGCATCGTTATATGAGCCATTCCACTCGATGGTGAAGTCTATATTCTCCGATATGTTACTACCGAGAGAGACCCTCGCATCATAGCTCATGTTGCTTGTAAAATTGAGTTCGTTGTCAATCATAGATGGTGTGCGCGACCAACCTACACCAGCCGAAAGGTTAAGATTACACTTGATAGGGCTAATAGGGAAACCATAGCTTATGTGTGTACGTAGATTACGATAGCCATTCATGTTCTCATACGTAGAGTACTGCAATGGGTTATACTCCTGGCCATCAATGATTATAGTATCTGGGTTATAAGATATAGACTGGCCTATATAGTCCTGCGTGAACTGCGCCATGAACATCCACATGAAGGTGCGACCCTTCTCGATATTTGAACGCACATAGTGGAAGTTGATGCGGTGGTTGTATGCCGACTTAAGAAGTGGGTTACCCTTGCTCAAGTACTGCGCATTCGACACATCGTAGATATCCTGAAGATTACGAACATCGGGATTCTGTGTGTATGAGTTCACAAATAGACGTATGGTATTCTGTGGGTTGAAGGCGACATTAGCCATCATGAAGTATGTCACATGATCATAGCCACGCTTAATATCCTCACCCTTAACCAAACCATCGAGCACCGAGTGCTGATAGTATACATTAGCAATGAAGGTGTTTCTATCCTTGGCGTAACGGAAACCAGGACCTACCCTATGCTCCATGCTCACACTATTTGTAAGCGACGAGAGTGATGGGTCGGGAGTAAGGCCCGCAGTAGAGAAATCACTACCTGTGATAAAGGCAGTCTTCTCGATATCCTGATCCTCGTAGTCGAAACGATACTGGATACTCACCTGTGCATTAGTTGCCACAGGCTCGGTATAGGTGAAGTTAGCACTCACATCAGTCTCCGACTGTGGCGCTGTAGATGCAACATAACGCAACTCTGGATAGTACAACGCCGCCTCGGCATCATACATAGTAGAGAGTGTAGAGAAGCTATTTGTCCACGACTTGGGCGTGTTACGTATCGAGTAACGACCATCAACGGTAATGGTACGACCTGGCTTACCGAGTTTCACACGATACTGCAAGAACTCGCTAAAGCGCAACGCACGTGATGAGGCCTCTGAACCATTAAATAGCATATCATACTCCATGCCCTTCTTCTCGGCTGTCTCGCCATACTGCTCGCCATACTGCTGGCTATATGGGTCGTTACCCTGGAAGCTGAAGTTTGTGCGCGACATAAGCGACATATTGTCGTTTATCTTCCAGTCGAGACGTAGGTTGAGACGATGGTTGAAGTTGTGTGTCTCCGACTCGCCCTCCTGGATGAGGTAGTCGTTAGGAGATGGTGACTCGTACCACTTCTCCAAGAGGCTCTTATTACGAGTATTTGTATCGTTAAAGAAGTATGAGCCATTGAGCTTCACCTTCTCGCCCTCGCCCCAAACGTCAGAATACTGAAGGCCGATAGAGCCCACGCGGGCAACACCACTCTGTGGGCGCACCATATACTGGCCCACACCACGACCCATGCGACCAGGACCGCCACCCTGGCCACCGCCAGTGACACCGAGAATATCCTCGAACGAGAAGTTCTGCTGGTTGACATTATTCAATAGGCCGATAACAGAGATACGACTCGAGCCATGGAAGATATTTACATTACCACCCACGTTATACTTATGGTGAGATGTCACATCCGACAGCGTGGGATTATAGTGTTCTGTATTATCGAAGTTGAGCTCTGCAGGCGAGCCGTCGATATCTGGCTGATATCCATAGCCGCCATATACCTTACCGAAGACACCCTGACGCATATGTGAATGTGTGACGATGTTGATAGCCTTGTAGCCCTCACCATCATCCATACCCGAGAACTCGGCATTATCCGAGAGTTTGTTAAAGACCTCGATACGATCTACAGCCTGTGCTGGAAGCGAGTTAAGAGCCGTAGAGACATCCTCGCCAAAGAACTCCTTGCCGTCAACAAAGATGCGTCTCACCTGCTCACCCTGTGCCTCTACCGCACCGTTAGAGATTGTGATACCGGGCATCTTACGCAACAGACCCTCTACATCGGCATCTGCAGCCACCCTAAATGCCGATGCATTGTATGCAACGGTATCACCATTCTGCGATGTACGCATGGCCTGCACCTCCTTAACAACAGCCTCAATAGCCACAGCCTCGGGGTGCAACTCCAGAGTACCGAGGTCTACGTTTGCACCAACACGAACACTATGTGTCTGCGTAGCATAGCCGATGAATGTGATGTTTACATCATACTCACCAGCAGCAAGACCTGTGACGGTGATGGCACCCTCGGCACCCGACACCGAGTGACGACGGCTATCATTAGCCTTATTTACAACCTCCATGATGGCACCGATGATACCCTCCTTGGTCTCTGCATCGATAATCTTTGCCGATATCTTCGCCGACTGCGCCATGACAGGCAACGACATGCAAAGCATAACGATAATTGCTAATACTCTTTTCATCATATAATAGTTTTTTATTTTCATTGCACTTTTCGCTGCGCGAAAGTAATATTTTAAATTGACATATGCTACACAACGACGGTGAAATGACAAAAATAGGGGGTCAACCGACAACTTGACCTCGATAAAAGATTAAGTTGGGATGCCGAAGCACCCCAACTCATCATCATTAACGTCGACCTGGAGGTGGAGGAGGCATGCCAGGACCGTGTGGTCTATCGCCGCCATGGCCACCGTGTGGATTACCATGAGGCTTGCCTCCGTGGTGACCATGGTGGTGGTCGTGATGCTTGCCGTGTGGGTGTGGCTTGCCATGTGGGCGTGGCTTTGGTGGGCGTGGAGCCCTTCTATCCTTGCCATGGTGACTGTCACCCTTGCCATGTGGTCGGCACTCCAAGGCAAAGTCCCCGCAACCTCTACCATTGTCATATGGCGCACGAACATCTACAACAACAAAGCCATTATCTCCACCGATACCAAACGATATGCCCGCAGGACGACGAGCACCGTCATTTGCCGAAGCACTGCCCACTGCCACAGCTGAAAGCACAAGGGCCAAAAACATAATCTTTCTCATAGTCGTAAAATTTTAGGGTTATAACTTTGTTTTCCTGTTACAAAGTTACAACCCCAATATACGATTTAGTGTTACACCTACCGCCAAACGTCAAATTGCTACGGTGAAGTGACAATTAGGCAAGGTGAACAGACTGCAGCCACAGCTTAAATTCTGGCACACGGGCCTTCGAGATGATGATTCTCTCGGGCGTATCTACACTTAAGTTAAGAGCAAGACGGCTACCGAACCACACCGCTATATCCTTAACCGCCTTACGCGAGATGATAAACTGCCTATTAGCCCTAAAGAAGCGATCGGCGGGCAGCTGCTGGCCGAGGACCTCGAGGGTCTTATCTACAGGATAGCTATCGCCCGCGAGTGTTGTCACGGTGACCTTCTCGGCAGAGGTATAGAAGAATGCCACATCGTCGATGCTGACAGGGATGATCTTATCCTTATACCTCACAAGCATGGTCTGCACCCCACTCTGCACATCGGCAACCATGCGCGCCCTATTCTGCCTCTGCGTGCCACGTTCAGCATCCGTGAGACGTTGCAGTTTATCCAGGGCACGCTGCAGATCCACCTCCTTAAAGGGTTTTAATAGGTAGTCTATGCTATTTACCTTAAACGCCTCGAGGGCATACTGGTCGTAGGCCGTAGTAAAGATGATAGGTATATCTATATCGATACTCTGGAATATACGAAACGAGTCGCCATCAGCAAGATGGATATCCATAAATACAATATCGGCATCCACATCCTGACCAAAGAAGGCAATAGACTCATCTACGGACTCCAAGATAGCCACAACCTCCACATCGGGGATAAGTGACGCAAGCATACTGCGTAGGTTGACAGCCGCAGCAGTCTCATCCTCAACTATAATAACCCTCTTCATCACTTCACAACTGGCATTTCAAGAGGTAGGCGCACAACAAAGCGTTCTGCCTCGTCAATAATTTCTATATCACGACCTGCGATGATATGCCAACGGCTACGCAGGTTATCAAGGCCGATGCCCGTAGATGGCTCAACATCGAGCTTCGGGTGCTTCGGGTTCTCAATCTCCAGCACGCCATCGACCGTGCGTATGGCAACATGCAGCGGGTTCTTCGACGTAATGCTGTTATGCTTGACAGCATTGCCGATGAGTGGCTGCAGCGTGAGGGCTGGCAGCGTCCACGAGGCATACATCTCATCGATATCGAAGTCGAAGAATAGCTTATCGGCATAGCGTATTTTGAATAGGTAGGCGTATGCCTCGGCGAAGGCTATCTCATCGCGTAGCGTCGTAGTGCTACTCTGACCATTCTGTATAATATAACGGAAGGTATACGACAGCTGGTCGATATACTCCAACGCACGCTGCTCATCCCCCTCTCTGACAAGCATTGCCAACGAGTTAAGCGAGTTGAAGAAGAAGTGTGGGTTTATCTGACCGACGAGCATATTATAGCGTGTCGACAGGTTCTCCGTCTTGAGCCTCTCGTTCTCCACCTCCATGGTCTGACGCTGACGCATAAGCATATATATACGCGCATAGAGGAGTGTCACAACAAGCATGAAGAGACACTTGGTGAGCACTATGAGGTATACGTTGTTATGCGGCTCGGCCTGGAAGAAGAAGACGATGCGCATGAAGCCATCGCGGAACGACATGACGGGTGCGAAGCATATGCCCACAACAGAGATGAGTAGGACGATAAGCAGACGTCGCATAAACACCCTATTTGTGTAGTTGCCACTACGTGGCATAATCGTGAGCAGCATCAAGAGCACAAAGGAGATAAGGGCATAGTATACTATCTGCCACACAAACTCCACGGTGCGACTTGGGCGATCATATAGGGCATCGAAGTCGTAACTCTCGCCATTACGCATCTGCACATCATCCAGGCGCTTATGAGCACCCTGCATATTATGCATCATATCACGATGGTCGGCATTGCTATCACGCGTGGTGAAGCAGAGATGGTCGCCATCGAGGAGCTTCATAGAACGCACCTGCCATGCAGACACATATATACTATCCTGCGCGGCACAGTCGCACACTATGTAACCGTGCATGTCGGGCGAGAGGTGAAGAGTGCCGCTGTTATGTTCATACTCCGCTTCATCCTCATTACCTCGTTGATTCATACCATGGTCGGTTATTATCGGCACAAGGAGGTATGAGAAGTTCACAACGAGACTCAATACCACAGCAATAAGTGCGTGTAGAACTATGTTGCTCTTTTTCTTCATCACGATAGGTTATTTCTTAATAGTTCTCGACGTCAAGCAGAGTATAGGGTTGTACTGCCATTGACGAGATAATTCGTCAGGGGCGGTAGACGCCATCTCCACAATTAAATTTGATGTTAGAAGGTTGGCAGATACAATACTCGGCGAATTTCGAGACGATGAGGTTGAATAAAAAGATTTATTTTTAGGCTTACGAAGCCCGAAAAACCGCAGTTTACTTGGCGTAAATGAGGATTTTGAGGGCGAGTATAACGACAAAATAGACTTTTTAGTCAGCCTCATTGACGAGAGAATTCGTTAGGGGCAGTAGATGCCACCTTATAACTTCAAATTACTCGTACCAAGAGGCATATGTACGATAGTCACGTGCCGTGCGCTTGATGATCTCCTCACGCTGCTCGGGGGTGACATCCTTAACCTTCTTGGCGGGCACACCTGCATAGACAGAGTTAGGCTCGAGCTTCTGGTTAGAGAGGACAAGAGCATTTGCTGCGACGATACATCCTGTGCCCACAACGGCATTATCAAGGATCGTAGCACCCATGCCGATAAGGCAGTCGTCCTCGATGACAGCACCATGGATAACGGCATTATGACCTACAGAGACATAGTTGCCGATGTGTGTCTGTGATGGGTTCTTCGAGCCATCATATAGGGTGTGGATAACAACACCATCCTGGATGTTTGAGTGGTTACCGATGGTGATGGCATTTACATCGCCACGCAAAACTGCATTATACCATATCGAGCAGTTCTCGCCAATCTTTACATTACCGATGATTGCGGCATTCTCCGCAAGCCATGTGTCATTACCAATCTCGGGCGTATAGCCACGTACTTCTCTAATAAGTGCCATATCTATTTAATATTATATATTACTTCTCCATTCTCTTCGCCTCATCCCAATATGAGTCCATCTCGGCAAGCGTCATCTCACGAAGCGACTTACCATGCTCCTCGGCACGCTGCTCGAGGTGGTTGAAGCGACGTATAAACTTCTTATTTGTGCGTTCCAATGCTCCCTCGGGATCTATGCCATAGAGGCGACAAGCATTGATGAGAGCAAAGAAGAGGTCGCCCATCTCATCCGTGAGACGTTCCTTATTCTTCGCCTCGAGCTCCGCATCTACCTCCATAAGCTCCTCCTTGACCTTTGCCCACACATCCTCCTTATGTTCCCAGTCGAAGCCTGTGGCGGCAGCCTTCTCGCCGATACGGAAAGCCTTGACCATAGCAGGTAGTGACACTGGCACGCCACCAAGAGTGCCACTCTTACGCGACTTCTTGCGTAGCTTCAGAGCCTCCCAATTCTGCTTCACCTCCTCGGGGGTGTCTGCATGAATGTCGCCATAGACATGTGGATGGCGATAGATGAGCTTATCGCACACGCCATTAGCAACATCGGTATAGTTAAAAGCACCCGCCTCGTCGCCAAGCTTCGAGTAGAAGACTACGTGCAAGAGCAGGTCACCAAGTTCCTCCTTGATGCCCTCCATGTTGCCATCGGTGATGGCATCAGCAAGCTCGTAGGTCTCCTCTATAGTGTTATTGCGCAACGTGTCGAAGGTCTGCTCCCTATCCCAGGGGCACTCGGCACGCAGCTTATCCATGACATCCAAAAGTCGGGTTGTTGCCTTCTCGGCATCCTCTCTAATCATATATTTAAGCTCTATTGTTACGTTTAATCTTTCTCAACGGCAACTTAAGCACTCCGAAGAATGCCTCGCCAAAGATGCCTGACGACATCTTTGATGTTCCAGCCTCGCGGTCGATGAATATGATAGAGACCTCGCCGATGCTGAAGCCGAGGCGCCATGCCGAGTACTTCATCTCTATCTGGAAACCATAGCCATTCATCTTTATACGGTCGAAGTCGATAGCCTCGAGCACCTCACGACGGTAGGCGACGAAGCCTGCCGTAGCATCGAAGACAGGCATACGCGTGATGATGCGCACATACTTCGATGCGAAGTACGACATCAGGAGTCTGCCCATAGGCCAATTTACCACATTCACGCCCTTCGAGTAGCGGGAGCCTATAGCGACATCCTTATCCTCGAGCATAGCATCGAGGCGTGGCAGATCATCAGGGTTATGCGAGAAGTCGCAGTCCATCTCGAATATACGGTCGTAGCCATGCTCAAGAGCATACTTAAAACCCGCTATATAGGCCGTGCCGAGACCGAGCTTGCCCTCACGCTGAATCATATGCAGACGATTGGGATAACACTCCTGCTGCTCGCGCACAAGTCCTGCAGTGCCATCGGGCGAACCATCATCGACGATGAGCAACTCGAAGCCCTGGGGCATAGCCATAAGGCGCTGAATCATCCTTACGACATTCTCCTTCTCGTTATATGTAGGTATAATAATTAGTCGTCTCATTATATCATTGTTTTAAAGCGGCGCATGCCACAAAGATAACGCACAACAATAGAGAAGCGGTATATACCCTTTACCTTTTTGCTCCTCACCACCGCCCTACGCTTTACGGCAAGCACCCTATGCCATGCTATGAATCTACCCCATGCACGCACTATGGCCCACGCCTTATGTGGGTGCATCGTCATAAGATAACCAAATGCTTCGGCCATATCTGTCATGGGGCGCACAACGGCAACTATAGCACGCTGCAGTGGTGAAGAACACTTATATAGCATCGCCAAGTTATTACGATGGTTTAGATATATCTTATGCGACGAGGGAGGTAGCGTACCTCCACCGAGATGGTACACCACAGCACGTGGCTCGACAACGATGCGCCAGCCCGCAAGCTGCATGCGCCACTGAAGGTCTATCTCCTCCATATGTGCAAAGAAATCCTCATCGAGGCCTCCCATGGCCTCATACACCTCCCTACGACAGCACATGGCAGCACCACTCGCCCAAAAGATATCGCGCCTACTATCGTATTGTCCCTCATCCCTCTCCACCTTCGACAATATACGACCACGGCAGAAGGGATAGCCGAGGTAGTCGATAAAACCACCCGCAGCACCAGCATACTCAAACATATCGCGTTGCGCATCGGCAAGCAACTTGGGAGCAACAACGGCAACATCAGCCTCGCCATCGAGCACCTCAACGAGTGGCTGCCACCACCCTTCGGTAACCTCCACATCGGAGTTAAGGAGCAGCACATACTCCGAGGTCATCTCGCTAATTGCTCGGTTATAGCCACCAGCAAAGCCATAGTTCCTATCGAGGCGTATGACACGCACGTCGGGGTAGTTGATACGTAGCCATGCTAGCGAATCGTCCGTGGAGCCATTGTCCGCAACGACAACCTCCGCATCACCAGTCGTGTGTGCCACGACACTTGGGAGGTAGCGTTCCAGATGATGACGCCCATTCCAGTTAAGTATCACTACACCGAGTCTTGCCATAGCCTACTCCTCATCTACATCCGACTCCTCGGCCTCGCCACCACGCTTGGGGTCGTAACCCTCAACAACGATAACAAACTCGCCCTTTGGCTCATGAGCCTTAAAGTGAGCAATAGCCTCCGCAACAGTGCCACGCACCGTCTCCTCGAACTTCTTGGTTATCTCCCTCACGACAGCCACACGGCGTTCCTCGCCGAAGGTCTCGGCGAGTTGCTCGAGGCACTTAACAACACGATATGGCGACTCATATAGCACCAATGTGCGAGGCTCCATAGCCAACTCCGCGAGGCGCTTCATGCGACCCTTCTTCTGTGGCAAGAAGCCCTCGAAGCAGAACCTATCACAGGGGAAGCCACTCTGCACAACTGCGGGGATTAGTGCCGTAGCACCTGGAAGTGTGACAACCTCTATGCCCTCCTCTACGCACTTGCGCACAAGCAGGAAGCCGGGGTCCGAGATGCCTGGTGTACCAGCATCCGACACAAGAGCCACATCACGACCAGCGGCTATAGACTCGGCCACACGACCAACGGTGGCATGCTCGTTAAACTTATGGTGCGAGTGCATAGGTTTCTCTATGCCGAGGTGGCGCAACAGGTGTGACGTCGTGCGCGTATCCTCCGCAAGGATGAAGTCTACAGACTTAAGCACGTTTATCGCCCTCAATGTGATATCCTCAAGATTACCGATGGGCGTAGGTACTACATATAGCTTTGCCATACTATGCTAACTTACGTTCAAGGAGTGACACCAAGAGCTTTGCACCCTCCGAGTCGGGATTCCAGCGGAAATTCTCCACTATATATATCATGCACTCATCGAGGTCGTCGAACTCGTTGAGTGTGTCTATTGTATCTTCATACCTCGCAGCATCGCCACCAAAGAGGTCACGTATCATAAGGAACTTATCATTCAGGCCTATAGCCTTACGAAGGTCTGTGATACGGTTAAAGGCGGTTGTGGGAGCATCGTCACCAGCCATCTTGTCGGCAAGCGTCACCACCGTACCAGCAAGCACATCACCGATGCGCTTTGGCTGCTCCACAGCATCCACTCCCTGCACAACAGGGGCAGTTGCCACAACCTCATCCTTAACGACTGGTGCCACCTCAACAGGCGTTGCTTTAACAGGCTCCTGCACCTTCACAACTTCACGCTTGGGGGCATCATTATATAGCGATATCATCCTACGGCTCGACTTTGAGGCTACGGGGATGTCGTCTAAATCAAAGAGACCACCACCCTGCACGGCATCTATCCTCTGCCCCTCATTAATAACCTCCTGCGGCTCTACTCCAACAACAGACTCTACTACTGGTTCTGCTACAGACTCTGACACCGATGTCTCAACTGGTTCATCGACAATAGGTAGTGCCTCGACGGCGACATTCTCTACTACTCTCTCCGCAGTCTCCACAAAGGGCTCTGCGACAGGCTCCTCCACAGCGGAAGTAGATGACGTATCGTCGTCAGTGAGACCCAAAAGTGCATCAATATCGAGGGCATCGTCGAAGTCATCGACAACATCGCGCACAACATCTACGATGGGCACAACAGGCTGAAAAGTCTCAACCTCCTTCTCATCTACGCTTTCACCCAATCTATCTCTTGACTCAATGTCGAGTACAGCATCATATAGACCGCGCAACTCCTCGAGCACCAAATCGCGTTCCAGGCGTGATATACTATTAGTGTCACGCCAGTCATCAACAATACTCTTTATGCGCGACAATCTATCCTCTATCTTGTTTAGTCCCATATCTCGTATGTTAATATATGTATATACAACGTACCAAAGGTAAGAAAAAAAAGTCGAAGCAACAAAATATAGATAAAAAAACTGCCCGACCCCGAAGGACCGAGCAGCTAAAGCATAGTTGTGACACCTACTCTGCGTAACGGAACTGCACACTATATACAAAATAGTATGTACCACTACCAAACGTATTATCACTGCAGCTAACACTGATATATGGCATATCACTTGTCAAATCAAATGATGACAACCATTCCCCACTACCAGATGTATCATCTCCAGTACTATAGTTGCTAGCATCTGTACACGACACAGGACTTGACGATTTTTCAGACTGCGATGATGTAGCGCCAACATAACCAGACATATTAATTGTGCCAGTACTAAATAATTTATATGCATAACAATGGCGAACAAGCTGTGGCTCCACGGCGATGCTACCTGGGACATTAAACATGGGTGACACTATATAGCCAATCTCATTCGCAGCACCTAAAGCGGTACGATAATGACGCAACACCAACGTTGTATCATGTCCAGAAAGAGTCTCATTACTTACTCTCAACTTACCATTTGTTGTCCAACCATCATTACGGTAACCATCTAATGAACCATTAACGAAGTTATAGCTATATGGCAGACCTGTAATCTGGACTGACTGCGCAGCACTCTTATACACCGCGCCATCCTTGGTCTTGATATAGGCCTCAACACTCTTGGCACCCCATGACGAAACGGTAACACTATCCAAAGAGAAACTTTTTGAAGCTGTGTCGATAGTAGCTACATACTCCTGACCACCTACAATAAAGCCAGCCTCGGCAACCATAGCGTTCTGAATATTAGCATATGTAGATGCACCAAAGTAGATAGCGTTGTTAGCGCATGCGTTTGCAGTAGCAGCATCACCCGCAGTGTAGTAGCTATACGATGTCTTGGCATCAAGCGTTACAACAGGCATAGACCACTCAATATCTACACGTGTAGTAGTGCCCTTCGCGAAGACCTTACCGTTATATGCCTTTGAGCATACGTTACCCTGGGCATCTGTGAGGCTTACAACATAGCCCTCTGTCATATCGAGGTCAGCAGGCAACGAGAAGAAGAAGCCCTCAACAACGGGATTCTCAACAACAAGAGCCTCAACACCCTGAGTAGCAGCAGACGTGCCATCAACAAAGTTATATGTGAACACCGATGGAACAGCCTCACCATTGTATGCCTTAAACTCCGCCTTTGCAAGCGCCTCAACACCGCTAACAGCGACATGAAGGAGTGAATTTGCAGGGGTAAAGTTCATACCTATAGCACCACGCTGTGCATCCTCTGCCTTTGCAACAAGGATAGCGGCGTCATCACCCGACTGTGTAGCAAGGTTGAACGACACCACACCAGCCTCGATAGTCGTAGCGGGGTATACGGCGTAGTATGTATCAACATCAGCAACAAGCACACCCTCGCCGGTGAAACGAACATCGGTGTCACCAGCCTCTGTAGCGTTAAGCGTTGCTGACGCACCAGCAACAGAGCTAAGCGTAACAGCATCACCAGCCTCCCACTTAACATCTGTAAACTTCTCACCCTCAACAGTGACACGTGTCTCATCAACACTAATAGAGGCTACAATGTTAATACCATTCTCAACATTTGCAGGCATCTGCTCCTTAGCACAACCCACAACGGCAGCCATAGCCGCCAAAGCCATAAAAATCTTCTTCATAGTCTTAAAAGTGAATTGTTCAAAAGTTAATCCATCTCGGAGCCATGACCTCCATCATCATAGTCACCGCCGTCGACAATACCCGACAAAGCGAAACCCTCCTCTACAGCAACTTCAATAACCTCAATAGAGGGTGCTGTATAAAACATTTTCTTCATCATAAATATACTTTTCAATATCTTTTATTTTTCGAGTCAAAAAAACATCACGTAGTGATACTACGCAACAAAATAAGCGCGGCAAAGGTAATATATTTTTTTTTGCACAAAAACATATTTCAACAAACGCCCGATTTTTCACCGCAGAAATATAAATATAGCATTTTTAGAGGGCATCGCACTATATATCAACCACGACAGAATCTTATTGTCATTTGAAGGATTATTTACGATTATACCGAAGGCCTTTGCATGAAGACTTCAAAGATTTTATTAAATCGTATCTATAACTCCAAAGAAGTCAGAAAAAAAATAATAGGTGAGATTTCTTTATCTCACCTATGATTAGCTCCAAAAGGCACCACCTTTTGTATCGCCACAAAAAAACAATAGCCTGTCCGTGGACAGGCTATCATAGTATCTATAGGCGTAGCGATTAGAAAATCTGCTTACGGATGATTGTCTGCTCGCGATCAGGACCTACAGAGACAACAGCAACCTCTGTGCGTGTAAGCTCCTCAACCTTGCGGATATATGCCTTGGCATTCTCGGGCAACTCATCATAGCTCTTAACAGCTGTGATATCCTCCTGCCAGCCATCAACCTCTACATACTCAGCCTCAACACGTTCCAACTGCGCAATGGTAGATGGCACATAGTCGATAGCCTCGCCATCGAGCTTATAGCCTGTGCATATACGAATCTTCTCCATGCCAGAGAGCACATCGAAGAGCATCAAGGCGAGGTAGTTGATACCACTGATGCGACGCACATGGTTCAAGACGACAGTGTCGAGCCAACCAACACGACGAGGACGACCTGTAACGGTGCCATACTCGTGACCACGTTCGCGGATGTAGTCGGCACGTTCGTCGAACAACTCTGTAGGGAATGGACCCTCACCAACACGTGTTGTATATGCCTTGGCAACACCCATGACGTTATCTACGTAGCGTGGCGCAAGACCTGTGTTAACAGGCACGCTGGCAGCTGTAGGGCTCGATGATGTAACGAATGGATATGTACCGTGGTCGATGCAGAGCATTACACCCTGTGCACCCTCGAACAACACCTTCTTACCCTCCTCAACAAGGCGGTTGAGAAGCACCGACGTATCGCAAATCATGTGGCGATACTTCTCGCCATAGGCAAGATACTGATTATAGATAGTGTCGAAGTCGCATGGCTCCATACCGAGGGCCTGAAGCTCTATGTTCTTCTGCGCCAAAGCATCCTTAAGACGTTCTGCGAAGTACTCCTTATCGAGGAGGTCACCCATGCGGATGCCAACACGGCTATACTTATCGGTATACGCAGGGCCGATACCCTTTTTTGTCGTACCAATCTGACGACCACCCTTAAGTGCCTCATAGGCACCATCGAGCATAGCGTGGTAAGGCATTACGCACGCTGCACGATCCGAGATGTAGAGTTTATAGTCGGTGATGCCAGCAGCATGAAGTCTACCAAGCTCCTCATCCAAAGAGGCTGGGTTGATGACCATGCCATTGGCCATAACATTTATGATATGTGGGTTGAAGACACCCGATGGTATAGACTGCAAGGCGAACTTCTTGCCATCGAAAACAATGGTATGACCAGCATTGTTACCACCCTGATGGCGAACTACAACGTCAGCACCTCCAGCATAGAAGTCGGTAATTTTACCCTTACCCTCATCGCCCCATTGAGCTCCGACAACAACCAATGTGTTACTCATAATATATCGATTTTTTAATCCCCCTCATGCGGGGGCATAGTTTTACGCCTACAAAAGTAGTAAAATTTCTATTACAACACCTCTGTAAGCATGGGAAAGTTATCAACAGATTGTCAAAATTACGATTTTCAGACCCCTCGCCTACTTCTGTGGCCTATTTATGACGTGCTCCATGACGATTACAGCGATGACACCCATAGCAAAACCATTGCCAACAAGAGGCTCGATGACCGCAGGCACGATGCCTCGAGGCATAAGCTGGAAGAGCATAGCAAGCATCAAAGGCAGACCTATGGTGAGGCCATCAGCAAAGTTGCTAACCGACTTGGTGCTATGCAACATCTCGAAAGAGGCCGCCAACTGCGTACCCATCAAGAAGAGTAGTATCACACCAATTACGGGATTGGGGATATTTGTTAGCCACCACACCACATCGGGCCAGAAGGCACACAAGAAGAGAAGCACCGTGGCAGGGATAAGGGCGTGGCGTGAGGCACAGCCCGTAGAGGCTACAACACCAGGGCTCATAGAGTAGTTCACAGGGCCTAAAACACCCATACATCCTGCAACGACATTCATAACACCCGTGATACGTACACCACGACGCAGGCGACCCTCCATACCATCAACACCAAGCATACCACCCAGCGACTCGATAGAGCCTATATCGTTGATGACAAGAGCAACATAGCATATGAAGAAGGCTACGATAAGACTCCAGTCGATGCTAAAGTTCGAGAGAAAGAGACCACGTAGCGAGGCTGACGTATCAGCAGACGATGGCGAGGCGAAGAGTGAGAAGTACGCCACACTACCCACAACAAGGGCTATAGGTATAACAAGGCTCTTGGCAACACCACGCAGCCTACGGTTAAGGATAACCATCACAGGACATCCAACAACGGCGAAGATAAGGCCAAAGATATTCTGCGCCTCACTGGCACCATTAGGAAATACGAGGCCTCGAATGACAGGCGTTAGAGTAAAGGCGATGAGCATGAGTATCACCACGACGATGCGCGGAGTAAAGAGTCGCTGCACCCTACGCATCACACCACCCACAGAGAGGAGTGCCACGAGCAGACCACCAATGGCAATAGAGCTATATATAGCCTCGACATCGGCATTTGCACCCAACGACGACATCACACCCACAAGGAGCACTGCTGCAGGGCCCACAACGATGGGCATACGATGACCAAAGAGCACCTGCACAAGACCTGCGAGACCCATAACGGCGAATAGACGCTGCGAGTAAAAGAGCTTATCGGCAGGTGAGCCCTGCGCAACGAAGACACTGGTGCTCACAACGGCAATAGATAGAATAAACCATTGTAGAGCATATAGTATCATCTGCCTCAAGGGCAGAGGGTCATTTACATTATATCTTAAATTCATAGTTAGCAGTTATAGCCTTAATTTAGTTTTAACAGCGTAGCCACTAATACTCCACCTTATCGACCTTATCGGCCCAGCGACGGAATGCACCCAGCGCCTCATTGCGCATGAAGTGTTCACAGTGTATAGACCTATCGTCATAGTCGAGGCGCAACTGGTCGTAGATAAACGAATCGTCGAACTCTATAGCTGCGGCATCACGCTTCGTATTGGCGTAGCATATACGTTCTATACCCGCCCAATAGAGTGCACTCAAGCACATGGGGCACGGCTCGCACGATGTGTATACCGTACATCCAGAGAGGTCGAAGGTACCCAGCGCCTGACAGGCGTTACGTATAGCCACAACCTCGGCATGTGCCGTAGGATCATTGTTAGGCACCACGCGATTTGCACCCTTCGCTATAAGTTTTCCATCACGAACAATGACAGCGCCAAAAGGACCACCACCCTCCTCGATATTTATCACGGATAAATCTATGGCCATCTGCATGAACCTTCTGTCATCATCACTGAAGTCCATCCTCTCGGGCAAACCATTTTGTTTATCAAATTCTACCATACGTCACAATAGTCGCATTAACAGAGCAAATATAGAAAAAAAACTCTACATAACAACGTCATTTTCCGTGCCAACGGTCATAAATATGTCGTTCGAGGAGTTATATATAGGAGTGTTGATGCCCATAAAACCGAGCACGGAGTGGAAGACGTGGTAGTGGCCAACACTATCGACGGGGACGTAGGTCACATCCTCCGACGTCCAAACAATAAATGGTATATCTATCTGCTCGCTGGGGGCCAGAGCAAGCGGCATGCCATGCATATAGAGGCCTCCCTCGCCTAATGACTCTCCATGGTCAGAAACATATAGCATAGCGCAACGTCTATCCTCCACACCTCGCAATACCTCGATAACAGAGTGTAGCAGATAGTCGGTATAGAGTATCGTATTGTCATATGCATTGACAAGACTCTCATGATCAGCCTTCGACATCTCGACAGTGGTACACACAGGACTAAACACCTCGAACTCCGAAGGATACTTCTTATAGTACGTAGGACCATGGCTCGTAGAGGTGTGAAGCACTATTAGCAGCTTATCGGCCTCCGACGCCGCTATCTCCTCATCGAGACCCGCAAGTAAGATGCCATCGTACGACATATCGGCATCAACATACCTATCCTTTATACCCTGCGCCTTGAGGTAGCTATCAACCTTGAGGCTTGGCTCACCCCAGTTTGTCGTACGCCACGACACATATACACCGGCACGAGACAGATAGCTTGGCAACGACTCGTACATCTCATCGCTTGGTGCATGGCTCAATATCGCCTCGACACCCGCCGTTGTATATGTCGCCGAGGCACTCGCCTCAAATATCGTCACACCATCACTCTCAAGAAGTGGATTCGTGGTGCGTTCGTAGCCATAAAGCGAGAAGTTGGCACTGCGTGCCGACTCGCCGATGACAAGCACCACAACATCGCGCGACGCAGAGATAGAATCTACATCGGGCAACAACACAGCCTCACGCCCCGCGGCGCATTGCTGGTTGGCATAGCGCACAGAGTTTACCACATACGACCAGGGCAGGATAAGGCTTCCTATGACAGGTGCGTTGCGGTCTATCCACAGCACACTACCCATATTTACTAACGCCAGAGTGATGATTGCGAGAATAGAGCATAGCATGCTCACAGCAAAGCGACGCACCTTGCCGTAGTTCACCTTACGACATAGCAGCCACACCGAGGGTATGACACCAAAAAGAGTATAGAGAACAGCACCTATGGAGAAGTAGCTCGAGGCCTCGGAGTATTGCGTATTGAAGAGATTACCCATCATCTCGCGCGTGAGAAGCACCTCATAGCTATTTATGAAGTATAGTGCTATAGCATTGCCAAGCATAAACAGGGATATGAGCACCCTGCCTACCATGCGCATGGCATAAAGCATGATGCCATATATCATTAAGTTAGCAACGAGGAGTAGTAGAATAAAACTACATAGGATAAGCGCCATATGCCAACCACCCTCCGTAGCAGCAACAACGGCACTGAACAATGGCACATGGAAGGCCACAAGCGTATATATGCTCATGATTGCCGCCACCAGCATACCATCAAGAGGCTTACGCCAGCGCGCAACAAACCATCTATTTAGACCTAACCTACTCTTCTCCATCTGCCTATAAGTTTAATATACAACATTACTACACCTGCCACCACAAAGAGCAAGGCAAGGTTATATAGCACCGTACATAACGTGTTCACCTGATAGAATGTCACATCAAAGGGTGACGACTGCTTGGTCGCATCATAACGAGCAAAGGGGTTAGACATGATGATAAGGCTATCGGGATACGAGACCACAATACGAGCATATGCATCATCCTCACGCATTCTATAACCAATGCTATCACTATCCACAACTCGCCCTAACAGCGTGTGGCCAGCGCCTATAACA
The DNA here is from genome assembly GCA_045614205.1 of Alistipes sp. Taxonomy (GTDB): domain Bacteria; phylum Bacteroidota; class Bacteroidia; order Bacteroidales; family Rikenellaceae; genus Alistipes. Next base: position 65,567 of record JAZLCL010000020.1, on the reverse strand, counting down.
CGGAGTGTCTCGGCAGGGGCTGTGAGGGTCATATATATTGTGTCGCCCTTGAGACCGACACTGCGCACCATAGGTAGACTCATGTTGCGATCCCTCTTCACCTCCGCATCACCATCGCCATAGTCCGGCACACTCACCGAGTAGTAGCAGCCACTCTTAAGAACATCAAGGAGTGCCACGTCAGTGACCTCCGACATGGCCATATAGCTACAACGCGTAGCTATACAGTGCGATTTATCAGGATAATGCAGGTCATCGCCCATAATACCAAAGCAGTAACGACCCGCAGTGAGAGCATGATCCCAATCCTCATTTTCGAGGTAATCACGTGCTCCAGTAAGCTCCATAATACGATAGTTGGATAGCTGCTGCAGGCGCGAGGGCGTAAGAATAGGCGTGCGCGTAGGGTGGTTAAGCTGCAACACCTCGCACTGCGTAGCAAGGGTGTTCAACTGCCACTGCAACTGCGACGTAAAGAGTGGCACAAGAGCATCAAACGCCATCACCTCTCGAGCTCCTATGACATGTTTATGAAAACCGCGCAAATTGAAGCCATGTTCGTAGATTGGCACACGACACTGTTGAGAGGCTGGGTAGGGCGTAATCTCATTATGGTTAGATATGCCGACAACATCGTAACCCAAATCCTCATAGCGAGATAATATATCCTCGGGCCAGTAATCACACTCGTTAAATATGCCATCAACACGTGTGTGAGTATGGAGGCTGACCCTACGCCATGACATGGTACTATCCAGAGTGCCATATGGATTGTATATATCGGCACCCGAGAATGGTGCAGGGGGCGCAAAGTCGTAGATGGGTGATATGCCTGAGGCAAGAATCAACAACAGGCATACAAATAGCAACGTGGTAATCACACCACGCACCACACGCCACATCCTATATTTTACTCCACTTCTATGCATACAATATCAGTGTAACATCTGCCACAAAGATAAGACATAATATCCTATTTTAAAAATTTTGAGTCACAATAGTATAAAAAGAGAGGTGTGCCAACAACCATCTTGGCACACCCTCACCGTAAGAGATATAGCTACATCCCCTACTACTTCTTTGTCTCCCACTCGAAGGGCTCGAACTCGGCATCCGCGGCCTTCCACGATGGCTTACGCATAGCGTAGATGATAAACGGTATGCCGACAAAGAGTATAGCACCGACGATGAGCACTATGTACCACACAGCATTGCTACCTACAGCTATCTGTGATGGCGGTATGAAGCTCAAGATGAAGGCCAAGAGTGAGCCGCAGAAACCAAGACCTGCAAGCACCCACATAAGAGCATTACCTCGTGCGCCGAGACGGAATGGACGGTCGTAAGTGGGGAGCTTATAGCGGAGAGTGATGGCTGCAGCAAACATCATCATATACATGATAAGGTATAGAAGCACTGTCAGCTGCGAGAGAATCTGATAGAATGACTGCACAGAGGGCATCACAACGAAGAGCAGACCGAGGATGGTGACGATGACACCCTGAACAAGGAGGATGTTGCGCTGCACACCCTGACTATTGGTCTTCTGGAAGAAGGGAGGCAGATAGCCAGCACGACCCACAGCGAAGATACCCTTCGAGGGTCCTGCCACCCATGTAAGCACACCAGCAAGGACACCAAAGACAAGGGCAATGGCTATCACAGAGCCCATCCATGACATATGAATGTACTGGAAGTAGTTGTCGAAGCCGATGAGGAGTGTCTGCGTGAGGCTTATATCCTTCGCAGGAACAACAATACCGAGTGAGAAGGTACCCAGGATGAAGATGATGACGGTGACAAGCGAGCCAATGATGATGGCACGTGGATAGTTACGCTTCGGATTATCTACATCCATAACGTGTATACCCATCATCTCCATACCGGCATAGAAGAGGAAGATGCTACTTGCCAAAACAAGGTTATTGAAGTTCGTAAGGTCTGGGAAGAAACTCTCCTTCATGTTGAGGTTGTTGTGGCCACCAGAGGCAAGATATATGATGGCAAGGATGATGAGTAGGGCCGCTGGTATGATAGTTCCTATAATACCACCCCACTTACTTACCTTGCCTACCCAGCCCAAACCGCGCAACGATATGAATGTTGCTATCCAATATATAGCCAACACAACGATAAGCGTGAAGAGCCTATTCGAGGCGAGAGCCTCATCAGCTACAGTATCTGTGCCTATGAAGGCGATGCTCACAGCACCAAATGTTAGCACTGTAGGGTACCATATGGTGGATTGTATCCACTGCAGCCATATAGCAAGGAAGCCAGCACGCGCACCAAAGGCCTCGCCCACCCAGCGAAATACGCCTCCCTGCTTCGTGGAGAACATGGCAGCAAGCTCTGCGGCAACCATAGCCGTAGGGATAAGGAATACGATGGCGGCAAAGAGATAGTAAAAAGCAGAGGCAGGACCATATATCGCCTCTGTTGCTAAACCTCGAAGGCTCACCACAGCAGTAACATTCATGATAGCCAACGTCATCACACTCAGACGAAAGCCATTAGATTTAGTATTTGTCTGCATAAGAACAACTGTTTTATAATTCTCTGGTAAGCTATGCAACTTTAATGCCCAACGATTTTTTATTTATCTCACTTGAGAAAAGAGAGGTGTCCGACATCAACAGACATCGGACACCACTCACACCTTTAATCAACTCAACGGCAATAGCCATAACGCAGATACCAATCAGACGGCTCACCCTCTTTAGTGTAATCGATAATGAGCCTATCAGAGCTGAATCCTACAACCATACATCTCGCCTTTTTACCATTATCCCACTCAAACAACACTTCGCAACTCGAGGCATAGTAGCTCCACTTACCATTTATTATATACTCTGTTTTTGGATCGACGGGCGATTCACAGTATGCAAACGTTCCATCACCGTTTAATGTCATCCTGATAGAGGTACCACCAACAATAAGATGTCCTGGGACAATCCATCTGCCAATTACATTACTCCAATCAGCATCATAGCGAACATACAAATCACAATCCCAATCTCCAACTATACTCTGCGCTACACTCTCTGCGTCGAAACTCTTGCACTCCGCAATCATCTTATCGACTATAAGCCCTGCCGATACATCCTCAGCGATCCTATCAAAGGCTCTATAAACTGCACGATAGACATTCTCTTCATTCGTCTGCCACTCTATTGCCATGATACCATCGCCTAAAGCGAGCAATTTAGCATTAACACCAGACATTGTGTTCTGCTCTGCACCTTCCATACTGATAGTCAATGTAGACATAGCCCTATTATAGGACCATGCACCATTATCTGACGCGCAGGTAAAGTCACTACTATCAATGGTATAGTAGAGCAACTCTCCATCGGCATAAAATTTCAATACTGGTTCAAAGTTATCAGCCCATGCCTCGCCACCAAAGTCGTAGAGTATCTCAGATGCCAACTCATCATTGTAGCACGCCATAGTCTCAAGCCCCCACCAATCTGTACGTAGAAGAGTATTTACGACATCACTCTGCGCAAAATTTCCATAGGAGACTATGAGTTCATTAAATTTATCTGTATATGACTGCAGCTCCGCAGGGTAAGTAGTGGAAGTATCATCTTTATCAGTCACATCTCGATTAACCTCCCTGTTATTTTCACATGACGTTAGTAGCGCGGCTACTGCCATCACAACTAAAAATATTTGTTGCATAGTGCTCATGTTTTTATAATTCATTATATATTAGCCCAATATTGGAATCAGAATCCGCATTTTTTACATCTGATTGTTCTTGTTCACATGAATAAATTAATGGGAAAACCATTAAAAGCAAAATACTGTAAATTTTTTTCATAGTACTAATATTTAATATTTAACCTTAATTGTATATAACAGGCGACAAAATATAGAATACTACTCGTTATCTCTCTTCGCAAAGTTATAAAAAAAAAATAAATTTCCAAATTAAAGAGTATTTTATTCTTTTCATGCCGTTATATTATAATTATATATTCAACGCATGGTCTCAAAAGTTAAAATATAGGTGGCTTATACATATTAAAATACAATATCTATAATTTTTACTTATATCAAAATAAAATAAAAGAATAGAAAAACTATTGCGGATAACAAAATAACCATTATCTTTGCAACAGGAAAAGGAAATAAACAAAACTAATAATAAACCTAAAAAACTTAAAAGAGTATGAAAGACTTGAAAGGAACAAAGACAGAGAAGAATTTGTGGGAGGCATTCGCAGGTGAGAGCCAGGCTCGCAACAAGTATACTTATTTCGCATCGAAGGCAAAGAAGGACGGTTACGTTCAGATTGCAAAGATCTTCGAAGAGACAGCTGCTAACGAGAAGGAGCACGCAGAGATCTGGTTCAAGCTCCTCAACGGCATCGGCTCAACAGCTGATAACCTTAAGTCAGCTGCCGAGGGCGAGAACTACGAGTGGACTGACATGTACGACCAGATGGCAAAGGATGCACGCGAGGAGGGCTTCGACCACATCGCATTCCTCTTCGACCAGGTTGGCAAGATTGAGAAGGAGCACGAGGAGCGCTACCGCAAGCTCTTGGCTAACGTTGAGGGTGGCCTCGTATTCTCACGCGATGGCGACATGATCTGGCAGTGCTCTAACTGCGGTCACATCCAGGTGGGCAAGAAGGCTCCAGAGGTATGCCCAGTATGTGTTCACCCACAGGCTTACTTCCAGATTAAGGCCGAGAACTATTAATAGTTAGACCATAGAAGGGCTGCCCAACAAACGCTGGGCAGTCCTTTGTTGTATAATGTGGTCAGCATGATTATTGTAACAAAGCATAATAACGCTATTGCACGATGAACATACTACCTATAGTAGCAATACCATTCCTCGGCACAGCACTTGGTGCAGCCACGGTACTCTTGGCGCGCAACAACGTGTCACAGAGGCTGCATAACATGCTCCTGGGCTTCGCTGCAGGCGTGATGGTGGCAGCCTCGGTATGGTCACTTATAATGCCATCCATAGAGCTCGCCGAGCATATGGGCAAGATGAGCTGGGTGCCAGCTGCCGTGGGCATAATCCTCGGTATGCTCTTTCTCCTGGCCCTCGACAGCCTTGTGCCGCACATGCACCCCGGAGGTGACACGACCGAGGGCCCACAAACGCGACTCGGAAAGAGAGATATGCTGATGCTCGCCGTGACACTACACAACATCCCCGAGGGCATGGCTGTGGGCGCTGTCATAGCAGGCGTAATGACGGGTAGCTCGGGAATAACTGCTGCGGCAGCAATAGCACTTGCCGTGGGTATGGCGATACAGAACATCCCCGAAGGTGCTATCATCTCGCTACCACTGCGTGCTGACGGCATGTCACGACGTCGAGCATTCGGCTACGGAACACTCTCGGGAGTCGTAGAGCCCATATCGGCGCTTATAATGGTACTCCTCTTCGAACATATAGCCCCAGCACTACCCTACCTGCTATCATTCTCCGCGGGCGCGATGCTCTATGTGGTTGTCGAGGAACTTATCCCCGAGACACAGCAAGGTAAGCACTCCGACATGGGTACCATAGCCTTCGCCATAGGCTTTGTCATAATGATGATTCTTGACATTGCCCTCGGATAGGATGTAATAGCAATATAATAGAGAGGTTTCCCAAATGAGAGGGAAGCCTCTTATTTTTATTATACTGGCATGAAAAAGTTTGTGACACTATTGTTTCGTTATCAATATTTTCCTATCTTTGCGATAAGATAGGCATGGCCGCCATGCCAACACGCAGTACCTTTCCCCCTGTACTACGATAAATACAACACGAACAATTTACCTTATGAGGCTTACAAGGATAGTTATTGCTCTATTATGCGCAATGATTGTTGGCATAGTATCACTACCTGCACAGATTGTGACAAGTAGCGACAGCCTAGACATATGCCCCGACGACTGCGAGCAGTGTGCTCGTGCCTCACAGCTATATGACACCTTTGTCAACGATGTTACCAACGAGAAGGTTAACGAGGATATACGCGAGTATATTTTTGACACCGATTTAAGGCATGTGAAGGACCTTACATGGAGCTATGCGAATATGCTCGCCACATCCTACATCGAATTAGATGAATCCCAAGCAGAGGTTACGGCGATAACTATGCTCATAATGCTTCACCGCCTAATAAACACTTGCGACCTCATTACATCGATGAGTGAGGGACGAGAGTATAACATTGTCAATTATTGGCCAGGTATCTTCAATAACTTTCAAATTAGTTCTACTGTATTGCCAAGCATCCTGATTGAGACTATTACGATGATCAACACATACGAACTTTACGTTCAGAACAATATAGTACCAGAGGGATATTTCTTTAATGGACTACGTACATTCATCGAGGAGATAGCATACGGCGATAGCCGACATATGTGTCGACTTATGCCCGAGTATGAGCAGACGATATATAGGCTCTCAAACAACTTCAAAGAGTATATTCCAGATGATATTAACATGGAGAAGTTCGCAATACACGGCTTCAAAACGTGCTCGTCATTTCTCTATTTAAGTCAATATCGATTGAATACGCTGCACTTGTATAATCGTAATCTAGCAACCCTCTATATTGATAATCTAGACGACATAATATACCTCATCCAATACACGCAAGTAGGCACCGTTCGTGCGCAATATCTCCAAGACCTATCTGAACTATCGAGCTTAATGGGTCGAGGAGACGAATACACTGCTGCATACGAGAGGACGAACGTTAAGATATGGGGTACACAGGGTGTCGTGCAAAATACATATAACCGAGCAGTAGGCATAAACCTTGATAAGCTTAAGGTTGAGTATGTTGAGTATCAGGAGAGTCTTATCGAGAGAGGTTATGAGTTTGCATACTACACACCTCTAACATATACTGGCGATATTGCCGAGGAGGATTATGATGTATTCTACGAATATTGCTCAAAGACATGCAAACTCCTTGGTGATATGTGGAAGGCATGTAAGGGTGCATCAGGAAATATACACACCCTTGAGCAGAACATGGCAGCAATAGCCAACTTCTTCGATGTGGAGTATATATCATCATATACACTTACCCTATCCTTCTTCATCTATAACGTCGATACGCTTGTAGCACTTACAACCATAGAGAACTGCCTGCCAGTTGCCGAGGCGGCACAAGAGATAATGGAGATTCCGCAGATACCAAATGTTGCAGCGATGTACTACAACCTGGGCAACTATGGTCTTGGAGATAACATAACGAAGTTCATACTCCTACGCAACATACCACTATTTGTGGAGAATGCTGCCTACGAGAACCCAAATAATGTTGCTACATACGTTCTCGACGCATTAGCGGCACTAACACACTCAACAACCGACTACTCAGCCTATATCTCGGAGTACTGCGACAAGGTTGCTCCAATAATAGGTAAAATTAACCTATCGAACTTCGGCCTAGACTATGTACAACAGCAGATATATCTAAACATACAGCGTGCCGAGTTATTAGCAACCATTGGCGAGTATGACCGAGCATTAGAGATTGCAGATGCAATAGTGAATAGCATAAAGAGAAGTAAAATATCAAAGGATGATAAGAGATACCTCAATGCATTGTTAAGCAACATGCTGATGGGCTACTACTACGAGAATGGCGACTACGAAGAGTTTATTGAACACTACCACAACATTGAACCATTTGTTGAGGATAACTCTCTTATACTCGACCTGTACAACCTATCTACGATAACCTATTCGGCATCACAGGTGGGAGATATTAGACTCATGGGCGAGAGTGCAGAGACATTCATCGACAAGATGCGCAGCGGCATAACAAACACAATGTTTAACCTGCGAGGTGAGGCGCGCGAGATGTACTGGGACAACTGGTCACAGGGTGGTAGCAAGCTCATTGATGCATACTACGCAACATCAACACTTAAGGATAACCCTCTCATTGGCGCCATCTATGACTGGAACCTAATGTGTAAGGGCGTACTACTCACAGCAAGCAACATCTTCGACTATAGACTTCAGCACCATGAAAATAGCGAGGTACGCGACCTTTACGAACAATACAAGCTATACGCCATGGAGCTCGACAGAAGTTCATCCTTAAATACAAACATGGGAGAGGTGATAGTGATGCAGACAGATGCACGTAACATGGAGGAGGCACTGCTCACAATACTACGCAATGAGTTTAAAGAGGATGAATATAGCCAACTCGCCGTATCATGGCAGGATGTACAAGAGGCTCTACCCGAGAATGGTGTCGCCATAGAGTTCATGCGCATAGATAGTGAGGCGAGTGGTGGTGCGAAGTATGTGGCCCTTGTGCTTCGCAAGGAGTGGAAGAGTCCAAAGATTGTGGAGGTATGTAGCGAGGAGGCCCTCGCACCATACATCTCTCTCGAGAGAACCGCAAACCTCACACTCTATAATAGCGTGAAGTCTAAAAAACTATATGAGATAGTGTGGAACAATGTGGATGACTATCTAACACCTGGCGACATTGTCTACTACTCTACAGATGGCCTTCTACACCAGGTGAACCCCGAGTCGCTGCGTGTTGCTGGCAGCGATGCTAAACTATATGCTGATGACATCTACGACCTGCGTCGTGTGTCGTCAACACGTGAGATAGCCCTCGAGCATCGCGATGCAGACTACACTCGTGCCGCACTCTTCGGTAACCTAAACTACAATATGGGTGATAGCGAGGTAGAGAGCATAGATATAGCAGAGGGTAATACTACATACATTACCTCTCGCACCTTGGGTGCTGGTGCAAGCAACATGGTGCCACGCACATCACTGCCATGGTCCGAGGATCTAATATATAACGTCTCTGATATCCTCTCCACGGCAGATGTGACATCGGATATATATCTTCGTGAGCAGGGCACGGAGAATGCCTTCAAGCAACTATCAGGCTCGGCAACAGATATAATACACCTCTACACTCATGGTTTCTATATGGAGGGTATCACGGAGTATCAGGATAGCGATGTTGAGCTATCACCAATGATGCGTTCGGGTCTTGTTATGGCGGGCTCACCCGAGGTGGCGCTAAATAGCGATAATGATGGCCTACTCTTGGCGCGTGAGATCGCCGACATAGACTTGAGCTACGTAGACATCGTCTTCCTCTCTGCTTGTCAGACAGCGCAGGGCGAGATTACCAGCGATGGCGTGGTGGGCATGCAGCGTGGTCTGAAGCAGGCGGGTGTGAACACCATCATCATGACACTCTGGGAGGTCGAAGCCAAGATGTCGGCATGCCTTGTCGAGGAGTTCTACCGCGCACTATCGCAGCCAGGAGCAACGAAGCGTGATGCCTTCAGGGAGGCACGACGTAAGGCACGCGAGGACTTCCCAACTCTCGACTGGGCCGCATATATAATGTTGGATTAATAGAATAATAGAGATATGAAGAGACTACTACTAACAATCGTTGCACTCATTGCTACAAGCACAGTGCTATCAGCACAGATGATGCTGGATGCGAGGTCTATGTATATATATAATGGCAACCCCAAGTCATATGTCAGCACTTTAGATAATACTATTGTAGGCACAGTATATTTTGATGAGGTTGGTCGCATAACAAAAATGTCAACAGACGATACATACATGACTTTTACATGGCGACCAGACAATACTCGCATAACGGTAAAGATGTATGCTAACGGCGAGAATATAGGCGTCGACTACATAAACATTATTGAGTACACTGATAATATCGCACATTACGAATGTGGTGGAGCTACAATTAAGATAACATTCAACAAGTGGAATAGGGTGACTTGCATCGAGATGGAGCAGCAGGGCACAATCGCAAGACAAACAAATATATATAATAACGAAAAGAGAGATACTGCGCCTTGCATTATTGATATGTCAGCAAACGGCATGTCAATGCGCCAAGAGTTGATAGACATGACATTAGACTCATATGGAAACTGGATTGATGTTACCATGAACAGTAACGGAGATATCATGCACCAGACTCGCGAAATAGAGTATTACTAAACAACAAAACATTTTTATATTCACCTATTTATTAACTTAAATTAAACTACTATGAAGAAGTTTTTATTTTTGTTGGCAGCAGTAGCAATGGCTAATGTTGCTATGGCACAGGAGAACGTAGCCGACCAGAAGCCAGAGGTTTCACCAGAGATTCAGACTCTCGAGTTGGTAGGTGGTCTCGTACAGTACGGCTACGAGAACTACTCTGCAACTGCTCTTGCACAGGCTGTTGAGCTATACGCTACAGTCCCTACACAGAAGGGCAACGAGGAGAAGACTGCCGAGGGCGGCGTGGATACTGCAAAAGATCAGCGCATAGCAATCAACGTTGAGCAGCTCCTTAAGGATGCTCGCGAGTTTGCTGACGGCGACGAGGTAGTTCTTGCTTACATCGGCAAGGTTGAGGCTGCTGCACAGGCATCTACAACAACTCTCGGTCGTGTTGGTGGCCCTAGCGAGACTCACGAGTGCGTATTGTCTGGCTCTACTGACGTATACACAGTACGCTTCTACGGTGGCGAGGGCGCACGTGTATTCATCGTAGGTGACGGCGACACTGACCTCGACCTCTACATCTACGACGAGAACGACAACCTCATCGACTCTGACACCGACAACCTCGACGTATGTCTCTGCACATGGACTCCACGTTGGACTGGTACATTCAAGATCAAGATCCGCAACTGGGGTAACGTAAGAAACTACTACACAATGTACATTGACTAGTAACACCCTTACACAACAAAAGAGCCTGTCACATGACAGGCTCTTTTGTTGTAACGGCTCCCTGAAAGGGAGCGCAGTCTGGGTTCTCGTTCCTCGAGGGTATATAACAAAAAATCCGATGGTTTTTCCATCGGACCTTTTGCTGTACCCCCTCAGGGGCTCGAACCCTGGACCCCAACATTAAGAGTGTCGTGCTCTACCAACTGAGCTAAAGAGGCATTTGCTATCTTTTCGATTGCGAGTGCAAAGATAAGGCACTTTTTTTAATCTACCAAACTTTTTTGAGAAAAATTTACACTTTTTTTAATATTTTTTTAGCGCCCAAAACTAACTTATTATAAATCAATATATAACAAGCAGGTATCAAAAAGCATATTTTAGCGTGCATCGTCTGTATTCCACTCACCGGCAGCATCCGAGTAGAATACTGGCACTGGCGAGATGGCCTTTGCTGCGAGATAGCTCTCGTAGAGGCACACTCCATTTGCGCTATTCTCGGCGATATAGTATGCCACAATCGAGGCATGACGCTTCGTTGTGTGTATCATCTGTGTCACGCGCGACACATACTCCTCGCGCCACAAAGGGTTGTTCGAGGGATTACCGCCACGACGACGCGACTCACCAGCAAGCGAACTATTGATAGGTGCAGTCAGGGCTACATATATACCCTTGGCATCGCAATAGTCGAGTACAGCATCCGCGACATATCCAGCACCAAAGCGCACAGCGCGCACGCCACGGTCATAGGCCGTCTTCACTTCCTCGACGCCAGCACGTGGCGACATATCGCACCACTCGACACTCTCCGCCACACCATTCACCACGTAGCCATCAGCGCCATATGAGAGTTCGCGCAGTGCAACAGGTAGGTCATAGAACTCGACATCGCGGCCAGCAATGCGGTTTTTGAGTCGTAGGCTCAAGCGTGTAGGAGAGGCTGGGCTCCACAGCACAGTGTCGGGCACAGGGGCACCAAAGCGCATGGTATCTACACCATGCATGCCGAGCACAACATCTCTATGACCAGCACCAAGGCGCACGGTATCGTTGAGATATAGCTCATAATATAGGCGCGATGTCTTCTCGCCGAGGGTCTGGTTCTGCATAACGACACTAAAGTCGACATTCACAACACCACCCATGCCTATGTTTGGTTTCCAGGCAACATCGCGCACGCGCACGCGCGGTTGCGATATAATATATGCAACAGGGCGAGGAGCACCCTTCTCGAAGCACTCTACAGCTGCCACATCATCTGCGGGCAACAAGCGTAGTTCTACCCTATTCTTATCCTCGCGAGATATCTTCGTAATATTAAACTCCACCGCAGCGAAGCCATTGCGTGAGGCGCCTGCACGTCGGCCATTTACGTATACCTCAAAGGGGCATGCGACACCCTCAACACGTATCAACACCTGACGTTCTACCCATGAGAAGGGGTATGTAAACTCACCGCGGAGCATACCATCGACCTCTGTCCACTCCTCTATAGGCTGCATATATCGCTGGCGCGATAAGCCACGTTCCGCAGCATCCGCTGCCGTAGCATATGGCACAAGCAGTGTGCGGTGGGGATCAGCACCCTTCAGGGGCTGCGCCATGGCAACATACGACGATGCCACCATACATGCGACAATGGCTATATAGTTAAAAAATCTCATAGTGGTTACTCTTTACTTCTGTACGAGGTGCGTGTATTACGCCACTCGACAACATCTGGTGTAAGCTCATCGACACGATCCTCCCACATACGATTCTCCGTAAGACGACGGCGGTCGTAGTTGATACGTTCCGTAATTCTGAAGCGTGGCTTACGGCGCGAGGTGACAGCGTCACGGCGCGACTCGCGTATATCCCTTGTCAAGACGCTATCACGCACAGGGCGACGGTCGTAGTACCACTCGAAGTCGGGGAGACGTAGCTTCTGTGTCTCGGGGATCATATCCATAGGATATATCACATACGTAGGATTCTGCTTATATGTAATCTTATCTATGTCGCCCTCGGCAAAGTAGAAGCTTATGCTTGCACTCTCGATATACATAAGACCTGTAACATCGGGACTATCCTCCTGCTGCATATAGTATATCGTCTGGGCATTACCTTCAACATCGTTGCGATGCATTTGGCCATCGGCAAAGTGAGCCACGATATCCTTACCCTTAACCTGGTTGTAGTACATCGTATCTATCTCCATACCCATGATTGGATTACCCATGAAGTGTGCCTTCGAGATAAGCTCATCGCGCGTATGTATAGCCATAGAGTCGGAGTTTATCTGGTTGCCCTCCTGCCACAATATAGGCTCGATATATAGGCGGATTATTGAGTCTGTATTCTTTAGTACCAGCGAGTCGCACACCATCTGTGAGTCGGAACGATACATCTTAACATGGCGATACGCCTTGATCATCTTATATACACTATCCTCGGGGAATGGTGGAGCAAGACTCGCAGAGTCTATAGCGAGGCTATCAGTAGCCATGGTGTCGCGCTGTGTGGTATCACGGCTCAACGTATCGCGCAAATCTGCCACGGGAGCCTCCATAGTAGTATCGGCCTCAACCAACGAGTCGATAACATAATCCTCTCCCGTATACTCCTTACCGCGCTTAAGCGCACGCGCCTTGGCTCTATCAATCTTACGCCTACGATGCTCCTCGGCCCTCTGGTGCACACGTTCCAGACGTTCCGCCTCCATATCCGCGAGCTCCGCACTACGTGCCCTACGGCGTGCGATGATGCTATCGACCTTTATATTGAGCAACGAGTCCTTAATATAGCGTATAGAGTCCTTCTCGGCCTGACGTATAGCCCTCAACGAGTCACGCAACGCAAGCTCCACGCCACGCACAGAGTCGCGCACACGACGTCTCTCGAGCTTCGCACGGTAGCGCATCTGCTTTGGTGTGAGCACCCTCACACTATCTACGGCAACACTATCTACGACAACACTATCTACGACAACACTATCTACAACCTCTGCCACCACATCTTCTGAAGAAGTACTCTGCTCTGCCTCAACACCCGCAACTGCCTCATCAGGCATCTGCGACTCTGTAGTAATAGGATCGTGGGGCACAGAGACACCCTCGTCATCGTCCTCACTACCACGCAACGAAGCAGCACGATCATCGCCGCCACGAAGGCCTCTTTCGCGAGCACCTGACTCCAAAGCATCATCTGTAGAGGATGGAGCATTCATCTCTGTCTCCTCCTCCGACTCCACATCCTGCTCCTCCGCACCATCCTGCGTAGCGCTATGCATACCATCAGCCACAAGAGCACCAGACATCGTATCATTCTCTGAAGCTACGCCATCATCGCCTCTACCGCGTGACGATTGAACATCGCTAGCAACGCTATCAGCAGCAATCTCACTACCAGGAGGTGGCACCGGTATGGTATACAACCACAGTGTGTCGGCCGACAAGAAGAGTGAGTCGGGCTGCGCAGGGTCGTAGTTAATCAGCGAAGGGCGACATGTAAAGAGTGCATTACCAGGCTCATCCCACCACTCGCCATAGTCAGCGAAGCCCAAAATCTTCTGTGTAGTGTCGTCCATCTGGATGTTACGACGGCCGATGATATGGCCTGCCGTACGGTAATACTCAATAGTATCACTCCATATCTCGCGCTCGGGAGATAGTAGGTAGGCATCACGTGTCAGGTGGTGCAAGTCAGACACCTTAGTATAGCTACCCTCATTAGCGAAGAGGTACTCATCCTTATCGTTCCATATATTCGTATTACGGAAGTAGCGGGCATTCTCTGTCTGCGTGTTAAATATCACAGAGTCACCCGTCATGAGGTATGTCTCATCGCGCATCTCAACATTCTCCACAGCGATAAGGTCGTGCGTATCGGTATTATAGTAGCCTCTCTCTGCCTCGAGAAGGTTTGCTCCCTTCTCTACATAACAGCCGCCATAGAAGCGACCTGTATCCTCCGCAGTATTGAACGTACAGTTATAGGTGTACATCACAGCCTCGCCATCGACAATCTTGATGAGATCTGAATATAGCGTTGCCGTACTTCTATCGCGATTATACTCCGCACGGTCGGCGTAGGCATATGTATCATTCTGGTTGATGAGCACATTGCCGAAACACTCAAAACTCTGGTTTGAGTAACGCACAGCACTGTCGGCAAGTATCACCGTACCGTTATGGTGTGCTGCGAAGTTACCAACAAGGATAAATATCGTGGAGTCGCCCTTCTCGATGAGGTAGCTATCGTCAGCCGTCATATCGACCATACGACGGCCAGCATCTGCGGCAAGAGGCGCCACAGCATCGGCATCACCATCCACATAGCGGCGATATACATGGCCACTTGCGGCATAGTAGAGAGTACCAAGAAGAAGAGTTAATACTACGAAGGGGGCTATAAAACTGCGACGCATATACCAGCTTTAATACGTGCTTATTACTACTTAATCCAATTCTTATTCACAAAGGTCTCGCTACGGAAGGCAGGGTCAATATATACGTACATCGACATGATCTTATCATTCAGCCATGACTGATATACCCTATCCTGCTTCTCGGCAAGCGCCATCTCCTCAAGACGTATGTAGTCGTCCTCAAGAGATGCCGTGTGCGCTGGGATAATCTCCAGGAGCTTGACAATCTTACTCATCTGGTTACCCATGAGGTCGGTAGTCTGGAATGATGATGACACATCACCCACACGCAGACGCATAAGGGCATTATAGTCGTCAAGCGACTTGCCACCCTGGGCACTAAAATCCTCCTTGAGGAAGCGTGTAGCAGTAAGGCGTGCTCCATCGTATACACCCATACGTTCCAAGACGTCACTATTAGACACTATACCGCCGTTGTACTTCGACGTAGCATCGTCAGAGAAGGCAAGGGCCGCTGCCTCGAAGGTTATAGAGTCACGACGTATGAGGTCTGCGATGCTGTCGAGCTGATGTGCAGGCTCCATGAGCTCATCGCGAGTGAACGTAGGGCGCAAGACGATATGGCGGCAGTGGTATAGGTCGCCACGCTTATCTATAAGTTCTATGATATGGAAGCCATACTCCGTCTCAACAATCTCCGACACCTGGCCAGGCTTAAGTTTCTCGAGAGCCTCGGCAAAGGGTCGCACGAAGTATGCGGCGGGCATAGGCTCCATCTCGCCACCATGAATAGCCGAGCCATCAACAGAGTACATACGCGCCAAAACCGAGAACCTCGTCTGACCAGTGATGACACGTTCACGCATATCCAAGAGACGTTCCTTGGTACGCTGCTGCGCCTCCTTCAACGAGGCAGGGAACTTTGTAATCTGCGCATATACATACTGCTCGCCAATGATAGGCAAGCTATCCTTGTCTATACGGTTGTAGAAGCGTTCCACCTCGCCAGGCACAACCGTAACCCTACTCACCACATCCGACTTCATAGACTGGGCATATGCCTGCTCCTCGTAGCGGCTTCGCAGCATCTCGCGATAGGTGAAGATTGGCATATGCTCGCGTGCCTCAAGAGCCTGGATGCCACCCACCTCGTCTATGAGTGACTGCAAGTATGTCTCGATGCGCGATGCTATATCTGATGTATTCACAGGCACAGAGTCTATGAGGGCCTGGTTATACAACAACTTCTGCTCGAGCAACGCCTCAAGGGCCTCATCCATAGGATCACGATCCGAGGTATAACCCATCTGTCTACGTTGACCAACAAGTGCTTCTGCATACTCCACAAGCTCGGAGTATAGTATCGACGAGCCACCGACAACGGCTACAACCTTATCTAGCATTACCTGTCTGCGCTGCTGTGCCGATGCACTCTGTGCGACAAACAAAACCGAGGCGGCAACAGCCACCACAACCATAATCTTTCTTATCATAGTTCAACTACTTTTCTTCTTCATTTATAACTTCAGGGCCTCCGACGCTTGGCACATCATCCTCAACGATATCCTCGGCATCACGCACCACAGCCTCGACAGGCGACTCGGGAACGTAGCTCATCGACATCATCAGCACACTATCAGCAACCATCACACGACCCGATGCCACCGCCTCTCTACGCAAATCATCCTCATAGTGTTCTACAATCTCGGCACGGCGTTCAGCATATAGTCTACGACGTATATCACCCTCAACACACTCTATAGGAGCAACCTCGCCCTTACGCACCACATCTACGATGATGAAGTAGAACGACGCATCATCCGACGTCATCGTCTGCACACCACTCTTGGTGATTAGCGACGAATAGGACTGTGATCGTTCCGTGGGCAAGTGGCTCAAGAAGTCGGAATACGACACCCACTCATCCATAAGGTTTGAGAGCTGAAGGTTATGCTTCTCGGCAAGAGCAGCAACCTCCTCGACAGTACCCTTGTTTGCCGCCGCCTTGAGTGCTGTAGTAAGGGTCGTCACATTGCGGAATGTACGAGGCGTCTTAACGACGACAGCACGCACCTTATCGTGGTCGAGTTTAAAAGAGGCAGAGTGCGCACGGTAGTACGATGCAAGCTGCTTATCGGTAATATCGACATCTATGGCGTTGTCGATGTAGTACTGGTCGAGCTGGCGTATCATCAACGACTGGCGGTAGCCCTCAACGAGGCGTTCTATATCCTCCTCTGACGATGACAACACCTCCTCGGCACGCACCATCTTAAGCCTGTTGAGCACCCAATTGTCGACATACATACGCGCAAAGGTTACACTGTCGACACCCGTAAGACCCTGTGGCATATCACGCCTAATGTCGTCGCGCATCAACACATAACCATCCACCGTGGCCACGACATTCTCGTCAACCTCCACGGCAGTAGTAGCACCATTATCGGAGCATCCCATGCCCATAACAGCAAGGGCATATATCGCTATCAATAAATTTTTTCGCATAATCAACTTGCAAAGATACATTTTTTATCGTTAAAAACGCATCATTTGCAAATTTTATTGCAAAGCAATAGAGAAAAAGAGTGCGACGACGCCATTATGACATCGTCGCACATCTCTAACACCACCCCACAACTACTCAACAAAGAGCATACGTTCTGGGCCCTCATACTCGGGTAGTGGCTTCGGCGTGTAGTCTGCATAGCCGATAGATATAACCGACAATACACGGTAGTTTGCAGGTATCTCGGGTAACACCTCCTTGACATAGTCCTCGCTGCGCTGACTCGCAGGGTCCTCATTGATGGTCAGATAGTCACCCACATGCACCCAGCATGATGCCAAACCCTCATCTACAAGCGCAAGCTGAAGAACCGTAGCCATGATAGCGGCATTAGTCTGCCACATAGGACTCGCCTCCTCATCACCGAGGATTACGATAGCAGCACCCGCCTCCTCCAAAAGACTTGAGCCCCAATCACGTAGGCGACCCAAGGCATGCACCTTATCGAGGTTGGTAACGGCCATGAGACGTGTAGAACGTGTATTCTTTGACGATGGCGCACGAAGAGCAAGCTCCATAGCAGCGCGAAGTTTCTCTATTTCAACAGGATTGCCTGTATAACGACGTGTAGAACGACGCTTCCTTACAACATCTTTAAATTCCATAATTATCTTTTGTTAAAATATTTATACATCCTAATTGCAAAAATAGTGATTTTTTTCGTATATTTGATGTGTAAAAGAAAAAAATGTGATTATGAAAGAAAATATTACCGTAGCGCTAATATACGACTTCGACGGCACACTCTCCCCAGGAAACATGCAGGAGTATGACTTCATACCAGCTGTAGGCAAGAGCAACCTCGAATTCTGGCACGAGGCCAACACCCTTGCCGAGGAGCAGGATGCCGACCAGGTGCTCACATACATGGCTCGTATGCTCCAGGCAGCGCAGTCAAAGGGTCTATCACTACGCCGTGAGGCATTCCGCGACTCGGGTCGTAACGTACAGTTCTACAACGGTGTAGAGCAGTGGTTCAAGCGCATAAACGACTACGGCAAGCAGCGTGGCATAAACATCCTACACTATGTCAACTCATCGGGTCTCAAGGAGATTATCGAAGGTACGGCCATAGCTCATGAGTTCAAGAACATCTACGCCTGCTCATTCCTTTACAACATCGACGGCATAGCCTATTGGCCCGCCGTGGCGGTAAACTACACCAACAAGACGCAGTTCATATTCAAGATTAACAAGGGTGTGGAGTCGGTATTCGACACCAAGGATGTAAACCGCTTTATGGAGGAGAGCAAACGCCCTGTGCCTTTCTCACGCATGATATACATCGGCGACGGAACAACAGACATTCCTTGCATGAAGCTCGTGAAGAACTTCGGTGGCCACTCTATAGCCGTCTACAACCCCGAGGAGGAGGGACAGCGCAGCGTGCTTAACGAACTAATCCGCGACAATCGCGTTAATCACGTATGCCCTGCCGACTACTCCGATAGCTCCGAAATCGACACCGTCGTGAAGACTATCATCGACAAGATCGTTATGGACCAGCGCCTTGCCGAGCTCGAAGTAGCACGCGAAGAGATATAATCCACACGACACCTATATCACAGACTACCAGACAGTTACGACCATTTCAAAAACACATATTTGTAAACTCCTGAAAATCAACGTGTTGAAAAATCCCAAAAGCGAACATTTAGAACACCCTGATTTTCAACATGTTGCACATGGTAATGCGGAAAAATTTGAGTCGATAAAATTTGGAAAATTGACTACGGAGGAGGTATCTTTGCACAGAGGACAAACGATAATTTTACCCGTACGATGAAGAGATTTTTTATAACACTGCTATCGCTTTTTATAGCGTGCTCGATGCTACCCACATTGGCAATAGCACAACAGAGTGAAGAGGGTGACGAGGTCGCACTAATTCACGGTGACATGACGTCAGACGTGGAACTCACAACACCCCAGGTCGCACGCAAGCGATTCGACCTAACAGGAAGTCACGACTTCCGCTTAAGCATAGCCTACAACCCATATACACCAAATGGTTATGCGCCCAACCAAGTGGATTGGCCTAGCTACCCAACGCAAACACCATTAAACAGCATCATAGGAAAGGTGCATTGGTATACGTTAAGTGGCGAGTACAGCTGCTATGTTAAACGCTGGCTACGCATAGGCTTCGCAGCATCGTGGACAGGTGGTGTGCGCACCATATGGAGTAGCATCGACCACCGCAGAGTAGACCGCTACCACTACAACAGCGTCGCACTCCTCCCAAAGATACACTTCTCATATCTAAATCGCGAGGTGATACAACTTTACTCAAGTTTGGGTGTGGGTGGTGCATTTGCGATATACGACAACATACCTGACAACACCAAGGAGCATAGGTTCGACATAAGCCTCGATGCTACGTTCATAGGCATGAGCATAGGCAAGAGACTCTTTGGATACTTCGAGATTGGCGTAGGTACCCAGGGAACACTGCGCGCGGGCATAGGATACAGGTTTAACAATAAAAACAACTAGGCTATGAAGAGATATATAATAGCACTCCTCGCCATAGCAATGTGCTTGAGTACCACAACACTCCATGCACAAGACCAGACCATAGAGCCCACATCTAACATCAGCACAGAGGCCACAACATATGTATACACCGGTTGGAAGCACAACCTACGCATAAGCGCATCAATGCCAGGCCTTCTATCGGCACTCTTCACGACACATAAGGTGGAGTCAAGTAGTGATATCACATCATCAACACATAGCGCTGAGCTTGCTGACGTACGCTACTATAAGACGATGAATCACTACTTCCCAGGCATCAACATAGAGTACAGCTACGGCATCAATAAGATCATCCACGTAGGTGCAAAACTGACATGTGCGGGCACGATGCAATCGGTGCGTCACTGCGCAACATCCGAACTGCTATACCGCGACGACAACCTCGCCATAGGTGCGATAGTTAACTTACGCTTCGACTGGCTACGCAAGAGAAATGTGCAGATGTACTCATCTATAGGTCTGGGTCTTGCGGCACGATTCTCATTCAACAACAACATACTCGTACCCATGTATGATGCCACATATGTTGGCGCATCATTCGGTCGCAGCCTATATGGATTTGTTGAGGTTGGCGGCGGCATAAGCGGTCTTATTCGCACAGGCATAGGTTACAGATTTTAATACACCACGACAATGAAACGATATATAGCAATACTACTAATAGCCATAATGACCATAGGATGCGATGCGATAGGAGGCCCGGATATCAATGTACAGAGACTCGGACATGCAATGTGGGAGATAACACGCAACGACATACACCGCATAAATGAGATATTTACATATGTCATGCACTACGACCATCTGCAGACTATAGAGGATGAGGCGGACCGCGATAGCTACATACAACTACACTTCAGAGATGCCGAGATTGTAGTCGAGGGCGATGTGCACACGCTGACATACAACACAGCGCACGGCACGTCATACAGCGTGACGTTCGAGTTCCTCGAGGATGGTTACCATGTGACACGCACAGGAGGTATGAGCTACGACCTGACACTCACGCTGGGCGATAACGATGCCATGGAGGCGCACTTCGCCAACATTCGCAACATTGAGTCGGTAGGTCACGCTGACCTCGTCGGTACAATTTCATTAATAGATAATAAACTCGACATTAGCTACATAGGCGATATTGTGATGGTGGACCACAGCCGAGACTACGAGAAGCCATTAACGATGACTACAGAGATAACAAAGAGTCTCAAGTACAACAACATCAAGGGCATCGTAGGTGGCAAAATGACGATAATAGCACATGATGAGCTATACGACTCGACAGATGTGGCATATATAACAATACTCGAGTACCATCGCACCGTAATCATCAAGTGCTACGACACAGAGCTCGGTTACTCATATAATTCAAACATATAGCAAACTATTATGAAGATTGTTTTTGCAACAAATAACGCCCATAAACTTGCGGAGGTGAGCGCCGTGCTTGGCGAGGGCTTTGAGCTAGTAACACTCAAGGAGGTAGGCATCACCGAGGATATACCCGAAACGGGGGAGACACTCGATGAGAATGCATCTATTAAGGCACGTTACGTATACGACCGCACGGGCCTTGACTGCTTCGCCGACGACACAGGACTCGAAGTTGAGGCACTCAACGGAGCACCCGGAGTACGTTCTGCGCGCTACGCCACAGATGGTCATGACTTCGCAGCAAACAACCGCAAGCTACTCAACGAGATGAGAGATAAGGAGAATCGTCGTGCTCGCTTCCGCACCGTCATATCACTCATACGTGGCGGCGTGGAGCAGCAGGTCGAGGGCATTGTCAATGGCACGATAGCGACAGCAGAGGCTGGATGCGGAGGATTCGGCTACGACCCTCTATTCATACCCGATGGCTACCAGACAACATTTGCAGAGATGAGTGCCGAGGCCAAGAATAGCATATCGCACCGTGGTCGTGCCGTGGCAGCACTCACAGAGCTACTCAAGAAGTAAATAGAACAGGATATATCTAAAAAAGTTGGGTGTCGTATGGCACCCAACTTTTACTTTAAGACTATCTCTTAAGGCTATCTATGAGGTTCAGTAAAGTATTCACATCATCGTCAGTCGTGGACCATCCAGTAACAAAGCGTACCACACTGCTTGACGTGCCACGAGGACCCCAATAGTCGAATGACACATGCTCACGCAGGGCATCGATAACCACATTTGGGAGGCGGAAGAACTGCTGGTTGGTAGGCGACTCTATGACAACTTCATAGCCTGCAGCACGGAAAGCCTCACGAATACGCACAGCGTGGCTTACGGCCGTCTCACCTATACTCCTATATAGGTCATCACTGAAGAGTGCCTCAAACTGCAAACCGAGAAGTCTGCCCTTGGCAAGAAGAGCACCATGCTGCTTAACAAGAGGAAAGAGACCCTTGATAAGACTCTTGTTTGTAATCACCACAGCCTCGCCGAAGAGTGTTCCGAGCTTCGTACCACCAAAGTAGAAGGCATCAGCAAGACCTGCTATATCTCGAAGCGTAAAGTCTGCACCCTCCGAGGCAAGGGCATAACCAAGACGCGCACCATCTATGTATAGCGGTATACTATTTTTGTGACACGCAGCACTCAACGCCTCGAGCTCACGAAGTGAATAGACTGCACCATACTCCGTTGGTTGCGAGATATATAGCATACCAGGAGCTACCATATGCTGATATGTCTCATCAGCATAAAACTCCGCTATATACCTCTCCACATCCTCCGCCGATACCTTACCCGCGACATGAGGCAAGGTAAGCACCTTATGTCCCGACGCCTCAATAGCCCCCGACTCATGCACCGCGATATGACCACTCTCGGCTGCAAGAACGCCCTCGTGGCGTGCCAGGATGCCGTCGATCATCGTAGCATTTGTCTGTGTGCCACCAACAAGAAACATCACCTCGGCATCATCAACACCTACAGCCTGGCGTATAAGCGCCTTGGCACGTGACGTATACTCATCAGCACCATAGCCCGCCGTATGCTCCTCGTTTGTAGAAACAAGAGCCTCGAGCACCCGTGGATGGGCGCCCGAGGTATAGTCGGAATTAAAGTGTATCATATCTATCTACGTGAGAACATTACAACACTGTTGCTCTCCGTCTTAACCATAGCCAAGAACTCCTCGGCAGGTGAGCACATATCCTTACTCAACGTGAAGCATTCACCAATATACAACTCGCTGGTTGCACCCGCCTCATCATTAGCAAGGCCCGCAAAGAAGAACCTATCGCCGCTATCCATGCTGTAGTACATATCCATAACCTCGGGGTTATTTGCGTAGTCATACATGAGTAGATCCTCGATGATTGCTGCTTTGCTGTACTCCTCCATCATCCACTCTTCATACCACCAGAACCAAAGAGTGTCGCATGGCTTCGATGTGGTAGCCTCAACAATGCCGATACACTCGCACTCTTCAACATACTCCTCGTATGATGAATCTATAGCAGCTATCTCACCAATATCAAAGAGCTTCAAGAGCTTGATATCCAAAATCTCAACGCTACCAACCTGCGCCTTAAGCGACGTAAAGGTATAGGTAAATAGCTCCGTTGTAGCAGCTCCATTCTCGTAGCCAAAGGCAATTACCATATACTCGGTCTCGGGCATCAAAGGCTGAAGCTCCTCGCTATACTCGCCATTGAAGAATGCTGGATCGAAGTAGTCGATGACAAAATCGACAGCCTCCTGACCGTCCAAACCTGGCCACTGCGCTGATGAGATGAAGATGCAGGCATATCTATCATCAGTTGAAGGCGTCACAGTAAGCATGGCGCTATATGCCGAGATATCAGTGACACTAATCTCTATGGTCATACCATCATCTTTAGTACCTGGGCCAACAACTGGTCCATCCTCCGGATCCTCATTAGGACGTTCTGGACCAGGTGTAGTGATCGAGCTATTACCGCCGTTGACCTCGCAGCCAACAGCAAAAACCACCATAACAAGAGTCAAGAGACTCAACAAATAGCTATTACGCAACATTCTCATTTAAAATTTAAGTGATTACGATAATGCAAATATACTAAAATTATCTATCACACACTCGCTTATGACAAAAAAATGGTTATACATGAGCATAAATGGGATTATACGAGGTCAAAAAGTGGTGCCACAAGGAACAACAATAGGGATTTTTTATTACTTTTGTAGACGTAAGATTGTATATAGACAAATCGTGATGCTGAATACTACCCAAACAGATGTAACGATGAACGAGATTTACGCAACACAGATACGCGACAGCGTAGATGCACTATTCAGTCGCATCGCCACACGTGCCACCGAGGATGAGATGACACGCATAAGGGCGGCATACGAACTCGCCGCCGAGGCCCACAGCACACAACGACGCAAGAGTGGTGAGCCATACATCATCCACCCCATTGCCGTGGCAGCAATAGTTGCCGAAGAGCTCGAACTGGGCGACAACCCCGTAATATCGGCATTTCTGCACGACGTAGTTGAGGACACACCATATACCGTGGAGGATATACGCGAACGCTTCGGCGACGACGTTGCCTTCCTCGTAGACACGGTGACAAAGCGCAAGAAGGATAGCTACGAGCACTCGAAGCAGGTGGATAACTACCGACAGATTCTTGAGTCGGTACACTTCGACATACGCGCACTCCTTATAAAGCTCGCTGACCGTCTGCACAACATGCGAACACTCGACAGCATGCGCCCAGACAAGCAGATGAAGATTGCAGGTGAGACAGACTACTTCTATGCTCCTCTTGCAAACCGTCTCGGACTATACCACATCAAGACAGAGCTCGAAAACCTATCGTTCCGCTATCGCTGTCCCCGTGACTATGCCATAGTAGAGGGCATGCTCAACGATGAACGCAAGGCGGAGAGTCCTTACCTCAACCGTTTCACGGCAAAGATTGACGAGATACTCACAGCTCGCGGCTTCGATGTACGCACCGAGGTGCGCTACCGCAAGCCATACAGCATATGGCGTAAGATGCGAGCAAGGGGTAGCGACATCAAGCACGTAGATGGCAAGCACTACATACGAATAATATACACCAACCACCCCACAATAAGCGAGAAGAGCATAAGCCTCAACATATACTCTGCCCTAACGGACCACTTCAAGGAGAAGCCAGGAAGCGTATCCAATTATATTGATGCGCCAAAGGAGAATGGCTACCAGAGTTTCCATGTAAAGCTATTAAGCGAGCAGGGAATTTGGGAGGAGATACACATATCGTCGGAGCGCATGGTGCGCAACTCACGCCTCGGATGTGCCGCAGAACGCACAGAGGATAATGTTACGGCATGGCTCGAGAAGTTCAAGTCGATACTCCAGGATGTTGCCGACGACAACCACGACATGGAGTTTATGGATGGTGTGACGTCGTCATTCTACAACGACGACATCATGGTGTTCACACCCAAGGGTCGTGGCGTGATACTTCCCAAGGGTGCCACAGCCCTCGACTTCGCATTCGAGATACACAGCAAGGTGGGCGAAAAGGCCGTATATGCACGAATAAACGGTAAGCTAATGTCGTTACGCACAGTACTACGCCGCGGCGACTGCGTGGAGATAGGCACGGCCGAGGATGCAAAGCCCGAGCTAGAATGGATGGAGCACGTATCTACATACCGAGCAAAGAGATACCTACGTGGTTACTTTGCCAACCAGCCACGTCTACCATACGAACGCTGCGAGATATGTAACCCACTACCTGGCGACGAGGTTATAGGTTTCAATAAGCCCGATGGCAATATCGTGCTACACAAGCGAGACTGCCACACCGCAATACGTCTTGCCTCACAGCATGGCGACTCGATACAGTCTGTCAACTTCGAGGAGAACCCAGCATTCCTCTATCCTGTGCGCATACGTGTGCAGGGAATAGACCGCTACCACCTCATGAGTGACCTCATAGACTGCATCACTGATAAGCTACACCTGACAATGTCGTCACTCGCTACAGAGAACATCGACCGCATAGCGATATGCACCATCGACTTCTTGGTACACTCTCTCGGCGAGCTACAGATGGTCATGGAGAGCATCGGCCGCATTGATGGTATAGATGAGGTGACACACATACACATTAAGAATAAGATTTAGGATATATATGTACGATTTGATTGTTATTGGCGCTGGTGCCGCAGGCCTCATGGCAGCAGGCACAGCAGCGATGAGTGGCCGCAAGGTGCTCATCATGGAGAAGATGGAGAAGGCTGGACGTAAAATACGCATCACGGGTAAGGGACGTTGTAACCTTACCAATGCACGCCCCGCCGAGGAGTTTATCGAGAAGGTACGCACCAACAGCGACTTCTTCTCTGTTGCCTTTGCCGAGTTTAACAACCGCGCCACAATACGATTCTTCGAACGCCTCGGCGTGAAGCTCGAGATAGAACGCGGCGAACGCGTCTTCCCAAAGAGTGGCAAGGCATGGGACATCGCCAATGCCCTCGTGGAGTTCTGCGAGGATAAGGGCGTGGAGATACGATATAAGACACGTGTAACAGCCATCGAGAGCATCGGTGGTAAGGTTACAGGCGTGCGCTACCAGAATGCACGAGGCTTCGAACGCCGCGAGGAGGCGGCACACGTGATTGTTGCCACAGGTGGCGTGAGCTACCCCTCGACAGGCTCTACAGGCGACGGCTACGACTTTGCCGCAGACCTTGGCCACAACATCGAGCCTGTGCGCCCATCGCTAACACCCCTCGTGACATCACACCCACAGAAGGAGTACCTCAACGGCCTACTCTTAAAGAACGTTGGTGCAAAGCTATATATCGACAATGAGCTTGTACAGGAGGAGTTTGGCGAGCTCGGTTTCTCGGAACGTGGCATCGAAGGTGCTGTGGCACTACGCTTAAGTCGCGACGCCGTAGACGCCCTCATCGACGAGAAGCGCGTGAAGCTGATCGTAGACCTTAAGCCAGCACTCGACGAGGAGACACTCTTGGCACGTATAGACCGTGAGATTGCCGAGATGCAGCCATCGGAGTTCTTCGCCGAGTTGCTACGCAAGCTCGTACCAAAGCAGATGGTGGTGCCCTTGGCAAAAGAGGTGGACTTCCACTCAAAGACATACGTGAGCAAGCTCACAGATGCCGAGAAGCAGCGCCTGGTGAAGATTCTCAAGGGCATGGCATTCCCAATCTCGGACTATGCACCATTCCAGTTTGCCATAGTAACAGCTGGTGGCGTGGACTGCAGCGAGGTCAACAAGTACACCATGGAGTCTACACTCGTCAAGGGTCTATACTTCGCAGGTGAGGTACTCGACATCGACGCCAACACGGGTGGTTACAACATGCAGATAGCCTTCTCTACAGGCCGTCTTGCGGGTCAGCTAAAGAAGTAACTAATAAACTATTAGTCAGTGAAACGATCAGGACGAACAATAAAGCAGAGGCTCTACGACCTCAAGCACCTACCAAGCTACCTACGTCGTGCCCGCTACTTCCGTGGCCACGGTGTGCACTCGCCATACGTATATAGCATCGTTCGTCATGTATTCATGCAACGTAAGCTGCAGCACGAAGGCCATGCTCTCTACCCTCAACTTATCGACAAGGGGGTGAGCAAGCACCGCGCAATACAGCTTACAAACCTCGCCACGCACTGCAACTACGCGAGCTGGAGCATAGATGCCCTTGAACATAGCGACATACTTTTCGCTTCGTTAGATATCTCACATGATGAACTCATGGGATATGCAGACTATGCGCGCGAGCATGGCATCACGCTATGCATAATGAACCCATACTACAATGCGCAACGCTGGGAGAGGTGTAGCTCGATAATAGAGAATCACCCATGCACTACCGTTGACAACAGAGCATACCTCCTTGTCTTCAACAACCACCTGCCCAAACAGCGCTTCAGATTGTAGATAGGCACTGCTATTGCATATAGAGAATAATATAGATTTTATAGTATGAAGATATATACCAAGACCGGAGATGATGGCACAACATCGCTAATTGGCGGTCAGCGTGTCAAGAAATATGATGTTCGAGTGGAGGCCTATGGCACCGTCGACGAACTAACAGCCTTCGTAGCACTACTTGCCGATAAGATTGTCGATGATGAACGCTGCGAGAACCTCGAGCAGGAGCTGCGCACCATAGAGTCGCACCTAATGACAGTGGCAGCACTCCTTGCTGTGGGCGAGGGCGGCAAGGATAAGGTTGCCCCAATCAGCGAGGACCGCATAACATGGCTTGAGACATGCATAGACCGCATGCAGGAGGAGATACCCGCCATCACCAAGTTCACAATACCTGGAGGCCACACTACAGTGTCGCTATGCCATGTGTGCAGAACGATATGCCGCCGCGCAGAACGCGCCGCGCTACGCGCCATGGAGGTTGCCGACATCGATAGCAGCGCCACACGCTACCTCAACCGTCTATCTGACTACCTATATAACCTCGGCAGATGCGTAACAGAACGTATGAAGGTAGAGGAGAAGCTGTGGATACCATAGCGAAATAGGCTGATGCTCAAATATTTTAGCATATATTTGTTATATATAAAAATTATTTTATACATTTGCACGCTAAAAAATATGATTTAGCGTTTGCAGAGTAAATAAAAGATAAACATAAAATTCTATAGAGTATGTATTGGACACTAGAGCTTGCATCAAAGTTGGAGGATGCACCATGGCCAGCAACAAAGGAGGAGCTTATCGATTACGCAGTACGTTCAGGTGCGCCACTTGAGGTATTGGAGAATCTTCAGGAGATAGAGGACGAGGGCGATATCTACGAGTCTATCGAGGACATCTGGCCAGACTATCCATCGAAGGATGATTTCTTCTTCGATGAGGAGGAGTATTAGTAGAAATTTATCAGCAACACACTGATAATCAAAAGAGAAACGAGAATAATATACTTGTTTCTCTTTTTAATTTTTACTTATTGCAATTTATAACTGTCGGCATGTATGCTGGAGTTATTCAAGAGGTGGCATGGTAACCTTGAAGTATTGGCTCTCGGCATGTTGCGAGTGAGCAATCTCGACCATGCGTCGTACAATGTCGGGGTACTGCGCAGCAAGGTCATTATCCTCATGTAGGTCGACAGCAAGGTTATAGAGGTGTGGCACGCCAGCCTTCGAGACCATCTTCCAATCACCCATGCGCACCGCAACCTGGTCTGTCTCCTCAAACTCCCAATATAGAAATTCATGTTGCTGCTGTCCTGGCTCGGAGAGTAGCGTAGGGGCAAAGGATATGCCATCGAAATAGTCAACGACAAGAGCATCATTATCGTATCTTTCGGCATACTCATCAACACCCATAAGTTCGCACAACGTAGGCATCACGTCATAGAACGCCAACACATGGTCATTAACAACGCCCGCCTCGACACACCCTGGCCACCAAGCGATAAAGGGCACACGCACACCGCCCTCATGCGCCTGGCGCTTTATGCCTCGTAGCTCGGCATTGAAGCCGAAGAATGATGGATCGGCACCACCCTCATCATGAGGACCATTATCACTCGTAAAGATAACAAGCGTATTCTCCGCAAGACCAAGGCGAGTGAGTTCATCCATAATCTCCCCTACATATGTATCGAGGCGCGAGACCATCGCCGCAAACTGCGCATGAGCATCACGCGAGGTGTTATAGCGACTCCAATGTGGAGCTATCCAATCCTCATCTTCGACAAACTTATCTCTATAGTAGCACACCAGCGAGTCGTTGGGTTGCACAAGTTCTGCATGAGGCAGCGTATAGGTAAAGACTCCAAAGAATGGTCTGTCTCCATCCTGACAACGCAACCACTCCATAGCCCTATGGTGTATCATCGCGGCAGAGTACTGCGTGCGCAACCTATACCCCTCGCCACTTTGTGGGTGTTTAACATTCTCTTCAAGGATGACGCGCATGACTGCGCTATCGCCATCAATCCTACTATAGCTATTCAAGAAATTGGGATAGTACAGGTGGGCCTGATATTGGCATATGTAGCCATAGAACTCATCTATGCCGCGCTTATCGGGCGTTGAGTGCGAACCCTCATACCCTCCTGCCCACTTACCGAAAAGAGCCGTTGTGTAGCCATTATCGCGCATGATCTCTGGCAGTATGATATGATCGGCCGAATAGGGATGCTGACCCACGCGCGAGAAGTCGTCATTATCACCATATCGCACCATGGGCACATCACGCCAATACTCCCTATTGCCTCTAACCTCCGTATGACCACAATGCTGTCCCGTCATAAATGATGCCCTGGATGGTGCACTAACAGGACTACCAGCATATGCTTGTGTAAAGCGCATACCTTGGCGCGCCATGCGGTCTATATTTGGGGTCTCGATAAGTTGCTGACCATAGCAGCCAACATCATTATAACCAAGGTCATCGCACATTATAACGATGACATTAGGGAGCTTATCCTCGCCACAAGCTACCGACGGCGGGATGATCAATCCACCGAATAAAACCGAGGTGCAAAATCTACCTATCTTCATCTTTCGACCCTACTATCTTTGGTTAATCCAGCGCATTACATTTGCTGGTGGTAACCCCTTCTCCAGCTGTATACGCATATAATCCATGGCATCATGCACATGCTTGAAGAAGGCATGGTATCCATCACAGAGGTAGTTAAGTCCATGTTCGCCATCCACGGTTGCTATAAACCTATTGCGCGGGCACTCGCCATGGCATGCAAACTCATAGCTACACCTACGGCACTGCTGTGGCAGCGAGGCATATTTAGCCTCACCGAACGCACGCTGCTGATGACCACACATCATGCTCAACAACGACTCCTCATGGATATTTCCAAGCTTATACTCTGGAAACACAAAGTGGTCGCACGAGTATACGTCGCCATTATGCTCTATTGCCGCCGCCTGACCACAATATCGTGACATTGTACATACGCCAGAGGGGGCGCCCACCCAGTTTGCAAGGGTAGAGTCAAAGAGTTGCACAAAAAGCTTTCCGACATCGTTACGCACCCACTCATCGAATATCGCACATAGGAACCTACCCCACTGCTCCGCTGTCACCGACCATGGTGCAATCTCGCCACCATGCTCTGCAGCATGCAACAACCTACGACTGCCACCCTCCGTAGATATACGTTCTACGACGGGCGTAAACTGCAAGTAGCGGCACTCCAACTCGTCACGAAAGAATCTATAGAACTCCAATGGATGCTCCACATTTGCTGCATTCACCGTAGCCATAGCATTCCACGCCACACCGTACTTCGCAAGTAGTCGCAGACCTCTGACCACATCCCTGAAGCTACCACCACCATTATGTATTAGGCGTAGAGAGTCGTGCATATGACGAGGACCATCGATAGAGACGCCCACCAAAAAGTTATTCCTGCGAAAGAAGCTACACCACTGCTCATCTATAAGCGTTGCGTTGGTCTGTATGCAGTTATCGACCCTACGGCCCTGTGCGTAGCGCTGCTGTAGCTCTACAACACGCTGGTAGAAAGATATAGGGCGCAGCATAGGCTCACCACCATGCCATATAAAGAGCACCTCGGACAATGTTTGCGACTCGATATACTCCTTGATGAAGAGCTCAAGGGTATCATCACTCATCAACTGCGATGGGTCATCGTACAGCTCACGCTTCTCGGCATAGTAACAGTAGCTACAGCGCAGGTTGCAAGCTGCACCCACAGGTTTAGCCATCATGAACATCGGACGGCCATACACCAACTCTACCCCATCGAATTTACTCATATCACAAAGATACTAAAATTTCACAACTCAACCAACATAGGTGCATACAAAAAAGAGAGATACCGTGTACCTCTCCTTCTATATATAAATTGAAACTATTTAACTCTAATTAAGTTTATACCGTCGCGTATAGGCACAATAACATTATCTACGCGAGCATCATCCTTGACCATGCGGTTGAAGGCAACGATAGCCTCGGTATGCTTATCGTTATGCGCCACAGGCTCGGCAACCTTACCATACCACAAGATATTATCGGCCATGAGTATTGAACCACTACGCACATAACCGCCATCCATAAGCATATCGTAGTATGCCGGATACTCCCTCTTATCGCCATCTATAAAGACCATGTCGTATACCTCACCGAGGTGTGGCACAACATCAAGCGCAGAGCCCACATGCTGACGTATACGATGACCATACTCCGATGCCTCGAAATATTTTGCTGCAATATCTTCAAGCTCATCATCCACCTCTATAGTGTCGAGGATGGCATCATCATCAAGACCGCGCGCAATGCTCAATGCCGAGTAGCCTGTGAAGGTGCCAATCTCGAGAACACGACGTGGGCGCATCATCCTCACGAGCATCTCGAGTAGCTTACCCTGAAGGTGTCCTGATATCATGCGTGGGTTGATGACACGCAGGTACGTCTCCCTCTCAAGGCGGTGCATGAGCTCCTCCTCGGGCTTGGTGTTATCCAAGATATACTGTTCTAACTTATCCATATTATTTATATATCAAGCGTGACATATTCGAGAAGCAGTCGGCAGCGACATCACGCACCTGCTCGGCAGTGATTGATGCAACCTTCCTATATGCCTCCTCTAGAGTATCTATATCCTTATACAGAAGCAGACTCTTACCTGCGCCGAGCATATAACCCTCATTTGCCTCCATAGATATTGCCATCTGCGCAACAAACTGACGCTTGGCAATAGCTAGACGTCGTGGAGAGATTCCCTCACGGCCTATCTTATCTATCTCTTGCTCTATAAGCTCTACGCACTGCGCAGCATTACAATGATCCGACGAGAAGTAGACGCCAACAATACCCGTATCGGAATATGGCGTATATGTAGCCTCGACATTATACGACAGACCACGCTTCTCACGCAACTCTATATTGAGCAACGAGTTGGCAGATGGACCACCGAGGACATTGACCATAAGGGCCAGTGGCAGACGGCGTTCATCGGTTATGCTATAGCCACGAGCACCTATAAGGCCATGGGCCTGGTGTGTATGGCGTGATAGGCGCACATCGAAGGGTTGATACTCCGCAGGCACCTCGCGCTTAAACGACCTGCTTGTAGGCGCGAACTCGCCAAGATAGCACTCCGCAACGGCACGTGCTGTAGCCGCCGAGAAGTTACCTATAGATGAGAAGACCATCTGGTCGGTGGTATATGTCCTACCTACAAAGTCGTGAAGCCTATCGGAGGTGAAGCGAGCAATGGTAGCCTTCGAGCCGAGGATGTTGTGTCCGAGTTCCGAATCACGAAATATAAGATCCTCGAAGTCGTCGTATATACGTTCCGAGGGTGAATCCTTATACGAGTTTATCTCATCGGCGATTACCTCACGTTCCTTATCTAACTCTCTATCTGGGAACGTAGAACGGAACATGACATCTGCGATGAGTTCCACAGCACGACGAAAGTCTCGACGTAGCACTGTGGCATGCAGCGTAGTATCCTCCTTCGTGGTGTATGCGTTAAGCTCGCCACCAAGGTTCTCGAGGCGACAATTAACCTGATATGCCTTACGGCGTTGCGTACCCTTAAAGAGGGCATGCTCCGTGAAGTGGGCGATACCATACTCGCCTCTTCTCTCATCGCGGGCACCAGCATTAACCACAAGAGCACAATGTGCCACGCCACTGCGCACCCTACGGTGTATACCGCGGACGCCATTAGGTAGTATATATGTCTCAAACTCCTTCATGCTTACGTAAGTATTGGCCCGTATAGCTCTCTTTACACTCCATCACCTGCTCGGGGGTGCCAGCAACAACAACACTACCACCCTCCTTGCCAGCCTCTGGACCAAGGTCTATAACCCAGTCGGCACACTTTATAACATCCATGTTATGCTCCACGACAACGACGGTATGACCACGCGCTATGAGTGCATCGAAGGCACCAAGCAGACGTACTATATCGTGGAAGTGAAGACCCGTAGTCGGCTCATCAAAGATGAACATCACACGATCTTGCGACCTCTCCTTCGTGAGGAACGAGGCGAGCTTTACACGCTGCGACTCGCCACCCGAGAGTGTTGATGATGACTGTCCGAGCTTGACATAGCCCAGACCCACCTGCTTAAGTGGCAGGATACGTTCGACGATGCGCTTACAGATGTTATTCTGCGTGTCAGCACCGAAGAACTCCACAGCCTCATCAACCGACATATTTAGTATGTCGTATATATTCTTATCTCTATATTTAACCTCGAGGATCTCGGGCTTGAAGCGCATACCGCCACACGCCTCGCACGTGAGCTCCACGTCGGCCATAAACTGCATACTCACCTTGATGACACCCTCACCCTCGCACTCCTCGCACCTACCACCAGGCATATTGAATGAGAAGGCGGCAGCACCAATGCCTGTATGCTTGGCATATGGCTGCTCGGAGTAGAGACGGCGTATCTCATCATAGGCCTTTATATATGTCACAGGGTTAGAACGCGATGACTTGCCTATGGGCGACTGCGACACCATCTCGACACTCTGCAGCTGCGCACTATCTACATCTATGCCATCATGGTCACCTGGCGTGAGTGTCGTCTCCGCAAGCCTGCGCTTGAGAGCTGGATAGAGCACATCGTCGGCCAGCGACGACTTACCCGAGCCCGACACACCTGTTATACATGTGAGCACACCTAATGGTATCTCCACATCTATATTCTTCAGGTTGTTGTGTCTTGCGCCACGCACCCTGACAACACCAGCACGCGCCCTACGACGCTTCGGCACCTCAATCTTACGTCTGCCTGCAAGATAGTCGGCCGTGAGTGATGACTTCACCTCTACTATATCCTTCGCAGGACCGCTATATACTACCTCGCCACCGCCGACACCCGCCTCGGGGCCCATATCCACAATCCAGTCAGCAGCACGCATAACCTCCTCTTCATGCTCCACAACGATGACCGTATTATCGAGGTCGCGCAGCTGCTTGAGCACACCAATAAGGCGGTTAGTATCGCGAGGATGAAGGCCTATGCTTGGCTCATCGAGGATATACATCGAGCCAACAAGGTTGCTACCCAACGATGTAGATAGGTTGATACGCTGCGACTCGCCACCCGAGAGCGTGACAGATAGACGATCAAGGGTGAGGTAGTGAAGACCCACCTCCATGAGGTACTTAAGACGATTGCGTATCTCGAGGAGCAGACGTTCAGCGGTCTTGGCATCATGCTCATCGAGCTGCAGATGCTCAAAGAAGTGTGCAAGCTCGCCAACGGTCATCTGCACCAGCTGCGAGATGTCATATCCGCCAACCTTAACATACAACGCCTCCTTACGCAGTCGTCGGCCCTGGCACTCGGGGCACAATGTCTTGCCCATATATCGTGACTTAAGGACGCGGTACTGCACTTTATGTCGCTGTGTATCTACATACGCAAAGAAGTCGTCGATGCCGTAGACATTATCGTTACCATGCCACAGCAGTGCTCGTTCATCGTCAGTGAGTGCATAGTATGGCTTATGTATAGGGAAGTTAAACTTCGTTGCCGAGAGCACAAACTCACTCTTCCACTTGCTCATCGTAGCGCCATTCCAACACACCACAGCGCCATCATATATGCTCTTCGACTTATCGGGCACAACAAGGTTCTCATCGATACCCATAACCTTACCGTAGCCCTCACATACGGGGCATGCACCAATAGGGTTATTGAACGAGAAGAGGTGCTCTGTAGGTCGTTCGTAGGTGATACCCTCCTCATCGTAGCGCGACGACAGCGTCTCGACCTTGTCGGTAATGATATGCACGACACCTGCGCCATAGCCCATGGCACGTGCCACAGAGTCTGCCACACGCGACACCGTATCCTGCTCATGGTCCAGAACAAGGCGATCGACGATGATCATCACATCATCGAGGTCGATGTCTGCGCCAATCATAGGCATGAACTCATCAACGAGCATAACATCGCCACGGTAGCGCACCCTGTTAACACCCTCACCTATGCACGTAAGCATACGTTCGATGATGCTCTCCGACTGTTTGAGGAGCAGCGGTGAGGCTATCATAACCTTGCTACCATCACTCATACGCAAGACATGGTCAACGACATCATCCACCTCGTAGCAGCGGATCTCGAGGCCCGTTGTTGGCGAGTAGGTACGGCCAATACGTGCAAAGAGCAACTTCAAGAAGTCGTATATCTCGGTTGTCGTGCCCACCGTAGAACGAGGGTTACGCGATATAACCTTCTGCTCGATGGCGATGGCTGGAGCAATACCCTCAATCATGTCGACATCGGGTTTCTCAACACGTCCCAGGAACTGACGAGCATATGCCGAGAGGCTCTCCACATACCTACGCTGACCCTCGGCAAAGATAGTGTCGAAGGCCAAGGTGGACTTACCCGAGCCCGAGAGACCTGTGACAACAACAAACTGCGAGTGTGGAATCTCTACATCCACACTCTTCAGGTTGTGTACCCTTGCACCCTTTATCTTTATCTTGTTGTTCACCCTACAAATCTATTAAATCCATGTTCCCGACTCGATGGTATCGACAACAGCACCCTCGACCTTATTCAGACGTCCCCCGAGCTGCTCGGCATCCGTCTCACGTATCGCGAGGGTCATGCTACACATATTATCAAACTCTTGGTTGACGACCCTCGGTTGCATATCCTTAACTATACGCATGATATCGTTCATCGCCATGTAGCTAAACTCTACGCGATATACTACATCCACGGTCTTCTCTATAATCTCGCACTCGGCAAGCACCTGCGCCGTAGACTCCTTATATGCAGCAATAAGTCCTGGCACACCAAGCTTCGTACCGCCGAAGTAGCGCACAACAACGACAAGGCAGTTTGTTATCTCTTGCGACAACAGCTGGCCGAGTATTGGCTTACCCGCCGTAGATGATGGCTCGCCATCATCGTTAGCCCTAAACTGCTCTCCATGAGCTCCCAAACGCCACGCATAGCAGTGGTGCGTAGCATCAAACCAGCGCTTACGCAACGCCTCAAGATGCTCCTTTATCTCCTCCTCTGTCTCCACGGGGTAGGCATAAACGAGAAACTTACTGCTCATCTGGCGATATGTGGTCTCTGCCGCGCGAGCTATGGTCTTAAAGCTATCCTGTGCCACGGCCTGCTACTCTATAGATGTGAATATACGATCCCAGCGCACACCACCACCATTAGGGTCTACGGAGAACCATACGTATGATGCCTTACCAACGATGTGGTCCTCGGGAACGAAGCCCCAGAAGCGTGAGTCGAGAGAGCCATGGCGGTTGTCTCCCATCATGAAGTAGTAGTCCATAAGGAACGTGTAGCTATCCGCCTCCACGCCATCGATATATATCTTGCCATCCCTCTGCTCCACAACGCGCTGCTCATATACAGCTATACAACGGCCATAGAGAGCCATATTCTTCGGCGTAAGTTCGATTGTGGCACCAGCCTTGGGCACCCACACAGGGCCAAAGTCGTCGATTGTCCACCTACGACCGTCGATAGTCTCCCAGTGCGGTATAAGCACACTGCCTGACACTGCGCCACCAATCTTACGCAACACATAGCGTGTAGTGTCGGCATAGTCGCCAAGCATATCATCCGTAACGGGCAACTCAAGCTGCTGACCTGTATAGTGATCGAAGCCTACGTTGAGGGGCTTACCCGTAAGCTGGTTGTAGTAGATATACTGACGCTTGGGCACAAACTCCTCACGTATGCCATCGTGGTATACCACGCCATCAACGATAGTAAGCGTATCGCCAGGCATGCCGACGCAACGCTTGATGTAGTTCTCCTTCTTGTCAATAGGTCGCACAGCTATGGTATAGCGACTCATAAGCGTCTCACGACGTTGTGCTGTTGTAGCACCAAACGCATTATCGCGCAACAACTCATAGTAGCTCATTGCTGGCATCTCCAACACTACAGTATCGCCCTCGGGGAAGTTGAACACAACAACATCACCACGTTC
This sequence comes from Alistipes sp., assembly GCA_045614205.1. Classification (GTDB taxonomy): domain Bacteria; phylum Bacteroidota; class Bacteroidia; order Bacteroidales; family Rikenellaceae; genus Alistipes. Next base: position 27,435 of record JAZLCL010000020.1, on the reverse strand, counting down.
CACCTGGCCAGCACCCGCAAGACGGCGGTATGAACGCTGCCATGATGTCGAAAACGACGCCTTCTGGTCATTCAACGGCATAGTGTTATGCACAAAGGGGAACGACAATGGTGTCATAGGCACACGTGGTCCATACGCCACCTTATTCACGATGATGTAGTCACCCGCAAGCAGCGTGCTCTCCATAGAGCCCGTAGGGATGACAAACATCTGAAACCAATATATCTGGATTATGGTTGCGGCAACAGCAGCAAAGAGTATCGAGTTGACCCATCCGTAGGCCCACTTGTACACCTTCCTCTTCTCCTCCTTAACCTTGCGAAGCTCACTCCACAACGCTACGGCAAATACGACAACAAAGGTAATGATGAAGGGTATCTGCCAGCGGAAGATGAGCATATGAGCTATAATGCCCACCACCATGGCGAATACAGCAGCGCACCACAGCGCCCACAACACACGCCACCATGCATGCTTCTCGCACATTCGCCTATGCCACTTCTGTATGCGGTGACCCACATAGTAGTCGTAGATGAGTGGCAACGTGACAATAAGGCTCCACGCCGCGCCATACCATATTGCAAAGCCCGTGACAACGATAGCCACAAGCACAGCCGTCAATTTAGGATTTGTGATGAAAGCCTTAAACTTTGCCCACTTACCCCTCTTCTCAATATCCTTCTCAATCTCTTTCTCCATTCTTAACTCTTTTTAGTCCTGCGCTACGTTCAGCGCTACAGATTACCCTACAACAGGTTATCCATTGAGTATACACCCGCCTTATCACTCAAGAACTCGCCTGCAACAACCGCACCCATAGCCAGCGCACGGCGGTTGATGATGGAGTGTTTGAGCTCGATGAAGTCATCAGCAGAGGTATACGTAACAGTGTGGATGCCTGGAGTCATACCCTCACGGAACGACTCTATCTCGAGCTGCTCGGCAGCCATAGGTGCGCTATTCACCCACGAGCTCTTACGGTCGAGATTCTCAATCACGCCCTCGGCGAGGGTTATAGCTGTGCCACTGGGTGCATCCTTCTTCCACATGTGGTGTGTCTCCTCAATGCGAACTTCATACTGTGCGTGGGGATTCATAAGCTCCGCAAGACGGCGATTTAGGCGGAACATAACATTCACGCCTATAGAGTAGTTCGAGGCATAGAAGAGTGCACCGCCATGCTCCACGGCAAGCGCCTCCATCTCCTTCATGCGCGCCAGCCAACCCGTGGTGCCACACACCACCCTGCCACCAGCGCGTAGCACCTTGGCCACATTCTCGGCTGCAGTATCTGGAGTGGTAAACTCGAAGGCTACATCTACTCTGGCGATATTATCTGCGGTGAGCTCCGCAGCATTATCCTCATCGATAACGATCTCTACGCTATGACCACGTTCTGCGAGGATCTTCTCAATCTCACGACCCATCTTGCCGTGGCCTATAATTGCACATTTCATATATCTACACATTAAGACAAATAACGGGGTAAAGATAGTAAAAATTTTGCGATGGGAGATTATTATCTCCCCTTTTTTACTACCTTTGGCAAATATTTCAACCGAGATGAGAACGATTAGATACATATTAGTCATCATAACACTACTTCTTGCGACAATCCATAGTACCACGGCACGTAGTCCACTACCACAAAGCGTCAACGACTCAATAGCCGCCTCGCTACGACGAATAACACTCGAGGAGGTGGCAAGCAGCCATGTCAAGGTGGAGAGTGTGCGTAAGAGGCTGCGTGGCACACGCAACATCATTGAGGTGCGCACCTCGGTAGAGCTATCGTACTTTCCTATGCGCACCGAGAGTGTAGCACGCCTCTATGAGGCGGTACGCAACGCCCTGCCTGCAGGCTACCGCAAGTATAACATCCACATATACACCAACGGCGTGCTTATCGACAGACTGATTCCTGGCTACTACCTCGAGGACAACACACGCCGTCGCTTCACCAACAGCTGCGAGGCGCCACTCATACGTCGCACGACAAACATCTCACAGCCTACACATGGCCTTTCAGATCGTCACATAGCCCTTTGGCAGAGCCACGGCCGCTACTTCAACCAGAATACTGGGGAGTGGTGCTGGCAGCGATCACGCCTATGGGAGACCGTCGAAGATCTATACACACAGGGCTACGTGCTACCATACCTCATGCCAATGCTCGAACGTGCCGGCGCCACGGTGCTACTACCTCGCGAACGCAGCGTAAACGACATCGAGATAATCATCGACAACGACAACGGCATAGACCTCACAACATATTCAGAACGTGGCACTTGGGATAGTGCTGGTATAGGCTTTGCACATCTACACACCACCTACCCCACGGGGCATAATCCCTTTAAGGATGGCACATCTAGGATGGCACACACAACGGCCAACGAGGAGCATATGACAACCGCAACATGGGGTGGCTACATCCCCGAGGCGGGCATATATAGTCTCTACGTGTCGTACACCACACAACCCAACTCCATAACCGATGCGCACTATACGGTGCACGCCTCGGGTGGCGACCACACCTTCAGCGTCAACCAGCGCATGGGAGGTGGCATGTGGGTATGCCTCGGCGAGTTCTACTTCGACCGCGGTGAGCACGAAGCACTTGTGACACTCTCCAACATCTCACACGATAGTGGTGTTGTAGTTGCCGACGCTGTGAAGATTGGTGGCGGCATGGGCAACATACGTCGCAGTGTGGATGCATCGCTACGCACCGAGGAGGGCTACTACACCGAGACAACAAGCGGCTACCCACGCTTCACGGAGGGAGCACGCTACTGGCTACAGTGGTCGGGATTCGAGCCAGATGTATATGCTCTGAAGAGTGGAAAAGATGACTATAAAGAGGACTATATGTCGCGCGCCCACTGGGTGAATGCTCTGATGGGTGGCACTACGCACAACAAGGCCTCGGATGGTAAGAATATACCTATAGACCTCGCCCTCGCCTTCCACTCGGATGCTGGCGTACGCCTCAACGACGACATCATAGGAACACTCGGCATTTACTGCACAAGGGAGAATGGTGGCGAGTTCGACAACGACATATCACGCCTCAATTCGCGCGACCTAACAGACATTGTCATGACACAGATAGTCAGCGACATACGCCACACATATGAACCTGCATGGCAACGTCGCGGAATGTGGGACAGAGCCTACTACGAGGCACGTATGCCTGCCTGCCCGACAATGCTTCTCGAGCTGCTCTCACACCAGAATTTTGCCGACATGCGCTATGGTCTCGACCCCACTTTCCGCTTCACGGTGAGCCGAGCAGTATACAAGGGTGTGCTGCGCTACATATCGAGTCAGTACAACACCCCATATGTTGTTCAGCCACTCCCCGTGAATAGTTTTGCCGTACGCCTTGAGGGGGATGTTGCACACATCAGTTGGCGACCTACGACAGACGAGTTAGAGCCCACTGCCGAGGCCGACTACTATATATTATACACGCGCGTGGGCGATGGAGGCTTCGATACAGGCAGACGCATAAATGGCACTACAGCAACACTACGCCAGGAGGCGGGTAAGGTGTATAGCTACCGCATAACGGCCGTAAACGATGGTGGCGAGAGCTTCGACTCGGAGACGCTTGCGGCATGCTACATGCCCCATGCCAAGGGTAGTGTAATGATAATTAACGGCTTCGACCGTGTTGCAGCACCTATGAGTGTGCAGGGTGACTCGATAGCGGGCTTCTACAATCGCTACGACAGCGGCGTAGCATATATCCAGGATATATCGTTCATCGGAGAGCAGACGATATTCGACCGCAGCCTCTCCTACTCCGAGAATGACAACTACGCCCTCGGCACGTCGTATAACGACTATGAGAGTGAGGTTATTGCGGGCAATAGCTTCGACTACCCCGCACTCCATGGCCGTGCCGTGGTTAAGGCTGGTTACTCCTTCTGCTCGGCATCACATAGCGCCATAACGGCTGGCGACGTTAGCATTGAAGGCTACGACGCCGTAGACCTAATCCTCGGCAAGCAACGCACCACATCTGTCGGTCGCGGCACATCGGGCTACCGCTTCGAGGCCATGCCCGAGGCACTTCAAGATGTCATCAGAGAGTATACCGCCAATGGCGGAACACTCTTTGTATCAGGCAGTTACATTCTCACCGATATGTGGCATTCGCCTATTGCCACAGCCCAGGATAGAGCCTTTGCCGAGGAGGTGCTTCATGTGACATTTGGAGGTAATATGGCAACACGTCGTGGCGAGGTATATGCACCAACATCCCCATTTACGCACCATAGGTGCGACATAGTCTTCAACACCGAGCCATCACGCGACATATACCCCATTGAGTCGCCCGAGGTGGTGACACCCGCGAAGGGTGCCTCTACGATACTACGTTACCGTGCCAACTCGCAGTCGGCAGCTGTAGGCTATAGTGGTGAGTACCGCGCAATAACCATGGGCTTCCCCTTTGAGTGCATAGGCGATGAGCAGCAGCGCAACGACCTTATGCAGCTTATACTCACATACCTAACAGAGAACAAATAGATGATGTCATGAGGCTATCGAAGCAGAATATAAAGACCATACTTATGCCTGTTGCCATGGTTGTTGGCGCACTACTATGCCGACCTCTCGCTGTTGTTGAGACGGCGACAGGCAATATGCTCACGCCATCGCTTATTGCAGCGATGCTCTTCATCACCTTCTGCCGTGTCGACATACGCGCCATGCGCCTCGGCACCATACACCTATGGATGCTACTCTTCCAGTTTGTGGGTGCCATGGCGGTCTACTACCCCACCACATGGCTCTTCGGCGAGACCGTGGGCCAGGGAGCCATGATATGCGTTCTTGCCCCTATCGCTATGGCTGCGGTGGTCATTGGCGGCATGCTCGGCGCCAACGTCACAACCATGGTGACATATAGCCTGTTATGTAACTTTGCCACAGCACTCATAGCCCCTATGATGCTCCACAGCTTCGGCAATGGCACATGCACCTTCCTTGAGATTATCGGTCGTGTGGCACCTACGCTTATAGCCCCCTTTGTCGTGGCACAGCTGCTGCGCTGGCTGCTACCCAAGGTTGCGGAGTGGTTCTCGGCACACTCCTCTATATCCTTCTACTTGTGGCTCATATCCCTTGTTCTTGTTCTGGGTCGCACCACAGCCTTCATCCTCGACACCGATGCCGATATCGTCGTTGAGGTTGAGCTCGCCATCATAGCCCTTGTGTTATGCCTCGTTCAGTTCCGTGTTGGTCGCTGGATGGGAGGCCTTGCGGGGGATGCTGTTGCAGGAGGTCAGTCTGTGGGTCAGAAGAATACCATCCTTGCTGTGTGGATGTCGCTAAACTTCCTCGACCCTGTTGCCTCCATCGCACCCACAGCCTATATCGTGTGGCAGAATTTCGTCAATAGCTATCAGCTGTCTCGCGTTAAAAAGTAGATATAGTGAGATTATATGCGCCATGTGTACCTAATTTTTATAAATAAAATCGGTAAAACATGTTGCACTTTGTCTAAATTTTACTATATTTGCATTGAAAAGCACCTTAAAATAACGCATTAATATGCAGGCAATTAGACTAAATAGGAACTCGTCTGTCCGCCTCCTCACTCGGGGGGGGGATTTGGCCTGTATATCAGCACGTTACGTTAGCATCCCTAAACTTTCCAATAGACATTTTAAGAACATTTACCTCATGCTAAAAAGTATGGGGTTGTTTCGTTGTATCTATACGTTTAGGCGCTATAATTGCTATGACAAAGAGGTATTTGAACTTACATACTTAAAATAAACACAATTTATTAACTAATTTATTAATTTTATGAAAGCTAGATTTTTTGCTTTGGCGGCTTTGGTGCTTGGTTTAGCATCATGCCAGAACGACTTCGACGGCGCTAATGTAGGCGTCGGTGGCGAGGTCGACTTCCAGCTTGCTGTCGCTGCTCCAGAGTTTGGTGCTACACGTGCTGACGAGGACGGCAGGAATGGCCATGATAGTGCATTCGGTGCTATCGACTACCTATCAGAGGCAGAGTGGGAGACTGTAGACCTTCGTTACTCTTTGGAGGTTTACGACTACGATCCAGCAACCAAGACTATTGGTGATATTGTTAAGGATCGTATGGTGAAGGTGCTTGACAAGTATGAGCCTGTAGTGTTCGACCTTCGTCTTGTTCCTAACCGTCACTACCACTTCGTAGTATTTGCTGACTTCGTTGAGGAGAATGCTACTGATGTTCCTACTGTTAAAGCACAGGCAACTATTGGTAAGCACCATATCATTGGCGAGACGCTTGCCAAGATTACTCTCAATGCTGATGCTATCAACAACGAGCTTACTGATGCTTACTTTGCAACTGCACAGTTTGAGATTAAGAACTCTGCTGCAAAGGATATGGTTTTGCGTCGTCCTTATGGTAAGGTACGTGTTGTTGCTACTGACCTTGCAGAGCTCAACCTCAACGTTGAGGCTACAAGCGTGAAGGTTACTTACACAGCTCCTAACGCTAACAAGTTCAATGCTGTTAATGGCACAATCTCTGGTGAGGGTGCTACAACATTCGAGGCTACTTATAATGTTGCTACTGACACATATAGTGAGTACACAGTAGGTTATGATGCACTTGAGACAACTGCTCTTAACGGCACTGTTCGCAAGTCACACATGACACTCTCTACTGACTACATCCTTGCAACTGACTCACAGGAGCCTATCCACTTCAGCGTAGAGGTGTTTGACCAGAACGGCCAGTCTATCAAGGAGACAGTATTCTCTACTGATATCCCAGTACAGCGTAACTACCTCACTACAGTTATCGGTAACGTTCTTACTACTGGTACAGAGATTAACGTATCTATCGACGATAACTTCTACGGCGAGATTGAGAACAACATGGTTCTTGTTAACACTGCAGATGAGCTTCAGGAGGCACTCGACACATACAAGAATGGTCAGATTATCCTCTTCGACGGCAACATCAATGGCAATGTAACAGTTCTTCAGAAGGAGGGTATCAACATTATCATCGACGGTAACGACTACAAGTATGATGGTGTTATTACAGTTAACGGTGATGGTCGTGCAGCAGGTGCCGAGACTCTTACATTCAGAAACATCAACTTTGAGACTTCAGGTAGCGACTTCACATTCATCTCTGCACCATCAAAGCTTAATAACAAGTACAACTACTCACACAACGTGACTGTTGAGAACTGTACTTTCAAGGGGAACCACACTGTAGGTTGTGTAAGCTTCACTGGCACATACAACTTCGTCATGAGAGAGTGTGAGGCAGATAATGTTCACTCTATCGCACAGTTCCAGAGCTGCGACAACACAGTTCTTGTTGAGGATATCGAGGTTACAAACTCAAAGAGTGGTCTCTCTTTTGGTAACACTGCTTATCCTACTCTCCGCAACGCTTCTATCGAGGCTGTTGGTTATGGTGTTCGTGGCGACGGTGACGCTTCACGCGGTAACCTCGTTCTTGAGAATGTTGATATCGACGCATATGTTCCTGTTGTCATCCGCAAGGTAACAACTCCAGGTTACACAGTAAACCTCGATGATGCTACTACATTGGTTGCCCCAGGTTACCACGTAGTATTTACAAAGGGTCAGGATGATGCTACATTCGAGGCTCCAGCCGTTGAGTTCACTGTAAATGGCGCTGACAACCTCAAGGTTTTCCCACGTGATAACTACAACTTCGTTTATACTGCTGCTGATCTCCAGGCTGCTGTAGCTGCTGGTGGTGAGTACCTCCTTATGCCTACAACTATCGAGGGTACATTCAATGTTAACACGCCTATCTCTTTGACAGGTGTTGAGGGTGCTACTATCAAGGGCCGTGTAAATGTTGGTTCTAATGGCTCAGGTTCTTCATTCGAGAATATCAACTTCGCAATAAATGATGCATCAAAGGCTAAGAACACATTCTCTGGTGCACAGTACAAATACCCAGGTATCGTTGTAATTTACGCTGCGGCAACATCATTCGAGGGTTGTGAGTTTGAGACTGATATCAATGCAGGTGTATGCGGTATCAACTATGGTGCACACGCTGCAGGCAAGATGCTCAACGTAAACAACTGTAAGTTTGTTGGTAGCTACTATGCACTTTACACACGAGTATTGTTCAACATCACAAATTGTGAGTTCGTAAGCACATACGAGGATAATTATTTGGCAGCTGTATTCTCATATGGTCTCGGTGGCGATGCTGGCACAGCTAACTTCTCTAACAACAAGGGCGTATCTAACTACGTATTTAACGGTGTTCAGGCAACTGCTTCTAACTTTGCATTTAGCAACACTACATTTACATTCGCAAATAACGAGGGCTTCACAACAGAATTCTATACAAGCACTTCTCGCGACTACACTAACTCTACAGTGAATGGTAACGCTATCGTAACAAGCGCAGCAAATCTTAATGAGGCACTAAATAACGGCGAGACTGATGTTTACCTCCTCGAGGGTGAGTATACTATGCCAGCTGTGACTAATGATGTAACTATCAGCGGTACACGTAATACTGTAATTACAGTTAACACGCCTAACATGTCTGGAACAGACGTTACTTTCAATGGTGTTACAGTTAAGGGTTCAGGTTATGCTACAGGTGTTCAGCACGTAAATACTGTAACTTACAACGATGTTAAGATTATTGGCGAGATGTGTCTCTACGGCGAGAAGGTAGAGTTCAACAACTGTGAGTTCGAGCTTAACAACCAGTATATTTGGACATATGGTTGCAAGAACACAACATTTGAGAATTGCGTATTCAACACAAATGGTAAGGCTATCCTTGTTTATAATGAGGGTGCTGGTGCTTGCAAGGTAAATGTTAACGGCTGTACATTCAATGCAACTGCTGGTGCAAAGGCTGGTGCTATTGCAAACCAGAATTGTGCTGCTATTGAGATTGACAACTACCAGAGTTCTGGCGTTGGCGCTGCTCACAATGTAACAACATCTGACAACGCTTACAACAGCAACTTCTCTGGCGAGTGGAGAATTAAGAACTACGTAGGTGGTAATGTCATTACAGTAAATGGCGTAGAGTACAACCAGATTGCAATTGATGGCAAGCTTATGACTATTGATGCAAGCAAGAATGTAACTGTTCTTTAGCAATCTACAAAATTTAATAATGGGGCTACCAACGGGCAGCCCCATTATTAAACACTTGAAGGTAAACTGGCGAGATATAGCTGGTGTCTTCAAAAAAAGGTCTTCGGACCAAAAGATATGTAACCCGCACATCAGGGTTACAACAAGACATTTTGCTATTGTAAAATGTGAATTAGTTGTGTGAGAGTGCCCCGCCGTGATGGCTCGGCACTCTTCTTTTTAGTCCCAACACACCAGCTTACTATCCCACCATTCAACTAAAAAGAGTTGCCCGACAGCATTATGTCGGACAACGCCCTATAACGTCAATATATAGCCTCTAATCGCGTGTTCCGCGCGCCTCATGCTCCGCAGCCCTAACACGTGCTATCTCGGCCTTGGCATGCGACACAGCACTCTTATGCTCCGCCTGAACAGCCTTGCGGCGTGCTCGCGCAGAGGTTACCTCCTGCTTGGTGCGTGCCTTCTCCTGGCGGTAGCATACATCAGCATTTTCGAGGCGTGCCCTGGCCTCCTCGACAATACGGCGCTGCTCCTCGACAACACGTCGATACTCATCCCTAACAGCCTCATACTGGCTACGGGCCTGCTCCCTACGACCATAGGCAGCATCGGTGATACGCCTCTCCTCGTTACGTGCCTCATCGACAGCGGCACGCTGCGCAGCAACAGCCCTGTCATACTCTATCTGTGCCTCGGCCAAAGTCTTGCCTGGGCGCTGGGCATAGAGACTACACACGGCAAGCATAGCGGCAATGGTGACGATAACTCTTCTCATAATCATCATAGTTTTATACACACTACCACAAATATACAAAACTTTTGACAAAAACAAGAATGAGAAAGCCCGTCCAACAAATTTTATTGTTAGACGGGCCTTAATCTAATCGAGCTTGTACTACTCCTCCTGACGGTAAGTGTGCTCAACGTAGACTGCGCGCTGCATAGCCTCACGCTTTACTACTGATGGCTTTGTGAAGTACTGACGGCGACGAAGCTCCTTCAAAACGCCTGTTCTCTCATACTTTCTCTTAAACTTCTTGAGGGCGCGCTCGATGTTCTCTCCCTCCTTTACGGGCATGATAATCATAATTCTATTCTTTTTTTATAATTTAAAACTCTTTACTTGGTGACCTTTTAGGGCTGGTCGTGCCACATCTAAAGTGCCTTCAGCCGCCTGGCGACCTCCGCGCGGTACATTACAATCTACTCGGGGCGTGTACCAAAATCAAGATAGGGAGCAATGCGTGCTGCCTCATCTTCCGAAAATATGTCATCATCAATCATCTCTTCGATGGTACTCCAACCTCCTTTCAATTCTCTGTTGTTAATAATGCGCTTGAGCATGCGGTTCGATATATACGGATGAACCTTCAACTCATTCGAGGTCGCAAAGTTAATATTTATTTTTTTAATTTTAGCACTATCACACCAAATTTGTGGTAAAATAATTGCAAAATTCTCATCCGTAACCCACGCAAGCTCCGAAATCTGCTCACACGAGTAGTAACCACCGAGTAATTCCCTATAACGGAGGATGTGAACAACACTCTTCTCACCGATGCCCCGAACACGTATCAGCGTTGCCGAGTCGGCACTATTTATCTCCACAGGGAAGATAGACTCCACATCGTCATATGCCACACAAGGCTCCTCAACGGGAAAGATGATATAGGGCTCGAGGCGCGCGACCATAGCACTATCCACTGCATAGCACTCGGCAAACTCCTCAATACTCCTATAGCCGCCAATCATATCTCTATAGCGAACGACAAGCTCCGCCTGACGCAACGTAAAGCCAAGGGTACGCAAGTAGGCACTACTAACAGTATCGAGCATAAATGCCCTATACTCCACAACAACAGTATCGCGCACAGCATCGTCACCACTTTGCGCATACTCATCATACGAAGCACTACGATAGCGATACTTCTCACCTATATTTATATATGGCTCGAGAGCAAAATAGATGGAGTCCGTAATGCCATGACACAGCGCAACATCCTCCTTGATGCGATAGACCTTACCTGCCTCGCGCCAACGGATGATGCTCACAGCAACACCCCTATCTACACCCGCATCAAGAAGCGTGCGTAGGTCTGCCTCATTAGGGTCAAACGGTTGCAACACGCGAACAACGACACTATCGCCACCTTGCAAAGTGTCGCGCGGCATAGCATAACTATCAGCACGTGTATAGCGCGGTGATGGCTCGGCAAGGTATGCAAGGAGCAGTATCACCACAAGAAGTGGGATAAGATATATCAAGCCCCTGATATGTTGCTTCGACGCCTCGCCCATAGCTTACTACCACTGCGCATCATCCGAGAGCCACAACCTGCGATACCTACGCGAGGGCGACTCCATAAACTCACCAATGCCATACTGCGCCCATCTATCATCGACATACTTTATAGTATCGGGGTGCGAGGTCACTACATTAGGAAAACGAGAGGGGTTGTCGCCATAGCCCGGGCGCTTGGAACGTGCATCAACAACGACAGTATCACCCACAAGGCGTATATCACGACGTGGGTCGGTATTAGCTGCAGCGAGCCACAACAGGTCCGAAGCGGTCATACCCTCCGAGGCACCATAGTCGAAAAGTGCAACATACTTAACACCCTCCATGCCGTTACTCTTGAGGTACATATCTACATCTACACTCTCCCGCCACTCCTTATCGGCAAAGAGGACAACGAGACCGAGGCTCTGCACAAAATCGCCACTGAAGCTCGCAACACCGCCACAGGGCACCACACTATCGGGAATAACGACATCGGGGAGCACACCATCAGCAGCTACATCCGTAAGGTCGATAGCCATCTTCGAGCCGTAGCCCAAGGTTGGCGTCGCATGATCCAAGACATCGAGGATGCCCTCCGACCATATTATACCCTTACGCACATCGAGACCCCTGAAGAGTCTACACATCTGCTCCATCGACCGTATATCTACACTCTCATCAGCTATGACAAGGTACTTATTGAACATCATCTGGCCAGCACCCCACAGACCCTGTGCCACCTTATTAGGCTGGCCGAGATAGCGCTTCGCAATAGATACAAAGGCTATATTATGGGCAGTACCCTCGACAGGCATATACAAGTCACGCACCTCGGGCTGTATAGCAAGACGTATAGGCGCAAGGAAGATACGTTCCGTAGCCTTGGCGATATATGCATCCTCCATAGGTGGCACACCAACAATAGTGGCACCATAGACAGCATCACGGCGCATGGTGATAGCCTCGACATGGAACTTGGGATACATATCGGTAAGCGAGTAGAAACCCGTATGGTCACCAAAGGGGCCCTCAATGGTGAGCTCCTCACTTGGGTCCACATATCCCTCGATGATAAAGTCACAGTCGGCAGGCACCCACAGCTCGTTAGTCAAGCATTTAACAAGCTTAACAGGCCTCTCACGAAGCATACCAGCAAGTAGCATCTCATCCATATTATCGGGCATGGGAGCAGTGGCCGAGTATATATACGCAGGGTCGCCACCAAGAGCTATGCTCACAGGCATACGTCGACCAAGACGCTTATATGCGTCATAATGGCGAGCACCTGTCTTATGTCTATGCCAATGCATACCCGTGGTCTTACCATCAAAGATCTGCATCCTATACATGCCCATATTGGGAATACCAGACTCGGGATCGACGGTACACACCATAGGGAAGGTGACAAAAGGACCTCCATCACAAGGCCATGAGGTAAGGACAGGAAGTCTACTCAAGTCGGCATCATCGCCTCGCCACACAACCTGCTGGCACGCACCACGACCAGATGACTTACGCGGAAACCAGCGCGACACATCCTTAAGCAGTGGCAACATCTTAAGCTTATCCCACAACGACTCCTTGGGCGACATAACACCCTTGAGCATAGTATCTATACGTCGTGAGATATCATCAAGGTTCTCGACACCAAGAGCCATAGCCATACGTCTATCCGAGCCCATCATATTCATCAGCACAGGAAATGCCGTGCCCGTATTCTCAAAGAGGATAGCCTTACCGCCACCCTCCGCCTTCGACATACGATCCGTAATCTCCGCTATCTCGTAGCGCGGAGATACCTCCGTCTTAACCCTAACAAGCTCACCTGCGGCATCGAGCTTATCGATAAACTCCTTAAGTCTCATACCCTCAATATTACTCTACACTCCTATCCGTTGTCATCTTGATGCGACGTTCTATGTATCCTCCAGGGTGAAGATGACCAAAGTCATGCGCCTGGAAGTTACGCGCATACATCATGGCGGTAGCCAGAGCATCACCCATGGCCAGCTGCGCCGTGGTGGATGCCGTAGGCACAATATTCAGCACGCTATCCTCCTCCTTAACCATGATATCGAGGTGCACATCGGCAAGAGTAGCTAGCGACGATGCTCCATCGCCCGTCATGGCAACAACACTATTACCACTCCTCTTGGCAAAGCGTGCAACACCAACAACCTCATCTGTCTCGCCCGAGTAGGATAGCGCAACGATAATATCGCCCTCGGCGATGATGCCAAGGTCGCCATGCGCCGCCTCCGCAGGATGAAGAAACACCGAGGGCATACCTGTGCTCGTAAGCGTGGCAGCAATCTTACGCGCCACATATCCCGACTTACCCATACCCGTAAGTATGATCTTACCCCTGCACCCCAGAAGCATGGCCACAGCATCCATAAAGGCATCGCCAAGTGACGACCCTATAGCAAGAAGCGCCTGCGCCTCCGAAAATATCATCTTACGACCTACATCGAGTATTGCCTCATCTTTGCGTGTCATATATATTATCTTTTATAATAGTCCCTTAATAACATCCTCCAACTCATTTAGAGGTAACATATTGTCGCCATCGCACATAGCATCCTTGGGAGATGGGTGTGTCTCGAAGAAGTAGCCACAAGCACCAAAAGCCTTGGCAGCATGTGCCATAGCGGGTGCTAACGCCGCATCACCACCACTACGTCCTCCAGCAGCACCTGGGCGCTGCACAGAGTGCGTACAATCCATAATTACCGTATCGGCAAACGTGCGCATATCGCTGATATTGCGGAAGTCCACAACAAGATTATTATATCCATACATATTACCGCGTTCCGTCAGCCACACCTCCGCAGCACCACTATCCATAGCCTTACGGTAGGGATAGTACATATCCATGCCCGAGAGGAACTGCGCCTTCTTGATATTCACAACCCTACCTGTATGTGAGGCAGCGACGATAAGGTCAGTCTGGCGACACAAGAATGCAGGAATCTGGATGACATCAGCCACCTCGGCAACCTCCGCAGCCTGCCACGCCTCATGAATATCGGTGAGTATGCGCAGTCCATAGCGACTCTTAATGTCGGCAAGCATACCGAGACCCGCCGCCATGCCTACACCCCTGAATGAGTCTAACGACGTGCGGTTAGCCTTATCGAACGACGCCTTGAAGATGATATCTACACCCAGGCATTCGTTTATCGCAACAAGCGTGCGTGCCACTGTGTCGAGAAGCTCGGCACTCTCAATAGCACATGGGCCTGCAATAATCTTTGGACTACACATATCTCTTACGTTTTATACTCATTACCCCTCGATACTACACATAGCGACATACTCCTCGGCACGACGTAGGTCCTCGGGAGTATCGATGCCTATGCCACGATGGTGCGTGACGCCAACACCTATGGTATACCCCGCCTCCAGCCATCGCAACTGCTCGAGACTCTCCAACTTCTCGAGAGGTGAGGCGTCGAGGGCTACGACATCACACAGCGTAGAGGCTCGAAAGCCATATATGCCAACATGACGATGGTATATGCCACACCTCAAGGCATCATCCACAGCAACATCGCGGACAAAGGGTATCGGTGAACGAGAGAAGTAGAGGGCACGGCCACCGCGCGAGATAGCAACCTTAACGACATTGCTATCGTTAAGCGTAGAGAGACCATCCTCCTCCGTGATGGGAGTGGCGAGGGTTGCTATATCTACCTCCTCATCCTCAAACATCGCCACAAGCCTACGCAACTGCTCGGCAGCGACAAAGGGTTCATCACCCTGCACATTTATAACAACATCATATCCATCGCCCACTTTGCGTAGTGCCTCGGCGCAACGTTCTGTGCCACACCTATGCTCCGACGATGTCATGACGACACGGCCACCGAAGGCCTCAACAGCATCGGCAATACGACTATCATCCGTAGCTACAACGACATCATCAATAACTGCACTAACAGCACGGTATACCCACTCGATGATGCACTTACGGCCAAGCACCGCAAGGGGCTTGGCCGGAAATCGTGTCGAGGCGTAGCGCGCGGGGATGATGGCTATGACTCTCATATCAGTATACTCTACAACAGCGCGATGCTCAACACCTCGTCGTTGGTATTTACATAGTGGAAGCTCAAGCCCGCAACATACTCGGGCTTAATCTCCTCGATATCCTTGCGGTTCTCCTCCGAGAGTATCAACTCATGGATGCCTGCACGCTTGGCAGCAAGAATCTTCTCACGGATGCCACCAACAGCAGTAACCCTACCACGGAGTGTAGTCTCACCCGTCATGGCGATGCGCTCCTTAACCTCACGACCCGTATATGTCGAGGCGATAGAGGTAACAAGCGTGATACCCGCTGAAGGACCATCCTTGGGAACTGCGCCCTCGGGGACATGGATGTTGAGATCATACTCCTCGAACATCTTGCGGTCTATGCCAAGCTTCTCGTGGTGTGCCTTAACCCACTCGTAGGCTATGGTTGCAGACTCCTTCATCACATCACCGAGGTTACCCGTAAGCGACAACTTACCCTTACCTGGTGTCAGGATAGACTCTATATAGAGGATGTCACCACCAACCTGTGTCCATGCCAAGCCCGTTACGACACCACGCATACCTGCAATATTATATCGGTCGTTGCGATATGTAGGCTTACCCAAGATAGTCTCAAGAGCATCTACACCAACCTCCGCTATAACCTCCTCGTCAAAGGCCAACGCCTTGGCCCTGTTACGCGCAATCTTGGCGATACTCTTATCCAAGCCACGAACGCCCGACTCACGTGTGTAGTCCTCAATGATGCGCACAACTGCATCACCCGACAGTGAGAGCTTATCCTCGGGTATGCCATGCGCCTCGCGCTGCTTTGCAACAAGGTGCTTCTGCGCAATCTGCACCTTATCCTCAAGGACATAGCCTGGAATATTAATCATCTCCATACGGTCACGCAACGCCGCAGAGATATTCTCCACATTGTTTGCCGTAGCGATGAACAACACCTTCGACAGATCATACTCCATATCGAGATAGTTATCATGGAATGTAGTATTCTGCTCGGGGTCGAGAACCTCCAACAGAGCACTCGATGGGTCTCCATGATTTGAACGCGACACCTTGTCTATCTCATCGAGGATGATGACAGGGTTAGAGGCGCCGCAGCGCTTAATAGTCTCGATGATACGACCAGGCATAGCGCCGATATATGTTCTGCGGTGACCACGAATCTCCGACTCATCGTGCAAACCGCCCAACGATATACGACCGAACTTACGACCCATAGCCTCAGCAACAGACTTACCCAACGACGTCTTACCGACACCTGGAGGGCCATAGAGACAGAGAATAGGAGACTTTAGATCGCCCTTGAGCTTAATGACAGCGAGGTGCTCGAGAAGTCTCTCCTTAACCTCATCGAGGCCAAAGTGATCCTTATCGAGCTGCTCGCGCACAGCAGCAAGGTCCAATCTATCTTCAGTAACGTCGTTCCATGGCAGGTCGAGCATAAGCTGCAAGTAGTTCATCTGCACAGAGTACTCCGCAACAGCGGGATTGAGACGCTCAAGACGCTGCACCTCCTTCTCGAAAAGTTGCGCCGTAGCCTCCGACCAATTCTTGCTCTTAGCGCGTTCGCGAAGCTTCTCAACGTCGGCATCCATGCCGTCACCAAGCTCATCCTGAATGACACGCATCTGCTGCTGTAGGTAATAATCCTTCTGCTGCTTATCTATATCCTGCTTAACCTTATTCTGAATATCATTCTTAAGCTCGGCAAGCTGCTGCTCGCGCACCAGAATCTCAAGAAGACGACGCGAACGAGCCAAGAGACCTGGCGCCTCAAGCAGATACTGACGGTCGTCGTCTGTAAGGTCCATATTCGAGCATATGAAGTTCACGATGGCACGACTCGAGTCGAGGTTCTTGATAGCAAAGGCCGCCTCCTTGGGCATCGTGGGCGAGATATTGATAATATTCAACGCCACCTCCTTAATAGACTCCACGATAGCCGTGAACTCCACATTCTTTGGATCGGGCGTGGTATCCTGAATAGGCGTCACCGTAGCCTTGAAGTATGGCTGTGTAGTGATATACTCCTGCACCTCGATCTTCTCCAAACCCGTAAGGATGACCGTGAGGTTACCGTTAGGCATCTCCAATATTTTGAGGATACGCGCCGAAGTACCAATCTTATGCATATCATCGGGCTTTGGATCCTCAACAGAGCCATCAACCTGGAGCACGGCACCGAGAAGGCCGTCACCAGCCTCCACAGCACGCACCAGCGCTATAGACTTCGCACGGCCAACAGTAATAGGCGTAACCGAACCAGGAAATATCACCGAGCTACGCAACGTGAGGATGGGCAACACATCGGGAAGGTTAACCTCCTCGATAACATCGTCGCCACCCGAAATAATAGGTATCACCTGGTGCTTGCCATCAAACAGCTCGGGCACCAAGCCAATCTCATCAAACTCCTTATCGTTATTTTTCTTACTCATAGTCAACACTATTTTGTTATCGTCCCTTATCGTGGGGGGGGCATAAACACCTCAAGCAAACCTCCCGCCAAAGAGACATCGGCAATAAAACGCAACAAAGTTAGATATTATTTCATAGAAATAATGGCTACCCACCAAAATATTTATAACATTTTATTGACAAAGCACCACCACTCACGACAAAAAAACGAGGAGCACAAACATACTCCTCGCCATACGACATACCCCGACAATCCAACTAAATGCTCCTGTCACCAGAGTTATACTTCACATCCTCAATAAAACTCTTGATATTCTGCTCATCGCCACGTGGGCACACCATGAGCACATCGGGAGTATCCACCACTATATAATCCTTCAGACCACTGACAACTGCCGTCTTACCCTTGGGCATGACGATAAGCGAGTTACGTGTGTCGTAGACATATACATCGTCACTGGCAACAGCGTTGGCATACCTATCCTTGCGCAGATGCTGATACACAGAGCCCCACGTACCCACATCACTCCAGCCAAAATCACCGCTATGCACATAGACATTCTCTGCTTTCTCCATGACGCCATAGTCGATAGATATAGACTTCGACTCCGAGAATACCCTCTCCACAGCCTCAGCCTCACCCTCGGTGCCGAGCAGCTCCTCCACAGCCTTGAAACGTGCAGCATGCTCCGGGAGATAGCGTTCCAACGCTGCGATGATATCCTCAACCCGCCAAAGGAAGATTCCCGAGTTCCACAAAAATTCGCCACACTCCAAAAAAGCCTCGGCGATCTCGCGACTTGGTTTCTCAGTAAAACACTTAACCTTACATATCTCCTCGCCACTCGATCGCTGGATATATCCATAGCCCGTCTCTGGGCGTGTTGGAGTGATGCCGATGGTCATCAACACATTGCGATTTTTAATAAACTCCAAAGCACTGCACGCCACACGCAAAAACTCGTTCTCATTGAGTATCATGTGGTCAGCAGGAGTAACTATCATCTCGGCATCAGGATTCTTCTTGCGTAGCGTATATGCTGCATAGGCAATACAGGGTGCCGTATTACGGCCCACAGGCTCACACAACACCTGCGCAGGATCTAGCTCGGGGATATGCTCCAAGACAAGCTCCTTATAGCGACTATTTGTTACAACAATAAAGTTCTCCTTTGGAACAATATTGGCAAATCGTTCGTATGTATGACGTATGAACGATCTACCCGTGCCAAGGATGTCGAGAAACTGCTTTGGACAACTCTGACGACTCATAGGCCAGAAGCGCGAGCCTATACCACCTGCCATAATCACACAGTAACGATTGCTGTTCATACTACTTTTTGAGTGTTTAAATTTTATAAATTTACACAAAGATAAAATTTTTTTGTATCTTTGCAAAATGTTTTGCACTTTTTAAGTGCTAATATTATGCCACAAATAGAGGATTATTTATGGATAAAGAGTTGAAAATAAGGTTATTCACAATACCCAACATGCTTACGTTGGCCAATCTTTTGGCTGGCGCAGCGGCCATCATCTTCACCCTGCAGTACCACGCCTACGAGACAGCCTTCTGGCTAATCATCGCCGCTGCGGTATTCGACTTCCTTGATGGCTTCGCAGCACGCCTACTTAAGCAGACATCTCCATTAGGCGTTCAGCTCGACTCTCTGGCCGATGACGTCACATTCGGACTTGCACCCGCAATGGTGATGTTCGACCTCTACAACAACGCTACATCGTACTACGCCATAGGTGACAACATCATGGAGCCACTGAAGTACGTGGTGCTCATCATCGCAGCATTCTCCGTGCTACGCCTTGCGAAGTTCAATATAGACACAACACAGAGCACCGAGTTCTCGGGACTACCAACACCTGCGAATGCACTCCTACTACTATCGCTAGCACTCCTCGTAGAGCAGGGTCATGTGGTATTGTATCGCGAGCAGATACTCGTAATATCTGTTGCCGCATCACTGCTCCTAATAAGTCCGATACGTATGTTTGCCCTCAAGTTCAAGGGCTTTGGCATACGTGGCAACGAGCTGCGCTATGGGTTCCTACTCGCGGCGTTGGCTCTCATTATTTTCGTTCCCACATACTCCATCCTCGCAATAATCGTTCTCTACATTGTAGCCTCAACGGTGCGATGGATGGCATGTCGTAATAAATAGTCGAGCAGAATGAAGAGATTGCAGTGGATAGTAAAGATGGTGTGTGTTGTGGTGGCATTTATGCTGCCTGCAACGGCATACGCACAGCTTGACGCCGCATCTCTAGCACGAGCACAGCGTAACGGCGACACCTCGAGCATCTATGGCAGCAACATCCCCGGCATGGAGGGCACAGGCATGGAGGGCGAAGAGGGCATGGAGGGCGAAGAGGGCGACACTACAGACACAAAGAAAAAGCGACAGAAGAGAGCCCTCGAGTCGTACTACTTCGAGGATACTGTAAGAGCACTACGCAACTGGAAGTGGACCGTGGACCGCGACTACAACCGCGTTAACATCATGCCTCTCGACACCACACTTGCCGACTGGCGCATAGACTACGTATTCTACCGCCAGGGTGTTGGTGACATGGCACTCGGTGGTCTCGGTCAGTCATCACAGCCGACAAACTGGTTTGACCGCCGCCAAGACCCCGACTTCACATTCGCACGCAGCTATGATGCCTATACAGCGCGCATAGACAACGTGCCATTCTACAACGGCAAGACACCACTGACAAACCTCATGTACCTCGAGTCGGGACAGAAGCGCTACCGTGAGGAGCACTTCGAGATTGTGCACGCACAGAACATCTCGCCCTCGACATCGGCAAATGTGAGCTACAAGGCGCGCAGCACAATGGGTCTATACGACTGGCAGCGCACAAAGAACCATGCACTATCTGTAGGCTTTGCCCACACAGGCAAGCGCTACTCTATACATGCTGCCTACATGCACAACAACATCGACGCACGCGAGAATGGTGGTGTTGTGGGTGAATGGGCAATTGCAGACACCACATTCGAGATGCCATCGGGTGTGCCTATGCGTCTTGCATCATCCGAGGCACATAACCACTACCGCAACTACTCGTTCTTCATCAAACAGGCATACGCCATACCTTTGCAACGAGTAACAGAGTATGACTTCTCGCTTGCTGACCTATCGGCCATATATATAGGTCATCAGTTTGAGTACAACACATGGTCGAAGGTATATACCGACAAGAAGTCTACATATTCCAACGAACGTGGCTACTACAACGAGGAGACAGGTAAGTGGGAGCCTGTACGCGACATAGAGTACTACAGCGATTGGTTCATAGACCCCGAGACAACACGCGACTCTATATCAGAGAGACTTATATCAAACAAGCTATTCGTGCAGATACAGCCATGGGATCGTAATGGCGTGGTATCGACAATAGATGCAGGTGTAGGCATCGACCTACACACATACTCATACCTACGACTTGAGGATTATGTCCATGGTGGCATGACCAAAGATAAGCGCACCTCGTGGTACGTATACGGTGCTACGGGTGGTAAGATTAAACGATATGCCGACTGGGGCGTAGACGCCAAGTACTACCCCTCGGGATATCGTGGTGGTGATCTATCGGTGGGTGCTAACATCACTCTCCGAGCCTTCATCCGTGAACATCCCCTGATTCTCACGGGCCGCTTCCGTCAGGAGCTCCGTTCGCCAGGATACTGGCAGGAGAATCTATTCTCAATCCACTACACGTGGTTTAACTCCTGCGATAAGGAGTCTGAAACTCGCTTCGAGGTTAACTTCTCTGTTCCCGACATTGCGCTGGAGATTGGCGCTTGGCAGGGTGTGATGAACAACACACTCTACAATGGCAACGATAGCCGTGTAGCACAAAACAAGGGAACTGTTAGCCTAACGAGTTTGTATGCTCGCAAGGACTTGCGCTTCGCGGGATTCCCTCTCGATCACAGGGCATTGGTGCAAATCACATCCGATGAGACTGTGCTTCCCGTACCTACGTTCAACGCCTACCTATCGTACTACTACGAGTTCTGGGTTAAGCGCGACGTGCTACGTGTGCAGATTGGTATAGACGGCCGCTTCAACACGGCATACTATGCCCCAAGTTATAACCCTGCACTCTCGACCTTCTTTAATCAGCGCGAGTCAAAGGTAGGCAACTACCCATACCTCGATGCGTTTATATCGGCCAAGTGGAAGCGCATGCGTATTTTACTTAAGTTACAGCACTTGAATCAGAATCTGTTTGGAAATGGCGAATACTTCCAGGTAGCTCGCTACCCGCTAAACCCACGTATGTTCAAGTTCGGTATCTCGTGGTCGTTCTACGACTAACGGAGTGTTTTGTACCCGTATAAGCAGCCCACAAACTACTATAAAATGTTAAAAAGAGTATCGTTTGTGGTTCTTGCAACCGCACTTATTGCGGTGTATGAATCATCATTAGGTCAGAGTGCGCCTATAACCACACCTACTGTGGCACAGGCAATAGAGGCTGACCGTAGCAGTAACGAGCAGATAACCGAGAGGGTTGAGCTGCCGTGTATCATCTCACGCTTTGATAACATTATGCGCCGCGTGGGAATGGAGGAGGGTCAGGATTGGCGACTTATGAGTGCTATAGCATATAGCGAGTCGCGATTCATCGAGAACCTTAAGTCGAGTCAGGGAGCAAAGGGTATCATGCAGATACGCCCAGTGGTTGCTCGACACTTTAACTATCCTGTCGAGAGCATTAACGACACGGAGACAAACATTCGCCTTGCGGGCATGTTGCTGACAGAGCTCGGAACAATGCTCCGCATACCAGCATCTACACCCGTAGAGGATCGCTTGAGCATAATCCTTGCGAGCTATAATGCGGGCATAGGTCATGTGTTAGATGCGCGACGCCTAGCGCGCGCCGAGGGTGCTAACCCCAACTCATGGGCGGATGTAAGCCACTACCTCAAACTGAAGGCAGAGCCCGAGTACTACGAACGTGATGTGGTGCAGAGTGGCAAGTTCACAGGTAGCGGACAGACAATACACTACGTTGGCGAGGTGATGGGCAAGTATAGACAATACTGCTCTTTGGCATCATAAATGATGTAGTGTTTTAGAGTATATGGGATTATTCGACACATAGTCGAGTGATCCCATTACTTTATATATAAATAATGAGTCAAAGACTCTTCTCGTTTCGACATTTTTTAGTATCTTTGCCTTGGTAGTAATATTGAGAATAAAACCTTTATGAATATGAGACTAAAACTAACCATTTTGCTTGCTGCCGTGGGCATTATCACCTCGGCACATGTTGCTACAGGCGCAGAGCCTGAAGCAGTGACCCCAAACTATGAACTCGCCGAGAGATTCTCACCCACAAAGGTGCGCCGTCTTGTGCCACAGACAAACGTACATGCCAACTGGTTTGAGTCGCACACGAAGTTCTGGTATAAGTGGCAGACAGTAGATGCCATCAACTACTACATCGTAGACGCCACAACAGGCCGTAAGAGTGAGATGTGGTCTATGGCTGACCTTGCAGAGAAGGTGACATTGGCAACAAACTACCCTTTCGACGCACAGCACCTCCCCATAAGTAACATAAAGCTCGAGGATGACAACTTCGTGCTCTTCGACATTGAGCCAGGCAGAGTCATGGTCGAGAATAACGACTACAGCCCAAAGGATGCCGAGGGTAATCCTCTTGTGTTCCACTTCAAGTGGGACATAGCGAAGCAGACACTCACCATGCTTGACGACCGCCAGAAACCTATCCCAAGCTGGGCTAACGTATCACCCGATGGCAGCATCGCTGTATACGAGAAGAACTATGACCTATGGTATATGTCGATGGAGGATGTAGAGAAGCTCGCCATAGACCCACAGGATAGCACTATCGTGGAGTATAGAATAACAACAGATGCCACAGAGGCGACTGCATACCACTGGTTTGAGGACTGCATAGAGCAGATTAAGCCCGACGAACGCTACCGCGTATTCTTGCAGTGGTCACCCGACTCAAAGCACTTCGCAACAGTGCGCAGCAACACCGAGATGCTCAAGGACTTCTGGGTGATTAACATCCTCAAAGATCGTCCCGAGTTGTTTACATACAAGTATCAGATGCCTGGCGAGCAGAGCCCCGACTTCACACTCGAGATCTTCGACACCGAGAACTTCGAACGTCGTGAGGTGGAGATGGGAAAATACAAGGAGCAGATGCTCTTCATATGTAACAAGCCATACTCACATGCTGATACATACCAGCGCCCTATGCGTGCCGTATGGCAGGGTGACAACAGCAAGTTCTACGTCATCCGTCAGAGCCGTGACATACAGCGTGCAGACCTATGCGTCGTAGATGTGGCAACAGCTACCGCTAAAGACGTGGTATGCGAGGAGATGAACACATCTATCGAGTGGCAGATGCCTACACTCATCAGTGGCGATAAGGAGGTTATCCAGTGGTCAGAGCGCACAGGCTGGGCACACCTATACCGCTACAGCACAGACGGCACACTCATCAACCAGATTACTTCGGGTGAGTGGCACGTATCTAACGTACTCGGCGTAGACGACGCAAAGCGTGTCATCTACTTCACAGCCACAGGTTACAACAAAGATGAGAACCCATACTACCTACACCTCTTCCGTGTAAACTATGATGGCACAGGCCTCAAGCAGCTCGACCCATCAGGTTTCCATGGTAACTTCTCGCTTTCTGACGACCGCCGTTACTTCACAACGACATACTCACGTGTAGACACAGCACCCGTTTCGGAGCTATACACAACAGATGGTCGCAAGGTGATGACACTCGAGACAGTAGACCTAGCACCACTCTTCGCTACAGGCTACCAGTTCCCCGAGACATTCGTAGTGAAGGCCGCTGACGGCATCACCGACCTCCATGGCGTGATGTACAAGCCTTACGACTTCGACCCTAACAAGAAGTATCCTATCATCGAGTACGTATATCCAGGTCCACAGACAGAGGCTGTGGAGCAGACATGGTTCCAGCCACTCATCCGCACAGATCGTCTCGCGCAGATGGGCTTCATCGTAATCACCGTAGGTAACCGTGGTGGTCACCCAGATCGTTCGAAGTGGTACCACAACTATGGCTATGGAAACCTCCGCGACTATGGTCTTAAGGATAAGGTTGTTGCAGCACAGCAGCTCGCAGCACGCCACAGCTTCATCGACATCACACGTGTGGGTATTCACGGTCACTCGGGTGGTGGTTTCATGTCGACAGCAGCGATACTCATGTATCCAGACTTCTTCGACGTAGCAGTATCATGCGCAGGTAACCACGACAACAACATCTACAACCGCTGGTGGAGTGAGAAGCACCACGGCATCAGCGAGGTGGAGAGTGATGGCGAGATCGTCTTCAACTACCACATCTCGGCAAACCACGAGCTCGCATCACGCCTCAAGGGTAACCTTCTGCTTGTGCATGGCGACATCGACGAGAACGTACATCCCGGTTGTACACTGCGAGTTGTAAATGCACTGATACGTGCTAACAAGCGCTTCGACATGCTCCTTCTTCCTGGCCAGCGTCATGGCTTTGGCGACATGAATGAGTACTTCTTCTGGCGCATGGCAGACTACTTTGCAGAGCATCTCCTTGGCCAGAGAGAGACAACAACAGATATCCCACAGCTAAACAACGATATTTAGTCATAATATCTCCCTTACCACTACCCTGCTTGCATCACAAGCAGGGTATTTTTTTATCATCGACAGCACTAGTAATAGTCGCATAGTTACAATATTGTTATTTTTTTACTATCTTTGTCGCCTGATTATACACTACGTGTATATATGCAACTGAAAATTTAAAACGTTTACATCATATGGCAGTTGAACTAAAAGATTTGACCAAGAGTGACGAGAACTACTCACAGTGGTACAACGACTTGGTTATTAAGGCAGGCTTGGCAGAGAACTCTGCCGTGCGTGGTTGTATGGTTATCAAGCCTTACGGCTATGCTATTTGGGAGAAGATGCACGAGGTGCTCGACAGAATGTTTAAGGAGACAGGTCACGAGAATGCATACTTCCCACTATTCATCCCCAAGTCATTCTTCTCACGTGAGGCAAGCCACGTAGAGGGCTTCGCAAAGGAGTGCGCTGTAGTTACGCACTACCGCCTAAAGAATGATGAGGAGGGCAAGGGTGTTGTTGTAGACCCTGCAGCACGTCTCGAGGAGGAGCTTATCGTGCGCCCCACATCAGAGACAATCATCTGGAATACATACAAGAACTGGATCACATCATACCGCGATCTTCCAATCCTCTGCAACCAGTGGGCTAATGTCGTACGTTGGGAGATGCGTACACGCCTCTTCCTCCGTACTGCCGAGTTCTTGTGGCAGGAGGGTCACACAGCACACGCTACAGCCGAGGAGGCTATCGAGGAGACAGAACGCATGATTAACGTATACAGAACCTTCGCGGAGGAGTGGATGGGTGTTCCTGTAATCGTAGGTCACAAGTCACCTAACGAGAGATTTGCAGGTGCCGTAGACACACTAACTATCGAGGCCCTCATGCAGGATGGCAAGGCACTACAGAGTGGTACATCACACTTCCTCGGCCAGAACTTCGCAAAGGCATTCGACGTGCAGTACACAAGCAAGGAGGGTAAGCAGGAGTATGTATGGGCAACATCATGGGGTGTGTCAACACGTCTCATGGGTGCTCTCATCATGGCTCACTCTGACAACAACGGACTTGTGCTTCCTCCAAAGCTCGCGCCTATACAGGTTGTGATGGTGCCTATCTACAAGGGCGAGGAGCAGCGTCTTGAGGTGGTTGCTCGCTTCGAGGAGATGGCAAAGGAGCTTCGTGCAAAGGGCGTGTCAGTGAAGATTGACAGCCGCGACAACGTACGTTCAGGCTTTAAGTTCGCAGAGTACGAGCTTAAGGGTGTGCCTGTACGTCTTGCGTTGGGTCCACGCGACATTCAGAATGGCACTATAGAGCTTGCTCGCCGTGACACACTATCAAAGGAGGTTGTATCACAGGAGGGTCTCACAGACCGCATAGTAGCACTCCTCGACGAGATTCAGGCAAACATCTTTAAGAAGGCCCTCGACTACCGCAACTCTATGATCACAAAGGTAGACACATGGGAGGAGTTCCAGCAGGTGCTAAACGAGAAGGGCGGCTTCATCTCGGCACACTGGGATGGCACACCCGAGACAGAGCAGGCTATCAAGGAGGCTACAAAGGCGACAATACGATGCATCCCTATGGGTGTTGTCGAGGAGGAGGGTACATGCGTATTCTCTGGCAAGCCATCAAAGTTCCGCGTGTTGTTCGCAAAGTCATACTAATAGCACACGGCTATACAAATAATAAGGTGCGGACAATCTCCGCACCTTTTATTTTGGGTGTGTCGTCCTAAAAAAGTGTTACAGGATTTGACACAAAAATAATTAAAGTTTTCTAAATGACAACACGGCGCGCCGTGTTGTCATTTTTCGTTTTGTAAGTTACAATATCTTTCTCACATTGGCGGTGCATCTCGTCCGG
>JAZLCL010000019.1:0-23127 GCA_045614205.1 Alistipes sp. | reverse complement strand
TGGTGGACGTTTCGCTACGTCGGATCTTAATGACCTTTACCGTCGTGTTATCATACGTAATAACCGTCTTAAGCGTCTTATCGAGATTAAGGCTCCAGAGGTTATCTTGCGTAATGAGAAGCGTATGTTGCAGGAGGCTGTTGACTCGTTGTTCGACAACTCACGCAAGAGCAATGCTGTTAAGAATGGGTCTAACCGTGCGTTGAAGTCACTCTCTGACTCACTCAAGGGTAAGCAGGGTCGCTTCCGTCAGAACTTGCTCGGTAAGCGTGTTGACTACTCTGCACGTTCGGTTATCGTCGTAGGTCCCGAGCTTAAGATGCACGAGATGGGTATTCCAAAGGATATGGCAGCCGAGCTCTACAAGCCATTTGTCATCCGTAAGCTCATCGAGAGAGGCATCGTTAAGACCGTTAAGTCTGCGAAGAAGATTATCGATAGAAAGGATCCCGTTATTTGGGGTATCTTGGAGAACGTCATCAAGGGTCACCCAGTATTGATGAACCGAGCTCCAACCCTTCACCGTTTGGGTATCCAGGCGTTCCAGCCAAAGCTCATCGAGGGTAAGGCAATGCAGCTTCATCCACTGTCTTGTACAGCGTTCAACGCCGACTTCGACGGTGACCAGATGGCGGTGCACTTGCCACTTGGCAATGCCGCAATCCTCGAGGCGCAGATCTTGATGCTTGGTTCTCACAACGTCCTCAACCCAGCTAATGGTGCGCCTATCACCGTGCCATCACAGGATATGGTCTTGGGTCTGTACTACATCACCAAGCCACGTCCTAACGTGAAGGGTACAGGCCTTAAGTTCTACGGTCCCGAGGAGGCAATCATCGCTTACAATGAGAAGCGTGCAGCCCTTCATGCCGTTGTACACTGCCGTGTTCGCGACATCGATGAGAATGGTAACGAGGTATACGTATTGAAGGAGACAACTATCGGTCGTATCTTGTTCAACCAGTATGTACCTGCCGAGGTAGGCTACATCAACGAGATCCTCACAAAGCGTTCATTGCGTGATATCATCGCGGTAGTGATGAAGAAGGCGGGTGCCGATAAGGTGGCGAAGTTCTTGGATGATATCAAGAACATGGGTTACCGCATGGCCTTCCAGGGTGGTTTGTCGTTTAACCTCGATGCTGTTGTCATCCCCGAGGATAAGCAGCAGCTTATCAACGAGGGTTATGCAGCTGCCGATGCAGTTATCGACGACTATAACATGGGTCTTATCACCAACAACGAACGATATAACCAGATTGTCGATATTTGGACAAAGATCAACAATAAGCTCACCAACGAGGTTATCACAACCCTCAAGACTGACCAGGATGGTTTCAACCCTGTGTATATGATGCTTGACTCTGGTGCCCGTGGTTCGAAGGAGCAGATTCGTCAGCTCTCTGGTATGCGTGGTCTTATGGCCAAGCCACAGAAGTCGGGTGTTGAGGGTGGTCAGCAGGTTATCGAGAACCCTATCTTGTCTAACTTTAAGGAGGGTCTTTCGGTGCTTGAGTACTTTATCTCTACACACGGTGCGCGTAAGGGTCTTGCCGATACGGCGCTTAAGACAGCGGATGCTGGTTACTTGACACGACGTTTGGTTGACGTTGCCCAGGATGTAATCATTAATGAGGAGGACTGTGGCACATTGCGTGGTCTTACAGCTACGACTATCAAGCGTAACGAGGATATCGTGCAGACACTCTACGATCGCATCCTTGGCCGCACAGCGTTGAACGATGTTATCAACCCAACTACAGGCGAGATCATCTGCAAGGCTGGTGAGGAGATCACCGAGGAGATTGCCGAGGCTATCGACAAGTCACCATTGGAGTCTGTAGAGATTCGTTCGGTACTCACATGTGAGGCACGTCGTGGTGTTTGTGCGAAGTGTTACGGCCGTAACCTTGCTACTGCACGTATGGTACAGAAGGGTGAGGTTGTTGGTGTCATCGCAGCACAGTCTATCGGTGAGCCAGGTACGCAGCTTACACTCCGTACGTTCCACGTCGGTGGTGTTGCGGGTGGTTCAACTGTTGAGACAAATGTTGTTTCGAAGTATGAGGGTATCCTCGAGATCGACGACTTGCGCACTATCAAGGGTAAGAATGCTGCTGGTGAGACTATCGACATCGTTTTGTCACGTCAGTCAGAGTTCCGTATCGTTGATCCTAACACGCAGATCACACTCTACACACATGCGTTGCCTTATGGTGCAACCCTCTTCATGAAGGATGGTGCCGAGGTTAAGAAGGGCGACATGATTTGTGAGTGGGATCCATATAACGCTGTTATCATCGCCGAGTCGGAGGGTAAGGTTGTCTACGAGAGCATCATCGAGGGTGTAACATACCGCGAGGAGCGCGACGAGCAGACAGGTCTCTCTGAACGTGTTGTTATCGAGTCGAAGGATAAGACAAAGAACCCTGTCATCAAGATTGTTAACAAGGATGGTGACGAGGTTAAGGCATACAATTTGCCTGTTACGGCTCACATCATGGTTAAGAATAACGCCAAGATTCACGCTGGCGATATCCTTATCAAGATTCCACGTGCTGTAGGTAAGACTGGTGGTGATATCACCGGTGGTTTGCCTCGAGTAACAGAGTTGTTCGAGGCTCGTAACCCATCTAACCCAGCTATCGTATCAGAGATCGATGGTGAGGTAACATTTGGTAAGATCAAGCGTGGTAACCGTGAGATCATCATCACATCGAAGGATGGCGATGTAAGAAAGTATCTTGTACCATTGTCACGACAGATCATCGTTCAGGAGAACGACTACGTACGTGCAGGTATGGCTCTTTCTGATGGTGCCATCACTCCAGGTGACATCTTGCGTATCCTCGGTCCTACACGAGTACAGGAGTACATCGTTAACGAGGTACAGGAGGTATACCGTATGCAGGGTGTAAAGATCAACGATAAGCACTTTGAGGTTATCGTACGCCAGATGATGTCGAAGGTACAGATTGAGGATCCAGGTGATACTCGCTTCTTCGAGGATCAGGTTGTTGACAAGTGGGAGTTCATGGATGTTAACGACGAGCTTTACGATAAGGTTGTTGTTACAGACGCTGGTGGCTCACAGAACGTACAGCCAGGTCAGATCATCTCAATGCGTAAGTTGCGTGATGAGAACTCTGCACTCAAGCGACGTGATATGGCACTTGTTGAGGTACGTCCTATCGTACCAGCAACCTCTAACCAGGTTCTTCAGGGTATCACACGTGCTGCATTGCAGACATCGAGCTTCATCTCTGCAGCATCGTTCCAGGAGACTACAAAGGTTCTTAACGAGGCGGCTATCCAGGCGAAGACAGATGATCTTGTTAACCTCAAGGAGAATGTCATTACAGGTAATCCTATCCCAGGTGGTACAGGTTTGCGTGACTATGACGACCTTGTTGTTGGCCTCAAGGCTGATCTCGGTATGTAATACCACTAACACTATAAGAGAGAGGAGTTGTCCTATGGGCAACTCCTCTTTTTGCTTCTCTCTATCTCTCGAACTGACTCTTATGTGGAAACATCTCGTCGAGGAACTCTATCATGCGCTTGCAGTCCTCATCCGATGTCTGTGCATTGTCGTTCATGCAGAACATCAGTGGGTTATACTTCTCAAACTCCCTCTTGTAGTCTGGCAGGTGTAGCTTTATCCATCGTGAGTCCGCAGCATATCGACCAGTGACGAGTGCCTTTATGAATGCTACTATGCCATGTATGCGGTTGTATCTACCCACCAGGCGTAGCTCCGCGCGCTTTGTCGCCACCGTATAATAGCTCACCACGCATCGCTGTATATCTTTATTGTGCCTAAACTTACGGCGTGTTGTGCGCTGCCACTCATCGTTAAGTACCTCTGCGCAGTATGCCACGTCGCTACGGCGGTAGGCGTCGAAGTTGTGGTGTGGCTCGTGGCATACGAGCTTGCCCCATAGCCTCTTTGCTATGCTTTGCATGCGGTATAGCACACGGTAGTAGTTGCCTCCGCGTCTGCCACGTCGGCGGTTGAAGCGTGCACCACGTAGGCGAACTATCGGTCTGCCATCGGCATTGAAGAAGTCCTCGGGGTGTGTCATGGCCCCAAAGAAGGTGTCGTCATTACCCACGATGTAGTGCTCCGAGAGGTTGGGTATGAGGTGTAGGCACGACTCTATGGCGTGTGACGAGAATACGGGGAGTGCATCTTCGGGTATTATCTCCGTGTGGTCGATGACCTTTATCTTGGGATGCTCGTCGTTGAGCCATGCTGGGCGCTGCCCATCTGTTACTATATATATCTTATTTACCCATGGTGCGAAGCTCTCTACGGAACGTAGCGAGTACATGAGCTCGTTGTTCTCCCTCCATCGTGCCTCGCACATATGGTTTGGTGCCTTTGCCGTGTTCTGGGCGTTGGGCATGTAGCGGTTACGCTTCTCGCGCCACGCCTCATCGTTGCCATCAACCCATGTGTAGACAATGTCTATGGGGAATGTAACAGACTCTTTAGCACTCATATAGCATATCTTTAGAATGGGTATCCGACACCGAAGTTAAGGGCCATGTTACTCCACTTGAAGTTGTGTATCCATCGTTGGCCCTCGGGGCGATCAGGGTTGTGTAGCTGTATACCGAGGTCGAAGCGTAGTATCACGAATGTGGCGTCTATGCGTAGTCCGACACCTGTGTTGAAGCCCAGCTGCTTGTAGAAGTTGTCGAAGTGGAACACCTCCTCGGGGTTGCTGTCCTCGGTGTCGCGTAGGTACCACACGTTACCTGCGTCGAAGAATAGTGCACCATGGAATATCCACCATATGGGGAATCGGAACTCTGCATTTGCCTCGAGACGCACGTCACCCACCTGTGCGGGGTATGTCGTATCCTTAACCTCGGGCTTGTTACCTGGGCCGAGTGTTCGTGGCACCCAGCCACGCATAGAGTTGGCACCACCGCAGTAGAACATACGGTCGAAGGGTATTGAACGACCTGCCGAGTTACCATATGTCACGCCCACGCCGGCGAAGAGACGTCCCGCGAGTGCCATGTTGTGTCCGAGGTCGATCTTCTGGCTGGCACTTATCTCGGCACGCACAAACTGCGCATAGCGCACACCGAGAATCTCGTAGTAGTTCTTGCCTGGTGCGTGTGTCGAGAATATGCTCTCGAGACCTTGTATGAGGTTACCCACGGTCTCGATGTTGGCACGCACGAGTGTGGCGTTCGAGGCGAGGTCCGAACGCTGTGTGTTGTATACCCACGATGCTGAAAGGCCAGCATTTAGCTGCGACTCGAAGGATGTACGTAGGTACTTATTGTCGATGTCAGCGAGGAATGCCTCGTCTACACTCTTCACGTCGATCCAGTTGATGTCTATGGGGCGTATTACGAATGATGAACGACCTCCCTGCTTCCAGCTATATGCCCAGCGTGCAGAGAAGATGTTGCGCAGGTAGTATGGTCTATTCTGGTAGTCGAACGATAGCTCGAGGCGTGTTCGTGGACTTGCCACTTTCATGCCTGGCGATGTGCGGAATGGTGTAAGGAAGCGGGGAAAGGAGAGGCCGGCTGTTATGCTCAACTCCTGTGCGCTACGTTTCTCCACGTCGCGGGCGTACATGAACTCGAAACCGAAACGTGCCGATATGTCGAAGGCCTCGGCACCACGGAACACATTGTCGTTTGAGTAACCTAGTGTGGTACTCAAGCCGTAGAATGTAGATGTCGACGAGGCCTCCAGGTCTACCTTGAGACTCTGTTTGAGGGCTGGTGTGGCGTATATGTTGCAGTCGAGGAACTCCTCGCGGGTGTTTAGCAGCACATCGTCGTTGCTGCCTTGGCCGAGGAATGTGACATATGTATCCTCTGCATCCACACGGTCGAATGTTATCTTCGAGTTACGGAAGAATCCCAACGACATTAGCTCCTTGTTGGTGTAGTCTATCTGTGAGGCGTTGTATATGTAGTTGGGGAATAGTGGTATTGTGCGTCGTAGCACAGCATTGCGCAGCTGTGGTGTGGTGTTGAGGTCGCGGATGATCGTAAGACCATAGTAGTATGTTGTGTCAATGTCGGCATCCTCCTTAAATCCCGTTGTAGAACGTAGCATGGGGTCGTATGTGGGGTATACGTTGATATTACGCAGACGGTATACGGCATTATCCTCGAGTATCTGTGCACCACGTTCGCTGTAGCCCGCAATTGTGGGGCGTATTATCATCTTCACGTCGGCATCATACTTGTTGCCTATGGTGTCTACCTCGTACGATATGTTGTTCACCGTGAAGTCGAAGTATCCACGGTTGTTGAGGTAGGATGCCACACGTTCACGTTCGGCATCGAGGCGTGTGATGTCGAGGATGTCGCCATGGTTGAGTATCGACGAGGCGGTGTCGGCAAGGACTATGGAACGTAGCGACTCGTCGCGGAACTCATAGTCTATGGAGTCTATGCGCGTAGGCTCACCCTGGCGTATCACATATGTTAGCTCGGCACGTCGCTTACGGCGTGTTGTGTCTATCTTGCACTCCACGGATGATGAGAAGTAACCACGTGTGTGTAGGTAGGTGCTCAAGTTCTGTATAGACTTCTGTGTTAGTGCCGAGTCGAGGAGTACGGGTTCCTCGCCAATCTTACGCTTGAAGTTATTCCACCAGTTTGTCTTCTCGGGATTCGCCTTCTCGTATACCCATACGTAGAAGTCTATGCCGAATATGCGTTTGTTGGGCGACTGACGTACGTAGACCTCCAGGTCGTCACGGTCGGGCGTTATGCGCTCCTCGCGTGGTGTGGTCTTGTCGTCCTCAAACCTCACGCGCGAGAGTAGGTACTCGCCCTCGGGTAGTGTGCTTGTGACGTTACATGAGGCAACGGTCAAGACCATCACCACAAACATCACTGCTATTAACCACCTGTTACGCATCCTATTTGCCTATATCAAAAATGTTACTCTACGCCTTGTGCCACCCTCTGCCACAACTGCTCCTCCTCCGTATGCTCTGTTATGCTATACGATAGTTTGCCATCGGTGAACGATGCCATGCCACGCCAGTTGTATGTGGCGTTACCCTCGAGTGTCGTTATTGGGCTCTCCATGTGGCGTGTTGTGCAGTATACCTTACCACCGCGGTTGCGCACCTCTATGCGTTCTTTGCCATCTACCCTGCCCAGGAGTGCTGCTGCTGTTGCCGAGGCTGTCATCGCCGTGCCACAAGAGAGTGTTATGCCCGCGCCACGTTCGTAGGTTGCAACAAATATGCTACGTCGTGTGCGACATTCGTATAGCGATACGTTCACGCCATGAGGGAAGATGTCTGTAAGAGACTTTACCCTTTGCCCGAGGTGCTCGAGTAGAGCCATGTCTATGCTCTCTACCTCTGCCACGATATGAGGGTTGCCCAAATTAAGTGCCGTGAAGCGTAGGTTGTTGTCTAACTCCTCTATCACCTCGCCCACGAAGCGCGCTGTGCTATCGAAGAAGGCGAAGCTGGGACTCGATAGACCTATGGGTATCTCCACCGCAAATGTCTCTATGCCCTGTGCTATGGGCGAAGCATGCGATATGTTGAACTCTCTACCTCCGGAGTATAGGGTGTTTGAGTTTAGGTATCCGCGTTCACTTGCCAGGCGTGCTACGCAGCGTATGCCATTGCCGCACATCTCGGCGTGTGTGCCGTCGGGGTTTAGCATGTCCATGCCATATATGCCCTTGTCGTTGCGCACCACGAGCAGCAGGCCGTCGCTACCTATGCCTGAAGTGCGGTCGCAGGCGGCGCGTGCAAATGCCGACCAGTCGATGTCGGCGGGTGTGGTGCCACATGTTGTGTCCACCATTATGAAGTCGTTGCCCGAGCCGTGGCACTTGATAATCTCGAAGGGTGTCATGCGTTTGCATTTATATATATTCGGTCAAAGATACAAATAATTTTGGGGCATTCAAAATATATACGCCCTAAAGACTCTTTTTTATGGTGCTCTATTGCATAAATGCTCAATTTTTTGTAACATTGTATTACGAACATAAATACTACAACTATGACCGAGAAGTTTATCATGGCTGGCACTACGCCTGTGCATGTTGCCGATAGTGGCAAGGGTGAGAGATGTGTTGTGCTGTTGCACGGCTATTTAGAGTCTATGCTCGTATGGGATGAGTTTATAGGTCTGCTCAAGGATCATGTGCGTGTTGTTGTCATCGACCTGCCAGGTCATGGCGTCTCGGTTGTCAGTGGCGAGGTGCATACCATGGAGTATCTTGCGGAGTGTGTCGCCGAGGCTATGAAGGCCCTCGGCATCGACAGATATAGCGTTGTTGGTCACTCTATGGGTGGTTATGTAGCCCTTGCTATGGCGGAGCTATACCCCTCACGCCTAAACTCTGTTGTGCTTCTAGCCTCTACCACATCGGCAGATAGCCAGGAGAAGTGCGACCGTCGTCGTAGGGAGATTGAGCTTATTAAGGCCGGAAAGAAGAATACGTTGGCACGCCTCGTGCCACATGCGGGCTTTGCTCCCGAGAATGTTGCGCGTATGAAGGATTATATCGAGGATATCAGTGAGCTTATCCTCATCACCGAGGATGATGGAGTCATTGCCATCCTTGGTGGCATGATCCAGCGTAAAGATCGTGGCGCTATGCTCCGTGATAGTGGCATCCCTCATATGTTCATCTTCGGTCGCCACGACTACTATATCCCCGTAGATGTCGCCGAGCAGATGATAGCCCAAGATCCCACAGCACGTGTAGTGTGGCTCGAGCACTCCGGACATATGGGCTTCTACGAGGAGCCAGAGTTGTGTGCCGAAGCTATATTGTCAATCATATAGTATATTGCTATGTAAACAAAGAATGGGTTGTCCGCTTGGACAACCCATTACTTCTTTCAAGGATGATAGAGTGATTACTCTGCCTTCTTGTTGATACGGCGCTCCTTGATACGTGCCTTCTTACCTGTAAGGTCACGCAAGTAGTAGATACGTGCACGACGTACTACACCATACTTGTTCACCTCGATCTTGTCGATGTGTGGAGAGTAAAGTGGGAAGATACGCTCTACGCCCACGCCGTTAGATACCTTACGGATAGTAAACATCTTTGTACGGCCAGAACCCTTGATCTGGATTACTACACCACGGAAGCTCTGCAAGCGTTCCTTGTTACCCTCTACGATACGGTAAGTAACTGTGATGGTGTCACCGGCACCAAACTGTGGAACGTCGTTCTCGCCCTTCTCCCACATCTGCTCGTTTACGAGTCTGATCAATGCATCTTTGTTCATTGTTGCAACAAATTGTTAAATGTTTATCGTTCAACATTATCGCTGTGTTGGTGCTACCATATTGCCACCCTCGACAATAATCCTTCGGTTGTCCGAAACTGCGCCTTCACCCATTATAAGAGGTTGATACGGGCTGCAAAGGTAAATAATATTTTTAATTTTGCAAAAGGTTATCCGTTATAATGCTGAAAAATAGCCTTTTCTTGATTAGTTAAGGTAGCTGAACACGGGTGCCGAACGCATGACAGGTATGGCGCTGTCCTCCGACTCCACAGCAAAGACAATGACCATATATCGCTTGCCACGTTCCAGCTGCAGCGACAAGCGCTGCTGACCCCTGTAGCATTGAGTGTTGAGGAAATGCTCGGCGGTGGCACCCATCTGCATGTAGCTACGTGCTGTGATGAAGAAGTTGTTGGCCAACGCCTTGATGATGTATGCCTCGGGGTTCGATCCCTGTGGTACGTAGTAGAGTGAGTCGTCGGGTGCAATCTGTATGTAGTAGTGACCATCCCAGCCTGTAGGTGTGATGTTTATGTCGGCCATGTAGTTGCTTGACATCTGCGATGTGACCTTGAAGTCCACCTCGCTATACATCGTAGGCATAGGTATCTCCACGATGGTGTGGTAGATAGGTGTTGTTGCGGTGTAGGTGTTATCCTTGAATGTCACGCCGTAGCAGTATACCACATAGTGGTTGCTGTGCTGCATACCTGCGAACTTACGCACCGCCTCGCCTGTGTATATCAGCTGTGGGCTTACTTTTCCCATCAGCTCCTCGAGGGTCATATTGTTTGCTTTGGCGAGGGCTATATAGTTATTCATCTCGGCAGCGATGAACTCCTCGGCTGTGCTCACGCCCGATCTTTCGAAGTACTGCTTGTCGATGATGTTGGCCATATACTGTATGCTGTTATCCTTGGCAGTGTAACGTGCAGTACAACTGTTGTATGTGACATCCTCCACAGATATTGTGAAGTAGTCCATGATCATCTTATCCTGGTTTACATATACCTTTACTGGGCGTGCTATGTGCTTGTAGTTTACCGTCACTATGCCGTGGCGTGTCTCGAGCTGGTCGCTTGCCTTCACCTCGAGTACGATGCTGTAGCTGTTGATGCTCTTTGTGGTGATCCAATCGACATTACTTGTTACCTCCAGTTTCTGGCCCTTGATTGGGTTTGTTATGGTGTAGAAGAGGGCCATGTCGCCACCATAGCCGTCGACGTTAAGCTCGTAGCAGTCGAGTTCTACGATAGGCTCGCTACCTGCCGCAGGTGTAGTGTCGATGTCGCAGCTGCTAAATAGCGCTGCCATAGCGCATAGGATTGTTGTGAGTGTGAAACGTAGGTTTAGCATATCTATCTAAATAATTATCTGCGGCAAAGATACATTAAATTTCTTGGCTCTCGTTATGTTGGCTCTAATTTTTGTCTCTGTAGGCCACTTTTAGTTGTTTATGTTGGATAAAAATAGTAAATTTGTACTCCGTAGATTCTAAATTAAGGCTATGTTAACTATTGACGACATCCTCAATATCGCCTCGCGTGAGGCCTTCGATGCCGCTGCCCTGGAGCTCTTTGGCTATCAGGTGCAGAGGTGTGCCCCCTACCGTCGTTATGTCGAGCTTCTCGGCATAGATCCCCTGTCGGTGCAACGTGTTGAGGATATCCCGATGATGCCTATCGAACTCTTCAAGAGTGAGGATGTATACTGCGGTGATACCCCTCCCGAGATTGTCTTCACCTCGAGTAATACGGGCTCTACCACGCCATCACGCCATATGATGGCGTCGCTGGAGATATACCGTAAGAGTTTCACCGCCGCTTTTAGGAGATTCTATGGCGACCCTGCGCAGTGGAGCATATATGGTCTACTGCCCAACTACCTCGAACGCGAGGGCTCGTCGTTGGTATATATGGTAGATACGCTTATTAGGGAGTGTGGCTCTGGTGGCTTCTATCTACACGATTATGAACGCCTTATAGAGGATATGAGGGTTGATGCGAAGCCCAAGATATTGCTTGGTGTGAGCTATGCCCTATGGGACCTCGCAGAGCA
The DNA here is from genome assembly GCA_045614205.1 of Alistipes sp. Classification (GTDB taxonomy): domain Bacteria; phylum Bacteroidota; class Bacteroidia; order Bacteroidales; family Rikenellaceae; genus Alistipes. The sequence goes on along the minus strand of JAZLCL010000019.1, from coordinate 11,803 downwards.
GTATGCACCTTGTCTCGATAATACCGTCGTAATGGAGACGGGTGGCATGAAGGGCCGTAGGGAGGAGATTTCAAAGAGTGCTCTACATGAGATATTGTGCCGAGGCTTCGGTGTCGAGAAGATAGCCTCGGAGTATGGCATGGCGGAGCTGACGTCACAGGCATACTCGGCGGGTGATGGTATCTTCCGTACGCCAGCATGGATGAGGGTCATGGTGCGCGATGTCAACGACCCCTTCGACCACGCGCCAGCAGGCGGTAGAGGCGGCATAGATATTATCGACCTGTCGAATATCTACTCGTGTGCCTTCATCCAGACACAGGATGTGGGAAGGGTGTTGGAGGATGGTGCCTTTATGATTGATGGTCGCATCTCGGGTAGCGATATCAGAGGATGTAACCTTTTGATACACAATATGTAATGAAGTATAATAGCGACATACTACGCAGCCTTCACGACGAGCTATACGACACTCTTCGTGAGGTTGTGCGTGTCTGCGATGTTGCAGGTATTCCCTACTTTATCCAAGGAGGCACGGCTATAGGTGCTCACTTCTTCGAGGGTATCGTGCCCTGGGATGATGATATAGATGTGGGCATGACGCGCGACAACTATGAACGCTTCCTTCGTGAGGCTCCCGCACTCCTTGATGAGGGGTATGTGCTTCAGGAGTTCACTACGGAGAGAGATACGCCCTTCTACTTTGCGAAGGTGCGTAAGCGTGGTACTCGCTTTGTGGAGAGTGAGTGGGTGGGGCTACCCATCGAGGAGGGTATATATGTAGATATCTTTCCCTATGACATTATCCCTGATGATGAGGCGTTGGCACGCCGCCAGAGGAGACGTGTTGGTTTTCTTGTCAACTGCTTTATGGCCAAGAGTGTGTGGCTGTGGAGGTGGTTTGGTAGGGCTAATAATGGCGTTGTCTTTCCCAAGAGTTGGCTCTCGTGCGCAGCCATAAGGCTTATGTGTGCTACGCATAGCAAGGAGAGGTTGTATGAGATGTTGCGTAGGGAGCTTACGCGATATAACAATAGTGGAGCATCGCGCTATAACATTGTGCGTATGCCCAAGGATATGATTGCTGTTGAGGCTATCAACAACCCCGAACGTCGCCTTTTTGGCGATATGGAGGTGTGGGCACCTTCGGACCTAGAGAGCTACCTGCGTAGCCACTATGGCGATATACAGAAGTGGTTGCCCGAGGATAAGAGGCTTAACCATGCCCCCGAGGTGTTGGGTTTTGGTCGTAGGATGGTGACAGAGGAGTCACAGCGTATATCTGTTGTCATCCCACTATATAATAAAGAGGCGGAGGTTGGCCGTGCGTTGCTCTCTGTCGTTGAGCAGAGTCTTGCACCCCGCGAGATTATAGTCGTCGACGATGGCTCTACGGATGGCTCACGTGCTGTTGTGCAGCGTATTATCGAGGAGCATCCCGAGGCTTGCATACGACTTATCGTGCAGGACAATGCGGGTGTCAGTGCGGCACGTAATAGGGGTATTGGAGAGGCGCAGGGCGACTATGTTGCACTCCTTGATGCCGATGATGCGTGGCTCACGGGTTATATCGCCGAGGTGTGCCGACTCATGGAGTACTATCCAGATGCCGATGCCTACTCTACGGCCTTCAAGATTGTAAGTGGCAAGAGCTGTGTTGCTGCTCCCGTGCCCACATGTGAGGGATATATAGATGTTGCAAATGAGGCTCTTTGTGGCCGCTATCCAGTAATCCCATCAACCGCTACGCTGCGTCGTAGCACGCTGCTCGAGGCAGGAGGCTTCCCCGAGGGTATGCGTATAGGCGAGGACCAGTGGCTGTGGGTGAGGATGGTGCAGTGTGGTGCGCGCTTCTGCTTCTCGCCGATGGCGCTTGTGCGCTACTCACGCACGGCATCCAATAGATCGGCATCTATCTATCGTGCCGAGCATAGTGAGCATAGCATAGAGGAGCTCTACAACCCCGAGCAGTCAGAATCCCTAAATGAATATATTGCACGCATAGGCATCGGCAAGGCTATCACGCAGTCATTGCGTGGTGGCAGTGAGGATGCGCGTCGTGCTGCCCAGGTGTTTGCCTATACACGTCGTTCATGCCGCCAGCTACGGCGTCTCAAGCTACTCAATGCGCTGCCTATGTCGTTGCGCGCCCTTGTTGACGGCCTCTACTCGGGTTTGGCATGGGTCATCAAGAGGCGAGGATTGTAGAGGTTGTAGATAGCAAAATAGGGTTGTTAGCATACGTGCATGACAACCCTAACTCTCTATTTTTACAGGGCTAAAAAGAGTATATGTCTATGCCTCTGTGTGGAGTAAAAAGACTAAAATAATATATGTCGGCATATGTAGGCCGCCCATTTTTTTGATATCTGGATAGCGTGTTGGAGCCTCTCTGTTACATATTTTATGGATTGATTATTGGATATTACATAAGTTTTTGTATATTTGTAGGTTGAAATAGACGAAATTATGAGTAATAGACTTAAGATAGGAATCTCGCAGGGCGATACTAATGGTGTCGGCTGGGAGGTTATTCTCAAGATATTTTCCGATAGCCGCATGACCGAGTTGTGCACACCTGTGATCTATGGCTCGAGTGTGGCTGCGGAGTACTACGAGAAGGTCCTCGTAGACTACGATAAGGTTAAGTTCAATGTCGTTGCTGGCGCCTCGGTGGCACAGCAGGGTAGGGTAAACCTCGTTGAGTGTGGCGATAAGCGTCTGAACGTCACACCGGGTAAGCCATCAAAGGCGGGTGGTGAGGCTGCCGCTGCGGCACTCTCGAAGGCTATCGAGGAGCTTAAGGCGGGCGATATAGATGCCCTTGTTACTGCCCCTATCGACAAGGAGATGATACAGAGTGAGTCGTTCCCCTACACTGGCCATACGGAGTTTTTGGCCGATAAGCTCGGTGGTGAGCCTCTCATGATTATGGCCTCGGAGCTTATGCGTGTGGGTCTTGTTACCATCCATGTGCCTGTGGCGGAGGTGGCGCAGAGACTCTCGTCGGCTCTTATCGTAGAACGTATCAAGCAGATGAACGACTCTATGAAGCAGGACTTCGGCATTGTGGCGCCACGCATTGCGGTGTTGGCTCTCAACCCACATGCTGGTGATGGTGGTCTCTTGGGTCAGGAGGAGCAGGATATAATAAAGCCAGCCATCGTTGAGGCATATGGCGACGGCGTCTTGGCCTTTGGTCCCTTCGCTGCCGACGGCTTCTTTGCTGCGGGTCGCTTCAAGGAGTACGATGCAATATTGGCTATGTACCACGACCAGGGACTCTCGCCTTTCAAGACGTTGACTCCCGATGGCGTTAACTTTACAGCCTCGCTGTCGAAGGTGCGCACCTCGCCCGACCATGGCGTGGCGTACGACATCGCGGGTAAGGGTGTTGCCGATGAGTGCTCTATGCGAAATGCTATATACGACGCTATAGACATCGTTCGTCGTCGCAGAGAGTGGAGAGAGTGGACCAAGAATCCGCTTCCACACTTCGAACGCGAGAAGGGTAGAGATGTATCTATTAAGGACCTGCCAGACACAGAGCATCACGACTAATAGCCCTACACCAACGTAGGGTAGCAAGATAGACAAACAAGGAGTGCAGCTGGGTAGTAATCCGTCTCGTTATTGTGGAGCTATTAAGGCACTCGAAACATAAACATTAAAACAATTATTATCATGGTTAAAGTAACCTTTCCCGATGGCTCGGTAAGAGAGTTTGCCAAGGGAACAACTGCCTTTCAGGTGGCAGAGAGCATCAGCCCTCGTTTAGCTGCTGACTCACTTGCGGCCGAGGTAAATGGCGCAACAGTAGATATGATGCGCGCGATTGACAGTGACTGTACAATCAAATTCTTTAAGTGGGACGACGCCGAGGGTAAGCACGCCTTCTGGCACACCTCATCGCACCTCCTCGCTGAGGCTCTTGAGGCTCTATATCCAGGTATCAAGTTTGGTATCGGTCCCGCTATCGACAATGGTTTCTACTACGACGTAGACTCACCCGTTGCTATCACCGAGGCTGACCTCGAGAAGATCGAGCAGAAGATGGTGGAGCTGTCGCGCAACAAGGAGGCTCTTGTTCGCACGGAGGTGTCAAAGGCTGATGCCCTCAAGACCTTCACGGAGAAGGGCGACCAGTATAAGGTTGAGCTCATCACCGACCTTGAGGATGGCACAATATCATTCTACACCAATGGTGCCTTCACAGACCTATGTCGTGGTCCACATATCCCCAATACGGGCTACATCAAGGCTATTAAGCTTACATCTATCGCTGGTGCCTACTGGCGTGGTAACGAGAAGAATAAGATGCTCACTCGTATCTATGGTGTCTCATTCCCCAAGAAGTCGATGCTCGATGAGCACCTTGCACTCTTGGAGGAGGCAAAGAAGCGTGATCATCGTAAGCTCGGTAAGGATCTCGAGTTGTTCATGTTCTCGCAGCGCGTAGGCCAGGGTCTTCCTATGTGGTTGCCCAAGGGCGCAGAGTTGCGCGACCGTCTCGAACGTTTCTTGCGTCAGATACAGAAGGAGTATGGCTACCAGCAGGTTATAACACCACATATCGGTAATAAGGACCTCTATGTTACCTCGGGTCCCTATGCAAAGTATGGTAAGGACTCGTCCCAGCCTATCCACACACCATTCGAGGGTGAGGAGTACTTGCTCAAGCCTATGAACTGCCCTCACCACTGCGAGATTTACCGTTCGAAGCCACGTTCATATAAGGATCTTCCAGTGCGTCTTGCCGAGTTCGGTACAGTATACCGTTACGAGCAGTCTGGTGAGTTGCATGGCCTGACACGTGTGCGTTCATTCACACAGGATGATGCCCACCTCTTCGTACGTCCCGATCAGCTCCTCGAGGAGTTCGAGAAGGTTATCGATATCGTGTTGTATATCTTCCGCACGTTGAAGTTCGACAACTATACAGCGCAGATATCACTCCGTGATCCTATTAACAAGCAGAAGTATATCGGCTCGGATGAGAACTGGGAGAAGGCCGAGGCAGCCATCATCAAGGCTTGTGAGGAGAAGGGTCTTAAGACTACTGTTGAGCTTGGTGGGGCGGCATTCTATGGTCCTAAACTCGACTTCATGGTTAAGGATGCGTTGGGTCGCAGCTGGCAGCTCGGTACCATCCAGGTAGACTATAACCTCCCAGAACGTTTCGACCTTACATATAAGGGCTCTGACGATAAGCTCCACCGTCCTATCATGATTCACCGTGCGCCATTCGGCTCTATGGAACGTTTCGTGGCCGTGTTGTTGGAGCACACAGCTGGTAAGTTCCCATTGTGGCTCACTCCAGACCAGGTTGTGGTGCTTCCTATCTCGGAGAAGTATAACGACTATGCTAATCAGGTGGCAAAGCTTCTCAATCTTGCTGATGTGCGTGCACAGGTTGACGACCGTAATGAGAAGATTGGTCGTAAGATTCGTGACAACGAGCTCAAGCGCATCCCTTATTTGCTCATCGTAGGTGAGAAGGAGGCCGAGGAGCGCAAGGTGTCAGTGCGTGCACAGGGTGAGGGCGACAAGGGTCAGATGACCATCGAGGAGTTCATAACCTTCATGAAGGGCCTTGTAGCAGCAGAGATTGAGGCTAATAAGTAATTATAGTATAAAATTAAGTTTAACTAAAAAGTTTTTAACTTGGCAGGACAATTTCCATTCCGCCCGCGCCCACAGGTGCAGGGGAATAATCAGAACAACAACACTCCACAGCAGCAGCGCGATGCACGTGGTCGTCGCCCACAGCAGGAGAACCCCAACCGTATCAACGACGAGATTACAGCACCCGTAGTGCGTGTCGTAGGTGAGAACGTCGAGCCTAACCTCGTGTTGCCCATCAAGGAGGCCATCAAGTTGGCTGACGGGATGGAGCTCGACCTTATCGAGATATCGCCAAAGGCTGAACCTCCCGTATGCCGCATCGCCGACTACCAGAAGTTCCTCTACCAGCAGAAGAAGAAGGCAAAGGAGATTAAGGCGAAGCAGGTTAAGGTTGTAGTTAAGGAGATCCGTTTTGGTCCACAGACCGATGACCATGACTATAACTTCAAACTCAAGCATGCCGAGAATTTCCTCAAGGAGGGTGCAAAGGTTAAGGCCTATGTATTCTTCCGTGGTCGTTCTATCGTCTTCAAGGAGCAGGGTGAGATTCTGCTGTTGCGCTTCGCTAACGACTTGGAGGAGCTTGCACGTGTTGAACTTATGCCAAAGCTTGATGGCAAGAAGATGAACATGATTCTTGCTCCAAAGTCAAAGAAGTAGTGGGCATGGCAGTCAGCGATGACTGCCCTACACCTTCCTTGTTTTCTATATGCGACTGCCTGGCTACCGTTGGGCGGTCGCATACGTTTAATATGCAAATATTTTGATACTATGAAGATTTCAAAATCGTTTATGGTGCTCCTTATGGCCTCGGCAATGCTCATCGGTTGCCAGACGGAGGGTAACGAGAATGTTCCCACTCCCGAGGAGCCTAGCGTGGAGGTGAAGGCTGCCACTGTGAGTCTCACGCTGGGTGCAGCAACACAGAACACTATTACCTTCACCGTCGATAGTAGCGATGCTGCGGAGGTGCGCTGGATGTGTGTCGCCCAGAATATGACGGCGATTATTACTGGCGAGGATGTGATGACGCATGGTGTTGCTGTCAAGGCAAATACATCTGTTAGTGTCATCGCAGAAGAGCTCATTGCAGGTGCTACGTATGAGTTGCATGCTGCGGCAAGCAATAGCAAGGGCGAGATCACTTTGGCCTCGGCACTCGTGGTGAAGACAGAGGCCGAAGAGGTTGCTGATGCCACATATATGCTTGGCGACAACATCTCTGCTTCGGCATATGTGCTCCAGACAAATGGCCTTCGCAACGACTATGTATCGTTCTATGAGGCGAGCAGTGGCCGTACACTGTTTATCGACTTCTACTCACCAATAGATGGCGCTTACCTCCCCTCTGGTATCTACCCCTTGGGTGATGGTAGCTCTATGACCTCTGACCAGGAGTATACATACCTAACCCTTTATACTGATGGTGATCTCCTGCGCTTTGTCGATGGCCAGGCAGATGTCGTTGCCCACCACGACCCTGTTGCCAATACCACCACCCACAGCGTAACCGCTTACTATACAATGGAGAGTGGTGAGACGGTGTCGTTGCAGTTTGCCGGTATCTTCAAGGCGGATAAGTAGGTCCCCCAAAAGGGTAATGATGTAAAAAATAATTGGGTTGTCCCAGATTGGACAACCCAATTTTATTTTATTAATGATGACGTTACTCCTTCCACATAAGTATCGATGACTTAACCTCGCCGTTGGCGTTGTAGAGGATGTTACCCTCCTCATCGACCTCATATAGCTGAATCATGTATACATGCTCGTAGTTGACCTGTACGTTGCCCTTGGGGATTAGTATTCCGCCGTAGAGACGACCATCCTCGAAGGCTACGTTTATCACAGCATCTACCTGGTTAATGGCTGGTGTAAAGGTGTATGTGAAGTTGTCTACAGAGACCTTCTCCTTGCGCTCGGCATCGCGGTAGCATGTCATGCTTCCTGTCTCCACCTCATACATGATGTCGAAGTACATGTTATCGTACTTATTGTAGCTGTACCACAGTGTATTCTCAATGCTTGTGAGAATAGGGTAGTTGGGCACCTCCATCTCTGGAGGGTTGCATCCTGCCAATAGGCCGAATGTTATGATACACAAAAGCGTCTTTAGTCGTTTCATAGTCATTGTGTTAATTAAGTTATGCAAAGGTATATTATTTTTAGTAATAGTATGTTTTTTTGTTGACGTAAAACGCCTATTTATGAAAAAATATTATATCTTTGTTATAGAAACTCAATTAAAATTAAAATAATGATTCAAAGATATAAGGGAAGAGTTGCCAGTATGTTACGGGCAACATGTGTCTGTCTGTTCCTGCTTATGTCATGTAATAGACTTTATAGTCAGATATACGACATAAGGGTTGGAGGTATACAGTTCATAAAGCTGGAGGCTCCGATTAGAAATGCTATCATAAATCAGGCAGCATGGGGATGTAATAGTAATTACGTTAGATTGGTCAATCCTGGTCCTTATGGTGCATCAGTTGAGGTTACCCACTATTTTGAGGGGTCGGCAACCATAACTGTTTTTATGCAGTACTATTGGTATGATAATTTCGACAGGATGCATGTAAATGCAATGGAGAAACAGTTTCTTATTCGTTGTGTCGGTTATACAGCAACACTAAATACAACGTATTTAAAGTTATATGTTGGGCAGCGATACCAACTTACTGTTAATATGACAAACTATGGTGGTTTCTCGCCTACGTGGTCATCGTCAAACCCATCTATCGCTGCCGTAAATAGTCTTGGTCTCGTTGGTGCTAATAATGTGGGTACTGCAACCATCACATGTGACCCGATAGTTGGCCCAAAGATATCTTGTCGTGTGGAAGTTGTGAAGCCAGATGGTGGTGGTTCTGGTGGAGATGATTCTGGTGGAGATGATTCTGGCGGAGGTTCTGGTGGAGACGATTCTGGCGGCGGCGATACTGGTGGTGATGACACTGGTGGCGGTGAGGATAACTTTGAAGAGTTGTATAACAGTGCTGTGCGACGTTTGGGGGAGTTGCGCAGTGAATCGATGGAGTACATAGATAATAATAGAATATAGCTATGATTAGGCATATATATGTTGTATTGATATCACTGTTGGTTATATCTGGTTGCAGTGGTTATGACTCGTGGGTTACATCGGTAACGAGTGTGACAGATGTTGATGTGGTTGCAGATATGCAGGAGTCGCGCAGTGCTGTCGTGCAGAGGATGGAGAATTATGAGGTGGCATATAGTGATGATAGAGTTATTGTATACCACATGTGGGACTACAGAGAGCTTGTCGCCTGTGAGTTTGACGATGATAAATTGTCGGCCATGGTGATGTATCTTGATAAGGATTTAGTGACATGGGATGTATTGCTTGATCTATACGAGTCGTATGATAAATTGAGTGAGAGTGTAGGGCAACATGCTACATTTTTAAAGGGTGATAAGAGTGTGTATGGTGAGGTAAAGCTTGTCGAAAAAGATGGCGTGGAGTATTATAGCGTCGGTTGGAGCTATATTCAATAAATGGATAATATACAAACTAATTAACAAATAACTACTATGAGAAAAATTACAAACATTAAGTTTGCTACACTATTGGCGTTGGCCGTGGTGTTGCTTGTTGGTTGCACCAAAGAGCAGAGTTCGTTGTCGATGGATGACTTGAAGAAGAGTGCAAAGATTATGGGTCAATACACCTATGATGAGGGTATGGATTATGTTGGCGGTAAGTACGAACGTCTCATTAAGCCTGCTGCAGGTGTCATCGTTGAGGTTACCATCCCTGTAGGTGATGTTACGGGCAACGACAAGGATAAGGGTGTTGTGACATATACAACAAAAACGGATAAAGATGGTCGTTATGAGATGGTTATTCCAATGACTGAGAATGGTGTTGAGGTTACCATTAAGCCTGTTGACTTTGTGGGTGTATATCAGAGTGTTGTGGAGATTAATGGCGCTACACCTGAATATTTGCATCAGGAGGTTGTCTATTCTGCAGAGTCTGCAAAGGTTGCGCTTAAACCCAATCAGATTAAGGTTAACGATGGCATGTATAGCCACACTATAGTATCGACAGAGGATGGTTATCCTTATGTGTCAAAGTATATTGTGAATGTTGGTAAGGCTACATATACGTTGCAGTCAAACAGTGTAGGTGATGAGGTTATTAATAAGGAGTATAGACCATTTAGAGGCGCTGATGTTGAGATAAGTGTTACATACGCAGATAATGTACTTAAGTATATTGCAACAACAAATACAGATGGTGTTGCGGTATTCAACATTCCAACCCATGATATGAATTGGTCTCCAAACATTACAGTAAATGTCAAGTCGTTCGTTGAAGATTCATTCTTATACTACAGGAATGAGTATAACGAAGTGGCGCAGGCATATGTAAATGAGAGTTACGTTATCGAAGGTGGTGTATTTGAGCAGGCATCAACTATCTCTGGCACTGTGGCATTTAGTGATTTGGAGGGTATGCCAGCGCCTGAAAGCCGTGTTAAGATGAACTTTAAGCCATTTGATGGCGTAGAGACATACGGCTATAGTGTTAGCGAGTGGAGCAGTGTGCAATTCTAAAGTTACCATTTATGAGACGATATATTTTAACATTGGTGCTGTGTGTGGCTACTATTACACACTCTATGGCCCAAGATGAGAATAATAAGAACTATTTGCCCGAGAAGGGTGATATCTCTATTGGCATAGATTTTACTCCTGTTTTCAAGTATTTAGGAAATCTATTTAACTCAAGTACATCTAATACGTTAGATGGTCTTGGTGGTGCTCCTATTACAGATAACGTGGATGGTTTTAATATCGATAATATCGCACCTGATGTATCTATAATGGCGAAGTATATGCTTACTGATCATTGGGCCGTGCGTGCTAATGTGGGTATGATGTTGCGCACAAATACCACGCGTGCATATGTCGTAGACGATATGGCTCATGCCAACGACCCTTTGAGTGAGTCAAAGTTAATAGACACACGTAGGATGTCGCGTAATGGTATGAGTGTTATGCTCGGTGGTGAGTATCGTAGGGGTAGTCAGCGTATACAAGGTGTCTTTGGTGCTGGTCTTATCTTTGGTTTCAATCAGTCGAAGACCACCTATCAGTATGCTAATGCACTAACAGATATCAACCACAAGCCAACCATCGCGTGGAATACATATACTGATAACTATCGTACATTAAAGAACAAGACTGCATCAAATGTATTTTTGGGTATCAGTGGTAGTGTAGGTGTAGAGTGGTTCGTGGCGCCTAAAGTTGCTCTTGGTGCAGAGGTTGATCTAGCGCTATACTATGTAAAGGGAGGTCAGCAGTATGTGACATCTGAGGGTTATAATACTGTGCTTGATGTTGTTGAGACGCGCTACGACGTTGAGTCGCCTGGAGATAATGCCTTCCGTTTCGGAACAGATAACCTTGGCGGTTCGTTGTATATGTCATTCTATTTCTAACAGATATTTTAGAGCTTTTCACTCTTAAATAATAGATATTTGTATTACAAGAGGCTGTGTTGGTTGTTGCCACGCAGCCTCTGTGTGTTAAATTTAGGGGTGAAAGTAGAAAAAAGTTTTGTCAGGCTGCTTGGTTTATAAAAAAATGCTTACCTTTGCGAGCCTTTTTATACGCACGTATATATAAGGTGTAGAATTATTTATTAACTTTTAATGGCGATTGTATCGCAAAAACTATTTTTCCATTATGGAGCAGAACAAAATTGTAGCGAATGAGAATTTCGATTGGAATGCGTTCGAGAACGACCTCGGTTTGTACAACAACCAGTCAAAGGAGTCTATCGAGGAGGCCTATGGCAAGACAATGTCTAATGTAGCTGTTGGCGAGGTTGTCGAGGGTACTGTTACCGAGATCAACAAGCGCGAGGTAACCGTTAATATCGGTTACAAGTCAGAGGGTCTTATCGCAGCCACAGAGTTCCGTTACAACCCTGATTTGACTGTAGGCGAGAAGGTAGAGGTTTACGTTGAGTCAGTAGAGGATAAGGGTGGCCAGTTGTCACTCTCACACAAGAAGGCTCGTCAGCTCAAGAGCTGGGATCGTGTAAACGAGGCTTTGAACAACGACGAGATTATCAAGGGTTATGTAAAGTGTCGCACTAAGGGCGGTATGATTGTCGATGTATTCGGCATCGAGGCAT
>JAZLCL010000018.1:0-3612 GCA_045614205.1 Alistipes sp. | reverse complement strand
TGCCAGCCATAGATGTGGACCTCGATGCTGTTGGCGAGGTACGCTTTGGCGAGACCGTATTGCGTGTTATCAAGACCCCTGGTCATACGCCTGGTCACGTGGTGTTGTTCAATGAGGCTGACAAGACCCTCTTTACGGGTGATACGCTCTTTAGAGAGAGCATTGGTCGTACTGATTTGCCTGGTGGCGACTACTCGTGGATTATGAAGTCTATTCTTGTGGAGGTTGTGCCCCTCGGTGACGATGTCACAATCTACCCTGGCCATGAGGATAGCTCGACAATTGGCCACGAGGTGTTGTACAACCCCCTCATCGTCGAGGTGCTAAACAACGAGATTAACTATAAAGGATAGCCTAACGATATGCGTATAGATATTATTACTGTCGTGCCTGAACTTCTCGACTCACCGCTTAATGAGTCGATATTGAAGCGTGCGCAGGAGTCGGGACATGCCGAGATTTATGTGCATAATCTGCGCGATTATACTGACGACAAGCGTCGCACGGTTGATGACTACCCCTTTGCTGGCGAGGCGGGCATGGTGATGAAGATTGAGCCTGTGTTCCGCTGCATCGAGAAGCTTAAGTCGGAACGCGACTACGATGAGATTATCTTCACCTCGCCCGATGGCATCACCTATAACCAGCATGAGGCAAACCGCCTCTCGCTGATGAAGAATATCATCATCCTCTGTGGTCACTATAAGGGCATCGACTACCGCATTCGTGAGCACCTTATTACACGCGAGATATCTATCGGCGACTATGTGCTTACGGGTGGTGAGCTTGCTGCGTGCGTCATTGCCGACTCTGTTGTGCGTATCATCCCTGGTGCTATTGGCGATGAGGCTTCTGCCCTCACCGACTGCTTCCAGGACAACCTTCTTGCCCCTCCTGTCTATACCCGTCCTGCCGAGTTTAACGGCTGGAAGGTGCCCAACGTGCTCCTCTCTGGTCACTTTGCCGAGATTGAGAAGTGGCAGGATGAGCAGGCGTATTTGAGAACAAAGGCGTTGCGACCAGACTTGCTCGAGGAGTAATCTGGTGAACTACCTAATTATATGCTGTCAAAAGATAAGGGTTGTCTATGGACAACCCTTATCTTATATATATAGGTATATTGCTACTTAATATCGAAGTTGAGTAGCGTGTGGTCGCCAATAGTTAGGCGGTAGTTGTCGCCCGCCTTAACCTCAAACTCCGCAGGTGCTCCGAGGAATATAAGGTCGCCGATGCGTAGTGTCATGCGTTCCGAGAGGTGACTTACAACCTTATCTACCGTGAAGCGCATATCGCCAAGGGCTATGTGAGCGCACTCTTGGCCATTGATGTAGAAGCGTGCACCCTCGAGCATGGCATCGCGCGATAGTGTGTCAAGCGATAGTGCCGAGGAGTGGTCGAAGCCTACAGCCTCATCCCATGGTAGACCCTTGCCGCGTGCCTCGTTGAGTCTATCTATGGCGGTGAAGGTCACACCTCCCATAACGCCATTTATGCATCGTGCTGCGAAGCGTTCGCCTATGCACTTTGCTATACGCGACACCTTGAGGACTATGTGTGGTGCAGCAACAACACTACCAACGCCATCGGGGATGTAGAAGGCATCGTTGTTGCGCAATAGAGCAGTGTCGGCCTTGAGGTAGTATTGAGGTCTCTCTGCCTCGTTGTCGTAGCTATTTACTATAGTTATAAGTTTCATATCAACCTAATGAGTTAACAATATCTTGTGCAAATCGTTCTGATGCCCCCGCAGGACCTATCATTGTGCGTAGCTCCTCGAAGTCGCGTAGCATGCGCTGCCTATCGCTACCCTCGGGGAGTATCGCAGCAACCTCTCTCTTTGCTTCTGCCATGTCGAGCTTCGCGCGAACAAGCTCCCTGACGCACTCACGACCGAGGTTTATGTTCACAAGAGAGATGTAGGGTATGCGTAGGAAGTAGGGCTTAAGCTTTTCGTAGAGCCATGGCACATGGTATAGCACCACCTCGGGGATACCCATTAGCGCCGTCTCGAGTGTCGCGGTGCCCGATGTCACTATCGCTGCTGTACTCATGGCAAGAGTCTGCTGCGTGCGGTCACACACGTAGCGCACATTTGTACCTATTATGTATTTGTCGTATAGGCTCTTATCTATCCATGGTACGGCGGTTACGACAAACTGGTAGTTGGGGAACTGCGCCGCTATCTGTACCATGTCTGGAAGGTTTGCCTTAATCTCCGAGACACGACTGCCCGCGAGTAGTGCTACTATGGGGCGGTCATCAAGACCACACTTGCTGATGAACTCCTCGCGTGAGGGTAGCGTGGTGCGGCGTTCTTCGATGTCGTCGGCAAGAGGGTTGCCACAGAAGATGGGCTCTATGCCGTGACCGCGGAAGTAGTCACTCTCGAATGGGAAGATGGTGTATAGACGGTCTACATAGCGGCGTAGCTGCTTAACACGTCTCTCCTTCCATGCCCACACCTTGGGTGCTATGTAGTAGTATACCTTTATACCGCGACTCTTCGCCCACTTCGCTATGCGTAGGTTGAAGGCGGGATAGTCAATAAGGATTAGTACATCGGGGTTGAAGCGGATGATGTCGGCCTTGACATTGTCAATCTGGCGGAATATCGTGCGTATGTTCTTTGCTACCTGCACGAAGCCGAAGAACGACATCTGTGTGTAGTGGTAGAGCATTCCACCCTTGCCTCCCACCTCTACCATGCGGTCACCACCCGTGAAGCGGAACGATGCCTCGGCGTCGGCATTACGTATGCCACGCATAAGCTTGCTGCCATGAAGGTCGCCCGAGGGCTCACCTGCTATAACGTAATATTTCATGTTGTGTAGCTATGCTATTACTATTACCATGATACAAAGATAACCTATAATTTAGAAATTGAGGCATTCGGAGAGATAAAAAATGGTGTGCCAAGCACTCTTGGCACACCATCGTGGGTATATATCCTATGTTTAGGATTATCTGCGAGGCTTGATGTCGAGCTTCACGGGCTTGATCATATTCTCTGGTGAGAGGATAGTGTCAAGCTCCTCCTTTGTAAGGATGCCGTGCTCGAGTACGAGGTCGTATACGCGACCACCAGTAGCCATAGCCTCCTTTGCGATCTTTGTAGAGTTCTTGTAGCCGATGATTGGGTTGAGGGCTGTAACAACGCCGAAGCTATCCTGAACATACTTGCGGCACTGCTCCTCGTTAGCCACGATGCCATCAACGCAGTTAACACGCAATGTGTCGAAACCGTTCATCATGATCTCTGCAGACTCGAAGCAGCACTGTGCCATTGTAGGCTCCATGGCGTTAAGCTCCATCTGTGCCTCCTGTGCGCACATAGCAACACAAGCGTCGTTACCGATAACCTTGTAGCAAATCTGGTTCATAACCTCTGGGATAACAGGGTTAACCTTACCTGGCATGATTGAAGAACCTGGCTGACGTGCTGGGAGGTCGAACTCATGGAGACCGCAACGAGGACCTGAAGCCAAGAGGCGAAGGTCGTTACAAATCTTGTTGAGCTTAACAGCCACGCGGCGAAGAGCCGAAGAGTAGCCGACCATACAAGTAGTATCCGAAGTTGCTGCTACGAGGTCCTCAGCGAGTTTGATGTCC
>JAZLCL010000017.1:0-17303 GCA_045614205.1 Alistipes sp. | reverse complement strand
GATATCGCAGGCTGTTTATAGATGAATATTTCAGGCTCAAGTACAAGTGAAAAATGCGGGCAAATACCCGCATTTATGTACTATTTTTGACCAATAAACAGAAACCGCCCCGATTTTATGTACTATTTTGACCAATAAGCCCAATAAGCCGCATGTTGTACTCTCTCCACTCAATACAGACAAAAAAAAAGAGAGAAACTTTCGTTCCTCTCTTTCGTACCCAGAGCCGGGGTCGAACCGGCACAGGGGTGAACCTACTGGTGTTTGAGACCAGCGCGTCTACCGATTCCGCCATCTGGGCATCAGATTTCTCTGAAATGGTGTGCAAATATACGACTTTTTTTTATATCTGCAAAATTTTTACAAACTTTTTTAATAAATGCGTAAATATTATACTCTTTATAGTTACGCCATGCCACTCTTTTAGTGGTTGCCGCAGTTGTGGTGGTCGCACCCCTCGCCCGAGTCCATAACAAAGCCGAGCATATAACCCTGTACTACGGCGTTGATGTCGCCCTTGCAGCCGCGAATAACCTTAATATTATGGCTCTGTAGCTTGCGCAGCGCACCCTCGCCCATGTTGCCAGCGAGCATCACCTCGATGCCCATAGCCTCCATCTCTGATGCTATATTCGACTTACAGCCGCAGCCCTCTGGTGAGTCTAGACGTGATGTAGATATAATCTTGCGATCTTCAATCTCGAAGATGGTGTAGTATGCGCAGTGACCGAAGTGGTCGTCTACGTGATCGTCGCGTGTTGGTATAGCTATCTTCATGATCCCATCATTAAATAAAGAGCAGGAGGAAGCCCTCCTGCTCCAAAACTATAGTATAGGTCTATATTACAAGTTTGGGTTGATCTTTGACCACTCCTCAATAGCAGGAACGATGCCGAGAGTAACTAGCTCATCACGCATCTTGCAGAGGTGTGCGTAAGAAGCGTCGAGCTTTGCCAACTCATCCTCTGTACCCACAGGCATCTTGTATGAGCAACCGTTCTGGTCGAGAACAGTGTCCATAGCCATCATGATGTGGTTGTACTTCTCGTTAGATACATAAGTACCTGCAGGGAAGCGGAAAGGCTCGCCACCCATAACTGAACGAATCATCTCAACAGAGAGGTATGATGGGCTCTGGAATGATGAACGACCGCGGAGCTTGATGATAGCAGCACCACCCTGTGTTACATCCTTCTTCATCTGCTCCCACTCCTCTGTTGGGAACTCCTCTGTGCCGATGATGTCAGTGAGCTTACGGCCAGCGATCTTAACTGCGCTGCCGAATACTGCCATCTGCTCGCCGTGGCCGCCATATGTTGCGCAACCCTCGATCTCACTCTGCATAACGCCGAACTTCTTTGCCAAAGCACTCTTAAGACGTGTAGTGTCGAGACCAGCGAGTGTAGTAACCTGACCTGGCTTCAAACCAGAGTAGAGAAGAGTTACGAGACCAGTGAGGTCGGCAGGGTTGAAGATGATAACGACATGCTTAACATCTGGGCAGTAAGTCTTGATGTTCTTACCGAGCTGCTCTGCAATCTCGCAGTTACCCTTCAACAAGTCCTCACGTGTCATGCCCTCCTTACGTGGAGCACCACCTGAAGAGATGATATACTTTGCGTTAGTGAAAGCCTCGGCAACATCAGTTGTAGATGTGATGTTTACGTTGTCGAAACCACTCTGGCGCATCTCCTCTGCTACGCCCTCTGGAGAGAATACGTCATAGAGGCAGATGTTGTTTGTAAGACCCATCATGAGGGCTGACTGAACCATGTTTGAGCCAATCATGCCGGCAGCACCGACGATAACGAGCTTGTCGTTAGTAAGGAAAGCCATAATTTTTTAATGTTTTAAATTGTTATACTTTATTAAATACTCTTTAATTCTCATAGTATGCTTATCTGCGTAGTCACATAATAGACATCGACAAGCAATCATCACGCAAAATTAGGAAACATTCGAGGATATTGCAACTTTTTCGACGACAAAATTTCATTCATTAAGTCTTGTGGGGTGCAATGTGCAGAATTTTTGTATCTTTGTATCGACGTAGTGGGGTGGCGGTCATCGTCGTGGAGTGATTTTTGTTTCTGCCACATGCTACGTAAATGCAATTCTACAATCATGGAGAGAGTATTAAACATAATGCCTGGCTCAACGCTGTATGTGGGTCGTGCTGTCGATGTGCTGCCCAGGGTGTTGCCAGCGCGTCGTGTGGTTGTTATCACAGATGCGAATATAGATAGGCTGTACCCCGACCTTGTGCATCGTTATGAGCATATCATCATCGGCAGTGGCGAGGCGATAAAGAGTCTGCGCACCGTCTCGGAGATATACGATAAGCTTATGGCCATGGGCGCTGATAGATCTACCTTCATCTTGGGTATCGGTGGTGGTATCGTTACGGATATAGCGGGCTTTGTGGCTGCGACATATATGCGTGGTCTCGACTTCGGATTTATATCTACTACACTCCTAGGTCAGGTAGATGCCTCGGTGGGCGGTAAGAATGGTGTTAATGTTGCGGGATATAAAAATATGGTTGGCACAATCCGTCAGCCACGCTTCGTTATATCGGATGTCGAGATGCTCCATACGTTGCCTTGCAGAGAACGACGTGCTGGCATGGCCGAGGCTGTTAAGAGTGCTATTGTGGGTGATGCTTCGCTGTTTGACTATATCGAGGAGTGCGCGGCGGATGATGTATATAACTCTGTGGAGTATATGCAGCATATCGTAGGTGCCTCCGTAGCTGTCAAGGCGGCTATCGTTGCAAAGGATGAGATGGAGAGTGGCTGTAGGCGCGTTCTCAACTTGGGACATACCATAGGTCATGCTATTGAGAAGTGCTGTGGTGATATAAATCATGGCGAGGCTGTGGCTATGGGCTTGTCGCTTATAGCACATGCTGCCTCGAAGCGCGGGATGATGTGCTATGATGATGTTGTTCGTATTGATTCAACGCTTATAGCTCTTGGTTTCAGCATCGAGCCTCCAGTATCCATCCATAATATCTTGCGCGAGGTTAAGCACGACAAGAAGCGTAAGGATAATATCTTGCGTGTGGTGTTTCCTGAGAGGGTTGGTCAGTGTGCTGTTGTCGAGATGACTGTCGAGGAGTTTGAGAAGTTATTTGAGTAGATATGAGTAGGGTATATATATTAATTGCCGAGGGCTTCGAGTGTGTCGAGGCGTTGGCTCCTATAGATGTTATGCATCGTGCGGGTGTGGATGTTGTGCGTGTTGCCGTTGGCGATAGTCTTGATGTCACATCGTCGCATGGTCTTGTTACGTTGAGGTGTGATGTGCTGCTTGCAGATGCTGATATGAGTGATGGTGATGCCATTATTCTTCCAGGCGGTAATCCTGGATATATCAACCTTGGAGCATCAGATGAGGTATTGGCTGCTGTGAGCAGATTCTATGATGATGGTCGCCTTGTTGCTGCTATATGTGGTGCTCCTACGGTGTTGGCACTCGCAGGTGTCGCACATGGCTGTCGTATAACATGTCATGGTAGCGTTGTTAGTCGCATGGAGTGCTATGACTATGTTCGTGAGGGTGTCGTGGAGTGTGGAAACCTTATCACGGCTGCTGGTGCTGGCCTATCTATAGACTTTGCACTCGCCATCGCACGTCGCCTTGTCGATGAGGATAGGATGTGTGCTGTGTGTCAGGGTATGGAGTTGTCCAATAAATAGTTTAGAGACTGTCTAACAAAAAAATGCTTGCTCTCGAAATGCTTATTTACGATTAGTAAACTATGCTTTTACGAGCTTTGCAGTCCTAAAATAAACTCTTGTCATATAACTATTAAGAAAGTAGGGGTTGTCCGTATACTTGTCGGACAACCCCTAACTTATTATATCATCTTGAGTTACTCGTTTGTGGGCTGTGGTACCACGGTGCCAGGTGATGGTACAACAGGGTTTGCCTTGCTGCGTGTTGGCAATGTAGTTATCTTTGCCTTACCAGGAGTGATGAAGTCATCAACCTCGCTTGGGTTGACATTCACGACATCTGTGAGTGTTACGTGCATTACAATACCATCGTTGGGGGCAACGGCACGATTGCCACGTGAACCATACGCAAGTGTCGCTGGAAGCCATATTGTCATGCTTCCACCTACGCCAAGATGCTGCATAGCATAGCGTGCACCCTTGATTGATGCCTGCTTCAATGGAATACGTAGGTTCTCCGATATGGCGAGCTGCCCCTCAATCTGGTTTAAGAGAAGTGCACGTGTTGCAGAGTCTATCTGGCTGTTGTTGCGTGTTCTCTCGAGGCTCTCATTTAGACTCTTGATGCGTCGAGTCAATGACTCAACTGGACGACCATTACGTGCGTAAACATCATAGTCGAATGATACGGTGTCGTGAATACCTGATGGCTTGAGGTCGTTACCTGGATTCTCTATGCGGTAGTAGAGTGTGTCGCCCTCAACGACCATCATCTCTACGCCCTCATGCTTTGCTACGTTGTTGAGCCAACGGCGTGTACACTCGGTATTGTACTTGAGGAATGATACTGCAGTATACTCATTCATGTAGTTGCGAGCTGTAGCAGCATCAACCATCATGATAGAGTCGATATCATCCACTTTGGTGACGTTTTCCGAATCGTTAATACCCTTTATTACCCAATGAATATTAACTGGGAGGTCGAAGCGACGCATGAAGTATGCATACTCATAACCATAAATTCGAGAGATGCTCTCTGGAGTGAACTCATCGTTATAGAGTGTTAGAGTATCTGGCGTGTTGGCGCCGAACTGACGAGAACGCTTTGCCATGTTGTATGGACGAAGGTGCTCACCCTGGAAGCGCTGCATTGTGCGTGTGTTCTCCTCCAAGAAGTCGTAGTCTACCGTCTCCTTGCTGAACTCGTCGAGGATGGCATTGGTGACGATGTTGCGGTCGAAGTCTATGTTATTATTCTGTAGGCTCATGCCAAGGCCGAGGTTCATACCTACAACATACGACAATGTGTCGAACTCGGCATTAGCATCGTTATAAACGCGAACCTCTGTCTCGTCGAAAAGTAGTGGGTTTTTATCACCACATGATATGAGGGCTACAGCGGCAGCCATCATGATTAGGATTTTCTTCATACGTTATTATCTATTGTTTAGTTTTATATTATTATCTCTTCTCAACATTTATGAGCCACAACTCGTAGTAGAGCATGGTGTTGGGTTTTACGTTCAGTGAGTCGCATCCCGCAGAACCAAAGGCAAGGTTTGATGGTAACCACGCCTCCATATGTCCGCCCTCACCGATAAGCTTTGTGGCCTCGATGACGCCTCTTGTGAGCTCGCCCACAGCAAGACGCAGTGTGTCGGCGTTGAGATATGTGGTGTCTATAATATTACCCGCCTGGTCCATAATGCGGTAGCGGATGTTGATAGTGTCACGGTTATTGCGTATTGTCTTTTTAAGGTTTCCAAGTTCGTGTATCTTGTATGTCAGACCAGATGTTGTTGCCACGAACTTGCGGTCGCGCTTACGTAGGTCCTCCAAGAACTGATTTTCGTAGAGTTTAACACGTTCATATATGTCGTAGTTCATATACTTGAGATATGCGGCACGTGCCTCCTCGCTGTTGAACTTCTCTGTGTCGTTGTAGGCATCGCGCAGACCCTCGCACACCATGTCGATGTTTAGCAATGAGTCAATGCCTATGAGGTTGCGACCAATGTTCATGCCGATGACGTACGACATGGAGTCGGCACTTGTCTGCATGGTTGGTGCTACTGTGACCTCACTCTTGCGGCCACATGCCACCATTGCAAAGATGATGGCTATTAATGCTACGGATACTATTTTTTTCATATTTACTCTATAGACCTATCTCTCTTTGTGCGCTTTGCCTCATGTATGATGAGTAATGATCCAGCGATGGCTGCCGTTGTTGATGCCATGAGTATGGCAATCTTGCCCATGTCTATAAACTCCTGCTGTGTGAGCTTGTCAAAGGCGAGGTTGTCTACAAATATAGACATTGTGAAGCCTATACCGCCGAGGCATGCTACAGCAATGAGCATCTTCCATGTAGCACCAGATGGTCTCTCGGCAATGCCCAATTTAACGGCAAGGAAACTGAAGAGTGTTATGCCTACAGGCTTGCCGAGGAGCAGTCCGAAGAATATGCCCATGCCTATAGAACCAATCTCGGGAGAGTACTCGAAGATGTTGAAATACTCTGCCGAGGTGATGTGTACACCGGCATTTGCAAGTGCAAAGATTGGCATGATGATGAAGTTTACATAGGGCATAAGAAGGTGCTCCATGCGGTGGCTCATGCTCTGTGAGCCGTTGGATATCTGCGTCATGCGACGTAGGTAGTACATACGAGACTCCTCTGCCTCATTCTCATCTTTAATCTCATTTGCTCCCGAGAATCCCTTCTCGATGATGTCAGCCTTATGTAGGAAGTACGAACGGCTGTAGCGTGGTGTTGTGGGGATGAGCATGGCCATAGCAACACCCGATATTGTTGCGTGTACGCCCGAGTAGTAGAATAGTATCCATACTACGCCCGCGGGGATGAGGTATGCAATCATCCTAAACTCGCCCATGCGGCGCATGAAGTATATACCTACCATTATAGCTACGGCAATACCGAGGAGTAGCATATTTGGTGTCTCGCCATAGAAGAGTGCTATGACGAAGATAGCGCCAAGGTCGTCGGCAACAGCTGCCGCTGTAAGGAAGACCTTGAGGGATAGCGGCACACGGTCGCCAAGCAGTGACATGATGCCTATGGCAAAGGCAATATCCGTAGCTGTGGGTATACCCCAGCCGTTGGATACTGCTGTGCCCGCGTTAAAGGCTGCATATATCACCGCGGGAACAATCATACCTCCCAGGGCTGCAACAACTGGGAGTATTGCCTTCTTGGGTGTCGATAGCTGTCCGTGTGATATTTCGCGTCGTATCTCGAGACCTACGGTGAAGAAGAAGACCACCATAAGGCCGTCGTTAATTATCTTTTCGAGATTCATCTCCTTGGGGAATAGCTCACCATCTATATAGAGGCCAAGCTTCATGTGTAGCAGGTGGTGATATATCTCTGATGTGGCAGGTAGGTTTGCTAATAGCATCGCTATACCCACACATACGATGAGTACTATGCCGCCCGCCCATGGCGCCTGCAAAAAGTTCATTCCGCGCTGTGACAGGATGTGGTTGCGCTTTACTCTGCCAAATTTTGTGAATAGTGCCATATGAACTGTGGTTGTTTAGGTGTTTGCTACTATCAGACTCTTATTAAAGTACATTTGGTGCATCATGGTTCTTCAGTGCCATGCAGCACATATTGTAGAGTAGACGTGCTGCAATCGCAGCGTTCGTCTTATCCTCAAGGTCGGGTACTACCTCTGTGAGGTCGAAGCCCACGATCTTTCGACCCGAGTTAACTAGCTTGTTGAGTAGGTACACCACCTCGGGGAAGCGAAGTCCTCCGGCTACCATCGTGCCTGTACGTGGTGAGCACTCTATGGTGAGACCATTGATGTCGAGTGATACGTATACGCTGTCGGGGAGTTTTGTGATTATGTCGTCACATATAGAGGACCAATTGATGCCCTCAAAGTGCTTCGACCATATATCCTGACCGGTGAATAGCTCTATGCGGCTGTCCGCAGAGGCACGTTCCCACTCTGAAGGGCGGAAGGCGCGCACACCTACACACACGAGACGTTCTACCTCGTTTACGTCGCGTAATATGTTGTGCATGATGGAGGCATATGAGTGCTCGAAGCCTTCATGTGCCTCAAGAAGGTCGCAGTTGGAACCTATATGTAGGATGCCTATGTTACCATACTTCTCGCCTGTAGCGCGAATGAGACCATATGCTGTCGATTGATCACCACCTACTAGACCTACAATCTTATCCTTTGCCATCCACTGTTTCGCCTGTTGGTATATGTTGGCATTCATCTCTGCCGAGCCCTCGTTGACACGACGTAGGCTACGTTCGTAGACGAGATGGTCGAAGGGTGAGCCTGTGACATCATCGTGTACCTTCTTTACGCGGTTGGCATCGGAACGTAGGCGGTGTGAGGCATCCTGTATTGAGTAGTCTATCGCAGCAGTGGCTATGCCCTTGCGCCAGCTATATGGCGACATGGGCTCGAAGAAGTCGATGCGGCGAGATGCTTCGATTATGGCATCGGGGGCGTATGAACTACCACTGCGATTAGAGGTGGTAGTATCCCAGGGCGCTGATATGAGCACCAAAGCGGCATCCTCTGCTGAAAGTGGAATGCCGAAGTAGTTACCATTATCTGGTATCACTCCATTGGGGTCAAACTTCTTTCTATTCATAGCTCTCTTTTGATAGTTCCGTATGCCAAAATATCATGCAAATTTAGTAATTTTTTATTGAAAAATACTTATATTTGCTAAAAATTACAACCCTACTCCAATTTTTTGTTCGCCATGTTGCATGGTGTAGATTAATGAATAAAATGATAATAACCATATATCTATAATGGTGGGTGTGTAAGATTGTGATTATTGTAGAGATAGAGTATGAAAATTGTTGTAGATAAGGCCATACCATATATATGCGGAGTGCTTGAACCATATGCCGAGGTCGAATACCTCGGAGGTGCTGACATAGGTCCTGCGGATGTTGCGGATGCCGATGCTCTTGTTATAAGAACACGTACCCGTTGCGACAGGTCGCTTCTTGAGGGCTCGAGGGTGAAGCTTATTGCCACGGCAACGATAGGCTGTGACCATATAGACATGGACTACTGCAACTATGCTGATATAGAGGTGTGTTCTGCCCCTGGATGCAATGCGCGCGGTGTGTTGCAATGGGTGGCAGCGGCACTGCGTCATATCGTTGAGTGTGACGGTCGAGCTTGCTCGGACTATACACTTGGAGTTGTGGGTGTTGGTAATGTGGGCTCGCTGGTGTCGCGTTATGCACGTCATTGGGGTTTCAATGTCTTGGAGTGCGACCCTCCACGTATGGCGCGCGAGGGAGGAGACTTCAGGGAGTTCGAGGAGCTTGCGCGTTATTGTGATATCATTACATTTCATACGCCACTCGATGCTACAACACGCCACTTGGTGGATGATGCTCTAATTGATATGATGCGCGATAATGCCGTTATTATCAATGCTTCACGAGGTGGTGTTGTGGATAATGTGGCAGTGGCGCGTAGTGGTCACAGATACTACTTTGATGTGTGGGAGAGTGAGCCAAATGTCGAGCAATATATTGTAGAAGGTGCGGCGTTTGCAACACCACATATTGCTGGGTACTCGGTGCAGGGTAAGGCTAACGCAACGGCGGCTGTTGTTGCAGCTGTTGCACGCCACTTTTGCTTGCCTTTGGATGGTTGGTACCCATCTGGTGTTGAGAGTGTCGAGCCAAGGCTAATATCGTGGGAGGAGATGTGTGCGACGATAGATGAATATTTCGATGCTCATTGTGAGAGTGTGCATTTCAAGAGCAACCTAGCAGACTTCGAGCAACTACGCAATAGCTACAACTATCGTAGAGAGTATTTCTAAAAGGGTAAACAAAAGAGAAGAGGGTGTCGCAACGTGATTGTTGGACACCCTCTATTTTGTAGAGTAACCCTGAAGGTTAATCCTATAAGACTACTTCTTTGACTCCTCAACAGACACCTTACGGAACTTCTTCAAAAGGTTTGTGAGCTCCAAAGCTGCCTTACGTGCGCGAGTACCCGCTGCCTTATTATTCTTCTCAACCTGCAAAGCTGCGTTTGCTGCAAATGCCTCATACTGGGCTGCGATGTTTTCTACCAAAGTCTTCATATTTCAATTAATTATTAAGGTTTTTCGTTTTGCAAAGTTATAAAAATTTTTGTTTTTGCAATAGGTGAGCATAACTTTTTCAGTCATAAGGTCGTGATTTTCGGACAAATCACCATTTTTGCAATACGAAGATGGCCCTATACTTTAGCTTTTTTTGCACAATCTGTTGAATATCCCAATAAATTGGGATTGCACCGAAGGTAGTTATTTCGTACCTTTGTAACCTAAAAAAAATTAGTTATGCGTCTATCTGAACTTAAACCTGGTGAAACGGCCACCGTAGTCAAGGTATTGGGCTATGGTGGTTTTCGCCGTCGTATTATGGAGATGGGCTTTGTCCGTGGTCAGAAGGTGACAGCAATCCTCGATGCTCCACTAAAAGATCCTATCGAGTATCATATTATGGGCTATGATATCTCCTTGCGACGTAAGGAGGCGGAGATGATTGTCGTGATGACGCGCGACGAGGCAGAGAAGATATCTCACACAGATACATCTACATTTGTTGATGAGGAGCATGTGATGGAGGAGGCTGTGCGCAGTAGTCATAATGTGATTAGCGTAGGACTTGTTGGTAACCCAAATGCTGGTAAAACGTCACTCTTTAATACACTATGTGGCCGTAGCGAGCATGTGGGCAACTATAGCGGTGTTACAGTGGATGCCAAGCGTGGCACACTCAAGTATAAGGGCTATACAATAGAGATTACTGACCTTCCTGGAACATATGCTCTCTCGGCATACTCCCCCGAGGAGATGTATGTGCGTCGTCATATCATCGACAATACCCCCGATGTAATTATCAATACCGTAGTAGCATCTAATCTAGAACGTAACCTATACCTTACTACCGAGCTTATTGACATGAGTCCCAAGATGGTAATAGCACTCAATATGTACGATGAGCTGGAACGTAGCGGTGCGAAGTTCGACCATGAGGCTCTTGGTGAGATGATAGGTATTCCTATGGTGCCTGTCGTAGCACCTTCGGGTCGTGGCATAGAGTCGTTGCTTGATGCTGTTATTGCTGTGCATGAGAATAGTGATAGCCGTGTTCGTCATATCCATATCGGCTATGGCACTGTCATAGAGGAGTCACTCGAGCCGCTGAATGCCGATATGAGAAAGCATAGGGATGAGCTCACTGCACACTTCCCACCACGATACTTCGCGCTGAAATTCTTGGAGGGCGATAGCGAGGTTGCTGAACTGCTTAAGTCTGCACCACACTACAATCGCTGGAAGAAGATGTCGGAGCATGCTCGTGTAGATATTGAGAGAGCTCTGGGAGAGGATATAGAGACGGCACTTGCTGGCCAGAAGTATGGCTTTATCATGGGTGCACTCAAGGAGACTTATGTAGCGGCAGAACGCAAGCGTAACACCTTTGGCGATAAGCTCGATGCTATAGTCACACACCGCATATGGGGCTTCCCAATCTTCTTTGCCATCATGTGGCTCATGTTCTTCTGTACTTTTACACTTGGTGCATACCCACAGGGTTGGATTGAGTCGGGCGTAGAGTGGCTGTACGATGCTGTGCGCGGAATGATGGGTGAGGGTGCATTTAGAGATATGATTACCGATGGTGTGATAAATGGTGTTGGTAGCGTGCTTGTCTTCCTACCCAATATCATGATCCTATATCTCTTCATCTCGTTCCTCGAGGACTCGGGATATCTCGCACGTGCGGCATTTATCATGGATAAGGTTATGCATCGCATGGGTGTGCATGGCAAGTCGTTTATACCTATGACTATGGGCTTCGGCTGTAATGTGCCAGCCATCATGGCATGCCGTACTATAGAGTGTACCACGTCGCGTATAATCACCATCATGGTTGTGCCATTTATGTCGTGCAGCGCGCGCCTACCTATATATATGATGATTGTAGGTACCTTCTTCGCAGCACATGCCGGTACGGTGCTATTCCTATTATATATTGGAGGTATGCTCCTCGCGGTAATATCGGCACGCCTCATGCGCCGCTTCATGTTCCGTGAGCAGGAGGCGCCATTCGTTATGGAGCTCTCGCCATATCGTGTGCCTACAGCGAAGACTACGGTTCGCCATATGTGGAGTAAGTGTGCGCAGTATCTACGTAAGATGGGTGGCCTTATCCTCATTGCCTCTATCGTCGTGTGGCTCTTGAGTTACTATCCCCGCCCCGAGGTAGATGCTTCGGCACCCGAGGAGCAGAACTACGAGATGTCGTATATGGGTCGTATAGGTCAGTTCTGTGAGCCTGTGTTTGAGCCTATGGGCATGGAGTGGCAGGCATCTGTTGCGCTCATCTCGGGTATACCTGCCAAGGAGATTGTGGTGAGCACCATGAGTGTGCTCTATTCACAGCCTGGCGATGAGATGCCTATGGATGAGGAGGAGATGTCGGCAGCTGTGGGTGATCGTATCACAAGTAGCATGACACTGCCTACTGCCGTGGCATTCCTTATATTCTCGCTCCTGTACCTACCATGTATTGCTACAATCATGGCTATCGCCTCGGAGTTGTCGTGGAAATGGGCCGTTGGCTCTGCTGTCTATAATACCGTTGTGGCATGGCTCTTTGCATGGATAGGCTATCATGTAACCCTTTGGCTGATGTAGTTATGGAGTGGCAAGATTGGGCTGTCGCTGTCGTCGGCATTGCTGTCGTTGCGGCCCTGATATATCGAATATGGCGCTTCTTTTTTTGCGGTGACCGTGGTAGCTGTGATAGCTGCACCAAGGAGTGTAGTCACCGCAAACATAGGGGATAAAGATGATATGTAGTTAACATATTGGGTTGCTTACTATGTACTATACTATTTAATTTAAGGGTAAATAACCGCACTTATATTGAATCACCTTTCGTTTTTAGCGAGAGGTGATTTTTTTGTATTCTCACTGAACAATGTCCCGCAAGAGTGTTGTTCGTTTAGAAAATTCTTTTTAATTTTGTAATGCTATTGGATAAATAGCAGACATATTGAAAGTGTTTTCGATGTCCTAAAATGGAAATGTGGAAGTTTTCAAAACTGAAGGATGGCGAACAGCACTCATTTCTTGTATAGCTATGTGGTTGTACGCATTCAGCGTACCTATCCCCATACTATCCAAGTGTGGGGCATTGTATCGTTTATTTCAGTTTAGGTCTTTCCACAACCTCCATTTTGATAGACGAATCCATCTCCACACTTTCTTTTTATATACTAATCCACCGCAAGAGGAGATGTTACGGTAATATAGTTTGAACAAACAATTACTAAAACTTATATTACTATGAAAAAGCTATTAACACTATTTGCCATTGCATTGGCAGTTATGGTATCATCGTGCAGTAAATTTGATGATACAGCGATTTGGGATAAGCTCAACGAACATGAAGAGACCCTCAACGACCACGAGAAGCGCATTGCAGCTCTTGAAGAGTTGTGTCGACAGCTAAATACTAACATTGATGCTCTTCAGACTATTGTTGAGGCTTTGGAGAAAAGAGACTACATTACCAATGTCTCTCCAGTTCGTGAGGATGGTGAAATTGTAGGTTATACAATTTCATTTGCTAACAGCGATACCATTACTATATATAACGGTAAAGATGATAATAATGGAACAGGTGGCTATATCCCTCAGATTGGCGTAAAGAAAGATGTGGATGGTATCTACTATTGGACTATTGACGGTGAGTGGTTGCTTGACGACTATGGTAATAAGATTAAAGCGGTCGGCGTAGACGGTAAGGATGGTGCTAATGGTAAAGATGGTATTACCCCACGATTGAAGATTGATAATGACTATTGGTATGTATCCTACGATGAGGGTGCTACCTGGATTGAGCTTGGTAGAGCAACTGGCGATGAAAATAGTTGCCCTATAGTGTCAGTCACAGAAACTGATGATGCAGTTATTTTTACATTGGCGGATGGATCCGAGATTAGAATCGGTAAGGAATCAATAAGTGGTAATCCTGTAGAATATTGTAAGTTGACGGTTGAATTGGACCATAGTACTGGTTATATTACTTATAATAATCTAAAAATAATAATTGATGGAACAGAATATAGTGCAATTGGAACATACTCAAATGTCCCCAAAGGTTCAATTGTTAATATATATTGGACTCCTATCTCTATGGGCTCTTCTATGGGAGAAAAAAAATGTGATATTATGTGTTCAAAAGATACAAGGGTATTACTTTCTGGTGGCGTCTTTGAGGTATGGTAAAGTTGCAATTTACATCTTAAAGACATGTTGTCCTAAAGAAAAGGCCTATTGGTTAGAAGAAGGTTTTAGCAAATTTTTGAAACAATGAAACATTTAACACTACTCTTGGTTGCTATTTAGCTGTTACATTTTATTGTGTTAAAGATATTGGAGGCTCCTGTGCAGCTACAATATTTAGAGCAACGATATGGCAGCAAGTAGGTAATTTGCCATATTTTGAGACCGACTATTTTTATGGTCGGTCTCTTTTGTTGATATGTTTATCCTCTTAACCTCTCCAACACCCTCTCAATATCCTCTACCGAGCTAATCTTCATAATCTCCCCAGCGAACTCGATGTAACCGCTAACAACTGGTTGAGGTTTAGCATCTGTATCAGTCACCAGGTCTGGAAACTTGCCCCCCACCAGTTTATCTGCTACCCCCTCAATCTTACAAACGATAATGCAGTAGTGGCGTATGTAGTGAACTATAAGGTTCGCACATACGCCACCATTGTTTATTTGTACAGCATCTTAAGATGCTACATTGCGGACTTTACTTTCCAAGACATTATTTACCTTTGCGCTTCCGTTTAGGGTTTAGTTATGACCTCCATTGAGCATCTGCAGATCCTACTTTCTTATTTCTGCGCCGGTCTTCTGCTCGAGCTGAGTCTGAAGAGTTGCCATGGTGCGCTCAATCTGCTTGTCGGTAAGGGTCTGGTTCTTATCCTCGAGGATGAAGCTCAAGGCGTATGACTTCTTGCCCTCTGGGAGCTTGTCGCCCTCGTATACGTCGAACAACGATACTGACTTAAGGAGCTTCTTCTCTGTAGCGAATGCTATAGAACGGAGCTGCGAGAATGATACACTCTTGTCAACGAGGAGTGCCAAGTCGCGCTTAACCTCTGGGAACTTTGAGAGCTCCTTGAACTGTACCTTTGCCTTCTTGGTCATCTTGATGAGCTGGTCAAAGTCTATCTCGGCGAAGTATACCTCCTGCTTGATGTCGAACTTCTTACGTACCACGGGATGAACAACACCCATGCGCAACACCTCCTTTGGACCCTGCTTACATACAATAGCATCAGCATAGAGGTCGCAGTCGAGGCTCTCGCACTGCAAGGTGTAGATGTCGATGCCGAAGCGCTTGAGGAGCTTCTCGACCATGGCGCGGAGAGTGAAGAATGATGAGCCCTCGGCCTTGCTGTTCCATGATAGCTGTGTTGCAAGACCTGTAACGGTGATACCTATGCGGTAGCTCTCCTCATACTTCGCAAGGGTATTATCCTCTGCGGCCTTCTCTACAGCAAAGGCGTAGCAGTTACCCACCTCATACATCTTGAGGTTTGCATTACGACGATTCACGTTCAACTCAACAGCCTCGAGTGCATTGAACAGAAGTGTCTGGCGCATGACGTTGAGGTCCTGTGACAGTGGGTTGAGGATCTTAACGCAGCGGTCTACGGGGTATGATGTGCTTGTCTCGTAGTATGACGCCTTGGTAAGCGAGTTAGACATAATCTCTGTATATCCATTTGCCGAGAGGTAGTCGGATGCTACGTTCTGCAGACGAGCCTTATCTGGCTTTGGAGCATACGATAGTGTCGAGTTAACATGGTCTGAAATCTCGATGTTGTTATAGCCATATACTCGCAATACATCCTCGATGAGGTCGGCCTCGCGCTGCACGTCTACACGATATGGTGGCACTGCAACCTTGAGGACATCGCCCTCGCGGCCACGTACCTCAACATCCAACGCCTCGAGGATTGTCATGAAGGTCTCCTCTGCGATATCCTTGCCGATGAGCTTGCGAGCACGATCGATAGAGAAGTCAAACTCGAAGTGCTGTGCTGGGGTAGGGTTGATGTCGATAATCTCTGATGTTATGCGACCGCCGGCCAACTCCTGCATGAGCATTGCTGCACGCTTAAGAGCATATACCTGGATATTAGGGTCAATGCCTCGTTCAAAACGGAATGATGCGTCGGTATTGAGACCGAAGCGTTTTGCTGTCTTACGTACCCATACTGGGTGGAAGTATGCACTCTCGATGAAGACATTAACGGTCTCATCGCTGATGCCCGAGTCCTGACCTCCATATACACCTGCGATACACATTGGGCGTTCTGCCGAGCATATCATAAGGTCGTTGGCGGTGAGTGTGCGCTCCACACCATCGAGAGTCACGAACTTCTCGCCCTCAACGGCTGAACGAACTACAACCTTGCCGCCCTCAATCTTATCTGCATCGAAGGCGTGAAGTGGCTGGCCGAGCTCAAAGAGTACATAGTTTGTGATGTCTACGAGGTTGTTCTTTGGGTTAATGCCCGCAGCGCGCAACTCGTTCTGCATCCACTCTGGTGATGGGGCAATCTTACAGCCGCTAACGGTGATACCAGCATAGCGTGGTGCCGCCTCGCCGTTTACAACCTCCACCTCGATGGTGCGTGATGTGTCATCTACCTTGAAGCCATCAACAGATGGAAGCTTAAACTCTACACGTTCGCCACGGCTCTTGAGGTATGCTGCGAGGTCGCGTGCAACACCTATGTGTGATGATGCATCTACGCGGTTAGGTGTGAGGCCGATGCCGATAAGGTAGTCGTCGGCGATGTGGAGGTACTCCTTTGCGGGTGTGCCTACTACGGCATCTGCAGGAAGCTCCATGATGCCCTCATGGTTGCGACCTATACCGAGCTCATCCTCTGCGCAGAGCATACCGAGTGACTCAACACCACGAATCTTGCTGCGCTTAATTTTGAACTCCTCGTCAGAGTCGATAGGGTAGAGCACAGCGCCTACTGTTGCGCACATAACCTTAAGACCCTTGCGGCAGTTTGCTGCGCCACATACAATCTGGAGAGGTGCCTCGGCGCCTACATCCACGGTTGTGATGTGCAGGTGGTCAGAGTCTGGATGATCCTCGCATGTGAGCACCTCGCCCACAACGACACCCTTAAGGCCACCCTTGATGGTCTCAATCTTCTCAAACTCCTCGACCTCGAGGCCAAGCTCTGTGAGTATTTCAGCCATGCGCTCGGCAGTGATGTCTGCATCAAGGTAGCGCTTTAGCCAGTTGTAAGAAATGTTCATAGTATATTGTTTTTAATTATTTGTCGGTAGTATTGCTACAATCGCACAAAGATACTAAAAAAATGTTAATATTGAAACATTGTGTCGTCCTAAAAAAGTGTTACAGGATTTGACACAAAAATAATTAAAGTTTTCTAAATGACAACACGGCGCGCCGTGTTGTCATTTTTCGTTTTGTAAGTTACAATATCTTTCTCACATTGGCGGTGCATCTCGTCCG
>JAZLCL010000016.1:0-5913 GCA_045614205.1 Alistipes sp. | reverse complement strand
CCTCGCTGACGGTTGTATCGGTCAGATGATGGAGAAGGTTGTTCTCGCACCACAGCGTCCTCGCAAGACAAAGGAGGAGATTGCTGCAGAGTGCAAGAGCTGGGCTCTTATCGGTAAGACTGATGACCGCGAGCGCAACGTGATCACATCACTCGAGCTCAAGTCAGAGGTTATGGAGGTTAACAACCAGCGTTTGCAGGCGAAGTATCGCACTTTGGAGGAGAACGAGGTACGCTACGAGGCTATCCAGTGTGACGATGCTGACTACGTTATCGTAGCCTTCGGTTCATCATCACGTATCTGCGCTGCTACTGTTGAGATGGCACGTGCCGAGGGTATCAAGCTCGGTTTGTTGCGTCCTATCACCCTCTACCCATTCCCAAAGAAGCCTATCGAGGAGCTTGCTGCTCGTGGTGTTAAGGGCTTCCTCTGCGCCGAGCTTAACGCTGGTCAGATGGTTGAGGATGTACGTCTTGCAGTAAATGGCAAGGCTCCTGTTGAGCACTACGGTCGTTTGGGTGGCATGTTGTTCTCACCAGACGAGGTATTCAAAGCACTTAAAGAGAAACTTATAAACCGATAAGACTATGGCAGAGGTTGAAATCAAAAAAGAGAATTTGGTATTTGGCAAGTCAAAGCTTATCTTGCCTAATGTAATGCACTACTGCCCCGGCTGTAGCCACGGTACTGTTCACAAACTCGTAGCCGAGGTTATCGAGGAGATGGGCTTGGAGCATGATACTATTGGTGTATCACCTGTAGGTTGCTCTGTATTCGCATACAACTATATCGACATCGACTGGGCACAGGCTGCTCACGGTCGTGCTTGCGCTGTAGCTACAGCTATCAAGCGTGTTAACCCAGATAAGATGGTCTTCACATACCAGGGTGACGGTGATATGTCAGCTATCGGTACTGGTGAGACTATCCACGCTGCTGCTCGTGGCGAGAACATCGTTGGTATCTACATCAACAACGCTATCTACGGTATGACAGGTGGTCAGATGGCTCCTACTACCCTCTTGGGCATGAAGACTGCTACTACACCTTATGGTCGTGATGCGAAGCTCAATGGCTATCCTTATAAGATTGGCCAGATGTTGGCACACCTCGATGGCGTATGCTACGTAACACGTCAGAGTGTACACACTCCAGCAAACGTTCGTAAGGCAAAGAAGGCTATCCGTCACGCATTTGAGAATGCTATGGCAGGTAAGGGCTTTAGCCTTGTTGAGATTGTAGCTACATGTAACAGCGGTTGGAAGTTGTCACCAGTAGCTTCTAACGAGTGGCTCGAGCAGAACATGTTGCCATTCTATGAGCTCGGCGATTTGAAGGACACTACAAAAGAGTAAGCAGTTATGAAAGAAACGATAATCATTGCAGGTTTCGGAGGACAGGGTGTCCTCACTATGGGTAAGATTTTGGCTTACTCTGGTATTATGCAGGATATGGAGGTAACATGGATGCCTTCATATGGTCCCGAGATGCGTGGTGGTACTGCCAACGTAACAGTTATCCTCTCGGATAGCCCTATCTCATCACCTATTGCTCACGAGTTTGACTGCGTTGTTGTTCTAAACCAGCAGTCTATGGACAAGTTTGAGAGCCAGGTGAAGCCAGGTGGCGTACTTATCTATGATACAAACGGTATCACACACCACCCTACACGTACTGACATTAGCGTCTACCAGATCGATGCTACTGCAGAGTGCGCACGCCTTGGTCAGGCGAAGTTGTTCAACACCATGATTTTGGGTGCTTACCTCAAGGTTCGCCCTGTTGTGGCTATGGAGAACGTAATGGCTGGTCTTAAGAAGACATTGCCAGAGCGCGCATGGAAGATGCTTCCACAGAACGAGGAGGCTATCAAGCACGGCGGTGAGATTATCCGTCAGGTACGATAATCATCTTGCACACGATGCACGATTGGGAGCTGTCCTTGGGGCAGCTCCTTTATTTTTAACTTAAACGAGAGATGTGTGGCTCTTGCACTATAAATATTTTTTCGTATATTTGTAGAAGTAACAATATTGTGTCGCTATTATGAGAAGATTTATACTACTTTGCATAGTTGCATTATTTGCCATAACACCAGCCCTAAACAGCGCATCAGCACAGGAGGATAGGGCCTTTACCTTTGGTTTTAGAACAGGCTACTACTTCGGTGCAAAAGCGTATGTATTAGGCGTATATGGCACATACGGTCTTACCGATTGGCTCAATATAGAGCCGGGCATCAACTATGTATGCAAGCAGAAGAGTACCATCGATGTATACTGCGATTTACAGGTTCCACTATCTATTGCAAGTCACTGGTACGTCTTCCCAATTATTGGGTTAAGCGCCAACCATATAAGCGAGAGAAGTGGCACTGTGGAGGGAGGGAGTGCAGGTCTTAATCTTGGTTTGGGCACGAAGTACAATTTCGCAGGAAACTGGGATGTGAACCTACAATGCAAGTGGATGGGGCGCATACCGAAGAAGTTTTCGAATGCTGTGATACTGAACATCGGCATAGGATATACATTTTAGAGTTTAAGGAGATTTGTCTGGCGGTTACTGACAAGTCTCTTTTTTTTTCTCGATGTAATGTTATTACATAATGACCTTTGCAGCACAAAAATAGAGGTATTAGAGATAAATAGTATCAAAAGAGAAATTTATTCGCGTTTTTTGATACACCCTATGAGTTTTTTTATTATATTTGTGTGAAAATAGGGTGACCTCCATGAGGGTGCACCATTATGACTATTGAATAAAACAATAAACTAATTACATAAAACTACAAACTTCACTACAATGGACAACGTAAATGTACAGCAGTTGCAGGATGTGGTTATCCGTTTTTCAGGTGACTCAGGTGACGGTATGCAGCTCACCGGTACCCTCTTCTCGGATACATCAGCACTGTTCGGTAATGGCATCTCGACATTCCCAGATTACCCTGCCGAGATTCGCGCACCACAGGGAACAGTAGCAGGCGTTTCAGGTTTCCAGGTACACATCGGTTCAAGCCGTGTTGACAACCCTGGTGACTACTGCGATGTGCTCGTGGCTATGAACCCAGCAGCTCTTATTGCTAACCGTAAGTGGCTTAAGCCTTCAGCAACAGTCATCATCGATGGCGACACCTTGACAGAGGACAACATCACAAAGGCTGGTTTCAAGACTATGGATCCTATCGCCGAGCTTAACCTTCAGGACTACAATGTGGTTATTCCAGACATCACCACAATGACAAAGGAGGCGTTGAAGGATAGCGGCATGGATAACAAGGCTATTGTTAAGTGTAAGAACATGTTTGCCTTGGGTATCGTATTCTGGATGTACAACCGCCCAGATGACTACGCAAAGAACTACCTCGACTCAAAGTTCGCGAAGAAGAATCCTTTGGTTGCCGAGGCTAACAAGAAGGTTATCGAGGCTGGTTACAACTACGCAGCTAACACACACCAGTTTGCTAACAACTATACAGTAGCTCCTGCAGAGCTTGAGAAGGGTGTTTACCGTTCTATCAATGGTAACACAGCTACTGCTTGGGGTTTCTGCGCAGCAGCCGAGAAGTCAGGTCTTCCTCTCTTCTGCGGTTCATACCCTATCACTCCTGCTACAGTCATCCTCGAGGAGCTCGCAAAGCGTCGTGACCTCGGTGTTAAGACAGTACAGGCTGAGGATGAGATCGCTGGTATCTGTACATCTATCGGTGCAGCATATGCTGGTAACTTCGCTGTGACTACAACATCTGGTCCTGGTATCTCACTTAAGAGTGAGGCTATGGGTCTTGCTGTTATGGCAGAGCTTCCACTCGTTGTTGTTGACGTACAGCGTGGTGGTCCATCTACAGGTCTTCCTACAAAGACAGAGCAGAGTGACCTTAACCAGGCTCTCTACGGCCGTAATGGTGAGTGTCCTATGGTTGTCGTTGCAGCATCATCACCAAGCGACTGTTTCCACTACGCCTTCATGGCAAGTAAGATCGCTATGGAGCACATGACACCTGTTATGTTGCTCACTGACGGCTTCATCGCCAACGGTTCAGAGCCATGGAAGATTCCATCAATGTCTGACTACCCTGCTATCGTGCCTCCTATCGTTGTGCCACGTACAGAGGGTGAGTTCTTGCCATACGAGCGCAACGAGAAGCTCGCACGTGGCTGGGCATTCCCTGGCAAGGAGGGTCTTGAGCACCGCATCGGTGGCTTGGAGAAGGACCACTTGAGAGGTACTATATCACACGATCCAAAGAACCATCAGGAGATGGTAACAACACGTAGACGTAAGGTTGAGCTTGTTGCCGACGAGTTGCCAGAGGTTGAGGTATTTGGTGCACAGGAGGCTGATGTTCTTGTTGTTGGTTGGGGCGGTACACGTGGTCACCTCCACAGCGCAGTTAAGCAGCTCCAGGAAGAGGGCAAGAGTGTTGCCCATCTCCACTTCAACTACATCTACCCAATGCAGAAGGGTGTAGCAGAGACTTTGAAGCGCTACAAGCGTATCGTGGTTTGCGAGTTGAACGAGGGTCAGTTCGCTGGTTACCTCCGACAGCAGTTCCAGGATGTTGTAATCGAGTCGTATGGCAAGACAGAGGGTCAGCCATTCACCGTTATCGAGATCAAGGATAAGGTAAACTCAATGTTGTAAGAACACCACAAATAACTTAAAATAGAGAAAACTATGGCAGAATTTAAGTATACACCCGCTGATTTCAAAAGCGATCAACAGGTAAAGTGGTGTCCAGGCTGTGGCGACCACGCCATCCTTAACGCCGTGCAGCGTGCTATGCCCGAGGTGGCAGATGCTCTTGGCAAGCCACACCATAAGTTTACATTCGTATCGGGTATCGGTTGCTCATCACGCTTCATCTACTACATGAAGACCTTCGGCTTCCATACCATCCACGGTCGTGCAAACGCTATCGCTACAGGTATCAAGACTGCAAATCCAGACCTCTCTGTATGGGTATGCACAGGTGACGGTGACTCGTTGGCTATCGGTGGTAACCACTTCATCCACGCCATCCGTCGTAACATAGACCTTAACGTAATCTTGTTCAACAATGAGATCTACGGTCTTACAAAGGGTCAGTACTCACCTACAACAAAGCTTGGCAAGATCACAAAAACATCACCATTCGGTACTGTTGAGAAGCCATTCACACCTGGTGAGTTGGTTATTGGTGCGAAGGGTACATTCTTTGCTCGTACTATCGACCAGGAGGTTATGCTCACCAAGGAGTGCTTGCTCGCAGCAGCAAAGCATAAGGGCATGGCCGTTACCGAGGCGTTGGTAAACTGTATGATCTTCAACGATAAGACACACGCATTGTTTGCAGGAGATAAAGCTACTCGTGAGGAGCACACTATCGTGTTGAAGCACGGTGAGAAGATGCTCTTCGGTAAGGACAAGCAGAAGGGTCTCATATTCGAGAATATGCGCCTCAAGGTTGTCACTATCGGCGAGGATGGCTACACTCTCGACAACGTATTGACTCACGATGCAAAGTGTGCTGACACAACACTCCACACTATGCTTGCAGCGATGAAGTACCCAGAGTACCCAGTAGCTGTTGGTGTCATCCGTGACGTTGACGACGAAAACGTATACGATGTTAAGGTTGCCGAGCAGGTTGAGCAGGTTAAGGCAAGCGCAAAGATCAAGTGCGTTGACGACCTCCTCCGTTCAGGCCAAACATGGGAGATTAAGTAATCACCCATACCTAACAACACAAGACTACCCCGCCACTGGCGGGGTAGTCTCTTTTATATCTACTTGTCCTGTCCTGAAATAGCGTTACACAATAAAAAGTAAAGCTATGGAAGAAAAGAGTAAAAGCTTGTATGTCAAGCATACGCAACGCGACTATCCGATGAGTTTTAAGTTGGCGGTAGTCCGAGAAGTAGAAAGTGGTGC
>JAZLCL010000015.1:0-108008 GCA_045614205.1 Alistipes sp. | reverse complement strand
GCATGGCAAATGCACTCAACCCACTCCCACAATCTGCGATTACCAGCACATCACTCCCTTCTCGGTCCCCTCTCGGCTTCTGCGGACGTTCGAGTCCCGTGCAGTGCGACCCCAAAAGTTCTCCGCCAATCTATTTGGTCTGCTCTTGCTCTGCTGACCGCAGTTCGAGTCCCTATGTGTTGTGCGGGTAAAGGAACTCGCACTGACTGTGGCGGCTCGGCAGACTTCTCTGCGGTGATTGATTGTGCGAGTTGCTATGAACTACGAATATAGGGTGAGTATTAGTTGCTCAAGCAAGCTTGGCACTAACACTCACCCCATCTTCTATACCTGCGGTATTTCGCCCAATCAAACTACCTTGGTCTGCTCTTGCTCTGCTGACCGGAGTTCGAGTCCCAACGTAGTGTATCCCCAAAGGAATTACTTACAATCAATTTTAGAGAGCACTTAATATGCTGACTAGAACCAAGCATTCCGCATATACATTTGCAACATGATAGATATTGTATTAACTTTGTTGTGGTTGTAAAGTTCTAAGGATATAAATACACAATTTAAAGCATCCGTATGATCATATTAGTTTTTATTATTGCATACATAATTTTTCGCATTTACCAAGCATACAAAAAACGAAAGATTATAAGTAGCATTACCCCTCTCACTCGCGGAGAATGGTCAGAACAAGATTTAATATATCGTCTTGTAAAAGGGGGAATTCCCTCCTCTACAATCTTTCACGACCTATACATCCCAAACAAAAATGGACATACGCAAATTGATTTAGTTGTGCCTTCAAGAGTAGGAATATTTGTGTTTGAGATAAAAGATTATAGTGGATGGATATTTGGCGATGCAAATCATAACAAGTGGACTCAAGTTTTAGCTTATGGACAAGAAAAGCATCAGTTTTATAACCCTATAAAGCAAAACGAGGGGCACATATCGGCATTACGTAACACTGCAGAACAGTTGAAAGATGTACCTATATATTCAATAATCGTATTTTATGGTTCAAGTGAGGTGCGAAAATTGAGCAATGTCCCTGATAATTGTTGGGTAGTATATCCAGGTGAGGTCGCAAAGCTTATTGGACATATCATAGAGAGTACTCCACCTGCTACATATACCGACAAATGGGAGATTATGCGAATCCTAAAATTGGGTGTTGAAAATGGAAACAACGAGACCATCAAAGCTGCACATATATTTAAAGCACAACAAGCAAGTTATGGTAAATATCAATCCACATATTCCTACAATTCGAGTTTATTTAGTTTTAATAGATTTAGGAGAAAGTTTTAAAATGATTTGTCTTTAGAAAGAAATTTTGCTTTCTCAGGATAGTATTCTTTGAGCCACTCTATGAAGTCTAAAATCTTGAAGTAATCATCTATAAAAGTTCTATAGTCTGGTAGGGTGAGGCACAAGGTTTTTAAGACGAGCAACAATGTTGTTCGTCTTTTTTGTGCGTTCAAAGGGACTCGCACTCGCTTTGTCTCTCTGTCTTGCTGTCTCTAACCTTTTTTGCCCCTTGTGCCCTTTCTGCCCTTTAAACCCTTTGTGCCCTTTTTTGACACTTGTTTCCCCTTTAGGCTTTGATTCTATAGAAATAATTTGTACTTTTGTAGTTGTTCCATAGCCATGGTGCTGTGGACTATAGCGAAGCCTATGAGGAGATTGTTCATATATGCCGCAGCAGGGGCGATGAGTGTCGTGATGCCATCGAGGTGTCGCGCATGGTTATGTGCCCTTGTGGCGATGTCTCTTGTTGTTGGCTGTGCCACGCCGAGTGCCGAGGAGCAGCTCATAGCGCGTGCCGAGGTGTTGCTCAAGGAGCAGCCCGCCATGGCGCTAAACATCATCCAGAGCATCGACGGCACGACCCTCGACGAGGCGACACTTGCCCGCTATGCCCTCGTATATAGCGAGGCTAACTACTACAATAGGGTGCTCATACCCAGCGACTCTCTCACGCGCATAGCTGTAGACTACTACGATAAGACGGATAGTCATCACGAGAAGGCACGTGCCTACTACCAGCATGGCCTCATCCTCGAGCTCCGTGGCCAGATGCCCGAGGCAATCCTCGCCTTCACGGCAGCAGAGGATGCTCTCAAGCATGTCGACGACAAGCACCTCGAGGGTGTTGTGAGCCGTGCTATAGGCGACGTATACCGTGCCCGCTACTGCTACAACAACAGCCAAAGGGCCTACATGAGTGCCTACGCCTGCTTCGACGAACTCAACTTGCCATACCACTGCTACTATACGAAGTATAACCTCGGTCAGGTTGCTGTGAAGAAGCATGAGTATGCCTCTGCCGAGGCGCTGTTTATCGAGGCGCGCGACTATGCCATAGCGACCTCCGACCACGACTTCCTATGTGCTGTGCTGCACGAGCTGTGCGAGATATATCTCCAGCAGGAGCAGTACGACAAGTGCCGCGCAACTGTCGAGCTCTTCGACAGGTACGACTGCGTGCGCTGGTTCCTCTCGCGCTACTATGCCGTCAAGGCCATCGTAACCTCGTATGATGGCGACAACGAGGAGGCACTGCGCTATATAGCCCAGGCCGAGGGTGTTGAGCATCGTGATGAGGCCATCATCGCAGAGGCGAAGTACTACGTATATAACAACATGGGTGACCTCGAAAGTGCCCTACATTGGCTATGTGTCATCAACAGTCAGCTCGACAATAAGTTGCTTGTTGCAGGCGAGCAGCCTGTGTTGAACTACCAGATAGACCTCTTGGAGAGCACCATAGCGCAGGAGGAACGCGAGCTCGAGATTCTCCGACAACGTAACATTGCGATATCTCTCTTCTGTCTCTTTCTCGTTGTCGTCACCTTACTCATTGCCCGCAGCCGTCGTCGACGTATGCAGCGCGACATTGTGCACTACATGGATACCATCAACGAGTTGCAGCTCACACGTAGCGACAATATGCAGCCTCTCACCGAGGCTATCGACCGCCTATACAACGATCGTCTGAAGGATATAAACTACCTCTGCGAGACCTACTACGACCATAGCGACACGCCACGCCAGGCTACGCGCGTCTTCGAACGTGTTCGTCAGACCATCGAGTCGCTTAAGAGTGACGATGCCCGCCTCGCTGAACTCGAGAACATGGTCAACAGCTGCCGTGGCGACCTCATGACAAGGCTACGAATATCGTGTCCCAAGTTAAGCGAACGCGAGTTAAAAGTAGCGTTATATAGCTATGCTGGCTTCTCGTCACGCGCCATCTGCATCTTTGTGGACAGCAATCCTGTTGCTCTGTCGAAGATAAAATATCGCATCAAGACAAAAATCAAGGAGTCGGGCTGCGCAGATGCCGAACTCTTCATCTCGGCAATAAGCGACCATTAGTCGTTGAATATCAGCATATTAACACCAACTTCCCCGCCCTCTCTTTTCATCCTCGTAACTGCCTGATTATCAGGCATGAGAAAAATCTCTAAAAATCGCCTTTTCAACACGCTGATATTCAGGGTGTTGCAAAGTGGTCTGCGAAATCTTTTTTCGGTATAAATTTGGTAAATGTTCACCTATGCTCTAACTTTGTGTGTAGATAAGTGAGAGACGTTTGGTGCTATGTGCCCACAAAGTGAGTTGGAGTTGTGAGTTTAGTTTTTTCGTCTTTTTGCTTACGCCCCATGTTGGTGCATGAGTTGCCATGAGGGGTGCCTCTCGGCGGTACCGAGCCCAGGTTAGACAATTTGGTTAATGTAATATTTGAGTGTGTTCAGGTGCTATGCCGACTCCTCCCCACGTGAGAGAGGATATCCGCATAGCACTTTTTTTTGTTGTCGGGTGTCAAAGGGCATAAAAGGTCATAAAAGGTAGGGCGTTGTCGTGGACTTTTGTGTTTACCTTTTGTGCCCCTTGTTACCCTTTTGATTGACAGCGGGCTGTCTCTAAAAAAAAATGGGGCTGACTAAAAAGTAACATAGCCAGCCCCATAAGAGAGTGAATAAAAAGATGTAGTTTTAGGCTTGCGAAGCCCGAAAAAGCGGAGTTTACTGAACGTAAATGAGCATTTTGAGGGCAAGCGTAACGACAAAATACACTTTTTATTCACTCTCTATATAATATAAGGTATATGTGAGGTTAAATCCCGAGCTCTGCCTTAACAAGAGCTGTGATGTCTGTGAGAGCCTCGGCATCGAAGTATGCGAGACCTGCGCTACCTGGCTGGTCGCCCTCGGTGCTGAATACTGCGAGGTAGCCACCCTCAGCTGCGATCTTCTTAACGGCGTCGTTAGCCTTCTCGAAGATAGGGTTCATCAACTCCGACTGCTTACGCTGTATATCCTGCTGTGCCAACTGCTGGAACTCGCTGTAGCGCTGCTGTAGCTGTGTGAGCTCCGACTCCTTAAGCTGGCGTACGGCATCCGAGTATGTGCTTACGTTCTTCTCGTAGTCAGCATACTTCGTGTTGAACTCCACCATGATCTGCTCGAGCTGGTCCTGGAGGTCCTGTCCGTAGGCCTCGAGGTTTGTCTGTGCCTCCTGGTACTCTGGCATTGTTGTCACGATAGCCGCAAGGTCAACGCGGCCAAACTTCTGTGCATAAACCGAACCGGCACTCATCATGAGCACTACGGCAAGGGTCAGTTTCAAAAAATTCTTCATTACGCTATAATATAAATAATTCTAAATGTCGGTTGTTGCCACTACTTGAGCATCTCGATGATGCGGTCGGTGAAGTTAACCTTCTCCGAGTAGTATAGTATTGTTGGGTTTGCGGCGATGTCGATAACAAGGTCGTAGCCGTAGAGCTTCGAGAAGTTATCTATGGTATCGAATACGAGCTTCTGGATGGGCTGTATCAGCTCCACACGGCGCTTCATGAGCTCGCCGTCTGTGCCGAACAACGACTCCTGGAGCTGTGTTGCCTCGGCCTCCTTGCTCAATATTGCCTGCTCGCGCTGCTGGCGTGCGCTCTCCGAGAGTGATGCTCGCTGCTGCATATATGCGTTGTACATATTCTCCACCTCCTGGAACTTGGCATCCACGCGCTGCTGGTACTGTGCCGAGAGGTTCTCGATCTCGTTGAGGGCATTATTGTACGCCTCAATAGACTTAAACACCTTCTCGCTATCCACTACCATGTAGTTCTGTGCTGACGCCACGCCCACACACATGATCATCGCCACGATGGCTATAAATACTCTTCTCATAGTTATCTCTAAATGTTAAATTT
Organism: Alistipes sp.; assembly: GCA_045614205.1. Classification (GTDB taxonomy): domain Bacteria; phylum Bacteroidota; class Bacteroidia; order Bacteroidales; family Rikenellaceae; genus Alistipes. The sequence continues at coordinate 102,799 of JAZLCL010000015.1, read as the reverse complement.
TACAAATATAATCAATTTATTTCAAATATATTGCCATAGTCTCGAAATTTAGAACTGCTGGCCCATGACGAAGTGGAACTGCGAGCCACTAGGCTTGTTCGAGCCGTATGGTGCATCGAAGCCATAACCCCAGTCTACGCCGAGCATACCCACGATAGGGAGGTATAGACGCACGCCGACACCTGCCGAACGCTTAATCTTGAATGGCGAGAACTCCTTCCACGAGTTGAAGCCGTTACCGCCCTCGAGGAAGCCGAGAACGTATATCGATGAGTTAGGCTTAAGGATTACGGGGTAGCGTAGCTCGACGACATACTTGTTGTATGCCACAGAGTAGTAGTCTGATGGGTCGAGGGCGCCATCCTCATAACCGCGCAGCGCGATGATGTCTACACCGTAGATGTTGTAACCCGTCATGCCGTCACCACCGATCTCGAAGCGTTCGAAGGGCGACACCTTATTCTTGTTGTAGTGACCGAGGTAACCCATCTCTGCGCCGAGCATGAGCACAAGGTTCTGGTTTTGTGTCAGAGGGAAGAACCATCGGCCCTTGAGTAGCCACTTGTGGAACTCTATCCAGCGGTAGCGGTCCTGATCCGAGAGGTTGGGGTCGCTATAGTCTATGCCATCCCATGCCGAGAATGGAGGTGTTGCCTGCACCGAGAGTGTGAACTCCGATCCCGAACGCGAGAAGAATGGCGCGTCTATAGATGAACGCTGCAATACAAGCTTCAGCGAGAGGGTGTTGGCGTTACCGTCACTCAAGATGAAGGAGCTCCAGCCACGTAGGCCATAGCGCTGATATCCGAGCTCACCGTAGAAGGTGAAGTATGGGTCGGGCCATGTGAGGCGCTTACCGAGGCCTGCGAAGAGACCCATCGTGCGGTAGTACATCGTTGCATTCTGCCATACGTAGTATGCGTCATTCTGCTCCGAGATATAACCCGAGAGGGTGAATGAGTTAGGTCTGCGGCCACCGAGCCATGGGTCGGTGAAGCTCAACGACAGCGCCTTGTAGTATGTACCGTTTGTCTGACCCGATATTGAGAGTCTCTGATTCTGTCCCGAGGGGTATGGTCTCCATGCTCCGCGCTTGAAGAAGTTACGCATGGATAGGTTGTTGAGTGTCACACCTATAGATCCCACGAAGGTGCCCGAGCCCCAACCACCGGCGATGTTAAACTGGTCGGAAGCCTTCTCCTGGAGTGGCCAGTTGATGTTTACCAGCTCATCCGATACGGGCTGTATGTCTGGCATTATCGCCTGCTCGTCGAAGTGACCCATGCTCATCAGCGTGCGCATTGTCTGCATCAGCAGTGCACGGTTGTATAGGTCGCCAGGGCGCACATAAAGCTCGCGGCGTATCACCTCGTCGTCTACGCGCATATTTCCCGAGATGCCCACCTCGTTGATGGTGAATGGCTTACCCTCGAAGATGCGTATCTCGAGGTCGAGGGAGTCGGGTCCCACGACAATCTCTGCGGGCTCTATCTGCGACATGAGGTAGCCGCTATTGTTGTAGAGTGACGATATAGACATCTCCTCGGGGTTCATCTCCTTGCCTATACCGAGGCGCTTGTGCATCGACTTCTTGTCGTATACGTCGCCTGGCTGAATGCCGAGCATCACAGATAGCTGCTCGGTGGTGTATACCGAGTTACCCACCCATCGTATGTCGCGTATGTAGTACTGGTTACCCTCGGCCACCTCGATGTCAATGCCGAGGTTCTCGTCGTCGATGTAGTATACCGAGTCGCGGATGATTGTTGCGTTGCGGTATCCACGTGAGTTGTAGAAGTCGAGGAGCAGCTCGAGGTCTGCCTCATAGTCCTCCTCGTTGAGCTTACGGTTCTGGAAGAAGAGGATGCTCTTCTGATGTGTCTTCTTGAACGTACGTCGCAGACGCTTGTCGTCGAAGGCGTCGTTACCCTCGAAGTTAATCTGTGCCACACGCACCTTTGGGCCACGGTCTATGTCGAATGTCACGTTCACGCACTGCTCGTATATAGAGTCGTTTGTTATGCGCACCGCCACCTCGCAGTTGCGGTATCCCTTTGCTGCGTAGTGCTCCTTGATGAGCTTAATGTTCTTGTCGATAATATAGTCCGATAGCTCGGTGTTGCGGCGTAGCTTGAGCACCTCGTCGCGCAGGTCTGTCTTCTTGCTCTTCGACACGCCCTCAATCTCCCACGACAGGATTCGAGGTCTCTCCTTGAGGAACACCTCGAGGTCGAGGGAGTCGCCCTCGATTGTTGCGCCTATCTGTATGTCGGAGAAGTATCGTGGAGCCCACAGACGCATCATGGCGTTAGATATGAAGCTGCTGGGCAGATATATCGAGTCACCCTCCTCGAGGCCTGCTGATGCCTTGAGGATGCTGTGGTTAAGGTACTTTACGCCGTGAAGGTTAATGTGACGTATGTAGTATAGCTTGCCGTCGCCCTCGGTGAGTATGGGTGCTGTGAGGTCGAAGTCTATGCTATCTGTGTCGTCTGAAATCTCGTTATTTGCGGCATCGCCAACCACATAATGTGTTGTCTGCTGCGCTGTCACGTCGAGTGATGCGCAGAGCAACGCCATGATGGCGATAAGAACAATCTTGGTATATCTCATCGTTATTAACTTTCGTCAGTCACTAAACCGTATCGGCGGTCGCGCTGTGCGAACACCTCTATCGCCTTATCGAACTCCTCCTCGTTGAAGTCGGGCCATAGCACCTCGGGGAAGTAGAACTCGGCGTATGATGCCTGCCAGAGCATGAAGTTGCTCAATCGGCACTCGCCACTTGTGCGTATTATCATGTCGGGGTCGGGCATGCCGGCTGTCATCATCGCCTCTGCCATCACCTTCTCTGTTATCTCGTCAATGGCCATCGTGCCCTGTGCCACACGCTGTGCTATGCTCTGTGTTGCTAGGAGTATCTCGCGGCGTGCCGAGTAGTTGAATGCCAATACGAGGGTCAGCCTACTGCCCTCTCGTGTGACACTCTCTATGCGTTCAATCATCTCTATCACTGCGGGTGAGAAGTTTGTGCGTTCGCCCATAATCTTCACCCTCACACCCTGACGTGCCAGGTCGTCGCCCTCGCCCACCACGGTGCGGCAGAATAGCTCCATTATCGCCTCCACCTCGGCTATGGGACGTCCCCAGTTCTCCGTCGAGAAGGCGTAGAGTGTTAGCCACTTCACGCCGTTGCGCACGGCAGCACGCACCGAGGCACGCACGGACTCCACGCCTGCGAGATGACCCTCGTAGCGTTCCTTGCCACGCTGCTTCGCCCAGCGACCATTACCATCCATGATGATGGCTACGTGTTGTGGTGTAACTCTCTTTTTGTCCATATTATCTTGCAAATGTAAGCAATAAAACGCAAATCACAATCCTTTTGGACCATTATTTTCGTACGCACGCGCACATGTATATCGTTTATTGCTGTGCCTCAATTGGTTATAGATGTTTTACTCCTCGCGCTTGTCGACACCCCACATCATCTTTTTTCTCAACGTGTCGTAGAAGGTATTATTGTGCGGTGTTGCCAAAATTAGTGGCTCGTTGGCCTGTGTGAGGGTTATCGAGGCACCATCTTTGAGCCTATATGTACGGTTGTCTGCCGAGAGCAGTGCCTCGCCGTAGCGTGTGCCGAGGCGCAGTGTAATGCGTGCGCTGTCGGGTGCCACCACGGGGCGCATCGTAAGGTTGTGGGGTGCGAGTGGCGAGAGCACCACGCAGCGACACATGGGGTCTACGACGGGGCCTCCGGCACTCAACGAGTAAGCTGTTGAGCCTGTGGGTGTTGATATCACCATTCCGTCGCCGTGACATGTTGCCACCAGACGGTCGTTTATGTAGACTTCTATCGCTATCATCGTTGCGCCACTGCGGTGTATAGCCACCTCGTTCAGTGCTATGTCGCTACCCTCGATGTCGCCCTCCACGTGCAGCATCTGTCGCTGCTCGAAGAGTATCTCGCCCGCCGCTATTCGCCCGAAGAGCTCCTCTATGCCCTCGCCGTCGTCGGCGGTGAGGTAGCCGAGGTGTCCGCAGTTTATGCCCACCACGGGTATCGAGTAGTTGGGCAGCAGTGCCACGCCATCGAGGAGTGTGCCATCGCCACCGTAGGTGACCATCACGTCGTTGCCTGTTGGCGTTATGGTATCTCGGAATATGCGTTTAGGCTCGATGCTATATCCGAGTAGTTGCTCTATGACGGCCGCAAAATCCTCATTTACAACGTAGTCCATGCCGAGGTTCTCTATGGCACGAAACATCGAGGCTATCTGCTCGGGGCGGTGGTTTAGCTGCTTACGCGAAAAAAGTATTATGTTCATTGTCGCAAAATGAAAAAAAATCGTAACTTTGCTACTAATCTTGTAATACAAGTAGTTTTAACATCCGTCAGGTATTGACCTTGTCCTACAACTCCCTGTTGTAGGTGGGGAGGAGTCCCTGATGGCAAAGGTAATAAAATTATGACAAAGTTAAGTGTAAATATCAATAAGATTGCCGTTGTGCGCAATTCGCGTGGCGGAAATATGCCCAATCTCTTGAAGGCGGCCCTCGATATCGAGACTTTTGGTGCCGATGGCATCACCGTTCACCCACGCCCCGATGCACGCCACATCCGCTATAGTGATGTTAGGGAGCTCAAGGCACATATCGCCACCGAGCTGAATGTCGAAGGTAACCCTATCGAGAGCTTCTGTGAGCTTGTCGAGGAGGTGCGCCCTGCGCAGGTGACCCTTGTTCCCGATGCCGAGGATGCCATCACATCCTCTGCGGGCTGGGATACCATCAAGCATCGCGACTACCTCAAGGCTATGGCCGACAGGTTCCATAAGGCTGGCATACGTGTATCTATCTTCGTTGACCCTGTTGTCGAGATGGTTACTGCGGCGAAGGAGTGTGGTGCCGACCGTGTAGAGTTGTACACCGAGGCGTATGCTGCGGGCTATGCTGCGGATCGTGAGGCTGCCATAGCACCCTATGTAGCAGCTGCCGAGGAGGCACGACGTGTAGGTCTTGGCTTGAATGCTGGCCACGACCTAAATACCGAGAATCTGCAGTACTTCATCCAGCGTATACCATGGGTCGATGAGGTATCTATAGGCCATGCACTGATTAGCGATGCCCTCTATTGGGGTCTTGAGAACACCGTGGGCATCTACCAGCGCTGCATCAAGCGTGCACATAACAATGAGGAGTAGCATGCCACTCAAGCATCCTATATTCAAACACATAACACGTGTCGTTGACCGACTTGGTGTCGAGGCGTATGTCGTTGGTGGCTATGTCCGCGACCACTACCTTCGCCGCCCCTCGTCGGACATCGATGTTGTCGTTGTGGGCAGTGGTGTCGCTGTTGCCGAGGAGCTCGCGCGTGAGTTGAATGCCAAGGTCTCTATCTTCAAGACCTACGGCACGGCTATGCTCCGCTGGCGCGACACGGAGGTTGAGTTTGTCGGGGCACGTAGGGAGAGCTATACTCCCGAGTCGCGTAACCCGCAGGTTGAGCCTGGCACGCTGGAGGATGACCAGCGACGTAGGGACTTCACCATCAACGCCATGGCATGGTGTGTCAATGGTGATAGGTTTGGCGAACTTGTCGACCCCTTTGGTGGCATCGCCGACCTCGAGGATTGTATAATACGCACCCCTTGTGAGCCCGATAAGACCTTCTCTGACGATCCTCTGCGCATGATGCGTGCCGTGAGGTTCGCCTCGCAGCTCGGCTTCGACATCGACGATGAGACGTTCGATGGCATCTGTCGTCAGGCCGACCGCATAAAGATTATTACGAGGGAACGTATCGCTGTGGAGCTCAATAAGATTATGTCCTCTCCTGTGCCCTCCATAGGCCTCGGCCTTATGCGTAGCTCGGGATTGTTGAGGCATGTGCTGCCGGAGCTCGACAGGATGTCGGGTGTAGAACGCAGGGGCAAGCATGCGCATAAGGATAACTTCGAGCATACGATGAAGGTGCTGGATAATGTGGCGAAGAGGAGTGACGATCTATGGCTTCGCTGGGCGGCGCTGCTGCACGACATAGGCAAGCCCTCTACGAAGGCCTACGATGCGCGCCACGGCTGGACGTTCCACCAGCATGAGGCTGTGGGCTCGAAGATGATACCGCAGCTCTTCCGTCGTCTGAAGTTGCCTCTCAATGAGCCTATGCGCTTTGTGCAGAAGATGGTATTTCTGCATATGAGGCCTATCGTGCTGTCCGAGGATCTTGTCACCGACTCTGCTGTTCGCCGTCTGCTCTTCGAGGCGGGCGACGATGTGGAGAAGCTCATGACCCTCTGCGAGGCAGATATAACCTCGGGCATAGACTCCAAGGTGCGACTATACCTCAAGAATTTCGAGCTTGTGAGGGCGAAGATGCAGGACTTGGAGGAGAGAGATAGAGTGCGTAACTTCCAGCCCCCCGTTACGGGAGACCTTATAATGAAGACCTACAATCTTCCGCCATGTGCCGTCATCGGCGAGATCAAGGAGGTCATCAAGAATGCCATCCTCGATGGTGTTATCCCTAACGACTACGATGCTGCCTTCAAGCTTATGGAGAGTGAGGCTGCACGCCGTGGTATCGTGCGCCCCGAAAAGTAGTGGGGTACTGTAATCGCCTAATGTGTAGAGTGTTATGATGTGGATTGGTGTGGCTATGATGCTCCTATATCTGGGTGGCAATACCTATGTTTTCATCCGCCTGTGGCAGTTGCTGCAGCCCGCACCCATGTGGTGCAGGGTCACCTTCGCCGTGCTCTTTGGTGTTGCTGCCGTGGCTCTCTTTGTCGCCATGGTTGTGCGCCACACTTCCCTTCCCGTGTGGGTGCATAGGGCACTCTTTGGCGTAGGCTCCGTGTGGCTCGTATTCTTGCTATATATGGTGCTCACCACGGCTCTCTTCGATGTTGCGCACCTCATCTTCCCCACATTCAAGTATGGCGTGTTGTATGCCCTTGGTGCCACCACGCTGCTCCTCGTGTATGGATATGTTAACTACCGTCTGCCACGTGTCGAGAGTGCCGTTGTCAATACCACGAAGAGCCTCGAGGATGATTATCGCATCGTCATGGTCAGCGATGTGCACCTCGGCTATGGCACTACGAAGCGCGACCTGGAGAGGTATGTGGAGCTTATCAATGAGCAGAGGGGCGATGTTGTTGTCATCGTCGGCGACCTCATAGACAATAGTGTTGTGCCCGTTGCGGCGGAGGATATGTGTAGGCTCTTCGATAGGGTAGATGCCCCCGATGGCGTATATATGGTTGCTGGTAACCATGAGTATATCAGCGGCATAGAGGCGTGCAAGGAGTATCTTGCGAGCACTCGCGTGAGGCTTCTCCGCGATAGTGTTGTCACTCTGCCCTCGGGTGTGCAGCTCATCTGCCGTGATGATAGGAGCAATAGGCGCCGTGCCACTATAGATAGCCTCCTTCAGGGTGTAGATATGTCGCGCCCCACCGTTGTCCTCGACCACCAGCCCTACGATGTGGAGGCGGCATCACGCGCGGGCGTCGATTTGTACCTGGCTGGCCATACTCACCGTGGTCAGGTGTGGCCTCTAACATGGCTCACAGATGCCATGTACGCCCAGAGTCATGGCCATAGAGTGTGGGGTAGTAGCCATGTCATCGTCTCCATGGGTCTCTCCCTCTGGGGTCCACCCTTTAGGATTGGAACGCATAGCGAGCTATTTAATATAGAGATTAATGGTGAGGCTGACTAAAAAGTCTATTTTGTCGTTACGCTTGCCCTCAAAATCCTCATTTACGCACAGTAAACTGCGGTTTTTCGGGCTTCGCAAGCCTAAAACTAGATCTTTTTATTCAACCTCCCAACATATGAGGAGAGTGACTAAAAAGTGTATTTTGTCGTTCTTTGTTGATATATCATCGCATCTACTTCCGCTAACGAATTATCTCATCAATGGGCAGTACGCCAAAGTACAGCCCATCGCCTCGAAATTCGCCGAGCAAAGTATCTGCACTATTCTCTCAACAAATTGACCTGCCCCCGAAATGCTCATTTACGTTCAGTAAACTCCGCTTTTTCGGGCTTCGCAAGCCTAAAACTACATCTTTTTATTCACTCTCTTATGTATGGGGCTGGCTATGTTACTTTTAGTCAGCCCCCTTGTTGCAAACCTATGGTTTGCCACCTTCGGTACATATATAAATATAGGTATCACGTCTGTGATACCTATATCTCATTGATGTAGAGTTCTGTTATCGGGGAAGAATGATGCCTAATTCAGCGATAGAGGTGGCTGGTGTGCCATCTATCTCATGGAGTGGTACTATGCGGAAGTAGCGTGCAGAGATGCTCTTGCCGAAGTTTACGTAGTAGGGAATAGGATTATTCTTTATGTTGCTGAACTCTCCATTTACCTTGCACTCATGCCACTCTATACCATCCTCGCTGACGTATGCATTGTATAGGTATATTGTTCCCGCAGGGTTGTCAGTTGCTGGAACGTAGCAGAAGCCAGCGATGTCGGTCGTCGTACCCAAATCGATGGTCAGGGGTGTTAGACCCTCACTGCGCCATACGGTCTCTATATCTCCATCAATGGCCTCATGTGCATCCATGTTAAGGGTCTGCCACCCATCACTCGAGATATCGCTGACTCTAATAATACGATGATCATCCTCCAATGTAGGTGCATAGTATACACCTATATTACCTATATGTGCTGTATTGCGGCATCCATTTATAGTTACTCTGATGCGTTCTGCACGGCAGTCAGAGAAGCGAAGTAGTCGCTTATAACCAATAGTTGTGCCCTCTGTGATGTACTGCCATCTGCCATTAGTGTATGCCTCTATGGTGAAGTGCTCGACACGCTGTCCTCGTGTTATATCCTCTGATAGTTGCACGGTATTTATTATAGAGCCTCTCTTCACCTTGAGATCTATGCTTTCTCCCTCCGAGGCGTGCCATGGTCGAACCTTGCCATCTATCATGTTGTTGCCAAATGTCGCTGTGATGTAGTCATGCAGAGTCTCGATGCGTGCTGCATCTACCTCGTGTATGAGACCGCGTCTGTCGGGAGGTATGTTGAGCAGAAGTACGGAGTTGCGGCCTACGGAGCTAAAATATATATCTACGAGGTTGGCGACGGAATGCACATCGTCATCTTGTGATGCGTGATAGAACCATCCTGGGCGTATAGATACATCCACCTCTGAAGGATACCAATATATGCCATCGGCACGTGCTACAAGTTCACGGCTGCCTAAATCAGCAGACATCTCCTCGAGGCCAAGTTGGGCATTTGATGCTGCTGCATGGCCATATGATTTCGGTGTGTAGGGCGTAGCACTCCACTCTGTTGTTCTGCCACGACCACCCTCATTGCCTACCCAGCGCACATCATCACCCATGATTGCAGTTACGGCATGTGGCTGTAGTCGTTCTATAGTTGCGAGTATGCTCTCCCAATCGTATACCTGTCGCTTTCCGTTGGGTCCTTCGCCACAGGCCCCATCAAACCACACCTCATCTATTCTGCCGTAGTTAGTTAGTAGCTCTGTTAGTTGGGCAATGAAGAGTCTGTTGTATGCTGGCGAGTCACCGTAGCACTCCGCATTTCTATCCCACGGAGATAGGTATACGCCGAATTTCATGCCGTGCTTATGACATGCGTCGCTTAACTCGCGTACAACATCACCCTTACCATCGCGCCATGGTGAGCTTGCCACGGAGTGGTTGGTGGTCTCTGTCTGCCATAGGCAGAAGCCGTCGTGGTGCTTGGCTGTGAGTATCACCATCTTAAAACCTCCACTTTGCAATGTGCGCACCCACTGCTCGCAGTCTAACGCTGTGGGGTTAAAGAGTGTAGGACTCTCGTCACCATTGCCCCACTCGCTATCGGTGAATGTGTTCATGCCGAAGTGTATGAAGGCGGTAAGCTCGAGTTGTTGCCATGCAAGTTGTTCATCTGTAGGCACAACACGTGCTGCAATATCTATCTTCTGCTCTGCTGTTGCACCCTCGGGAAAGGCGGCATACTTTGGATATAGCACCTCTCGTGTTTGCGTGCAGCCAACTAACAATAGAAGAGTGAAAATAGTGGTTATGAGTTTCATGTGCTACTATTCAAATGAGAGTGAATAAAAAGTGTATTTTGTCGTTACGCTTGCCCTCAAAATGCTCATTTACAATTAGTAAACTCCGCTTTTTCGGGCTTCGCAAGCCTAAAACTACATCTTTTTATTCACTCTCATAGGTTATGGGGGCTGGCTATGTTACTTTTTAGTCAGCCCCATACCTTGATTATATATATTACTTCATCTCTGCGAAATACTTGTAGAAGTATGGCAGAGTCTCTAGGCCCTTGTCGAACTGGTCGAGACCATAGCTCTCGTTTGGAGAGTGGATGGCATCCTTCGAGAGACCGAAGCCGAGGAGTATCGACTTGATACCAAGGATGTTCTCGAAGCCCGAGATGATAGGAATAGAGCCACCAGAGTAGAATGGAAGTGGCTTGATGCCGAATGTTGTCTCCACAGCCTTCTCTGCAGCCTTGTATGCTGGTAGGTCGGTAGGCGACACGTATGGAGCACCACCGTGCAAGAACTCTACGTTCACCTTAACACTCTTTGGCGCTATGCGGCGGAAGTGCTTCTCAAAGAGCTTCGCAATCTTCTTGAAGTCCTGGTTAGGCACAAGACGCATAGATATCTTTGCGTATGCCTTTGATGGAATGACAGTCTTTGTACCCTCGCCTGTGTAGCCACTCCATATGCCGTTTACGTCAAGTGAAGGACGTATGCCAGTACGTTCCATTGTTGTGTAGTCGATCTCACCTGCTACATCGCCAAGGTCGAGTGCCTTCTTGTACTCATCGAGTGAGAATGGTGCCTTGTTGAGTGCCTTACGTTCAGCATCTGTGAGGATGCGCACGTCGTCGTAGAAGCCAGGTATTGTAACACGGCCGAACTCATCAGTGAGTGACGCTACGAGCTTTGCAAGTACGTTCGCAGGGTTTGCAACAGCACCGCCAAAGAGACCAGAGTGCAAGTCCTTATCTGGACCTGTAACCTCCACCTGCATGTATGTGAGACCACGGAGACCTGCTGTGATTGTAGGAGTCTCGAGGCCAATCATAGATGTATCGGATACGAGGATGATGTCTGCCTTGAGGAGCTTCTTATTCTCTGCGCAGAACTTGTAGAGGCTTGGTGAACCAATCTCCTCCTCGCCCTCGAGCATGAACTTGACGTTGCAAGGAAGGGTGTCTGTTGCAACCATCGCCTCGAAGGCCTTGGCGTGCATGAATAGCTGGCCCTTGTCGTCGTCAGCGCCACGGCACCATATGCGGCCATCCTTAATCTCTGGCTCGAATGGGTTTGTCTTCCACTCATCGATAGGATCCTCGGGCATCACGTCGTAGTGGCCATATACAAGGACTGTCTTTGCCTTTGGGTCGATTATCTTCTCGGCATAAACCACAGGGTTGCCCTCTGTTGGCATCACCTCGGCACGGTCGGCACCAGCCTTAACGAGTGATGCTGCGAGCCACTCTGCACAGCGTACCATATCCTCCTTGTGGAGTGATGGCTGTGCGCTGATTGATGGTATGCGAAGTAGGTCGAAAAGCTCCTCCAAGAAGCGTTCTCTGTTCTGCTTGATGTAGTCGTTTGCAAGTTTCATGGTTATATGTTTTAAGGTTAATTATGCTTTGTAAATTTGTTCTATTTCGGAAATGAAGCGCTTCGCCAATGTGTCTGCTTCCTCCATGGTTTTAGCCTCGGTGTAGATACGTATTATAGGCTCTGTGTTAGACTTGCGAAGGTGTACCCAGTTCTCTGCAAAGTCAATCTTTACACCATCTATATCATTTACCTTTTCGCTTGAGTATCTTTCCTTTATGGTTGCAAGAATCTTGTCTACGTCAATCTCTGGCGTAAGCTCAATCTTGTTCTTCGATGCGTAGTATGCGGGGTACGACTTACGTAGCTCTGACATGGTCATATCGAGACCTGCAAAATAGGTCAAAAAGAGAGCAACGCCAACAAGAGCATCGCGGCCGTAGTGTAGTTCTGGATAGATGACACCACCGTTACCCTCGCCGCCTATAACAGCAGCCGTATCCTTCATCTTCTTAACGACGTTAACCTCGCCCACGGCCGCAGCGTTGTATGTGCAACCCTCGTAGCGTGCTGTGATGTCACTCAAGGCGCGTGATGATGATAGGTTAGAGACTGTGTTGCCCTTTGTGTGACGAAGAACATAGTCTGCCACTGCCACCAAAGTGTACTCCTCGACAAACATCTCGCCATTCTCCATTACGAAGGCAAGACGGTCTACGTCAGGGTCAACAACTACGCCGAGGTCGGCACCCTCCTTACGTATAACCTCCGAGATGGCTGTTAGGTTCTCTGGTAGTGGCTCGGGGTTATGTGCGAACTCACCTGTGGACTCGCAGTTGAGCTCTATAACCTCGCATCCAAGCTGGCGTAGAAGCTCTGGGATGACGATGCCACCGACAGAGTTCACGGCATCTACCACGACCTTGAACTTGCGGTTGCGTACGGCCTCCACGTCGACAAGAGGTAGTGCTAACACCTGCTCTATGTGCTTGGCATTGAAGTCCTCACGAAGTATCACCTTGCCTATGTTGTCGATTGTGGGGTAGTGCCACATCTCATCCTCGGCCATCTCGAGCACCTGCTTACCCTCCTGGTCGTCGAGGAACTCGCCGCGTTCGTTCAGGAGCTTAAGGGCATTCCACTGTCGTGGGTTGTGGGATGCAGTGATGATGATGCCACCGTCGGCCTTATGTGTTATCACGGCCATCTCCGTGCCTGGTGTTGTGCACAGTCCCACGTTGATCACATCAACGCCGCAGCCGAGGAGTGTGCCCTCGACAAGTGAGTCGACCATAGAGCCTGAAATGCGGGCATCGCGACCCACAACAATGGTGATACGTTTATCGGGGTTCTTATCTTTGATAAGACGTGAATATGCTGTAGTGAACTTAACCACATCTATGGGTGTAAGGTTATCTGCTGGGCGACCACCTATGGTGCCGCGGATGCCTGAAATAGATTTTATAAGCGTCATGACTATATCTTAATTTTTTGTCGTTACTTAAAAAACGGTGTAAAAGTTTTGTTATTTCTCACAAAATTATTATTTTTACACGAATATTAAAAATAAATTGAAGATAAATTGTCAAAATATATGAGAACGATACCATCTTCTGAATTGATTATCAATGGTGATGGCACAATTTTCCACCTTCACCTTAAGCCCGAGCAGCTTGCTGATATAGTCATTCTAGTTGGCGATCCAGGTCGTGTGGCTATGATAGCGGAGTATTTTGATGATGTAGAGTGTGAGGTCTCAAATCGTGAGTTTAAGACCGTAACAGGTAGATATAAGGGCCGTCGCATGACAGTGCTATCAACGGGTATTGGCATCGGAAATATTGACATCTGTGTTACCGAGCTTGATGCCTTGGCCAACATAGACTTTGCAACACGTCAGGTTAAGGATGAGTTCCGTCAGCTCACTTTTGTTCGCCTCGGTACATCGGGTGCCATTCAGCGCGACATAGAGTTTGGCGATGTCATCTTCTCGCGCACATCATTGGGCTTCGATGGTCTGCTATCGTACTATGAGGGTCGTGATGGCGTTTGTGACTTGGCATTGGAGAACGCCTTTGTGGAGCACACTAATTGGTACTCGAAGCTCCCTGCACCATACTTCGTGAATGCTCACACCGAGCTCTTCGAGCACTTCAAGGATGTGACAAAGGAGGGTATCACAATCGCTGCCCCAGGCTTCTATGCTCCACAGGGACGCTGGGTGCGCCTACGTCCTCATGATGTAACCCTCAACCAGAAGATCGAGAGCTTTAACTTCGAGGGTCGCCGCATCACAAACTTCGAGATGGAGGGCTCGGCACTCGCAGGTCTTGCCGCACTCTTGGGTCACCGTGCTGCAACGATATGTACCATCATTGCGCAGCGTGTGGCAAAGGATGCTTGCACAGACTACAAACCTTTCGTGCGTCGCATGATAGAGATTGCTCTGGATAAGCTTGCGACAATCTAACGTAGAGAAAATTGAGATAAAATATAAAAAAACAGAAAGACTATGAAATTTACAGTATCAAGTTCAGCGCTTTTGTCGTTGCTCGCAACAACAGGTAAGGTCATAAGCAATAAGAACACACTCCCTATCCTCGACTACTTCCTTCTCGAGCTTCGTGGCGAGGAGCTCACAGTGACAACCTCTGACCTCGAGACTACACTCATCGGTCGCCTTAAGGTTGATGCTGTGGATCGTGAGGGTGTCATCGCTGCCCCTGCAAAGCTCATGCTCGACTCACTTAAGGAGTTTCCCGAGATGCCTTTGGAGTTCGACGTTAATGACACTACATGGGAGATTAAGGTGCGCTGGTCGAGTGGTTCACTCTCTATCCCTGGCGCAAGCGCTGTTAGCTACCCAGCTATGCAGACTATCGGTGCCGAGCATAAGGAGATACTCATGGACGTAGATATGCTCATCGCAGGTATCAACAAGACTATCTTCGCTACTGCCGATGATGAGCTTCGCCCTGTGATGAATGGTGTATACTTCAACTTTGAGGAGGGTAAGCTTACATTCGTTGCTACAGATGCTCACAAGCTCGTGCGTTCTATGGTTGAGTGCCCAGATGTTGATTTCAACGCCTCATTCATCCTTCCCAAGAAGCCAGCAAATCTCCTCAAGGGTGTGCTTCTTAAGGAGGAGGAGCCTATTCGCATCACCTTCGATGCGAAGAATGTGACCTTCGACCTCAAGAATCATAAGTTTGTGTGCCGTCTTATCGAGGGTAACTATCCAAACTACAATGCTGTTATCCCTACAGCTAACCCCAATAAGGTGCTTGTTGACCGTGTTGCCCTTGTCAATGGCATCAAGCGTGTTGCGGTATGTTCTAATCCTACTACAAACCTTATCCGCATGGATATCGGTGCTAATAAGATTAGCCTTGCTGCCCAGGATATCGACTTCTCTGTATCAGCAAACGAGACTATCTCATGTAGCTACGATGGTCAGCCTGTGACTATCGGCTTCAAGTCTACATTCCTTGTTGAGATCCTCTCTAACATCGACACTCCAACTGTAATGATCGAGCTTGCAGACTCTACACGTGCGGGTGTATTCAAGCCTGTATATGATGATAAGCACGCCGCAGAGGTGTTGATGTTGTTGATGCCTATGATGATCAACGCATAACCCTTTTGGCGCAGGGCAGAGCCTATATCCTTGACCATGGGTGGTACCTACAGAGTGCTGCCCATCGTTTTGAGGGTTTGGTTGTTTGCCCATTCAGAAAATGGTGTTATAATGTCACGCATGATGTGATGTTGAACGGAGGATACCGAAAAGAGTGATACTATGAACTTAAAACTAAAGAGACCAATAATATTCTTCGATCTCGAGACTACGGGTGTTGATAATGCCACTGACCGTATTGTTGAGATATCTATGGTTAAGGTGTTTCCTGATGGCACGAAGCAGGTTAAGACACGTCGTGTTAATCCAGAGATGCATATTCCACAGGAGGCAACAGCTGTGCATGGTATTTCCGATGCAGATGTTGCTGGGGAGCCTACATTCAAGCAGCTGGCAAAGTCGTTGGCACAGTACATTGAGGGTTGCGACTTTGGTGGTTTCAACTCTAATCGCTTTGACTTGCCATTGTTGGTCGAGGAGTTTATGCGTGCGGGTGTCGATGTAGATTTCCGCAAGCGTAAGTTCATAGATGTGCAGAACATCTTTCATAAGAAGGAGCAGCGCACACTCGTTGCTGCCTACAAATTCTACTGCGATAAGGATTTGGAGAATGCACACTCTGCCGAGGCCGATACGTTGGCCACATACGAGGTCCTCGAGGCGCAGATTGCTCGTTATAGCGATATTGGAGATAGCGTTGAGCAGCTCGCCGAGTTCTCTACACATGGTGCTACTGCCGATTTCGCGGGCCGCATAGGCTATAACGACAAGGGAGAGGAGATATTCACCTTCGGTAAGTATAGAGGTGAGAAGGTGGAGGATATCTTCCGTAAGGAGCCCAGCTACTACAATTGGATTATGGATAGTAACTTCCCCCTCTACACAAAGAAGATAATCACCGAGATACGCCTACGCATGAAGTAGCGTGTGGTGTGAACAAAAGACGACTTATGAAAGGACTTCGCATTCTGCTTGTTGTGCTGTCGCTGTTCTGTGCTACGACACTCATGGCCACCAAACCCTCTAATATTGTTATTACTATAGAGGGTAAGGCCTACTACAAACATATGGTTGAGAAGGGTGATACGCTTTACTCCTTGTCAAAGACCTATGGTGTCTCGGAGCAGGATATCATCGACAGCAATGCGTCACTATCTGCTGCTACGTTGCGTGCCGGAGATTATATCTTCGTGCCACGTAAGGCGGAGGGTGGCGTGCGCGAGGCTGTGCGAGGTAGTGCTCTTAAGGAGGGTGAGCATCGTGTGATGGCGGGCGAGACGTTATACTCGCTATCGCGCAGATATGGCATCTCCGAGGATGAGTTGTTGGCGCTTAATGGCTTGTCGGACTATACGCAGCTTAAGGCTGGCATGGTCATCAGGGTGTCAGGCGATGTTGCCGTAGAGGCAGAGGCTGTCGCCGAAGCTCCCGTGGCAGCAGATGTTGATGCTGGAGAGTCTCGCGCATCACGTCGTTCACGTGGCCGCGATGGCCGTGGCAGGGAGTCGGCGGCTATTGCCGAGGAGCAGGATACTGTGACAGTGTTGGATAGAATGTTGGATGCCTTGGGCTTCGGCGAGGATGTTGACGATGCAGATATCGAGCAGGTGGAGGTTGCCTTTCCGCCGTTGAGTCGTCATCACACGTTGAAGATGGCCCTGATGCTACCTTTTCACATGAACAATAGGGTCAATCCAAACTATGTGGACTTCTACCGTGGTGTTCTTGTGGCTCTTGAGGATATTAAGACCGAGGGCTACGATATTGCTCTGTCGGTGTTGGATACCCAGGGTAGTGGTGAACGTATCAAGGATATCATGGACTTTGAGTCGGGGGTACTCGATGCGCAGCTCATCATAGGTCCTGTATACGAGAATGAGTTGCGATATGTCGTTGGCTTTGCCGAGGATAACGAGATACCTGTCATCTCGCCCTTGGCCGATATAGAGACTCTCGAGAGTCCCGTGTTGTTCCAGATGCAGGCGGAGAGTGACCATAAGTACGATAAGCTTGCCGATATCTTCGATGGCAGCAGAGAGATTGTCACCATCTACGCCTCAACTATCGATGCTGGCTTTGCGCAGGAGATGCGATCGTTGTCTACCATGGCGCCAGGTCGCGATATTAACTTTGTCTTCGACCGTGAGTCGTTCTTCTACCGCCGTAATGCCGATGGCTCGAATGGCGAGCAGATAGACATCATGGAGCTCATGCAGAGCAAGTCGAGCAAGGCATATGTCATCGTTGCGCAGAATGAGACGGAGGTGGACCGCATACTCACCACGCTGTCTTCTACGAAGTCTAACATCGTGGCACGTAGCTTAAGTTATGGCGACTATGTCGTTGTCGGCAACCGTCGTTGGACACAGAGTGCTAACATCGACCATCAGTCGTTCTTCCGCAATAACGTACTCTTTGTCATGCCATACTATGCTAACCGTAGCAGTGAGAACATTCGTATGTTCGATAGTCGCTATGTGGAGATGTATGGTGTCTTGCCATCTATGTATTCATACCGTGGCTACGATGCTGTGATGATCTTCTGCCGCAAGATGTTTAGTGGCATCGACGACAGCTTCATTGATGAGGAGTTCACCCCATTGGCTACCACCTATCGCTTCCTTAAGGAGGATGGTATATATGTGAATGGCAACTGGATGAGGGTGCAGTATAATGGTAACTTCACTATAGATGTGCAGTAGTGTAAAAAGATATTGTAATGGCAAATAATATATCATCACCAATACCCGAAAAGACCATAGAACGCTTGAGTGAGTACCGCCGTACGTTGCTTAAGTGTCACGCCCAGGGCATCACGCACATCTTTTCGCACGTGCTGGCAGGTATGCATGGCATCACAGCAGTGCAGGTGCGCCGTGACCTTATGCTCATAGGCTTCTCGTCAGATACGAAGAAGGGTTACGATGTCAAGGTGCTCATCGACTTTATCGATGGCATCCTCTATAGCGAGCAGACGATGAACATGGCTGTCATAGGCATGGGTCACCTAGGCAGGGCTGTGACACGTTACTTCAATGGCAAGGGTCTTAAGCTACGCATTACCGCTGCCTTCGATGTCGATGAGAGTAAGGTGGGTACTATGATAGATAATATCCCATGCTACCATATAGACCATTTTGAGGAGTTTGTCGAGCAGCTCGATATCAGCATTGTTATCGTCTCATCACCTACCTCTGTAGCCTCTTCGCTTGTGTTGCCCATCATCAATGCCGGCATTAAGGGTGTGCTTAACTTCACCTCTGCACCTCTTAACTTCCCCCAGGGTATTGTTGTCGAGAACTATGATATAACAACACTCCTCGAGAAGGTCGCTTACTTCGTTAAGGTTGGCGAGGAGAGTAATAGCTAACTATGAGACTTCACTTTGGCTTTGATGATATGCCGCGTGGCGTGCGCACCGTTGTTACCGTAGGGTCTTTCGATGGTGTACATGCAGGTCATCGTCTCCTTATCTCGCATCTAAAGGCCATGGCATCGCGCCTCGATGCCGAGAGTGTTGTCGTAACCTTCGATCCCCATCCTCGTATCGCCATGGGGCGTGCCGAGGGTCTGCAGCTCCTTACTACTATTGAAGAACGTGCCTCGTTGCTCGCCTCTGCGGGTGTCGACCACCTCGTCGTTGCGCGTTTCGATGATGCTTTCCGCACACAGCCTTACGAAGACTTTGTTCGCGATATGCTCGTTGCAAAACTCGGCATGGTGGGGATGATTGTGGGCTACAACCATCGTCTCGGTCGTGGCAGTGAGGGTAACCATGAACGCCTTGTGCCTCTTGCTGCGGAGTGTGGCTTCGCCCTGGAGTGCGTGGCGCAGCACACTGATGATGGTGATAAGATTAGCTCTACGGTTGTCCGTGGCATCATTGCGTTGGGTGATATGTCGCGTGCTACACAGCTCCTCGGTGCTCGCTATAGTGTTATTGCCCAGGCTCGTGAGGGTGTTGTGACGGTCGATGAGTATAAGATGTTACCTCCTGATGGCGAGTATGTCGCTATTGTTTGTGCTTCGGGTGTCGAGAGGGAGCAGCATGTGATAATAAAAAATAGGCGCATTACTCTTGAAGGCGCCTATAGTGGTGATGTGACCATCCTATTTCAGTAGTAGAGCTATCTCTTCAAGCTCTTCTCCACCCACTCTCTATTCTTTAGATACCACTGCACGGTTTTGCGCAATCCCTCGTCGAAGGGTGTTGTGGCATGCCATCCAAGGTCATTCTGTAGGTGTGTTGAGTCTATGGCGTAGCGTAGGTCGTGACCTGCGCGATCCTCTACGTGCGATATAAGGCTCAAGCTCTCGCCTCTCTGGCGTCCTAGCTCCTCATCCACAATCTCAATCATGCGCTTTATGAGGTCTATGTTAGACCACTCGTTGTCGCCACCAATGTTGTATGTGGTGCCATCCTCTGCGTTGTGAAATACCATGTCGAGTGCTCGTGCGTGGTCTCCTACATAGAGCCAGTCACGCACGTTTAGGCCGCTGCCATATACGGGCAATGGTCGGCGGTTGAGGATGTTATATATAAATAGAGGTATAAGTTTCTCGGGATACTGCCTCTCACCGTAGTTATTTGAGCAGTTTGTTATCACGGTAGGTAGCCCATATGTGTCGTGGTAGGCGCGTAAAAAGTGGTCAGATGACGCTTTGGATGCAGAGTATGGCGAGTGAGGCGCATATGGTGTCTTCTCGGTGAACTTGCCACCATCAAGCTCGAGTGCTCCGTATACCTCGTCAGTAGATATGTGGTGGAATCGCTTACCCTCGTAGTTGCCGTGCCACGCCTTACGTGCCGCCTCGAGTAGTGTGATAGTACCGATGATGTTGTTGTGAGCAAATACCATGGGCGCGCTTATCGAACGGTCTACGTGGCTCTCTGCTGCGAGGTGTAGCACGCCGTCAACATTGTGGCGAGTGAATATATCCTCCACGAGTGCCGCGTCGTTTATGTCGCCCTGTATGAAGGTGTGGTTGTCAAGACCCATAACGCCCTCGAGATTGTCTACGTTTCCGGCATATGTCAGCTTGTCGAGAGTTATGATGTGGTAGTGTGGATACTTCGTGCAGAAGAGCTCCACGACGTGGCTGCCGATGAATCCCGCACCGCCTGTTATAAGAATTGTTCTTTGCTTCATACCTATTCATTTATTATCTCCATCACACGCTTCAGTTCCTCCTGCCATGTGTGGCGTGTGATGCCAATATCATCTATTCTTTCGTTCGATAGCACCGAGTATGCTGGACGCTTCGCCTTGAGACCTCTGTCGTGACTCTTGCACCTCGCCACCTTGCAGGTAGTTATACATGCCTGTGCTACTATCTCTGTGGCAAAGTCACACCATGTAGCCTCTCCTCTATCTGTGTAGTGGTATATGCCCGCCATAGTGCTGTATTTGCCGCTATCTATTATCGATGTTATGGCACGCGCAAGACTTATGGCGGATGTGGGAGTGCCACGCTGGTCGTCTACAACCTCTATCTGTGTATTCTCTTTCGCTATGCGTAGTATTGTGCGCACAAAGTTCTTGCACCATGGCGAGTATAACCACGCTGTGCGTATCACTATGCCGTTGTGTCTTATTGCTGCCCACTCACCCATCGCCTTGCTTCTGCCGTAGGTGTTTATAGGTGCAGTGGCATCATCTTCACGGTATGGTGTTGTGCGTGTCTCATCACCTCCAAACACGTAGTCCGTAGATATGTGTATCAGTCGTTTGTTGTGCCTCTGACACGCCTCGGAGAGTATCTCTATGCCCTCCGCGTTTACACGTATCGCCTCCGACTCGTCACTCTCGGCACCCTCCACATTGGTGTATGCTGCGCAGTTGACAACGATGTCTATGTCGTTATCGTTGAGGTATGCCTCTACCTGCTCACGGTTGCATATGTCAAGTGTGTTGCGTGTGGTTAGGGTATAGCTATTCGTGCTACTCTGCGATAGCATAGCTATGGCCCTACCTAACTGACCGTCTCCACCCGTTACAACTATCTTAAGCATAGTAGTCTATGTTGTAGTCGAATGTCTCCTTGCACTCATCGAACGACTTGCTTGCACAATCCTTCGTAGAGACTATCGCCTTGTCGTGTGGTATCTGCCAGTCGATGGCGAGTGTGGTGTCATCCCAGCGTATAGAGCCCTCGGCAGTGGGGGTATATAGGTTATCGCACTTGTACTGCACTATCGCCTCGCCCTTGAGCACCGAGAAGCCATGTGCGAAGCCTCGGGGTATGAATAGCTGACGGCGATTTTCGCCGTTGAGCACCACGCTTACGTGTTTGCCATATGTCGGTGAGCCGTGGCGTAGGTCTACAGCCACGTCGAGAATCTCGCCACTTATCACACGTATAAGCTTCGATTGTGCATGTGGCGCATGCTGGAAGTGTAGACCGCGTATCACGCCACTCTTCGAGCACGACTCATTATCCTGTACAAATTTTGTCTTTATGCCCGTCAGCGCCTCGAACTTATCGCTGTTGAACGACTCGTAGAAGTATCCACGGTCATCCCTGAAGAGCTGTGGCTCGATTATCACCACACCCTCTATGTCGGTCTTTATAACTCTCATAGTCCGAGTAGGTATTTGCCATATTGATTAGCCTTCATCGGCTCGGCAAGCCTATGTAGCTCCTCGCGTGTTATCCATCCGTTACGCCATGCTATCTCCTCAAGACACGCTATCTTCTGTCCTTGGCGCTTCTCTATCACCTCCACAAATATAGAGGCCTCGGCCAGCGAGTCGTGCGTTCCCGTGTCGAGCCATGCGTAGCCTCTATCCAGAATGTCGACATGTAGTTCTCGGCGGTCGAGGTACTCTTGATTTACCGTTGTTATCTCCAGCTCGCCACGTGCCGAGGGTGTCACGCCACGTGCTATGTCGAGCACGCTGTTGGGGTAGAAGTATAGTCCAGTTACTGCATAGTTCGATCGTGGTGCTGTGGGCTTCTCCTCAATCGATAGCGCCTCACCCTTGTCGTTGAACTCCACCACGCCATATCGTTCGGGGTTGTTCACGCGGTAGCCAAACACCGTTGCACGTCTCTCACTCTCTACTCTCTCTCGGGCACTGCGTAGCCTCTCTTCGAAGCCTGCACCGTGGAATATATTGTCGCCAAGTACCAGACATACGTTGTCCTCGCCCACAAACTCTCTGCCTATGATGAATGCCTCGGCAAGGCCGTTAGGCTGTGGCTGCTCGGCATATGAGAATTGCATGCCCAGCTCGCTGCCTGTGCCTAAAAGACGCCTGAAGGATGGCAAGTCCTGGGGTGTAGATATAATCAGCACCTCACGTATCCCTGCCATCATGAGTGCGGAGATAGGGTAGTATATCATCGGCTTGTCGAATACGGGGAGTAGCTGCTTGCTCACACCCTTTGTTATTGGATATAGGCGTGTGCCACTGCCACCCGCAAGTACGATACCCTTCATAACGATCTACTTTTTTCTTAACAACGACTCTTTTTGTCTCGGCAGTATGTCGCTACTGCCCTTAATCCTACAAAGTTAATATTTTTACTGCGATGTTGCAAATCTAAACCTCTCCTTTACCTATTTTAATAATATATATAAGGAGTATTATACCTAACGGGCTCTGTGTGGCAACATCATGGGTGCCATTTATGTCTATGAGCATACCGTTGAACAGAATATGCTAACCACTAAAGGCTATATGCTTCCCGATATTCTCGAGCTACACGACATTACACTTACTCTTGCAGATGACCTATATATGGGATGTATCATCTCCAAGTATGCGCCTATCGATACTCCCGAGCAGTGGCAGCAGCGCTACTGCTTCATGCAGCCAGCGGGCGTAGCAAAGTAGGGTGGTGTGCTACTCTGCGGGTGTCTTGAACTTATCGAGGAAGGCTATTAGCGAGGTGTCGCTATCTGTCAGGCCAAACTTCTGGCGTAGGCGCGAACGTGCCACGTTGATGCTGCCCGTGCTCTGATGCGTAATCTTGGCAATCTCCTTCGTCGATAGGTTCATGTGTATGAACGTACATAGCTTACGTTCGTTCTTCGTGAGGTTAGGGTACTCCTTGAGTAGGTTGTCGAAGAATGTGTCGTTGCTCACCAATGTCTTCTCCACCTCTGCCCAGTCGCCTCCCGATGTGTCGTTGCTTTGTAGGTGACGGATGATGCGGCGTAGCTCGCTGCGCATCTCGCGAATATCGGTGCTGTTAACCACAGCATTGAGCTCCTCGATTATGGCATCATGGTTCTTCTTCTCCTCGAACTGCTGTAGACGCTGTATCTTGATAATCTCACTCTTGTAGTTTATCTCCTGCTCGGCCTTAGCATTTAGCAGCTTGTGGTTCTTGCGCTGCAGACGGTAGCGCGACAGGAGCAATACGCCGAGTGCCACGATAAGTATAAGACCAGCGATGTATATCTTCCACATCATGCTATTCATGCGCCTCTCCTGCTCATACTCCTTCTGCCTCTCGCGGTGCGCCTGCTCTGCCTGCTCGAGCTCCAACTGATTGATAAGTGCTGATAGCTCTACGATGTTTTCGGTGTTGTGCTGCTGTGTATAGAGCTCTGCAAAGCGCATGAGTGCCTCATATGCCGCCTTGTAGCGACCCTGTGTGCGATATATGTCTTGCAATAAGAAGTATGAGTGCACATTCTTTGAGTCGAAGTCACCCGCGCCGAGAAGCTCTATGGAACGTGTTATGTCTACAATTGCCTGGTTGTTATTGTCGCGGTTTATGTTGTAGAATGCCGATGCCGAGTAGTAGTATCCCTCCTCCTTGAAGTTGCTTATTAGGGGCTTTGCCAAGGCGAGATAGTGTTCCGAGGCCTCGAAGTCGGCAAAGCGTAGCTCCTGAAGCGACATGTTGAGGTATACATTTAGCAGTATGTCCGTAAAACCATACTCGTCGCATATGCTCTTTGTGCGGTTCAGCACCTCGTACATCTGGTCAGGTGTGAGGTCGTAGTTGAAACGGTTGTTAAGGGCTCGTGCTGTCTGGTGTGCCTCGGCGCTACCTTCATACTCATCTGCCACACGTACGTTGTAGTTCATCGCCTCCTCTGCATCACCATTGTAGAAATACTCCACTTGCTCTATCGTCAGTATCGCCTCGCGCATAGATAGTCTATCGCCAAGTTCCTCTGCCATGTTGTATGCACGTTTGCTGTAGCTGAAGGCGTTGTGGTAGTCGCTATTGCGCAGATAGAGACGTGCCGCGTGTGCATAGTTGCGTGTGCACTCCACCTGGTCATTACACATCTCATATATCGCCATTGCGCGTAGTCTATAGTCGAGGGCTATTCTATATAGGTGCTCCGTATACTCATAGTTGTTCGATAGGAAGTCGAAGATTTTGGCAATATCCACACTAATCACATTATCCTCTACCTCGTCTGCTACGGCCTTGGCATATGTGAGTGCCTTGTTTGGGTCGGTGTCTACATACTGCTCAAACTTCTCGATGTTTTGTCGTATGGTCTTCGAGGCTATCTCCTGTGCCTCTGCGGTACCAAATGTAAGTGCAAAACACGCAAAAAGTAATACAAAAAACTGTGTAATACCCCCTGCTATATTGTTATATTGCCTAACCATTGTATTATTAGCATTTTAAATATAAATGTTATACAAATGTAATAATAATATTTTGAATTGTTATACTAAAATAAGAGTTATTTTTTGGTGAAAAATGAACAAGTATTATAACTTTGTGTAGCGAACGATGAAAAAACGCAAACGAAATAACCTAAAAACCTATAAAAACCTTATGAAAAAGTTTATCTTATCTCTTATTACAATGGTAGCTCTCGTTGCGTGTAACGAGAACAACACACCAGAGACACCCCAGCCTCCAGTAGAAAACAAGGACTTTGTTATTACCGTTGACGAGAGCCAGTTGTCTGCTTATCAGGTAGTATTTAGTGTCTATCCTGAAGATAAAAGTAAGATATACTATTGTGATGTCATGTCGAAAGCCCGTTGGGAGGAGACAGATGTCATGGATCTTGTTCGCGAGCTTGATGCTGCCCTTTTGAACTTTGCGAATATGACAGGCGCTACATACGATGAGGTTGTTGAGCAGATGCTCAATAAGGGAGACACCGTAGATTTCTGCAGCAACTCTGGCTACCGAGGCGATACAGACTTTGTTATATATGCCTTCTACTGGGATCCATATGCTACAGTTGTGAAGACTACAATTGCAGAGTTCAGAACGCCAACAGCTGTTCCATCAGAGCAGAACATCACCATCTCGTTCGAGAATGTGGAGCCTACAACTATGAATGTTAAGTGTGAGCCTACATCGGGTGTTAAGGAGTATTACTACTACTTTGCCGAGACAACAAAGGTAAATGCTATGTTGGCAGAGTTGGAGGATGATAACGCCTACATCTCTTACCATGCTATGAACATGGGTGTCAAGTATACAGGCGCTGCAACCATCGAGCAGACAGGTCTTAAGGCAGAGGTAGACTACACTGCCATTATCGTTCTTATCGACAATGCCGGCAACCGTCGTCAGGTGTCTGCTGCACAGTTGACACCTAAGGTAGAGCAGAATGTACGTGTTGAGTCGGAGCTCTTTGAGACACTCCTTGGTGAGTGGTCTGGTACGCAGACCGTATATGATGGCTTCAGCGAGCCAACTACCTCAAACTTCACAGTGACCATCGCACAGAGTGTTGCTGACTACGATTATGACTATCGTGGTTTCAACCAGCTCGTAGCCATGGTTGATGGTTGGAACAACATCCCATACTATGGCATCCAGGGTCTTATCGAGGAGGGCGTTGAGGATCCAGAGGATAAGTTTGGCCCAAAGTGGACTCTTAATATTGCCGAGGGTGATGTTGTGACTATCGACGGTCAGGCTCGTAACTCGGTTATCGGTTGGATGTTCTACGGCCATTGCTTCATGGTAAGCGCTAATGCTGACGCAGCAGTTATCGACCGCAGCAGCGACCTAGACGTGACACTATCGGAGGATGGTAATACAATCACAATATCTACACCTGTTGCTGGTTGCTACCCATCGTTAGCTTACGACTTCACAGGCTTTGGTTGGATGGCCAACTTCTACGGCACATCTAACATCACTCTTACCAGAAACTAATAATCTATAAAACCTATAACACTATGAAAAAGCTTTCATTACTTCTTTTGGCAGTCTTGACCTTTGGTCTTGTTGGTTGCGAGAACACGGATCCAGCACCTGCTCCAGTTGATGCAACTCCAACTATTGCACTCACAAAGGGTCTTGTTGAGGCTAATGCTGTGACCTTCACCGTTGCAACGACCGATGCTACAGAGGTTGCATACATGGTCCTTGGTGACGAGGAGACAGCTCCAACTATTGATATGATTTTCACCTCTGGTACTGCTGTGGCACTCGACGAGAATGGTGCTGCGGAGGTACGTGCCGAGAATCTCGAGGCTGAGACAAGTTATCAGATTGTTGCCGCTGCGAAGAATAAGACAAAGAGTGCAGGTTCTAACACATTGTATGTTACAACAACGCCTGCTGCTGCGTTGTCACTAAATGTGGAGATCGTGCAGTACGACCACGAGAAGATGAACTTCCGTGTTGACTCTGCCAACGCTGACCGCATCGCATACCTTGTTCTTTATGCTTCAAAGGGCACTCCCGAGGCTTCATACGTGTTGCTCAACGGTGATGAGATCGAGGTGGGTTCAAAGGAGTCTGTAGAGGTTACAGGTTTGGAGTGTGCCAAGGAGTATCAGTTGGTAGTTGTTGCCGAGGGTGTAGGTCAGACTCTCATGGCCGAGCCAGTTCTCTTCACTACAAAGGATGATCCATCGAATGTTGTCGAGCATAACTACACTCGTGCTCGTGCTTCAAAGTATGGTTCAAACTGCTTCGTCATGTTCTCATATCCTGATGCTAACGAGGCTGACAACTTTGCATATAACGATAAGACCCTCTGCCTTGACTTCTACACTGAGGCAGAGAGCGATTACCTCACTGCTGGTACATATGAGGTTAAGGAGTCTACAGATCCTTATAGTGTAAGCTCTTATCGCTACTCTACATACGGTTACGACAACGGTGTGCAGTTGAGCAGCGGTCGTGTTATCGTTGCTATCGACGAGGAGACAAAGGCTTATAGCTTTGATATCGACTTGTTCTTGAAGGATGGTCGTCACTTGGTTGCTACATACAATGGCGATGTTGACGGTATGCCTGTTGTTGATAAGGTGACCATCGACACTACTTATACTACTGCTAATGCCACTACTACTGACAACGGTATCACTTGGAATTTGGTACTCACTGATGAGGCGGGTAATGCAGCTCACATCAACCTTACAAATGCGTTCAAGGCTCCTTATATTGTAAATAACGTATATACTATCAGCAGCTCTGCGGAGGAGTTCGCTGCACAGTGCATGGCAGCTGACCAAGGTCAGTTTGATGGTGATACATCGAAGTTCGTTGTGGCGGGTACTGATGGTGGCGAGTTCAAGTTCGCTACAGGTACTCTCACAATGGATATCGACTGGGAGACGTTGACTTACATGTTGTCATTCTATGGTACACTTGAGAATGGTTACATCATCGAGTCTGACTTCAATGGCGTTATCGAGGGTTGCTCACTCGCGCAGTCAGAGAAGGTTATCGACGTTGTTCTTAACACAGCCACAGCACGTGCTTTCGAGAACAATACTAACTGGTATATGACCTTCACACAGACGCTTGATGGTGTTGAGAACTACCGTTTGACACTCGATGCTTACTGCCCAGCAATGGATTACCTCCCAGCAGGTACATATCAGTTGGGTAACGCGGTTGATGGTCGTTACCTTGGTTATGACCTCACTACTCTTCTTGTTGCTGGTGAGAGCACATATGTTGCTTCAGAGGCACGTGCTAACGTGACTGTCGATATGAGTGCAAAGACATACACATTCCAGATATCATTCAAGGTTCAGGATGGTCGTACATTCGTCATGTCATACATAGGTAAGGTTGATGGCATGGAGATTAAGGATGCCGAGGATGTTCCCGATACAATCAACTGGACTACTGTTACAGCAAGACATTGGACCTCTGATAACTGGCAGCTTGTTATCGCCGATGAGACAGGTGACTATAATCTCGACTTCGACCTTCGTACAGGCAACTCAAGCGTAAACTACTTGGTGTCTGGTGTATATACACTCGATGGTGCAACACAGTATGTTGATAACTACTATAGCAAGTTCAACGGTAACTCTAAGGCATTCAAGGAAGTTACTTTGAATGTTACTTATCTTGAGGCTTCACAGACATACGAGATCTCATTCGATGTAACTCTTACTGACGACCGCAACCTCACAGGTAGCTATACTGGCGCTGTTGCTGGTACTCCAAAGGCGTAGTAGTGTAGTGTGTAATTGCACAAAACTTAAAACGAGAAGACAATGAAAAGATTTTGGTTTATAATGTGTTCAGCTCTTACTCTTACACTCTTTGCGGGGTGTAAGGGTGATGAGCCAGCGCCCGTGCCAACACCCGCCGATGCTCCACAGCTAACACTTGATACTACAAGTGTCGATGTGACAGCCGATGGCGGTACTTTTACTGTTGGCTTCGAGCTTCTCAATGCTATTGAGGGTGCCGAAGTTAAGGTTAGCGCAGAGCAGACATGGGTGCATAACATCCAGGTTTTGGACGGTGGCGTCATCAGCTTCGATGTTGATGCCAGCTATGAGGCGGGCGAACGTAAGTGTCGTCTTGAGGTTACCTACCCCGAGGTATATCCTAACCCTACAATCCTTGTCAAGCAGGCGGAGGGTAAGAAGCACTCTATCGAGCTAAACCTCGTATCTGCTGCGGGTACTACTATCACTCTCGATGTTGTCCCACAGGATAAGAATATGCCATATGTCTTCATCCTTGGTAATGGTGACTACATCCAGAGCAACGGCCTTATGACTGACGATGAGGCGTTGTGGGCAAGTGATATGGATATCTTCCAGAGCTTTGCTGATGCCTTTGGTGGTGATGTAGCCACTGCTGCTATGGCCTTCATGTATAGCGGTGATCTACTCTCGCATCAGTTTACAGGCGTTACACCTAACACCGAGTATGTGGCATACGCCTATGGCTTTGATACAACAACACTTAAGCCTACTACCGAGATTTCACGTCTGCTTATCAAGACATCGGAGGTTAAGGACTATATTCTTCACTTCGATTTGAGTGCACAGGTTGACGGTTATAATGTGGTCTTGGATGTTACGCCACAGGGCTATGATGGTTACTTCTTCTATGGTGTGTTTGAAGCGCGCCAGGTGCCCGAGGGTACGTCGGATGAGCTTATGCGTGAGTACTGTGAGGCTGCATGGGAGCAGGAGAAGGCATATTACTCATCATTCTTCGACGATGTTGAGTCGGGTTTGCACTTCATCTTCAACGAGCTCGCTTACCGTGGCACTGCTCACCTCGAGGTGGATCTTGATGCTAATACGAAGTATGTATTGTGGGCTTTTGGTATGGATGATGAGGCGTTGCTCAACACCACACCCGAGTACATCTACTTTACTACGGGCTCTGCCGCTGCGTCAGATAATAAGTTGACCGTATCGGTTGATAATATTCACCCACGTAAGGCTGATGTCACCGTTACAACGACTAACAACGATCCATATGCTGCGGTTCTTCTTACATCATCGCGCCTTGAGGGTCTCACTGACGATCAGGTTGTGGAGTACTGCATCAGCAACTTCAATATCAAGGCAGCGAATGGCACTATGACAGATACAGCATCGGGCCTTGCTCCCGAGACGGAGTATGAGGTTGTAGTCTTTGGTTATGCTGCCGGCACTGCTACCACAGCTCCACAGCGTGTTAAGTTTACTACTCCAGAGGCTGTTATGGCGGACCTTGAGTTTGAGTTGGAGGTAGGCAGGTACTACGATGGTGGCGAGCTTGCTGCTATCGATCCAAGCTGGAATAACTACGCTGGCTATGCTATCGTTCCTGTTTCTGCTATTGTTGACCCTGCGGCTGTTAACTTCTACTACTCTGTGATGTATACTGAAGAGTTTGGGGTCTACGGTTATGAGTACCTTATCCAGGGTCTTATATACCAGGGTTCAACAGAGTTGACTGACATCTATGCTGTTGAGTATGGCGATACACTCACATTCTTTGGCGTTGCCGAGGATGTTAATGGCGACTATACAGAGATGTGGTCATCGAAGCCTATCTTCTTTAAGGAAGATGGTTGCTCACCTGCCGAGGAGTTCTTTGGCGCGAGCACAGCGAGTCTTGCTGCTGCACCACAGCGTGAGGTTATGCGTTCAGTAAATGGACTTCTAAATTTGTAGAGGTAGCGCTTAATAAAACATTAGGTAGGTCCGATACAGGATACCCCTCTTTCGGCGGTGAGTGATCACCGCCGATTTTATTTATGGGTATGTGTTGTAATGTTTGAGATGTAAAAGATGTGGTGGGGTATACCAATATATTTATATTAGAATCTACAGAAAGATCCCCCAACTATCACATCATTACATGACGTTCTTGAAATAGTAAAGCAATGCCCCGTGTTGATAATACACGGGGCATTGATTGTTATTTATGCGTTAGCAGATGATGGGCGTGTTACCACTCGATGAACTCACCACAGCCCTTGAATGTGCCGTATATTCTGTTGCCCTTGTCATCGACGGTGTCGATGGTGAATGTGTATACGTCGCTATCATCCTTCGTTACCGTCACGCTGCCGCTTACGAGTGGCGCAAAGTTAACGTAACCAGCTGTCATATACCAGCTATTCACCTGCATATACTGGCCTCCCATATCCTCTGCTGTGCCTGGGATGAAGTGTCCTGCGGTTGTGCCAGCAGTGTATGTGCCACATATATCTGTCTCGTTCTGTGGTAGCTGAAGGTCAATCTCAAACTGGTCGCCACGTTCCTCACCCGTCTCATAGTCGAGGTACTCGAATAGGTATACTTGGCATGTGTTGCAACCGTTATATAGGAGGTCGCCAACATAGGCACCCACAAAGACACCATCTGCGATGTCGAATGTGTGGTCGTCGGTGAGTGTGCTTAAGCCTTCTGTTGTGCCACCGCCATCATCGCCACCGCCATTAGGGTTGTATACAGGGATCTCGATAGAACCGTTATACTTGACGATGTGTTTCTCGCCATTTTCAAGGGTTATGGTTGCCACTATAGAGCTGTCTGATACAACGACCGTGCACTCCTGGTAGTAATACTCCACATAGTCGCTATCTGATGATACAGTGTAGTTGCTCCACTCGTAGTCTACGATGCCATCACGTATATTGCCATCAGTAGATAAGGTATATGTGCCGTTAGGAATTATAGCTGTCGATGAGCCATTTGCTGCAACTGATGAGTAGATGTCGAAGTAGTAATACTCGGCATTTGGCTGTAGGTATCCCGACTCTGTTGTTCCCACGGTTGATAGCACAACATAGTAGTTGTGTATGCCGTTGCTGCCAGCAATATACTCACTGCCGAATGTTGTTAATGCTGTGTAAACGGTGACATCTGATACATGCTGCATGACGGTTACCGTAGCCTCGCTATTGCCGTATGTGATGACGATGTTGCCTGTACGTTCCTCATAGCCATCATTCGCCGCAACCGTGTAGCGTATCACCTCGTCAACGCTATCTATGGTGATCCACGTGTTTGCACTCTCGACTACAAGCTCGAGCTTCTTGTTGGCATTCTCAATGGTGAAGCTAATCTCACCCTTGCCACCCTCGGCCTCGAAGAATACGTTAGTATTGGAGTTAACTATCACGGTAGGCTCACCCTGTGGAGTCTCCGTGTTCGATATGTCGCAGGCAACGGCCATTGCAGCAACGACAAGCAGAAGTAGAAGTCTTTTCATTCTCATTATGGTTGTTAGTTTGTTGTATTGTCACATCCCGTTATACAAAGATAGTAAAATTACTCTATCAACTATTATATAATTATTGAAACTACTTAAAAAATTGGAGGTTGTCCTGCATATACGCTGGACAACCCGATAGTTTACGTTAATCATTTGTTATGTTCTCCTCTGCCCATTACTGCTTTGCGAGGAGCTGGTCGGGGGTAAGGCGCACGACTTCACCATCGCGCATGACCACAAGGTCGCCATTATCCTTACGTGTACGTTCGATAAGGCGGCGCTGTGCGAGCAATATGCCCGCATCAATACGTTCCTGTAGTTCTCTAATCTCAAAATCACTCATAGCTCAATATCTTCTGGTAGGCTAACGGGTCAACAATCTCTTTTATTTCGCCCTTTGCTCCATACGCTATCTTTTTTACGCCCTCGGCGGTAGAGTTATCGTAGATAACCCAGTAGTCGCATATCGGAACATAGAGCTTCGTGAGATTACGCATACTACTCTCATATCGTCGTCTAATGGTGTTTGTCGGAATGTTATGTCCTCCGAGGCTAACACGCTTTGCCACACGTTCTATCGCCTGTTCGGGCGATGGCAACCAGAAGTAGAGTAGCGATACGAAGTAACCACGTTCGTGTGCGCGGTCTATGAACTTCTGGTAGGTACGTGTTGACAGTGTTGTCTCGAATGCAAAGTCTGTGCCCTCCTCTAGCAGGTCGTTTATGCGGCGTAGCATAAGACGTCCCGCCTCAATCGCCATGCTATCTGGATTAAAGGGTGATAGTCCACGTGCGATCTCATCAGCATTGACAAACTCGTGGCAGTGCAATAACTCGGGTAACATCGTGTACGATGCCGTTGTCTTACCTGCTCCGTTGCATCCTGCTATGATATAGAGTTTCTGCATAATATCTCTCGGCCACTGTTTCTTATGTTGTGGCCTCGTGCAAAGATAATAATTTTTAATTTAATAGCAAAATTTCTCTTCGTTAAGCATCGCCATGGTGTCAACACCATCCGCATAGTCATGTAGCGTGGGGTGCTGTGCCTTGCCGAAGGGTACGCTGTTGGCAATGTCGGCGTGGGATACTATGCATTGTATCTTCTCCGCACGTTTTGCTATCCACTCCTTCACCTCGCTAATGCCGTCGTAGCGGTAGAGTGTCACTGCCGCAAGTGTCGTGGGGAACTCTCTACCCTCGGTCATGATGAATGCTCCGCAGTCTATGTGCGAAGTGCCCTTCATGGTATATAGGGCACGTGTTGTCGAGAGTGTACCCTTAAGTTTACGGTTTATAGGCTCTCCATGCATCTTGGGCACTTCGCAGTTGCGCGGGATGAAGAGCATAGATATGGAACGGCATCCGAGGCCCGAGTATGCCGTGATGTCATGCCATAACCCCTCTATCTCTGCTGCACTCTCTGTGCCATCGAGCACCGCTACAGAGTGGCGACTGCCACGTAGTAGACAGCGTGTCGTGGCAAAGTGCTCCCTGAAGTAGCGGTTAGCATCATCGCCACCCGTGGCTATCGCTATGTCGTACTTGTCATCTGCGCTATAGTCGTATATGGCTATCTGCGGCTCAATGTCGCGGAGGATGTCGACAACATGACGCATGAGTACACTATCCTTGCTCGAAGGTTTTATGTGGGCCTCATGTCCACTACACAATACGCAGAGTAGGTCGAAGAATCCCACAAGAGGTATGTTGCCCGCCATTATTATGGCAACACGCTGTGGTGTTGTGCTCTTGGGGTAGTGCTGTGCCCACTCATTGAGCCTCATCTCGTCGAGCATATCAGAGCATATTGCCTCGATGGCGCATGTTATGTCGTGCTCTGTAAACCATGGGTTGTCGGCTATGGCACGTGCATATAGATCCTTTATCTTTGGAGTCTCTATCTCGTTACGCAGTCTTCTGCCGAGGGTTACGAATATATCTATAATATCACGCATGGCTAAAGTATTCGTAGGGCTATTGCAGCACAAGCATCGGCATCGGCGAGTGCATGGTGGTGGTTAGAGAGCTTGAAACCACATGCCATGGCCACGGTAGGTAGTCGGTGGTCGGGTAGTTGTTTGCCAAATACTCGGCGTGCGGTGCTACATGTGCAGTGAAACGTATAGTTTGGGTATGGCATGTTGTATGCCTCGTGTACAGCCTTCAGACATCGTTCGTCGAATGATGCGTTGTGTACCACAAAGGGTAGTCCTGCGAATAGCGGCTGCAGCTCGCGCCATATAAGCGGAAAACCAACGCAGAAGTCTGTATCGCGGCGTGTCATGCCGTGTACACGTGTGTTGTGGTAGGCGTAGAAGTTGGGCACAGGGCGTATGAGCTTGTGTATGCGGTGCTGTACCTTACCCTCACGCACTATGACAAGACCTACGGAGCATACGCTTGATGGGTCGTTGTTTGCTGTCTCGAAGTCTATTGCTACAAAGTCTGTCATCTTACATCTGTTCAATGTATATGATTGTTCTTTCGATGTTGGCAACTGAGAAACCATCTTTTATTATCACACGCTTCTGCCTATCAAGTAGATATAGTGATGGTATGGCGGCAAGGTTATATGTGCGATTCTCGGTAATCTTCATGCCCTCATCATAGGCATTTATCCAACTCGAAGGGATGTCGCTATGGTGGTTGTGCCATGTCTCGAGGTCAGCATCAGGGTATATGCATAGTATCGTCAGGCGCTTGCTTGCCAGCAACTCGCTGATTAGTGGCGAGGAGGACATATCTGCAGTTATCTGACCACACATGGGGCATCCTGGGTTTGAGAACATCACTATGGTGTAGTCACTATCTATGGCGTGTAGTCTGCCCTGTCTGCCGTTCGCCAGGGTGTATACTATATCCTCGGCAACTTCTCCTATGCGATTCTTGAGAGCTAGCTCAAGGTCGTAGGCGGGCACTATACGGTCGTACTCATCCAAGAGTGGTGAGGCGACCATCACCTCAAGGATAGGTATATACAACTCATCATTATGCAGTGGTGAGTTAGGGTCGTGAAGCACACACTCGGCGATGTGTGTGAAGAAGTCAAACACGGGGCGACTATGCTCGGCACGATGCATGAGGTTGCGTAGTAGCGAGTCACAGCGTTCTGGAGGGGAGCCAGCACCGAGGTATGATGCATATTGAGCAAATGCACTCATCACCTGCATGGTGTCATATGCTATGACCTGCTCGCCACACTCAAAGTCGAAGTTGTCCCAATAGTGCTCCATCGCATTGTTATAGTCCTCCAATGATGTCATGCGCTGTGGGTCAAAGTCTATCTTTAACTCGCGTGTGCCAGGTGCATACTGCTCCGTTGCTGCCTCTGCCTCACCCTCCTCGTTATTGACTCTTGTGTTGTTGCACGAGATAAGTAGTAGGGCTGATATAATAATATAGTATAGGTACCTCATAGTATAAATAAATGAAGCTGTCCAACAGTGCTACTCG
This sequence comes from Alistipes sp., assembly GCA_045614205.1. Taxonomy (GTDB): domain Bacteria; phylum Bacteroidota; class Bacteroidia; order Bacteroidales; family Rikenellaceae; genus Alistipes. The sequence continues at coordinate 67,231 of JAZLCL010000015.1, read as the reverse complement.
TTAGGTTCCCTCAAAATGTTCGTATACTACGCTTTTGAGTCTTTACATTCCTAAATTAGCATGTTATACAACTTCTAAAAAAGAGGGGTTGCCCGTTTGCTTGTTGGACAACCCCTTTGTTATGCGAATATTACATTCTCTCGGGGACATTGATGCCCAATAGTGCCATCGCTGAACGAATTGTGCGTGCCACCTCCGATGCGAGTGTTAGGCGTAGTGCACGTACTACGGTGTTCTCCTCCTTGAGGATAGAGTGGTCGTGGTAGTAGCCGTTGAACTGCTTTGCAAGGTCGTAGGCATATGCAGCAATCACAGATGGGGCAAACTGCTGGCCTGCAGTGCGTACCACTGCTGGGTACTCCGAGAGAGCCTTGATGAGCTCAATCTCCTCGGGTAGGAGGGCTGCATCGTTGTAACCCTCTGTTGTGATGCCTGCCTCGGCAGCCTTGCGCAGTATTGAACGTATACGTGCGTGTGTATACTGGATGAATGGACCAGTGTTGCCGTTGAAGTCGATAGACTCGCGTGGGTCGAAGAGCATGGTCTTCTTGGGGTCTACCTTGAGGATGAAGTACTTCAAGGCGCCGAGACCCACCATCTCCGAGATCTTGTATGCCTCCTCCTCTGTGCAACCGTCGAGCTTGCCGAGCTCGTCAGACATCTCGCGTGCTGTGCCAATCATGTCAGCTATGAGGTCATCGGCATCTACCACAGTACCCTCACGAGACTTCATCTTACCCTCGGGCAACTCAACCATGCCGTATGATAGGTGGAAGATGTTGTCACTCCACTCGTAACCGAGCTTCTTAAGCACAAGCTTGAGCACCTGGAAGTGGTAGTTCTGCTCGTTACCCACAACATATATCATGTCGTCGAGGCTGTTCTCCTCGAAGCGGCTCAATGCTGTGCCGAGGTCCTGTGTCATGTATACAGATGTGCCATCACCACGTAGGAGTAGCTTCTGGTCGAGACCGTCAGCCTCAAGGTCGATCCATACGGAGTTGTCCTCCTTGCGGAAGAATACGCCCTTCTTAAGACCATCCTCCACGAGGCTCTTACCCAAGAGGTATGTCTGTGACTCGTAGTATACCTTGTCGAAGTCAACGCCCAAAGCCTTGTATGTCACGTCGAAGCCCTCGTATACCCAGCCATTCATTGTCTCCCACAATGAGTATATCTCTGGATCCTTTGCTTCCCACTTGCGGAGCATCTCTTGTGCCTGGAGCATGATGGGCGCCTGCTTCTTTGCCTCATCCTCTGTGATGCCCTTCTCTGCTACGAGCTCCTTCACCTGCTGCTTGTAGTGCTTGTCGAACTCCACGTAGTACTTACCTACGAGGTGGTCACCCTTCATGCCTGACGATGCTGGAGTCTCGCCACCACCGTAAAGCTGCCATGCGAGCATCGACTTGCAGATGTGAATACCGCGATCGTTAACAAGGTTAACCTTGATTACGTTGTGGCCATTAGCCTTAAGGATAGTGGCAACAGAGTAACCGAGGAGGTTGTTGCGTATGTGACCGAGGTGAAGTGGCTTGTTGGTATTTGGTGATGAATACTCAATCATTATTGTGCGACCCGACTGTGGTGCCATGCCATAGTTCTCTGTCTCCACAATCTCGCGGAAGCGTGCTGCCCAGAATGAGGCGTCAACAACGAGGTTAAGGAAACCCTTGATGACGTTGAAACTCTTGATCTCGGGTGTTGAAGCAACAATCTTCTCGCCGAGCTCTGTAGCTGTCGCCTCTGGTGACTTACGTGAGGCACGGAGGAGTGGGAATACTACCACTGTGTAGTCGCCCTCAAACTCCTTACGTGTCTTCTGTATCTGTAGGTTCTCGCTTGCGCCATAGAGCTCCTCTGCGGCACGTGCAACAACATTTGAAATAAACTCTTCGATATTTACCATACTAACATATATTTATTCAGACTGCAAAGGTACGTTTTCTTTACCAAACTTACACCATTTACTGCGAAAATTTCATACCTTTGCACCATAATTTGTTTATTTATGAAGATTGCCGATATAGAACTTGGCTCACAGCCGCTATTTCTTGCTCCGATGGAGGATGTAACAGACCCATCGTTCCGCTATATGTGTAAGCGTTTCGGTGCTGATGTCGTATATACGGAGTTTATCTCCTCTGATGGTCTCATCCGTGATGCGTGGAAGTCGCGTGCGAAGCTCAATATTGCGGACTACGAACGCCCTGTGGGTATACAGATATATGGCCACCTCATAGAGCCTATGGTTGAGGCTGCGCGTATCGCCGAGAGTGCTAATCCCGATATCATAGATATCAATTTTGGCTGTCCCGTAAAGAAGATTGCTAATCGTGGTGCCGGCTCGGGTATGATGAAGGATCCCGACCTTATGGTTGAGATGACACGCCAGATCGTTAAGGCGGTGAATAAGCCTGTGACCGTAAAGACACGCCTCGGCTGGAGTGATGAGATGAAGAATATCGAGGAGATAGCTCTCCGCTTGCAGGATGTAGGTATCGCAGCTCTTACCATCCACGGCCGTACACGTTCGCAGATGTATCGTGGCGAGGCTGACTGGACACTCATCGGCAAGATTAAGAATGACCCACGCATAACAATACCTATCATCGGTAATGGCGATGTTGACTCTGCCGAGAAGTGTAAGCAGATGTTCGATCGCTATGGTGTTGATGGTGTGATGATAGGCCGAGCTACATATGGCCGCCCATGGATATTTAGGGAGTGTCGCCACTATCTCGAGACTGGCGAGCTATTGCCACAACCATCTGTAGTTGAACGTGTTGCTATCGCCAAGGAGCACCTTGGTAAGTCTCTCGAGATTAAGGGCGATAGGGTGGGCATCCTCGAGATGCGTCGCCATCTGACTAACTACTTCAAGGGGCTTCCAGACTTCAAGCAGACACGCCTAAAGCTCGTCACATCGTTCGATGTTGCCGAGATAGAGTCTACACTTGATTATATTGCTGAACGTTGGGGCGATTTTGATATGAGGGATAGTGTCCCAGCCCCTTTGTCTCATGATTTATAACACTAAAGAGAATGCCCAGGTAACTCTGGGCATTCTTCATATTATCATTTCTATTACTCATTCTTCTCGATAAACACCTGGAAGATGAGTGGTGCGAACGATGGTATCTCGGTAGATGTTGTTGTGATGGTCACCGTGCTGTCATTATCGTACGTGTAGTTGTAACCATAGTAGTATGGATTGTAACCATAGTATCCAGAGTTGTACATGCCCCCGTAGTTATAACCATAGTAACTATTCATGTAGTTCATATAGTTATAGTAGTTCATCATGTCGTACTGGGCATTTGTATTCGTTGTTGTTGAGGTGTGGCTACCCACCTGACCGTCATAGCCGTAGGCATATGTCGATGCTGTGAGTATCGTTGCCCACTGGCCGTAGCGTAGTGTTGGCACTGCATAGTTCCATGCCAAGATGTAGTCGTTGTCCAATGGGTCGGATGTGGCAAATGTCAATGCCGAGCCAGCTGTTACAACCTCACCATATATTATCTCCTTAACCTCGTCGATGTTGGTGTCGAAGATGTAACCATCAAGGAAGCGACCTATGTACCACACCTTTGCTGATGAGCTTGCGTTAAGCGAGTCAGCCTCGAGTACTTCGTCATATGTTATACCTCTGCCGAAGCGTTCTACAAGGGCCTCGTTTATGCGGCGGTCAATCTCCGCAAGGTTGTTGTTGCCATATATCTTACCAGCATCGTATATGTTCTCCTGTGGGTACATAAGTGTGTCTGTGCCGATGACGTTGAAGTCGAATGTCGTTGTTGCTGGTGAGTATGAGTAGTTTACATATAGGTGCTCGAGTGAGTCTATAGGCTGGTGCCAGCGGCCGTCGAAGAACTCTAATGGGCGTGTGTCAACCTCTTCGTTCTGCTCATCGGCACGTGTAAGGTGTCTGCGGCGTGCGCTGTTTGTTGTGGCATCATCCTCACGTACCACCTTATGCTCCGTGCAGAGACCGCCGTTTACCTTTGCGAAGGCATCTACGCGGTTCCCCTCATATGCCACAGGGTTGCCTACATGACCATAGAGGTGCATATCCACAATTATAGGCTTACTCTTGTCCATGATGAACTCACCCTCATAACCGCCATCACCTGTTGATGTGTCGCTTGTGGTGATTGATGATGGGAGGTATAGGCGTAGCTCTGTGCCGTAGCGCACATCCATCTCCACCATCTCGCCACTCTCCTTGTCGCGCACGGTGAGCTTGTTGAACGTAGCGAGGTATGTGCCCTCCATCATTGAGTGACTATCGGCGCCACTAAAGCGGAATGCGGGTGCATAGTGTGTGTAGTTAGTGTAGGTGTTTAGCTGGTTTGCAAGCTCCCAGTTACGTGTCTCAACGACGACACCCTGTAGGTCGCGTGCCGTAAAGTCGTACCATACCCACACATCCTTGCCTGTTACGGGTAGTGAGTCGAGTACACCCTTGTTGAGTACCTCGACGTAGTATCCTCCCTCCTCCTGATAGTTATCCTTAAGTTCAGGGTGATACTTCTCTATCCACGCCTTCAGCGACTGCTGCTCAATCTCGTTGATGGTTATCTCTGGCTCCTTGACGCACGCGAATATTGTCGATGCGAGAAGCAGTGTTAGTACTATATATGCCTTTTTCATCTTCTATTGTTACTCTTATTCAATGACGTCAGTAATCTCAATAAACCACACCACGGAAGAGTTGCTAGGCACCTTGCCGATGTAGTTATTGCCATATGCCTCATTGTATGTTAGGTATATCTCTACGATGTCACCCTCACGGCAACCCTCGAGTGCAGTCTCGAGACCTGGTATTAGGTTGTCGCTGCCGAGTGTTATGCGCATAGGGTCTGTTGTCCACTCATACGAGGTGTTTAGTCCTGCATTCTTAAGTTTTGATAGCGACTCCTCGTCGTTTGTAGCATACATATTTGCCACCGATGGTGCGCCATTCGTGAAGATATATGCTGTGTATATCATCTCGAATGTTGTGCCACGCACTATCTCGGGCTTCATGTCGCGACCCTCGGCGTAGTACGAGGCAATGTAGCGATATATGTCGAGACCCCAGCGTGTGTAGAATTGGGGTTCCTCCTCCACCGAGTTTACCACGTCGGCCTCTGGTATGAGGCGTGGCTGATGTGAACCCTTGAGGTATGTCTCAATCGCTGTTTGCTGCTGTGTGAGTTTAGTGTCTGTGTCGTTTTTGCACGCCACGACAGAAAGCGCCACGCAGAGTGTCGCAATGATGTGTCCTATTTTTTGCACTATATTCATATACATATAATCGCACAAAGTTAATAATTATTTTGCAACATTCCATATTTTACGGCAAAAAGTTAGGGAATGCCTTGCGGTATTCCCCAATCCCATCAATTTATAGTCGCTTGAGTGCTGCTCGTATGGCCTCCTCGACGGAAATGTCGACTTGTTCCTTGAAGATGCCCTTGAGTACTTTCTCTGATGCTGACTTTTGGAAGCCGAGCATGGCGAGTGCTGCAAGTGCCTCGTCGAAGGCTGCAGGGTTGGTTGCCGCGGGAGTCTGTGCTGTGAATGTCTCGCTGGCACCTAGCTCGAGCATCTTGCCCGATAGCTCCACAATGATCTTCTGTGCCGTCTTAAGACCAAGGCCCTTGACATTCTTTAGTAGCACGGCATTCTCCGTGGCTATGATGTTCTGTAACTCGCTGGTGGAGTATGTCGAGAGTATCATTCGTGCGGTGTTGCCTCCCACTCCCGAGACGCTGATGAGCTGTCTGAAGAGTTCTCTCTCCATCTTTGTGGCAAAGCCAAAGAGTGTCTGCTGGTCCTCGCGCACAATGAAGTGCACATATAGGCGTGAGGTCTCGGCGTGCTCTATGCTCGAGAATGTTTTCAATGATATGTTGATGAAGTAGCCGATGCCGGCCGCCTCAATCACTGCGTAGGTGGGTGTTGCCTCTATCACTCTGCCCGATATATATTCATACATAGTAGGTGTGGTAGATTAAAAATAATTATAAATTTTCTACAAAAGTAAATAAATTTTCGTACCTTTGTGTTTTGAATCCGAAAATTAACTAAAATAAAGTATAAAAAATTATGAAAAAGAGTGTTCTATTCACTTTGGCTGCAGCTGCGATGATGGTTTCATGTGGTGGCTCGGGCGCTGACAATAAGCCTGCAACAGCGAGTGACTCACTCGAGGTACGTACAGTCGAGTGTGTGGCTTCGGGCGATGTTGTATATCTTGATCTTGACTACGTTATGATGTCAAGCAAACTTTATGCTTCAGAGGGTAAGGCTCTCGAGGCAAAGATGGAGACTTTCCAGCAGAAGGCTGCTACAGCACAGCAGAGCTGGGCAAGCCAGGAGCAGGCACTTGCTAACGAGTATGCTAAGTTGCAGAGTGATGCTGCAAAGCTTGAGTCGGACTATAGCAAAGGTCTTATCACTACTCTCAATGCACAGCAGAAGCAGGGGGAGTTGCAGACAAAGGGTAACTCTATCCAGTCTCGCATGACAGCCTTGCAGAATACCGTGCAGACAGAGGGTGCTACACTCCAGGCAGAGGAGCAGGCATTGGCAGAGGAGCAGGTTGTTCTCATGAACCGTTTCCAGGCTCTCACACGCAAGGCTCTCGACGAGATCAATGCAGACAAGCGTTACAAGATGATTGTAAATGCAGTATCGGTTATCGATGCTGATCCTACACTCAACATCTCTGATCTCATCCTCGGTAAGGTTGACGAGTTGTACGAGGCTGGTGCTCTCGAGTAGTATATCCTAACAGCGCTTTGGGTGTAGTATAGCGATCCCAGAGGGCTTATTAATAAAAGAGAGTGCCGTAACGTGTCAGTTGCTCACTCTCTTTTTTAACTAATTTAGCGCCCAGAGATTTTTTCGGGCATAGAAACCTTTGAAACATGGGATTTATACCAATTAAGTTTATAGACTTAATAGATATATTCTTGGTGGCATCGCTGCTTTATGGTGCTTATCGTGCTATGCGCGGTACAAGTGCCCCATATATCATGGTTGGCATCTTTGTGATATATCTCGTTTGGATTTTGGTTAAGACCTTCAACCTTGTGCTCTTCTCCACAATCCTCGGTCAGATTATATCTGTCGGTGTCCTTGCCATACTTATCATCTTCCAGCCCGAGATACGCCACTTCTTGCAGGTTATCGGCCGTCAGCGTGGCCGTTTCCAGTGGTTGTCGCGCATCTTCAACCTGCGTGCTCGTAAGCCCGAGAACGAGATAGATCTCAAGCCTATCGTCGTAGCATGCCAGGAGATGGGTGAGCAGAAGGTGGGTGCACTAATCATCATCCGCCAGCTCAACGACCTTGGCGTGGTTGAGGAGAGTGGTATTGCCATCGATGCCAAGGTGTCAACAGCGTTGCTCGAGAATATCTTCTTTAAGAATGCGCCCTTGCATGATGGTGGCGTTGTGATACATGGCAATAGGGTTGTTGCGGCGAAGTGCGTTCTTCCTTCAACACAGCAGGAGGTGCCCAAGTCGTACGGTATGCGTCATCGTGCAGCTCTCGGCATGAGTGAGGTGTCGGATGCTATCGTCATAGCTGTATCAGAGGAGACAGGAGGCATATCTCTTGCCCACGACTCTGTCATCAAACGCAATGTCGACCCACAGCGTCTCGAGGTTGCTATCCGTGCTTTGATGCGTAAGAATGATCAGCGCCGCGAGGAGCAGGAGTCATAAGATTAAATATATAGGGCTGACTAAAAAGTAAATTAGTCAGCCCTTCATATGTTGGGAGAGTGAATAAAAAGATGTAGTTTTAGGCTTGCGAAGCCCGAAAAAGCGGAGTTTACTGTGCGTAAATGAGCATTTTGAGGGCAAGCGTAACGACAAAATACACTTTTTATTCACTCTCAATTGTTTGTATGTGTATGGTGCCTATTATCGGCGGCGCATACCTCCGCGCTGCATGCGCTGCATCTGCTGCTGGAAGCCACCGCCAGCAACGGTCTTCATCATCTTGCGTGTATCCTCAAACTGCTTGAGAAGACGATTAACGTCTGCAACGGTAGTACCTGAACCCTTGGCGATACGTTCGCGGCGACGTGCATTGATGATCTCTGGCTGCTCACGTTCTGCTGGTGTCATAGAGTCGATGATGGCCTCTGTCTGCTTGAATGCATCATCTGGAATATCTACGTTCTTAAGCATCTTACCCATGCCTGGGATCATAGATGCCAAGTCCTTAAGGTTACCCATCTTCTTGATCTGTGCAATTTGATCGCGGAAGTCGTTGAAGTTGAACTGATCCTTGATGAGTTTCTTCTTAAGCTTTCGTGCCTGCTCCTCATCGAACTGCTCCTGTGCACGTTCCACGAGTGATACCACGTCACCCATGCCTAGGATACGGTCAGCCATACGTTCCGGGTGGAATACCTGGATGGCGTCCATCTTCTCACCCGCAGAGATAAACTTCAAAGGCTTATCTACAACCGAACGGATGGAGATGGCAGCACCACCACGTGTATCACCGTCGAGCTTTGTGAGCACCACGCCATCGAAGTCGAGGCGGTCGTTGAACTCCTTGGCTGTATTTACTGCATCCTGACCTGTCATCGAGTCAACGACGAAGAGTGTCTCTGATGGCTTAACAGCCGCCTTGATAGCGGTGATCTCCACCATCATCGCCTCGTCTACGGCAAGACGACCTGCTGTATCGATGATAACTGTGTTGAACGACTTCTGTCGAGCATACTTAATAGCATTCTCGGCAATCTCCACAGGGTTGTTGTTTCCTGGCTCGGTGTATACCTCAACGCCAACTGTCTGGCCGAGGATCTTGAGCTGGTCTATAGCCGCAGGGCGGTATACGTCACCGGCAACGAGGAGCACCTGACGACCCTTCTTGCACTTGATGTGGCCTGCGAGCTTACCCGAGAATGTTGTCTTACCAGAACCCTGAAGACCGGCGATGAGGATTACTGCGGGGTTACCCTCGAGGCGGATGTCTGTGGCTGTGCCACCCATCAACGCTGCAAGCTCGTCGCGCACAATCTTGGTCATCATCTGACCTGGTTTCACTGAACGAAGCACATCCTGACCCAAAGCCTTCTGCTTCACCTCATCGGTGAATGTCTTTGCAACCTTATAGTTAACATCGGCGTCGATAAGCGCACGACGTATCTCCTTTAGTGTTTCAGCGACGTTAATCTCTGATATGCGACCCTCGCCCTTAAGAATCTTAAACGATCGTTCGAGTTTCTCGGTTAGATTTTCAAACATGATGGGTATCTTATTAAGTTATTATAAACAAATTAGTGCTGTTAAATTGGCTGCAAAGATAGCAAAATATATTTAATTTCCTATTCCCACACCTCTTTATACCACGATGTCTGGCTCCATGCCTCTGGATAGGCCTGACTTGGTGCCGATGTCGTAACGCCTGTGTACTCTGCGACATCTATCTTGTATGTGCCATATGTGCCATATGCCGAGTAGAAGGTAGGCAGCGTATACTTCGCTATCACGGTACGTGCCAGCTGCTCGTTGAAGGCTGCGAGTGCTGTCTCATCTGTCGCTACGGTCCTCACCCACTGACCGAAGTCATAGAATATATGTGTCTTCTTGCCCTCGTATGTCTGGAGCTTGCTACTGTCGTACTTGTCCGTTGCTGTAGGGATTATTTGCGCTGTGATCTCGGCGAGGGCCTCTATCTCGCGGCAGTCGTACAGGGCAACAGATCCGCAGCGCGAGTTGCTTGCATACTCATCGCGGTAGTATAGGTAGTAACTCTCCGCAGCACTCTTAAGGTCGCTTGTTGCGCCACCCGCAGCAAAGAGGTGGGGTAGTGTGCGGTGGTAGGGGAAGCCTCTACCCATAATCTCGCATGGCGAGGCTATGATGTAGTTTGCGGTGTTGCGAAGGTCGTATATAGACTCTATGTTTGACATGAAGCAGGCGTCAAAGAGTATGTAGTCGAGTTCCACGCCCGACGACTCTATGCCTCGTGCAAGTTCTGGGATGTTCATGCATACGTTCGACTCGCCAAAGGCACGTGTTATCTCCGCACCATATGCTGGTGCCCATGTCTCGCCACCGACGCTGAATACCGATGCTCCATTCTCTCCGTTTACTATATCACGTGTCAACCACCCCTGACCATGCCCTGCCATGATCATACCGTAGCGGTCGGCTGGTGCCTCGGCAGCCATGAAGGCTATGTGCTGACCTATCTGCTCGGGAGTCAAGTGTGAACCCTCAATGGTGATATCTTTGATGTGGCGTTCTATGCATGTGTTGTTTACAGGGTCGTAGCACAACTCACCAATATAGCCTGTTGTGCCGCTGTTCTGTCGTAGGTATAGCACACGGTTGTTTTCGCCGAGGATGCCTGTAGATATGGCACTCTTGGCATCTGATATGTTGTCGTTGAAGAAGCGGTTGAGACTCGTGCCAAAGAAGTAGTACATGAGTGTGTGTGATGCTCCTGTGGGTGCTGCAAGCTGTGTGAGGGTGAATGTGGTGCTCATATGACCCTCCGCACGTACCTCGATGGTGGCGCTACGTATGCCTCCCTCATTCACCTCTACCTCTATGGCGAATACTCCCTTCTTCGAGTTGTCGATGTCTACAACCCAGTCTGCCTGCGTAGAGGCTATAGCAAGGTGCTCATCTCCTGTCATGCTGTCGCCCATAAGCTGATACTTAACCTCGAATATATGACGGTCGAAGCTACAACTCACTTGCGGGTCAACGCTGATGTTATAGTATCTCGATGGTGTCTCCTCGCAGCCCGTCAGCATGACCACTGCGGCAAGAATAAGATATGTTATGTACGTAGTTATCTTTTTCATTCTTTTGTATAATAGGTGTGCAAAGGTACAAAAAATCCTTTACTTATACTCCTGTGGTTTCAAATTATTAAACTGCCATGTCCTGTCGCGGCGTATTGTTACGTCGTCTGGCTTGTTGCGATATACGCGGCTATAGTCGAAGTAGAAGCCCTTGATGTTGTCGTGAGTCTTGCGCAGCAGGGGTACATACTCCACGCTACGGCTTATTATACGACTCTCGTTGTAGGCATAACCCTTTGCTGCCACCACGTCGTAGGCGTGTGAGAACATGAGTATGTGCCATGGCGACTCCTCCTTACGACCCGTACCAGACGACTCTATGGCCTTGAGTATGCCGTTTAGGTGGTCGAAGTATAGCTTCTCGCGCTGTGGGTCATCCAGACATCCGTAGGCGAAGGCCATCATGTTAAGCATCTTCGGGTTGAAGGGGTCTAAATCCATAGACTCTATGCCCGCCTCTATGAGGTCCTCAAGGTCGCCAACCTTGGGGCGTTCGGGGTCTATGCGCGACATTATATCGAGCATATTATCCAGCGCCCTATTCTCAACAAATGGGCGGTAGCGTTCCTGGTATACGAATCCGTAATATAGATAGTAGTACTCGAGGTCTGTGAGGGATTCGTTGCCCATCGTATACTTCAACATCAGGTTCGTGTAGTAGTAGGGCGATGTTGTTGATAGCGTCTGATGGATGATGTCATCCTCGTCGGGTACACGTATTGTCGTCTCCTCTTGCGCCTGTGATGTGCCGCAAAGTGCTACTATAGCCGTAACTACAAGGATTAGTCGCTTTATATATTTTGTCATACTCTTTTTTATAGAACAACGTAAATGTTAGCGTAGTTCGTATTTCGTGATGGCACTTTTGATGTCGTGGTATAGCGTGTCGCTGCCCTCAACAAGGGGTAGACGCACCTCGGCACGCGTTAATCCCATCGCCGCTGTCATGCTCTTTACGCCTGTAGGGTTACCCTCGCGGAAGAGTAGCGATATTGGCTCTGTCAAATCTGCCATTATGGTCTCTGCCTCGGCGATATTGCCCTCCATTGCCTTGTGCACGCAGTCACAGAAGCGCTTCGTGAAGGCATTTGCAGCAACAGATATTACGCCATTGCCGCCACGCTTTACGAGCTCCACGGTGATGCCATCGTCACCCGAGAGAACAAGAAAGTCTGCAGGCCTGCCATCTATGATGCGCTGCATCTGCTCGATGTTGCCCGAGGCCTCCTTTACTGCCACGATGTTGCGTGAGGCGTTGGCCAGACGTAGTGTTGTTTCAGCTGTCATGTTAACACCCGTGCGGCCTGGTACATTGTATAATATTACAGGCACAGGTGATGCCTCGGCAACGGCCATGTAGTGGCGGTATATGCCCTCTTGTGAAGGTTTATTGTAGTATGGCACTACGCTTAATATGGCCACTGCACCCGATAGGTCATAGCTGCGCAGCTCCGACACAAGCGCGTATGTGTCGTTGCCACCCATGCCCACCACCACGGGCACACGACCCTTGGTGTGCTCTATGATGAAGCGCAATACGCGCTGTCTCTCGGATTGTGATAGTGTTGCCGTTTCGGCTGTGGAGCCGAGGGCCACGATGTAGTCTACGCCGCCGTTTATGACATGTTCAACCATGCGTTCCAGCGCCTTGTAGTCTACCTTGTAGTTGTCAAATGGGGTGATAAGTGCCACACCTACACCCTTTATCATATCTCGTATCATGTGTGTAAAAAGTTTGTCCTTCTATGTTTTCTCCTAAAAGAGTGTGCCTTGTATCGCCTTGCCATCATCCTGCTGTTGGGGCGCTGTACCTTGTGCCACCTCGGTGCTTGCGACATCACTCTTGCTGCTTGCCTCATGGCTGTTTATTATCTCCATGAACTCATCCTCCGAGAGAATTGTTATGCCGAGTTTTTCGGCCTTCTGCCTCTTGGCGGGTCCCATATTCTCGCCCGCCACTATGAAGTCTACGTTTGCTGATACGGCAGCAAGGTTGCGACCGCCATGCTCCTCGACGAGTGCCTTCATGTCGTCGCGTGAACGACCCTCGAACTTGCCCGATATGACAACACTCTTACCCTCGAGAGCACTTGATGTTTGAATCTTCTCCTCTATCTCAAACTTTAGCCCAGCACGACGTAGTCTATCGACAATGTCTCTGTTCTGCTCTGCAGCGAAATACTCTACGATGGCCACGGCAATCTTTGCTCCCACCTCCTCGGCCTCTGCGAGCTCCTCTGTGGTGGCGGCCGCTATGGCATCTAATGTGCGGAAGTGCGAGGCGAGGTATTTAGCTGTTGTCTCACCAACGAAGCGTATGCCCAGTGCGAAGAGTACTCTCTCAAATGGTACATCTTTCGATAGGCGCACTCCCTCAAGGATGTTCGCTGCTGACTTCTCGCCGAGGCGTGGTAGGGCGGCAAGCTGTACGGCGTCAAGGTTGTATATGTCGGCAATGCTCTTTATGAGTCCACTCTGCCATAGTAACTCTATTGTCTCACCGCCAAGACCCTCAATATCCATCGCTTTGCGGCCTACAAAGTGTGTTATGCGGCCGATGATTTGGGGCTTGCAGTCAGAGCTGTTGGGGCAGTAGTGCTTTGCTTCGCCCTCGTAGCGCATCAGTGCCGAGCCACACTCTGGACAATGGGTGATGTACTCGAAGGGTAGGCTGTTGCTTGGACGTTCCGAGAGTTCTACCTCCGTAATCTTGGGGATAATCTCTCCTCCCTTCTCAACATATACCATGTCGCCGATGCGTATGTCGAGGGCTGCAATCTGGTCGGCATTATGCATCGATGCGCGCTTGACGATGGTGCCCGCAAGTTGCACAGGCTCGAGGTTAGCAACAGGGGTTATTGCTCCTGTGCGACCTACCTGGAAGTCTACGCTTAAGAGTCTTGTGAGTGCTCTCTCTGCCTGAAACTTATATGCTACGGCCCAGCGTGGTGCCTTGGCTGTGGAACCGAGTGTGCGCTGATGTGTGTAGCTGTTTACCTTTATCACGATGCCATCTGTTGCAAATGGCAGGTTCTTGCGCTCCGTGTCCCAATATGCAATGAATGCCTCTATCTGCTCACGTGTGCTACATAGCTTCATGTGCTCCGATATCTTAAATCCCCAGCTGCGTGCTGCTGTGAGCATCTCCCAGTGTGTTGCAAATGGTAGGTTGTCACCCGCAATGTTATATAGTGTGCAGTCGAGACCTCGCTGTGCTACCACCTGCGAAGATTGCTGCTTGAGTGTTCCTGCAGCAGCATTGCGTGGGTTGGCCATCAGAGGCTCACCCGCCGCCTCACGTTCGTTGTTGAGCCTATCGAACGATGCGTAGGGCATATATATCTCGCCACGTATGTCGAACGACTGTGGATACCCCTGGCCATGTAGTTTTAGCGGTACAGAACCTATGGTGCGCACGTTGTTTGTCACATCGTCACCACGGCGGCCATCACCACGTGTCACCGCGCGTGACAATGCTCCCTCCTCGTAGCTCAACGATATCGCTGTGCCATCGAACTTAAGTTCGCATACAAACTCCACCTGGCCAATCTCGCGCACTATACGGTCTATCCACTCGCCGAGCTCCTCTGATGAGTAGGTGTTCGACAACGACTGCATAGGGTGGCGGTGTTCCACACTCTCAAACTCTGTCGTCAGGTCGCTGCCCACGCGCTTTGTTGGTGAGTTAGGGTCTGCCTCCTCGGGGTATCTATCCTCGAGGTCCTGAAGCTCGCGCAACAATATGTCGAAGTCGCGGTCAGATATCTCTGGCGCATTTTCTACATAATATTTGTAGCTGTGATACTCGAGAGTGCTCTCAAGTTCGCGCATTCGTTGTATCTCGTCGTGACGGCTCATATAGTCTATATAAATATAATTGTGTAAAGTTACACATTTTGTTTGGAATGGCGAATAAAAATCGAAAAAATAAAAAAAATATTACGCAATGCTTGCACATTATCAAATTGTAGTTACATTTGCGGAAAATTTCGTGACAACAGATTTTGGTGCGAAAACGATATAGAGAATTTTCGAAGTTAAATGTTAAAATATTTTTATGGCTACTAATAGTACGAAGAGACGTCTTATTACAAGTTTTCACAATCTAACACCCGAGCAGCAGGCTGAAGTGAAGGCACTCTATCCTCTTGGTTTTAGCGAGGTTATGATGCGCTACGACAAGCCAGATGGCTCATTCTTCTATACCGTTCCTTACGAGACAGAGGATACTTACTACATGGTAAAGATTGATGTTAAGGTAGACGATGGTCAGGATGACGATAACGATGGATACTACGATGATGACGACTTGAAGGGTGCCGACGAATTGGCCGACTCACCATCTGATGATGTCGCTGATGACGAGTTCTAAAAAAAGATATATATCATTTGAGGTTATTCCTTTAAAAGGGAGTAACCTCTTTTTTTATCCTATTGCAGTTGGCGTGATTTATGTGTGTTGTGCTACGAACAATACAAATACCAAAGATTATGAATAGGATAATGAAAAGATTACTTTTGGGTGTCGCTGCTATATGTGGTGGCACACACGCCTCAATCGCCTGTACGGGAATATCACTCACGGCGGCAGATAATAGCTATGTGCAGGCTCGCACCATAGAGTGGGCATATGGCGCACTTAAGAGTGAGTATGTTATCATTCCGCGAGGTGAGAAGCTACAGTCGTACACGCCCACAGGAATGAATGGTATGCTCTATACTGCACGCTATGGCACCGTGGGTCTTGCGGTTGTGGAGAAGGAGTTTATTGCCGAGGGCATCAACGAGGCTGGACTCTCTGCGGGCCTCTTCTTCTTTCCGCGCTATGGTGGCTATGCTCCATATGATGCAGCCAAGGATGACCTAACTATTGCCGATTTGCAGGTTGTGCAGTGGATGCTCACGCAGTTTGCTACGATAGATGAGATTAAGGCTGCGGTGCGTAAGGTGCGTATTGTGGGGCTGGAACGCAGTGCTGTTGTGCACTGGCGTATCGGCGAGCCGTCGGGTCGTCAGGTTGTCATGGAGATTGTGGATGGCAAGGTATACTTCTACGAGAATGCTGTTGGCGTGCTCACCAATGCCCCTGGCTACGAGTGGCAGGTAGCAAACCTCGAGAACTATGTCAACCTACGTCCAGGTAGTGCCTCGAATTACACCCTCGGAGGTGTCACCCTGGAGCCACTCGGTGGCAGCTCCGCAATGCTCGGTCTGCCTGGAGACTTTACGCCGCCATCACGCTTCGTGCGTGCCGCCTTCTTCCGCAATAGTGCACCCCAACGTAGCGATGGTCTGCAGACGGTGTTGCAGTGCTTCCATATACTAAACAACTTCGATGTGCCTATTGCCATGGAGAATCCTTCGGAGAAGAACTTGCCGAGTGCCACGCAGTGGACGTCGGCCATAGATCTTACGGCACGTAAGGTGTACTATAAGACGGCGTACAACAATAGCATCCGCTGTATAGACCTATCTACCATTGACTTTACTACGGTAGCCTACCACTCATTGCTACTTGATAGTGACACCTCGCAACCTATCGTAAGTGTGAAAATTTAGGATCCATAAAATAGATATGCGCGGTATTTGCCGCGCATATACTCTATTCAGCCTCTTCAACTTGTTCCATCCATCCTCCGCCAAGAGATTTGTATAGTTGTATGAGTGCTGTATACTCATCTCTCACGGCATTCGACAATCCTATCTGTGCATCAAAGTAGCGACGCTGGGCATCGAGCACATCGATATATCGAGTGTCGCCATAACGATACTGAAATGTTGCGAGCTCGACATATTTAAGAGCTGCCTCACGCAAGGTGTTCTTCAACTCTGTTGTCTCGCGCGCATTGTTGTAGCGCACAATGGCGTCGTTAACCTCGCGGAATGCACCTATGACCCTCTCCTCATAGTTCAGGCGCGCAATGTCGTATGCGTGTATTGCTGCTTGATACTTCGCCTTTCTACGGCCGAACTCAAATAGTGGAGCTACTATTTCGCCTACCACAAGACCATATGGTGCTCTTAAGAAGTTCGCAAGCGTTCCATTCTCCCAGCCTCCCGTAAGGCCTATCTCTAATTTTGGGAAGCGGTCTGTGTATGCCACGCCCACGGCTGCAGATGCAGCCTTTAGATTCTGCTCCGCCTCGCGTAGGTCGGGGCGTCGTGTGAGTAGGTCGGAGGGTAGTCCGAGGGGTAGCTCTGTAGGAATCTCCCTGTCCAATACCCTCATTCTAGCATACTCAAGCTCGAAGCTGGGGTACTCGCCCATGAGCATCTTTAGTGCGTTCTTCGTTACCTCAATCTTTGTCTCTATGGCTGGTATGAGTGATGCTGTTGAGGCATACTCCACCTGTGCCTGCTGGTATACTGTCTCCGACGTTAAACCACCCTCGTAGCGCAGACGAGCAAGCTCGACGCCCTCGCTACGCGTCTTGAGTGTTCTGTTTACGATGAGTAGCTCATTCTCCAAGGCCATGAGCTCGTAGTATGCTGTGGCAACCTCTGCGATTATGGTCATGCGCATGGCTCTCTCCGCCTCGACGGTAGCAAGGTACTCGGCAGATGCCTTGCGTGTAGACCAGCGAACATTTCCCCATAGGTCAATCTCCCAGCTTAAGTCAAATTTGAGGTCTAACTGTAGATCCTCCGTATGTCCCTCGTCGGTGTAATTCTCCACTTCGTATTCAGCCGCTGCTGAGGCGCCTATCTTTGGGAATAGCTCCGATTTGCTGGCGCGTGTTAGGTGGCGCATCTGCTCAACACGTTCTGCAGCAGCGAGGATATCCTTATTGTTATTCAGGGCATGCTCAATGAAACCTTTGAGGACCTCATCGCCATAAAACTCCCACCAGTTGAGGTCGGCGATGGTAAGACTATCAAGCTCTCCCGCAACAATCTCTGTGGGCATGTTTAGCTGCGGTTCCTTACACATTTTAACCGCGACGCCACATGACGATAGTGCGACGAGTGATAGTAGTGCAATGCTAATATAGTGTGTTATTCTCATTGTTTGCGATATTTTCTTTTTAGACGATCAATCCATACAAAGAAGAATGGTACGTAGACAATACCTATGGTTATAGCTACGCACATGCCGAAGAATACTCCCGTGCCTATGCCTTGGCGGCTTGCAGAGCCTGGTCCTGATGACATTACAAGGGGCAGCAGGCCGAGGATGAATGCCAATGATGTCATTACAATTGGCCTGAAGCGCAGCTTTGAGGCTGTTATCGCTGCTGTCATAGCATCTACACCTTTGTCCATCTCAACCTTTGCAAACTCAACGATGAGGATGGCATTCTTCGCTACGAGACCTACGAGCATGACAAGACCTATTTGGAAGTATATGTTATTCTCTAGGCCGAATACGAAGATGCCGATGTAGGCGCCTAATATCGATACGGGTAGGGATAGTAGCACAGCAATAGGTATCGACCAGCTCTCATACTGCGCAGCGAGGAATAGAAAGACGAAGAGGAATGCGAGTGCCAGGATCATGCCTGTCTTTCCGCCCTCCTTCTTCTCCTGATACGACATGCCACTCCACTCTACGGCTATGTCGTCGGGTAGATGCTTCTCTGCTATCTCCTCCAACTTCGCCATCGCCTCGCCCGAGCTGTAGCCGTCGCTTGGCTCGCCCGTGATAGTTGCCGACTGGAACATGTTAAAGCGCTTTATTGTGCCAGAGCCCGTTGTATACTCTGTGTTGCCCAGGGCTGTGATTGGTATCATTGCACCATCAGTACCCTTGACAGAGAATAGGTTAAGGTTGTCTCTATATGCGCGATATGGTGCTTCGGCCTGTATGTATACGCGGTATACGCGGTTGTACATATTAAAGTCGTTTACGTACAACGAACCAGTGAAGGCCTTCAGCGTGGAGAATATCTCGGCCATCTGCACGCCATGCAGACGAGCCTTATCTCTATCTACGTCGAAGTATAGCTGTGGGATGTCACTCTGTATCGAGGCGGATAGTCCTGATAGCTCTCGTGCCTTGCTTGCGTGTAGCATCAGACTGTCTACTGCCATCTGCAAGTCTGCATATGTGGCATTGCCTCGAGCCTCGAGCACCATCTCGAAGCCACCCGATGTGCCGAGACCTGGAATTACAGGAGGTGTTGAGATGAAGGCTTTGGCCTCTGGGTAGCGCGCAAACTCGCGTCGTGCTCTATCCATTATATCGTTCATATCCTCAACCTCTCTCTCCTCCCACGGCTTGAGTATCACGGTTAGCTGACTGCGTGCCTGGTTTGTGCCCACACGCGGACTTGAGCCTACCACATCGAGTACATGGTCGACATCGGGGTCCTGCATGAGGAAGTCCATGGCGCGTCTTGTCACCTCACGTGTTCTCTCTATTGTGGCACCCTCTGGCAACTCTAACTCCACGGTGAAGTATCCCTGATCCTCCTTTGGCATGAAGCTCTGTGGTGTGAGAGCATTGAGTACATATATGCCCACGAGGATGATGCCAAAGCCCGCAAATACGCGCTTTGAGTTCTTTATTGCCGATGCCACCTTTGTGCAGTAGAAGTTATTGCCACGTTCCAACCAACGGTTTATGAATCTGAAGATGGCATGCTTGTCTCCCTCCTTCTCTGGCTTGAGGATGAGTGAGCACATCACGGGCGTTAGCGTAAGAGCCACAATCGTAGATATCACCACGGATACAGCAATTGTGATAGTAAATTGCCTATATAGCAGACCAGTGATACCTCCGAGGAAGCTTACGGGAACAAATACGGCACAAAGCACAAGCGACGTAGCAATAAGGGCGCTTGTCATGTTCGACATAGCCTTCTGTGTCGCTTTGTAGGGCGATAACCCCTCCTCCTTCATAATCTTATCGACACTCTCCACCACGACTATGGCGTCATCAACGACAATACCTATGGCAAGGATGAGACCCAGCAATGTCATCAGGTTGAGTGAGAATCCAAAGATGAGCATTATGCCGAATGTGCCTATCAGCGATATAGGCACCGCGACAACAGGGATTATCGTAGACCTCCAATTCTGCAACGATAGGAATACCACTAAAATCACAAGTGCTAATGCCTCGAATAGTGTCTTGTATACCTCGTTTATGGACTGCGATATGTATGTTGTCATGTCGAAGGGTATCGAGTAGGTGATGCCTTCGGGGAGGTTACGACCTATCTCCTCCATAGCCTCCTTTACATTCTCGGCAACCTCCATGGCATTTGAACCTGGAAGCATGTTGACATTCATCACCGCAGCATTGCCTCCATCTATACCACTCTCTGTGGAGTATGATTGTGCCTCAAGAGATATGCGTGCTACATCTTTGAGTCGTATTATAGATCCATCAGGGTTTGCTCGCACCACAATCTGCTCAAACTCCTCGACGGAGGATAGTCTACCATGTGCAGCAATTGGGATTGTTACATCTATGCCCTCTATGGGTGCTTGGCCGAGGATGCCGGCTGCTGACTCGCGGTTCTGGTCCTTGATGGCATTCTGCAAGTCTTTGACCGTGAGACCCATGTCGGTTAGTTTGTCAGGCATCACCCATATGCGCATAGCGTAATATCTACTGCCGACATTCGATATGCTACCTACGCCTGGTACACGACGAAGCATATCTATGACATTCAGTGTGGCATAGTTCGATAGGTACACCTCATCGTACTTCGGGTCGTTGGATAGCAGGGTGATGGTCATTAACTTACTCGATGCCTGCTTCTCTACGCCAATGCCATTCTGTACAACCTCTGCTGGTAGGCGCGACTCTGCCTGCTTTATCCTATTCTGAATATCCACGGCGGCAAGATCGGGGTTGGTGTCTATGTCGAATGTTATGGTTGCCGAGAAGCTGCCCGAGTTAGAGCATACCGACTCCATGTATGTCATGCCTGGTGTGCCGTTTAGCACCTGTTCGATAGGTGTTGCTACGGCCTGCGTTGTTGTCATGGCGTCGGCACCTGGGTATGATGCTGTCACTTTAACCACAGGTGGTACTATCTGTGGATACTGATCTATGGGTAGTAGGAATAGACCTATGATACCCACGATGGTGATGACAATAGATATCACCATCGAGAATACGGGGTGGTCGATAAAGAAGTTCCTCTTCATAGCTACTCCTCAACGTTTGTTACAGGTTCAACCTTTGTGCCGTGTGTCAGCTTGTGATAGCCCTCCACAACGATGTGCTCGCCAGCTATGATGCCTCGTTCCACCACGGTGTTATTCTTGATCTCGGGGCCGAGCTCAACAAATCTCTTCTCCACGATAGAGTCGGGGCGCACCACATAAATAAAGGCACCACCACTCTCAATGACTATTGACTTTGTGGGCACGACGATGGCATCCTCACGTACGTCCATAAGAAGCTTTACTCTGGTAAACTGTCCGGGGAGTAGTATCTGGTCGGGGTTGGGCATCTCCGCACGTACAGAGAAGGTGCCTGTCTTGGGGTCTATCTGTGGGTCTGCAAAGTTGACAAGACCCTGGTATGGGTATACCGTGCCATCTGCCATTGTGACGGTGACATATGGGTTCCATGTTCGTGTGGTGTCCGTTTGGCCTAAATTCACGTTGCGCGACTTGGAGTTTAGGTATTCAAGCGATGTCATGCTGAAGTCTATGAGTACCGTGTCACTCTTCACGATTGTTGCAAGCAACGACTGCGAGCCTGGGCCCACGAGTGCACCAATGTCGGCATTACGTTCAGATATATATCCAGCTATAGGCGACTTTACTGTGGTATAGTCCAGTGTCATCTGTGCTTGTAGCATATCGGCCTCGCACACGACTACATCGGCAGTCGCACCCTCGTAGTTCGCAATGGCATTATCAAGGTCAAGGAGGCTGGCGGCGTTTAGCTCGAAGAGAGGACGTATACGGTTGAGGTCGCGTTCGGCCTTTAGTGCTTGTGCTTTGGCTTTATTTAGCTGTGCCTCTGCACGCTTCATGCGCGCTGTGTATAGTGTAGGGTCAATCTGGAAAAGTGTTTGACCCTTGCTTACATATGTACCCTCGTCGAAGAACATCTTCTCGAGATATCCCTCCACTCTGGCATGAATCTCAACGAACTGCTGTGCTCTGATACGACCCACATATTCGCCATAGATGTTGACATCTTCAATGCCTACGGGTTGTGTTGCCACCACAGGGTATACCACGGGGATAGGTTTCTTTCTGTTGAATATAAAGATGGTAACTATAATAATTAGAAAGACCACCAAAGCACTCATTAACCACTTGCTTTTCAAGTTGCGCATAACTAAAATCTCATTATTTTATAAATGTAGCGCAAATATAATATTTTTATCTTGTTATGTGGTAAAAACTAATAAAAATAACCATAAAAAATAAAATATTTTGTAATGCACGGTGTATAAATGTGTTTTTATGTTGACGGTTATTGTCATAATTGAGAAATTATATATATCTTTACATAGTTAAAATCGCAACACTATGGATCAGCCTAAACTTGAACGTATGCTTCGCCTTATGAAGCTGATGACAGGAAATGTAAACTATACCGTTAATGACCTTGCCGAACGCCTCGATACATCTTATCGTTCGATATACCGATATATTGAGACATTTAAGGATGCGGGCTTTGTGGTGCATAAACTCGACGGTGGCATCTATAAACTAGGTAAGGAGAGTAGATACTTTAAGGATATATCGCAGCTTGTGCACTTTACGGATGAGGAGGCTCACATCGTAAATCAACTTATTGAAGGTCTTGACGATACTAATATGCTCAAGAATAACCTCCGAAAGAAACTCTCTTCGGTATATAACTGCACATCTCTTGCCTCAAGCATTGTGCGTGGTAAGCATGCTGCGAATGTCAACCGTCTGCTTGAGGCCATCACGGAGCACCGCCAGGTTGTGCTTGTTGATTATGCCTCGTCGAATGCTGGTGTCGTGCGTAATAGGGTAGTAGAGCCTTTTGGCTTTACGACAAACTATGTCCAGGCGTGGTGCTTCGAGCCAGAGAGTGGTCTTAATAAACTCTTTAAGACATCACGCATAGGCTCTGTTGAGGTCCTCGGCACGCCATGGCAGCATGAGCAGCAGCACGAGATGGGATATATAGATATCTTCCGCCTTAAGGGTTTTAATCAGATGAGAGTGCGTTTGGAGTTGGGTATGCGTTCGCGCAACTTGCTTGTAGAGGAGTATCCTCTTGCAGAACGTGATATCGTGCCTTGTGGTGCGGGAAAGTGGATGCTTGATACTATGGTGTGCGACTATGCAGGTGTTGGTCGTTTTGTGATAGGACTAATGGATGATATCCGCATTGTCGACACCCCTGATCTCGAAGCCTATATCTCGAATAAGGCGAAGTCGGTCTTAGAAAAAGTTGGTGTTTGACGTAAGTTGTCAAATTTAAGCGCAACCTTTGCCGTAGGAAATAACCAAAACATATACTACTATGGCAAGGAGAAAATCAAACTATCGACATTTCGCGAACTTCTACATCGCGGGATTCACCTTCTATGAGGGCTGCATGGCCATTCATAGGTTGTGCCCCGGCACAAAGCTCACCATGGAACGTGATGCGGATAACCGCTATGACGAGAATGCTGTGGCTATCTATTTTGACGACTTCCATCTCGGATATGTGCCACGTAGCTGTAACGAGCAGCTTGCTCAGCTTATGGATATGGGGTATGGCGACATCTTTGAACTTCGCGTTCAGCGTGTAGCACCAGAGGCCACGCCCGAGCATCAGGTATCTGCGATTCTCTACCTAAAGGCACGAGAGGTGGAGAGGGATGAGGATGATATAAAATAGGAGGTTGCTATGGGTGTCATCTATAAGATGAACTGCGAACGTTGTGGAACACGTTTCGAGCATCAGGCGGGTGTTGGTTTATTCTGCTCATGTCCTACGTGCGGCGATGCTGCGGATGAGTCGACTCCATTCTTCTGCCCTGTGTGTAACCGTCGCTACGACCCCATGTCCTCGGGTTTCGAGGATAGTGTCGTAGAGACGATAATGTGGGACTAATCAAGTAAGTTGATGTGATAATTGTAACTATATCTCCTCGATGTGCACGAAGGTGTCATCGGGGAGATGTAGTGTTGGTCTATGCTTGAAGATGCCGAATACAGCTGCTCCCGACCCCGACATCGCAGCATATAGTGCTCCTGCCTCAAGCATTGACTGCTTGAGTGTCGCTATCGCTGGGTGCGCAGCGAAGATGTGCGGTTCGAAGTCGTTGACAACACTATGCTGCCATGTCGATATATCGCATGCCAGGAGCTCTTGAAGTCCGCTTTCGGGCACCTTGGGTACTATGCCAGAGTATGCCTCGGCGGTAGATACACCCTCATTGTTGGGCTTTGCTACGACGAGCCAGTAGCCCTGGAGGTTTATCTCTATGGGCTCCATAATCTCGCCACGACCTGTGCATAGTTGTGGCGTGTCGTATACGAAGAATGGTGTGTCGCTGCCAAGTTCTGCGGCGAGAATCGCAAGGTTGGACTTTGATATGCCGAGGTTGAAGATCTTGTTGATGGCCACAATCACGGCCGTGGCATCTGACGATCCGCCTCCCAGACCAGCACCAAAGGGTACTCGCTTATCGAGTGTTATGGCGATGCCACCGATGTTGTATCGCTGCTGCATAAGTCGTGCTGCGCGCACACATAGGTTCTTCTCTGCGGGACAGTCTACGACTATGCCTCGCGACGTGAATGTTGTGTCGTTACTGTCGGTCTGCTCCACCTCTACAACATCGTATAGTCCCTTCACGCCGAGCATGACGGTCTCCAACTCGTGGTAGCCATCCTCGCGCTTACGAACCACGTGCAATCCTATATTTATCTTGCAATACGCCTTAAGTCTCATTGGTTACATATAGAAATTATTATTGCTAAATTTACACTTTATTAATGACATATTCGATTGTTTGTATCTACATCATACAAAGGTAGTAAATTTTTTCTTTCGGTATAGTTGTTGGAGCAGTTTGGGTGAACAAATATTTTACAACTATGAAAGATAACTCTTTTATTTCTGTTCTATGCCTCACACTCGCTATGATTTTTGTGGCTGGCAGTGTGAGTGCGCAGCGCCGTCAGGTTGCCGAGTGGCGCGATGGCGACTATGTTGTGCGTCGTTATATCGTTACCGATGATAGACCTCATAGCGAGGTGTATGAGATACACTACGCTGTGAACTCATCTTCGGCAGATGATAGTGGCGAGAATGGTGACGTTATGGCAGGTCTCGACAGGTTCTTCGAGGAGCTTAAGAGTGATACGTTACGCCATGTTAAGAGCATTGCCATTGCGGGATATGCATCGCCTGATGGCACGGTTCCCTTCAATACAGAGCTTGCACGACGCCGTGCCCAGCAGTTGAGTACCATGCTTGCACATCGATATAATCTTCGTGGTACGGATATAGTCATCACCTCCTATGTTGAGCCGTGGAGTGCCACTACAGATGCTATCGAACACTCGTCGCTTGTCAACCGTGGTACGTTGGTCAATATCGTTAATGCCAATGAGGCGCCTATGGTTGTTGATGGTAAGCTGAAGAGAGATGGTGCTGCATGGCAGTATCTCAAGAGTGATGTGCTTTCTGATATGCGTCGTGCTGTGGTTACGGTATCCTATACAGAGGATGTGATGCAAGAAGATAGGGAATACTCTCCCGTCGAGATTTATGTCGAGGAGTTCGTCGTCGTCGAGGAGCCAGAGAGGCATAAGGATAGGCATGAGAGCCACCCAAAGGATGCGCACCATAAACATAAGCGTGATGAAAAGCGTAATGTTATAATACTAAATGAGTGGGAGGGTGTTATTTATGATGCTGGTGCCTCGTGTGATTGTTATGCTGCGGAGTACTGCTATATGAATAATGATAAATCAAAGAGAAAAAATTTGCATAAATAAATACATTTTCTTATCTTTGCATAATAGCAAATGTTTAAAACCTAAATATTATGGCAAATTTAAGAAATTTGAAGAAGGAGATTGACTATCGTCTCGAGGAGTTCGCTTTCGACTGCCACATGGCCATCTTTGTTCAGCCTAACAAGGAGGAGCAGGTTGTAGAGTTGATGCAGAAGGGTGTTGAGTTGCGTAACGTGCTCTACGTAAAGGCTAATAACCCAGTAGAGCCAAAGAATCGTTCACTCGTTAAGAAGCACTATGCTGCATTGCGTCGTGACATGGTTGAGAGCTTCGCTGGTTTGTTCGCTGATTTGAGCGCAGTTTGCAACAACTAGTACTGCGATAGTTCTAATATGTGAGGTTGTCCAAACAGGGCAACCTCATTTTTTTATTCCCTGATGCTCGGTATGCGGTGGCGTTTAAGCTCGGCGTTTAATAGATGTTCGTTGCCACCGACGAGTGTGTTTAGTAGCGAGTGGAATGCTGCGGAGTGGTTATGGTGGCGTGTGTGACATAGTTCATGTAGGAGTATAAATTCGCGTATATGCTCTGGTAGTAGCATCACGAATAGAGATATGCTTATGCTGTTGCGCCCGCTGCATGAGCCCCATCGTGTGTGTGCTTTAGATATGCGTAGCGAGGTGTATGTGAAGCCGTGCTTGTCGGCAAGGCGTGCAAGGGTGGTGGGTATGTAGGCGCGTGCTGCACGGCGTAGCTGCTCAACCTCGGCGACGCTTATCGTTGGTAGGAGTGCTGCGCGTTGCGATATGCGCATACGTGTGCGTTCCACCCACGATGCCTTGCTTTCGGCAAAGGCTATAGCCTTGCTGCTACTACAGAAGAGGGGGTATGTGAGGCGTAGTGTGCCATCATAGCGTACAGCAAGGCGAATAGAGTGTGCACGCATGCTGCGTACACACTCTATCTTACCAAGCAAGTTATGCTCTATAATCTTCATTATTCGCCTATGCGCTGGCGCACAACCTCAAAGAGCATGATGGCCGCAGCAGCAGATACGTTGAGAGACTCGGTGTGACCAATAAGTGGAATGGCAAGCTGCTCGTCACATAGCTTGAGTACCTCCTTCGATATACCCTTATCCTCGGCACCCATGACTATGGCTGTAGGCTTACGGAAGTCGGCATCGTAGAGTAGCTTACGGCTCTTCTCTGTTGCTGCTACAATCTGGAAGCCCTCGGCCTGCAATGCCTTAAGCGTGTTGCGTATTGAGCCTACACGGCATACTGGGATATTTTGTAGTGCGCCCGCTGAAGAACGTATAGCATCGCCATTTACGGGTGCAGAGTTCTTGAGTGGTGTGATAAGTCCGTGAGCACCTGCGCACTCGGCAGAACGTGCTATGCCGCCAAAGTTGCGCACGTCGGTGACGCCGTCAAATACCACGATCAGCGGTGTCTCATCCTCGGGAACACGTTCAAGGATGTCGTTGAGCTCCACGTATGCTATGGCAGCAGTCTGTGCTACGACACCCTGGTGGTTGCCGCGAGTGAGGCGGTTGAGCTTCTCGACGGGCACCTCCTGATAGCGTATGTGGTGGCGTGCCATGAGGTCCTTGAGGTCGTTCATGAGCTGACCATCTGCGCCCTTGCGTATGTAGATACGTTCAATCTGCTTGCGAGCCTCTATGGCCTCGGCAACGGGGCGTATACCAAAAATGATGTTTTCCATATAATCTATGTTTCTTAATTTTGCTCTGTTATCTCCAACTCGTACGATGCCTTCTCCCACTCGTGCATGAGGCTGTCATAGCGCTGCTTGAGGGCGTCATACTTGGCGTAGTCGTCGGCATTATACTCTGTGGCTGTTGCGAAGCGCGCATCGTAGGCGGCAATCTCTGCCTCCACCTTTGCCAGCTCCTCCTCGATGCTATCTACGGCCTTGCGTAGCTTGCGCAGAAGCTTCTCCTGTTCCTTTTTCTGCTCGTAAGTGAGCTTGCCGTTGGTGTTGTCTGTGCTCTTGTCTGTCGCGGGTCGATCCTTGCGTTCAATATCCTGTAGTGACTCCACCTTGCGCTTCTCGAGGAAGTACCATATGTCGCCAAGATACTCTCTTACACCACCGTCGCGGAACTCGTATATGCGGTCCACAAGGCCATCTAGGAACTCACGGTCGTGCGATACTACCACCACCGTGCCGTCAAACTTCTGGAGTGCATCCTTCAGGATATCCTTGGAACGCATATCCATGTGGTTTGTGGGCTCATCGAGGATTAGTAGGTTGTAGGGCTCTAACATCAGACGCGCCATGGCCAGGCGTGATCGTTCACCTCCCGAGAGCACCTTAACCTTCTTCTCAATATCCTCGCCACGGAAAAGGAAGGCGCCAAGGATGTCGCGTAGACGTGTGCGTATGTCGCCCACGGCAACACGGTCGAGGGTGTCGAATACCGTGAACTCGCCATCCATGAGGTCGTCTTGATTCTGTGCATAGTAACCTATGTTAACGTTAGCACCAATCTTTATCTCGCCCTCTGTTGCCTCGAGCTCGCCAATGAGCATTCGTGCGAAGGTTGTCTTACCCTCGCCGTTACGACCTACAAGGGCTATCTTCTGTCCCCTCTCTATCGTGAACTCCGCACCAGCGAATATGCGCTTTTGGTCAAAGGCTTTGCCTACACCCTTTATGTCTGCGACAATCTGTCCTGAACGTGGTGCGGGCGGGAACTTGATGTTTAGGCGTGATAGATCCTCCTCATCAACCTCTATGCGGTCGAGCTTCTCTAGCTGCTTGACGCGCGACTGCACCTGGTTGCTCTTCGTTGGCTTGTAGCGGAACTTCTCGATGAACTCCTCGGTCTTTTCAATCATGCGCTGCTGATTCTCGTATGCCGCCATCTGCTGCGCACGACGTTCAGCACGTAGCTCCACAAACTTCGAGTAGGGCACCTTGTAGTCGTATACCTTGCCCAGCGATATCTCCACTGTGCGTGTTGTCACATTGTCTAGGAAGGCGCGGTCGTGCGATATGAGGAGCACTGCGCCGTTGTAGTTCTTGAGGTACTCCTCGAGCCACTGTATACTCTCGATGTCGAGGTGGTTGGTGGGCTCATCGAGGAGGAAGATGGAGGGGCGGCGTAGTAGTAGCTTTGCAAGTTCGATACGCATGCGCCATCCTCCCGAGAACTCACGTGTGGGGCGTTCAAAGTCGCTACGCTTAAATCCAAGGCCGAGCAGTGTGCGTTCTATGTCCGCCTCCCGGGTGTCGCCACCGAGTATATGGTAGCGGTCGTTTGCCTCGTTGAGTTTGTGTATGAGGTCGGCATATGCTGCTGACTCATAATCTGTTCGTGAGGCTATCTCGTTTGTCAGATGCTCGATATCTGCCTCGATGCGAAGCACCTCGTCGAAGGCCTTTGCTGTCTCGGCTACAAGTGATGTGGTATCTGCCACACGCATCTGCTGTGGTAGGTAGCCTATCGTGCACTCGCCATTTATTGTCACGGCACCATCTGTTGGTTGCTGCTCGCCCGTGATGACACGCAGTAGCGTTGTCTTGCCGGCGCCATTCTTGCCCACAAGTCCTATGCGGTCCTTGGGGTTTATCATGAACGATATGCTGTCGAAGAGTGTCCAACCGCCGTAACTTATCGTGAGGTTATCGAGGGATATCATCTCTGAACTATGAGTTTATCATGTCAATAATTGCCTGCTCGGGGTCGGGAGCACCAAATACAGAACTGCCGGCAACGAGTGCCTCGGCACCTGCATCGAAGAGTAGGCGTGAGTTTGCTGCCGAGATACCGCCATCAACTTCAATGATTAGGTTGTCGAGGCCAAGCTCTTGCTTCTTACGGTTGAGATACTCGCACTTGGCGATAGATGATGGCATGAACTTCTGGCCACCGAAACCTGGCTCCACACTCATCACGAGGATAAGGTCGAGCTGTGGTAGCCACTTATCGAGCACATCGGGCTCTGTGCCTGGCTTGATTGATATGCCCACCTTTGCACCAGCCTTGCGTATTAGCTCTATGCACTCGTCGATGTTCTCTGTTGCCTCATAGTGGAATGTCACATAGTCGGCACCTGCCTCCACGAAGCGTGTGACATACTTCTCGGGTGCTGTGATCATGAGGTGCACGTCGAGCACTTTTGTTGTGCCCTTGCGAAGTGGCTTCATCAGAGGAAATCCGAATGATATATTTGGAACGAATACACCATCCATAACATCTACATGAACCCACTCGGCTTGTGAACGCTGAAGCATCTCCATGTCACGGTTGAGGTTTCCAAAGTCGGCAGATAGAACCGACGGAGCAATAATACGTTTCATAGTCTATTTTGTTGTTTAAGGCTTTGAGTCTATATATTCGCACAAAGATAGCAATAAATATGTTAATATACAACTTAAAAGTTGAGGGTGTCCCGACATTACTCGCAGGACACCCTCGATGTGATTATGCCATAGCACAACTTATATGTTGCTATCTGAATTTGTAGTTTGTCATAGAACATGACTCGCCAAAGTACTTAACCTTAATACTCTCGGAGTCTATATACGACATCTGTACAGAGTAGGTGTTAATGTCGTAGTATGTGATATCGATGGCACCCTCGTAGAAACCCTTGTAACCATTCTTGTAGTAGCTTGTGTAGTTCTTGTTGTGCTCCGTGCTGAAGCATAACGGCTTTGTGGTTGTCATGTATAGACTCGCTTCATTTTTGTCGAATATCAAATCCATGAAGCCCTCCATGTTGTAGCTCAAGCCCTTCTCTATGTCGTATGAGATGTTGCTAATCAGGAACTCATACTTGCCATACATGATATACTCCTCTGGTATGTTGGCGGTCACCACTACACTCTCGTCTGTGGCCGTGAATGTCTGGTTGTAGCCATCTGTTGTTGTCCATGTGCCACCCTCGGATAGTGGTGTGCCTCCTGTATGGAATATTATATACACCCAATTCTGACTACCACTTGTAATTGTTATATCTCCAGTTTCGCTATTGTGCTCTATTTCATATCCATAGTAACCTATAAAGTCGCGGTATATTATTGCGCGTGTTGCCTCATCCTCGGTTGTGATGTACCTATCGCACATCAGCGCCAGGCGGATGTCGAAGTTGTACTCAGAGAGTATCTCGTGTGTCTCATATGCTATAGCCTTGCCTATATCAATCGGTTTCTTATCCTCACCATCGCTTATGGCGCATGATGTCGCAAGTGTTGCGATGGTAAACATCATCATTGTTATATATCGTCTCATAATATGCTATTTTTTACCGTTAAACCTATAACCTATGCCAGCGCGTGCCGAGCCCCCTACACCGGCTCCAATCTCCACGAAGCCGTATAGCGCGCGACCGAAGCTAACACCAAATAGTGTGGTGTCAAATATTGGAGCAATGCCTCCATTCATACGTTCTATGTGTGCCATGATGCCCAATGCGATAGATGAGTATAGCTCTACCTTCTCGCGACGTAGCCAGCTGAAGCGACTCTCGAGCATTATGGATGTTACGTAGCAGTTGTTGTCATACAGCTTCTCGTTTGTGAAGGTGTCGTATGTATTCTGCCATGTTGCAGCAAAGGTGCCCTTCGCGCCGAGAGCAAACCAAGGCTTCAGTTGCTTGCTGTAGCTTAAGCCTATGTTGGCAAGCATATATGTTGGGCCGTCGTAGCTACGAAGATTTTTTATCTGTGATGGTAAATCTTGAGGCCCTATGTCGCAGCCGCAGCCGAAGGATATACGGTCAAGAAGTGCCAATGATATTAGTCCTGGTGCACCATACGATAGGCGTATGTCGTGCTCGAAGCGTATCGTCTGTATATTCTTGCTTGGCGTTACGATATACTCTTCGCTGTGACCATTAGTCTCCATGAATCCTGTCACGCGGTTATATATAAGCTGGTCGCTTACCACCTCTTGTGCGTGCGCTGTGCCCACTACGAGTGTTGCAAGTAGCAACGCTAAAAATCTATATCTTCTCATAACTATTTTGTTTTAGAGTTAAAACGATGGCCGACACCAACATTCACTATGCCTCGCGATCCATAGCCCACCTCGGCGAAGCCAAACCATTTGCGACCTACGGCAATGCCGAGAGGCTTAATGTCAAAGGTGCAGTATGCGCTGTAGAGACTCTCTATTCCATCCCAGTATCGTCGGTAGCGTTCTATGCCGAGTCCAATGCCAAAACTCGAGTATAGCTGTACGCAGCCGTTGCGATACCATGCGAAGCGCGCTATGGGCATTACGGCTATGTAGTCCTCACGCAATGTCAGTGCTCGCTTCTGCGTGTCGTTATTATATATGTTGCGTACGCCCGCTGTCCATGTTGCGGTACCTCCTATGCTGCACCACTCCGTTATCCAGTATCCGTAGTCTATCGTTGCTGAATACCAGTGTTGAGGGCCCCATACGCTGTTTTGTGGGAGTAGGGCACCATTAACTGTCCCTAAATCATTCGTGAATGCTGGTGAGCACCACTCGTTAGTACCTCCCCATGTTATGCCCAGGCGGAACTCATGTGTGTGTGGGTTGAGTGGCTTGGCAATAGGGTTGGTAAATTGGGTGGCCTTGTCGGCGGGTGTGAACACTACTTTGTATGTGCCCAGCTCGTCGCTAAACTTATATGTGTATTGCGCATGCGCCACGTCCACGCACGCCATGCTCAATGCCATACAAGCAATCATGTGTACTATTAATTTTTGCAGACTCATGGTATGATTAGTTTTTTGTTGTTTTTGTTAGTGCAAAGTTACTGTGTAACGTGGCCTTTTACCAAATTTTCAGGTCGAAAATATTTCCGCGAAGGTGTTTTTAATATATTGAAAATCAATGTGTTGAAAAGGTATAATTTTGCTAATTTTTCATAGTGTTGATAATCAATGAGTTACGCTATTAATATTTAATATGTTGATTTATAGTGTTTTAACTCAAATAATGCATTTGTGCTGTAAAAAAATCGTTAGAATGTTGCAAATGAAAAATTATTCGTATATTTGCGGCACATAAGGGGTGCTAACCTCTGCGTTGCGGTTCGAGTTCCGGATAGAGTCGTGGTGCGGTGGAAGGCTGAGATTAGACCCATTGCACCGGATACGGGTAATGCCGAGACCGGGAAGAAGGAAATATCTTAATAGCCCCTTTTCAACTTAATTAATTTAAAGTATGAAAAGGTTTTTTTATTTTATTGCCGTTACGTTTATCTTTTGTTCGGCGCTAAAGGCACAAGATGCCTACTACCCAATCGACACACTACGCAATTATGACATCGATGTTATCGAGGTTACAACGACAGACGCCAAGCGCACTACACCCGTAGCGCAAGATAACCTATCGGAGGAGAATCTGGTGCGTGGTGCTTACGGCTCCGATATGCCATCGGTGCTTGCTCTCACACCATCCATGATTGCCACAAACGAGACGGGTATTGGTATCGGTGCTACGTCTATACGCCTTCGTGGTACGGATGCTACGCGCATCAACGTCACGATAAATGGCGTGGCGATGAATAATCCCGACTCACACTCGATGTATTGGTACGACACGCCCGACCTTATATCCTCTGTGGGTAGTGTTCAGGTGCAGCGTGGCGCTGGTGTCTCAACCAATGGCACGGGTGCCTTCGGTGGCTCTGTCTCTATGACAACTGATGCTCTTACTACCGACTTTAGAGGCTCGGCATCGCTGTCCTATGGATCGTACAATACCAACAAACAGGCGTTGCATATCTCCTCTGGTCTTATGGCAGACCATTGGGTTGTTGATGCGCGCCTCACGCATATTGGCTCGGACGGCTACATTGAACGTGGTGCTACGGATTTAAAGTCGTATATGTTGCAGGCGGGCTATTATGGCACGAGGACAAAGATTAAGTTGTTGTCGTTTGGTGGCTCTGCAAAGACATACCTTACGTATGATGGTGTGTCGCGCGAGGATATGGCACTATATGGTCGTAGGTATCACACGTCGGGTCAGTATGAGACCTCTAAAGGCCCCTATGTATTGGCTGATGGTACGCACGTAGACTACTATGACGACCAGACGGATAACTACTTGCAGCTAAATAATCAGCTTGTCATAAATCATCGTTTTGATGGCGGCTGGCAGCTTAACGCCACGCTGTTCTACACCTATGGTTATGGTTACTATAATCAATATAAGGGTGATGCCTGGTTGGCTGGATATACCAACTTGTCTACAGATGTGGAGCAGGCAGACCTTATACGTCATAAGATTATGCGTAATCATCTTGCGGGTGTTAATGGCGCTGCTACATATCATTCATCTTCCCTAGATGTCGCCATGGGTGGCTCGTGGAGTTACTATACTTGCCCTCACTGGGGCGAGATAAGCTGGGTCGATGGTCTGGGAAGTGATGAAGTTGCGGGTAGATGGTATGACAACGATGTGATGAAGCAGGATGCTAATATCTTTGCTCGTGCTGATTGGACTGTGTTGCGTGGTCTGCAAGATAACGAACTACACCTTTTTGGTGACTTGCAGTATCGCTATGTGCACTATAAGGCGTGGGGTACGAACGATAATTCTATATGGGCAGATGATGGTGTCTATATGCAGCCTATAGATGTCAACCAGCAGTATAACTTTTTTAATCCTCGTGCAGGAATTAGCTACATACATCACCGCCATAATCTCTTTGCCTCGGCGGCAGTTGCGCACCGCGAGCCTACACGTTCCGACTTCACGGATAGATATATGTTTGTGGCGGATGATAGCTATCCAAAGCCCGAGAGATTGATAGATTTTGAGGTCGGTTATACCTATACGGCACCTCGTGTGGTGGTTGGTGTAAATCTCTATTACATGCTATACCACAATCAGTTGGTTGCTACAGGTATGGTTAACGATGGTGATGATGCTCTTAACACGAATGTGGATAGAAGTTTTCGTCGAGGCGTGGAGCTCATGGCCTCGTGGAAGGTGGCAAAGTGGCTCACTCTATCGGCAAATGCTACGCTATCGCAGAATAAGATTTTGGACTATGTTGACATGATGAAGGATAGTCCAACATTTGGTGAAAATCTCGGCACGATGACAATATCATATTCACCATCTGTTATGGGCTCTGTTATGGCAGATTTTCATGTCGGTGGATTTAGTGCTTTGTGGCATACACAGTATGTCGGCAAGCAGTATTTCACAAATAACGAGACCGAGGCACTGTCGTTGGATGCCTACTGTGTTACAAACCTTAACCTGGGCTATACTCTGACAACAAAGCGTGAGTGCGATGTGCGCTTCGGCTTGGCCATCAATAACCTCTTCTCCACCCTCTACGAGTCAAATGGCTATGGATACTCGTATATGTGGGATGGCCAGCGTTACGATGAGGCATTCTACTTCCCGCAGGCACCTATTAACTTCCTCGCTAATGTCACTGTAAGTTTCTAAACTAAAGATAATTATGGACTTAACACTTATTCTTCAAATTGTTGGTGTCGCACTCGGCCTTCTCTATCTGTGGCTCGAGTATAAGGTTAATATCTGGGTGTGGGTTGTCGGTGCTGTCATGCCTCTTGTGCATGGTGTCCTCTACCTATCAAAGGGTATTTATGCCGATGCGGCGATGCAGTTATACTACGTGCTTGCCGGCATCTATGGCCTTGTGGTATGGTTGCGTAAGCCGGTAGACAAGGAGGAGGGTAGGGTTGTGCATACGCCATTGAGACTTGTGCTGCCTCTTTTGGTTACGTATGCAGTGCTTCACGTGGCGATGTATTTTGTGCTCACCGAGTTTACTGATAGCCGTGTGCCACTCCTCGACTCCATGTCTACGGCGTTGAGCATTGTGGCTATGTGGATGCTGTCGCGAAAGTATATCGAGCAGTGGCTCGTATGGCTCGTTGTCGATATGATAAGCGTAGGATTGTATATCTACAAGGGCATACCGCTGACGGCTGCTCTCTACACCCTATACTGCATCTTGGCTGTTGTGGGCTACAAGCGCTGGTGTGACCGATGTAGGGATGGCGAGTAGTGCGACACGGAGGCATCTTTGCGATTGTTAAAAAAAAGTTGAAAAAAGTGCATAACACATTTTTATAATCGCGAAATAAATGCTATCTTTGTTGCATGAATATAAAGAGAGGATATCCCCAGCCAAATATGTCGCTTGATGTTTGCTCGGCGACGACGCAAAGGATGATGCAGCAAAACATCGTTCCTGCGGCTCATCGAAAGCAGATGGGCGTGGCATCAGGTGCATATGCTGTGGCTATTCAGAGAGTGCAAAATATTGAAATATAGGATATAGACCGCTGATACATAATGTGTTGGCGGTCGTTTGTTTTGAAATAGTATAAATTTAAAATATCAAAATTATGAAAGTAGCAGTTATCATGGGTTCTACTAGCGACTGGGATATTATGAAGGCCGCAGTCGAGACTTTAGAGGAGTTGGGTATTGAGTATGAGAAGCGTGTCATCAGCGCACACCGCACTCCCCACCTCATGTTTGAGTATGCCACAACAGCTCGTGAGCGCGGTATCGGCGCTATCATCGCTGGTGCTGGTGGTGCGGCGCATGTTGCGGGTGTCACAGCGGCTCTAACAACTGTACCTGTCATCGGCGTGCCTATCAAGACATCGGCTCTCGGTGGTTTGGATTCATTGCTCTCTATCGTTCAGATGCCTGGTGGTATCCCTGTATCTACTACAGCAATCAACGGCGCAAAGAATGCTGCGCTTATCGCTGCATCAATCTTTGCACTCACAGATAAGGCTTTGGAGGCGCGCCTAGAGGCCTTCCGCAAGGCACAGACAGAGAAGGTGCTCGAAGCAGAGTTGTAATAATTAACGACTAACGACAAACAAACGATTATGAAGAATCGCCGCATATTTGTTGAAAAATATTCACGTTTCCAGGTTGAGGCCGAGACGTTGCGCAAGGAGTTAAACACAAACCTCGGTCTAAATATCGAGCACTTGCGTTTCGTTAATGTCTACGACCTCTTTGGCTTCTCGGAGGAGCTTCTCGAGAAGAGCCGTTATAGCGTCTTTGGTGAGGTTGTCACAGATGCTGTTACTGATGAGTGTGACACGGAGGGCATGCCATGTCTCGCTGTCGAGTTCCTCCCCGGTCAGTTCGACCAGCGTGCTGCATCGGCTGTTGACTGCGTACACCTCATCGAGCCTAATGCTGAGGTTAAGATTAAGTCATCACGCCTCTACATCTTCGATAAGAGTGTCGATGCCGAGGCTATGCAGCGCATCGAGAAGTACTTGATCAACGCTGTGGAGTCACGCAAGAAGAACCTTGAGGTGTTGTCGGATAATGAGAGTGCCGAGGTTAAGCCTGTGGCTGTGCTCGATGGTTTCCGTAATATGAACGACGAGGAGCTCGTGACATACTGCAAGGAGAATGGCTTGGCTATGAATGCTGATGACCTCCGCGAGGTTGTTAACTACTTCCGTGAGGAGGGT
This sequence comes from Alistipes sp., assembly GCA_045614205.1. GTDB lineage: Bacteria > Bacteroidota > Bacteroidia > Bacteroidales > Rikenellaceae > Alistipes. Next base: position 30,093 of record JAZLCL010000015.1, on the reverse strand, counting down.
CGCGATCCTGTAGAGACAGAGTTGCGCATATTGGATACTTACTGGAGTGACCACTGCCGTCACACCACCTTCACTACCGAGATTGAGGAGATAACCCTCGATGAGTCGTTCATGAAGGAGGAGTTCGAGGGCTCTTTGGAACTTATGCGTAATATCCGTGCGGAGCTCGGTCGTGAGAATAAGAGTCTCTGCCTTATGGAGCTCGCCACTATCGGTGCTCGCTACCTTCGTAAGCACGGTAAGCTCGACGATATGGAGCAGAGTGAGGAGAACAACGCTTGCAGCATCTTCGTGAACGTGGATGTTGATGGCGTTATGGAGAAGTGGTTATTGCAGTTCAAGAATGAGACACACAACCACCCAACAGAGATTGAGCCTTTTGGTGGTGCATCTACATGTCTTGGTGGCGCCATTCGTGACCCATTGTCAGGTCGTAGCTACGTATACCAGGCTATGCGTGTTACTGGCGCTGGCGATATCTATAAGCCTGTGGATCAGACTATGGAGGGTAAGTTGCCACAGCGCATCATCTCTACAAAGGCTGCTGCGGGTTACTCGAGCTACGGTAACCAGATAGGTTTGGCTACAACACATGTTCGTGAGGTATACCACCCCGACTATGTTGCGAAGCGTCTTGAGGTAGGTGCCGTTGTGGGTGCTGTTAAGGCTGACAATGTTCGCCGCGAGAGCCCTGCGCCAGGCGATGTAGTCCTTTTGCTTGGTGGTCGCACGGGTCGTGATGGCGTAGGTGGTGCCACAGGCTCATCAAAGGAGCACACGTTGAGTTCACTCGAGGAGTGTAGCTCGGAGGTGCAGAAGGGTAATGCTCCCGAGGAACGTAAGCTTGCACGCCTGTTCCGTCGTGGCGATGTTACTCGTCTAATCAAAAAGTCAAACGATTTTGGTGCTGGTGGTGTTAGTGTTGCTATCGGAGAGCTTACCGATGGCTTGGATATCTACCTCGACCGTGTGCCTACAAAGTATAATGGTCTTAACTTCTCGGAGCTCGCCATCAGTGAGTCGCAGGAACGTATGTCTGTGGTCATCGAACGCAAGGATATGGAGCAGTTCATGGCACTCTGTGGCGAGGAGAATGTTGAGGTTACATATGTTGCGGATGTTACCGATACACGCCGTATGCGCATGTATTGGGGCGATAAGGTTGTTGTTGACCTGTCGCGTGACTTCATCGACTCGGCAGGTGCAAAGCACTACACAAAGGTGCGCCTAGGCGAGGTCGAGAACCGCAATCCATTCGTTCGTAACATCGAGGGCGCTACAACAACAAAGCGCATGAAGACAAACCTCTCTGACGACAATGTCGTATCACAGAAGGGTCTTGTCGAGATGTTCGACTCTACAATCGGTGCTTCAACAGTCTTGATGCCTTATGGCGGTAAGACACAGTGCACAGAGACACAGGTGTCTGTTCAGAAGTTGCCTGTGGGTGGTGGCTTCACGAACACAGCAAGTATCATGGCTTATGGTTATAACCCATATATCGCAAAGTGGAGCCCATATCACGGTGCTGCATATGCCGTTGTTGATGCTTGTGCCAAGGTTGTAGCTGCGGGTGCACGCTACGACAATATGCGCTTCTCATACCAGGAGTACTTCGAACGTATGACTGACGATAAGTCATGGGGTAAGCCTATGGCAGCGTTGCTCGGTGCGTTGAAGATGCAGGTTGAGCTCGGCTTGCCATCTATCGGTGGTAAGGACTCTATGAGTGGTACATTCCGCGATATCAACGTGCCTCCAATGCTTATGGCCTTCGGTATCACTACTGTGGATGCTCGTACGGTCATCAGCCCAGAGTTTAAGAGTGCAGATAATAAGATATATGTAATACGTCACACTCCCGAGTCGAACTATATGCCATCTACCGAGTGCTTGAAGTCTAACTTCGACTTCGTGTCGAAGAAGATCGCCGAGGGCGATATCGTTGCTGCATGGGCAGTGGGCAATGGTGGTATTGCCGAGGCTATCGCCAAGATGTCGTTTGGTAATAGAGTTGGTGCTGCTGTTGAGTGCGACGAGCAGATGCTCTACGACTACTCATATGGTTCTATCGTTGTTGAGAGCCGCCGTACGCTTAACCATCCTAATGCCGAGCTTATCGGTTGCACTGTTGACGAGGAGGCTATCTTCGTTAATGGCACACGCTTGCCTCTTGATGAGTTGCTCGAGGCAAATACCGAGAAGTATACAACGGTATATGCTGACAAGGGTAAGAGTGGCGAGCCTACACGTGTAAGCGATGGTAAGGGCTTCGTTAAGAAGTATGAGGGTGAGAAGGTAGATAAGGTTCGTGTATATCTGCCTGTATTCCCAGGTACTAACTGCGACTACGATACAGCGCGTGCCTTCCAGCGTGCCGGCGCTGAGGTTGTTATCTCGGTATTCAAGAACCTCACAGGTGCCGATGTATTGACATCTATCAAGGAGATGGTTGAGAACATCTCGAAGTGCCATGTCATGGCGTTGAGTGGTGGCTTCTCGGCAGGTGATGAGCCCGATGGTAGCGGTAAGTTCATCGCAAATGTTCTTAATAATAAGGATGTGGCAGATGCCATCCATGCGTTGCTCGACCGTGGTGGTTTGATGCTCGGTATATGTAACGGTTTCCAGGCGTTAGTTAAGTCGGGTCTCTTGCCTTATGGTCGCCTCGGCATGGTAACCAAGGAGTCTCCAACATTGTTCCGCAACGATATCAACCGTCACATCTCGCAGATTGTCTCAACACGTGTCGGCACAACTGCCTCACCATGGTTGAAGTCATTCCAGGTGGGTGATATACACTCTATCGCTGTTAGCCACGGTGAGGGTAAGTTCGTTGTTAGCGATGTTATGGCCGAGCAGCTCTTCCGCAATGGTCAGGTGGCATTCCAGTATGTTGACGCGGAGAATCGCCCAACGACTGACTCGCCATACAATCCTAACGGTTCGTGCTTCGGTATCGAGGGTATCATCGACCCATCGGGTCAGATCCTCGGTAAGATGGGCCACACAGAACGCTACGAGCGCGACTTGATGAAGAATATCCACGGCCAGAAGGTTCAGGATATCTTCTCTAATGCTGTTAACTACTTCCTTAACCGATAACGAGTATGAATCAGTTGGAACTACTCTACGAGGGTAAGAGTAAGCAGATATATAAGACGGATAGTCTTGATCATGTCATCGTGCGCTTCAAGGATGACACTGCGGCATTCTATAATATTAAGCGTGCGATCATCGAGAACAAGGGTCGTTTGACCTGCGACATCTCATCTATGGTTCTCGACTATCTTAATGACAAAGGCATCAGCACCCACTTCGTTGAACGAGTGGGTGACGATGGCCAGCTATGCCGTGTTGTTGAGCATGTGCCCGTTGAGGTTATCGTGCGCAATGTCGTAGCAGGCTCTATGGCCAAGCGACTCGGTCTTGATGAGGGTATAGTCCCCGAGAATACTATCTTTGACCTATGCTTGCGCCGTAGCGACCTTGGAGATCCACTCATCAACGATCACCATGCTGTGGCTCTCGGTCTATTGAGCTACGATGAGCTTGCCAAGATGTACGAAATGTCGGCAAGCATCAACAAGAGCCTTATCGAGTTGTACGAGAAGGTTGGCATCACCGTCGTGGACTTCAAGATTGAGTTCGGTCGTGCTGCTGATGGTTCACTCGTCTTGGCCGATGAGCTCTCGCCCGACACTTGCCGCCTCTGGGATAAGGCAACAGGCGAACGTATGGATAAGGATCGCTTCCGTCGTGACCTCGGTCGTGTACGTGAGACATATGAGGAGGTTGCAGAACGCCTCCACAACGCACTAAATAAATAATAGGTATGCTTAAGGATTCATTGGATATATATGGCGATGACCTGCACGAGGAGTGTGGTGTGTTTGGTATTTTCGGCGTTAACGATGCCCCCAATCTTGCCTACTATGGTCTGCATGCACTGCAGCACCGTGGTCAGGAGGCGTGTGGTATCTCGGCCTTTGATGGCGACAAGCTAAATACTGTTAAGGGTGAGGGTCTCGTTACCGAGGTGTTCAACCAGCAGAAGCTCTCGAAGCTCAAAGGTCATATCGCTATCGGTCATGTGCGCTACTCAACAACGGGCGGTGGCGGTGCAAACAATGTGCAGCCCTTCTCATTCAACCACCATACTGGTGACTTTGCTCTTGCACATAATGGTAACCTTGTAAACTCGCGCGAGTTGGCGCAGTATCTTGAGGTGCGTGGTAGCCTCTTTCACTCATCATCTGATAGTGAGCTCTTGGCGCACCTCGTGAAGAAGGATAACTGCGAGGATAAGCGTATTGATAATATCATCGAGGCGTTGAATATGATCGAGGGTGCCTTTGCCTTCCTCATCATGACAAAGAACCGTATCTACGCTTGTCGTGATAAGCATGGTTTGCGCCCATTGGCCATCGGTAAGCTCGGTGATGGTTATGTCATCAGCTCGGAGACATGTGCCTTGGATATCGTCGGTGCGGAGTACATCCGCGATGTTGAACCAGGTGAGATTATCACCATCGACCATCACGGCATCCGTTCTAACTACTACTCACGTTACCAGCGTCACCTGATGTGTGCTATGGAGTATATCTACTTTGCACGCCCTGATAGCGATATTGAGGGTTGCAACGTACACTCGTTCCGTAAGCTCTCGGGTCGTTACCTCTATGAGCAGCGCCCAACCAAGGCAGATGTTGTTATCGGCGTTCCTGACTCAAGTATAAGTGCTGCTATCGGTTACTCGGAGGCTAGTGGTATCCCATATGAGATGGGACTTATTAAGAATAAGTATATTGCACGTACCTTCATCCAGCCATCACAGGAGATGCGCGAGAAGGGTGTGCGCATGAAGCTCTCGGCAGTACGTTCTCTGGTTAAGGATAAGTCGGTAGTGCTTATCGACGACTCTATCGTGCGTGGTACCACATCGTTGCGTATTGTGCGCTTGTTGAAGGAGGCAGGTGCCAAAGAGGTACATGTGCGTATCGCCAGCCCCGCAATCACCAATCCATGCTTCTATGGCATCGATATGTCTACACGCGAGGAGCTACTCTGTGCGCGTATGTCGAAGGATGAGGCATGTAAGGCTATCGAGGCCGACTCGTTGGAGTTCCTCTCGGAGGAGTCGTTGCTCAAGTCGGGTAATCGTTCGGAGTTGTGTATGGCATGCTTCAACGGCTGCTATCCAACATCGTTGTACCACAATAAGTTGAATAATAAATAATAAAAATATAAGGATATGGCAAAAAGTTATGAAGCAGCTGGCGTAAATCTCGAGGCTGGCTACGAAGTTGTACGACGCATCAAGTCGCACGTATCATCTACAAAGCGTGTTGGTTCAATGGGTAACATCGGTGCCTTTGGCGGTATGTTCGATCTCGCGGCTCTTAACATCAAGGAGCCAGTGTTGGTTAGCGGTACTGATGGCGTGGGCACAAAGCTTAAGCTCGCCTTTGAGATGGATAAGCATGATACTATCGGTATCGATGCTGTTGCTATGTGTGTCAACGATGTCTTGGCACAGGGTGCCGAGCCTTTGGTATTCTTGGACTATGTCGCTGTAGGCCACAATGAACCAGCAAAGGTTGAGGCTATCGTTGCAGGTGTTGCCGAGGGTTGTCGTCAGGCGGGTTGTGCTCTTGTTGGTGGTGAGACTGCCGAGATGCCAGGTATGTACCAGGATGGCGAGTACGACATAGCTGGTTTCACTGTGGGCGTTGTAGAACGTTCAAAGCTTATCGATGCTGGTGAGAGAGTTAAGGTCGGTGACGTGTTGGTGGGTATCGCCTCAAGCGGTGTTCACTCAAATGGTTTCAGCCTTGTTCGTAAGGTTGTTAGCGATAACGGTCTTAAGCTTGACGAGACATACCCAGAGATCGAGGGCCGTAAGCTTGGCGAGGTGCTCTTGACTCCTACACGCATCTATGTTAAGCAGGTGTTGAAGGTCATTGCAGAGTGCGATGTTCACGGCATTAGCCATATCACAGGTGGAGGTTTCGACGAGAACATCCCACGTATCCTTAAGGAGGGTCAGGGTGTTGAGGTTAAGGAGGGCTCATGGGAGATTCTTCCTGTATTCCGCCTTTTGGAGAAGTATGGTAATGTGGGTCACCGTGAGATGTTCAACATCTTCAACATGGGTATCGGTATGGTCATTGCCCTTCCAGAGGCAGATGCACAGAAGGCAATTGATATCTTGGCAGAGTGTGGCGAACGTGCTTCAGTCATCGGCCGTGTTGTTGAGGGTGAGGGCGTAACAATCCTATAGTATTATGAGAAAGACACGTTTGGCTGTTTTCGCAAGTGGCAGTGGCAGTAACTACGAGGCTATTGCCGAGGCTTGCCGCGATGGCCGTCTCGATGCCGAGGTGGTGCTGTTGGTGTGCGATAAGCCAGGCGCAAAGGTCCTCGAACGTGCCAAGCGTTATGGCACAGAGAGTTTTGCCTTTACGCCCAAGGATTATGAGTCGCGTGAGGCTTATGAGACAGTTCTTGCTACGATGCTTGATGAACGTGGCGTGGACTATGTATGCCTTGCAGGATATATGCGTATTGTGGGTAAGGTGCTCTTGGAACGCTACGAGCAGCGTATCGTGAACATCCACCCATCGTTGTTGCCTTCGTTCAAGGGTGCTCATGCCATCCAGGATGCTGTGGAGTATGGAGTCAAGATCTTTGGCGCTACAACACACTTTGTGGACGAGACACTCGACGGTGGTCGCATCATCGACCAGGGAGCTATCGTATATGAGGGTAACGATATTGAGGAGCTCACAAACCTCATTCATGCCATAGAGCATAAACTCTATGTGAAGACCATTAATAAACTGATAAATAAGAAATTCTAAATATGAGAGCATTAGTTAGTGTAAGCGACAAGGCGGGTGTTGTAGAGTTTTGCAGCAATCTTCGTCGTTTGGGCTGGGAGATTATCGCTACAGGAGGTACACAGAAGCTTCTTGAGGATAGCGGTGTTGAGACTATCGGTATTAGCGATGTTACAGGCTTTCCCGAGATTTGTGATGGTCGTGTTAAGACGCTTCATCCCAAGGTTCATGGTGGTCTTTTGGCACGCCGTGACGATGAGAGCCACCTTGCTGCGTTGCGCGAGAACTCTATTGAGTTTATCGACATGGTATGCGTAAACCTCTATCCTTTCCGTCAGACTATCGCAAAGCCAGATGTTAAGATGGAGGATGCCATCGAGAATATCGATATCGGTGGTCCATCAATGTTGCGTTCTGCAGCAAAGAACTATCGCGACGTAACCGTGGTATGCGACCCTACAGACTATGCTCGCATCATTGCCGAGATTGAGGAGGGTGGTAATACTACTCTTGCTACACGTCTCGAGCTTTCAGCAAAGGCATATACGCACACTGCAGAGTATGATATGTGCATTGCAACGTATATGCGTAAGCAGGCCGAGCTCAACGAGAAACTCTTTGCATCGTTCGACCTTGTTCAGACATTGCGTTATGGCGAGAATCCACACCAGTCGGCAAAGTTCTACGCAGCATCGGAGAGTGTTCCATACTCTTTGGCTACAGCGAAGCAGCTCAACGGCAAGGAGATGTCGTATAACAATATCCAGGATGCAAATGCTGCACTTAATATCGTTCGTGAGTTCAGCGAGCCATTTGCCGTGGGCCTTAAGCATATGAACCCTTGTGGTGCCGCTATCGGTAAGGATATCAAGGAGGCATGGCAGAAGGCATACGAGGCTGATACGGTGAGCATCTTCGGCGGTATCGTTGCTGTTAACAGAGAGATCACCAAGGAGGTTGCCGAGCTTATGAAGCCTATCTTCTTGGAGATCATCATGGCGCCATCATTCACTGATGAGGCTCTTGAGATTCTCTGCACAAAGAAGAACCTTCGTCTCTTGCAGGTAGACATGTCGTCAACAGATATGGAGCAGACACAGTATGTGACAGTTAATGGAGGTCTTCTTGTTCAGAAGCTCGACACTGATACCAAGGAGGTTGTTGCTGATATGTGTGTGACACAGCGTAAGCCTTCGGCTGCGGAGATTGAGGATATGAACTTCGGCTGGCGCATTGTTAAGCATGTTAAGTCTAATGCCATCGTTGTTGTTAAAGATGGTCACACAATAGGTGTTGGTGCTGGTCAGATGAACCGTGTTGGCTCTGCGGAGATAGCGTTGAAGCAGGCGCAGGCAGCAGGTTTCACAGAGGGTCTTGTATTGGCTTCTGATGGCTTCTTCCCATTCGACGATACCGTAACTTTGGCACAGCAGTATGGTGTTACAGCTCTTGTGCAGCCTGGTGGCAGCGTTCGTGATGAGGACTCTGTGAAGAAGGCCAATGAGTTTGGTATGACGATGCTTGTTACGGGTATGCGTCACTTTAAGCACTAATATGTTGTGTTATAAATAGAAACTTTTATTCTTAATAGGTTAAAAAGGTATGAAAGTATTAGTTGTTGGTTCGGGTGGTCGTGAGCACGCCATTGTTGAGGCTATCTCGCGTTCGCCCAAGACCTCGAAGATATATGCAGCACCAGGTAATGCTGGTATTGCTGCGCTTGCCGAGTGTGTCGCTATCAAGGATACAGATGTGGATCAGCTCCTCGCCTTTGCCCAGGAGAAGGGTGTAGACCTCACCGTTGTAGGTCCCGAGGCTGCGTTGGCTGTAGGTATTGTTGATAGATTCCGCGCTGCAGGTCTTAAGATATTTGGTCCTACGAAGGCTGCTGCCGAGATCGAGGCAAGTAAGGACTTCGCAAAGCGACTCATGATCAAGTATGATGTGCCTACTGCTGCATACGCTACATTTAGCGACTTTGAGGAGGCTATGGCATATGTTCGTAAGGGCTCGTTGCCTACGGTGTTGAAGTATGACGGTCTTGCTGCGGGTAAGGGTGTTGTCATAGCAACCACTATGGAGGAGGCGGAGGCTACACTTCGCGATATGCTCCTCGACACAAAGTTTGGTGAGGGTAGAGTCGTTATCGAGGAGTTCCTTACAGGTGAGGAGTTCTCGCTTATGTGCTTCGTTGCTGGTCGTAAGATATGCGCTATGCCTGTTGCGCAGGACCATAAGCGTGCATATGATAATGATGAGGGTCCTAATACAGGCGGTATGGGCGCATATACAGAGTTGCCTTTTATCACTGCCGAGGATCACGAGTACGCTATGACTAACATCATGCAGCGTGTTGCGGATGCTATGGTTGAGGAGGGTACACCATTCACTGGTGTCCTATATGGTGGTCTTATGAAGACGCCTGGTGGCATCAAGGTCATCGAGTTTAACGCGCGCTTTGGTGACCCCGAGACAGAGGTCGTGTTGCCACGCTTGAAGAGTGATGCTATAGATGTATTTATGGCTGTTGCCAGCGATGAGCAGCCTGTGGCAGAGTGGTCGGAGGGTGCTACATTGGGCATTGTGCTAGCCTCGAAGGGTTATCCTGGTGACTATGCCAAGGGCTTTGCTATCCGTGGCACAGAAAATGTAGAGTCGAAGATTTACCATATGGGCACTGCCATGAAGGATGGCGAGCTTGTTACAGCTGGTGGCCGTGTGATGATTGTTGTTGCCCAGGCTCCTACACTTCGCCAGGCACAGCAGAAGGCAGAGGCGGATGTTGCACTCATAGAGTGCGACAACCTATTCCATCGTACGGATATAGGAGCCAAGGCATTCCGCTAAATGATTAATTTAAAATGTTAATGTATGATTATAAACGGTAAAGAGTTATCCAAGTCGATAAAGGAGGGTCTTGCAGAGAAGGTCGTGGCTCTAGAGAAGGAGCACGGTCGCACACCTAACCTTGTCGTGGTGCTCGTTGGCGATGATCCCGGTAGTGTATCGTATGTCACAGGTAAGGCGAAGGCCGCTACAGAGGTGGGTATACGTAACACTACGTTGCGTCGCGATGTAAGCATCACCGAGGAGGAACTGTTGGGCATTGTTGCGGAGTTGAACAACGACGATGATGTAGATGGCATCCTCGTGCAGTTGCCTCTCCCAAAGCATATCGACGAGCAGAAGGTCATCGCTGCCATCTCACCAGAGAAGGATGTGGATGCCTTCCATCCATTGAATGTTGCAAGCCTATGGCTCAAGCAGCCATGCATCTTGCCATGTACGCCCAAGGGTATTGTCAAGCTGTTGAAGTTTGCGGGCGTTGATATTGCTGGTAAGGAGGCTGTGGTTGTTGGTCGCAGTAATATCGTTGGCCAGCCTGTTGCCAAGTTGTTGCTCAATGAGAATGCCACGGTGACCGTTGCGCACTCAAAGACAGCAAATCTTGCGGAGGTGACACGCCGTGCCGACATCCTTGTTGTGGCTATCGGTCGTGAACGCTTCGTTACAGCAGATATGATCAAGCCTGGTGCTGTGGTCATCGACGTAGGTGTAAACCGTGATAGCCGTAATGGTAAGCTTTGTGGTGATGTAGACTTTGAGGCGGCGCAGCACGTAGCTTCAGCCATCACCCCTGTACCTGGTGGTGCTGGTCCTATGACCATCGCATGCCTCATGGAGAACACCGTTGAGGCTTTCGAGAAGAGAATGACAAAGAAATAATTATTATAAACACTAACTAACCTGCCTTATGATTGAAAGATATAGCAGAGAGATAATGCGCAAGGTGTGGACAGAGCAGAATAAGTTCGATGCATACTTGCGTGTTGAGATTTTGGCTTCAGAGGCTTGGAGCCAGCTTGGCGTTGTCCCCAAGGAGGATGTTGAGAAGTTGTGGAGAGATGCAAAGTTCGATGTGAACCGCATCTATGAGATTGAGCAGCAGACACGCCACGATATCGTTGCCTTCACCCGTGCCGTGAGTGAGAGTCTTGGTGAGGAGCGCAAGTGGGTACACTATGGCCTTACAAGTACTGATGTTGTAGATACTGCTAACGGTTACCTCCTCCGTCAGGCTAACTCTATCTTGCTTGATGACATCGAGAAGATGCTCGAGGTGTTGCGTCAGCGTGCCATTGAGTTCAAGGATACACCATGCATCGGCCGTACACACGGTATCCATGCCGACATCACATGCTTCGGTCTAAAGTGGGCGTTGTGGTACGAGGAGATGAAGCGTAACCTCAACCGCTTTGTTACTGCAGCACGCGGCGTGGAGGTTGGTAAGATCTCTGGCGCTGTTGGTAACTTCGCCAACATCCCTCCTTTCATTCAGGACTATGTATGCGAGAAGCTCGGTATCGACAGCGCAAACATCTCAACACAGGTTATCCAGCGTGACCGTCACGCATACTATATGGCAACTCTTGCTGTCATCGCATCAAGCATCGAGCAGATGGCTATGGAGATCCGTAACTTGCAGCGCACAGAGGTGCATGAGGTTGAGGAGTCATTTGGTAAGGGTCAGAAGGGTTCAAGCGCAATGCCTCACAAGCGTAATCCTATCTCAAGTGAGAATATGTGTGGTTGTGCACGTGTTATGCGCGGTTATATGGCAGCCTTCTACGAGAATGTTGCCTTGTGGCACGAACGCGACATCTCACACTCATCATCAGAACGTATTATCCTCCCAGATGCAACAATGCTCCTCGACTATATGTTGAACCGCTTCCGTGGTATCCTCGAGAATCTTGTTGTGTTCAAGGATGTTATGCAGGAGAATATCTACCGTACACGTAAGGTTATCTTCGCGCAGCGTGTGATGAATGCACTTATCGAGAAGGGCTTCTCTCGCGAGAAGGCATACGATACAGTTCAGCCTGTTGCCATGCGTGCTATGAGTGAGAGAGCCGACTATCAGGAGCTTCTAGCCGAGACTCCAGAGGTTATGGCAGTTCTCACCCGCGAGGAGCTTGATAGCTGCTTCACTCTTGAGTACTACCTCAAGAATGTAGACTTTATCTTTGATAGAGTAGGCATCAAGGAGTAAACTCGAAGCTGTCTAAAATAGAGTGGTTGTCCAACTATATGTCGGACAACCACTCTATTTGTTTGTAGTAGTGATACAATCTACTTTATTTTGTCGTATAGCTCCTCGATCTTGTCGCACATCGCCTGCCATGAGAAGCGCTTACGTTCCTCTGTCATGCCCTGCTGTAGACGTGCTATGGTGCCATCTTCGTATATTCTCTCCATGGCACTCTTAACACCATCCTTCGATGCCTCGCATACGTAACCTACAACATCGTTGGGAACAATCTCGGCGAGACCTCCCACGTTTGTTACGATGACGGGTGTGCAGAAGTTGTAGCATATCTGTGTCACGCCACTCTGTGTTGCTGTCTTGTAGGGCAGCACCACGCACTCTGCGGCGGAGAAGTAGTGTTTAACCTCGTCGTCGGGGATAAAGTGGTCGTGCATGATTATGTCATCCTCAATGCCGAGACGTTTTATCTGCTCCATATATTTATCTTTCGAGGTGTAGAACTCACCAGCTATAAGTAACTTATGACCCTCACGACGAAAATATGCCCATGCATCAAGAAGTGTGTCGAGACCCTTGTAGTCGCGTATGAGTCCGAAAAACATGGTGTATCGTAGTGCTGGGTCGAGGTTAAGGTGCTTGCACGCCTCATCTCTATCTACGCGCTTGCCGAAGTTTTCGAACATGGGGTGCGGAGAGAAGAGTGCTGGGGCGGAGGTGTACTCCTTAAGTTCGCTATGCACCTGCTCCGACATATATATGAATCCATCCACCGAACGTAGATAGTAGCGGTTGAATATGCCGTCTGTCATGTGATGCTCATGTGGCTTCACATTATCAATCTGGCATACTACCTTTGTATGTCGATTTTTTCTTGCGATGCGTGCAATTGTGCCGAAGCATGGCGCCATGAATGGTGTCCAATACTTCATAAGTATGATATCGGGCTTTGCGCGTCGTAGCTCACGGCCTACACGCCACCATGATATAGGGTTTATGGTAGATACACAACGACGAATGTTAAGGTCTGTTGGTGGTGGTGTCTCTACTGTCTGGCTCTTTCCGGGGAATAGTAACTTGGGGTATTGCAGCGTGAAGGTGAGTATGTTAACGGTGTAGCCGCGCGACTGAAACTCACGTGCCATGGTCTCCATGATGGATGCTAAACCTCCGCGATAGGGGTGTGCAGGACCCACTACGGCTATGTTAAGACTCCTCTTCTCTGTCATATTACTTAAACTCTATCATTGCACGACATAGTGTCTTGCCACTATCAGATGATATCTCAAACTGCCACTTATCACCATCACATACCGAGCCTACGGATATAACCTCACCATAGCGAGCCTCGGTGAGGAAGTTAATATCCATGCGTAGTGCCTCGCGCTTCTCTATGATGTCGAGTGGTAGGGTGTCGAATATCATGTCTACGTAGCGCAACGTGTTCACATGACGGTTGAAGTCGATGTCGCTATATACCACGGGGCGAGATACTGTTGTCGATGCCTCTATGGCACGTAGACGTGCTGGGGTAGCTATGGGCGATGGCTCTGCTACGATAAACTTATCGTGTGCCTCCTTCATCATCGACATATCTACCGACTGGCGTGTCTCCATGTTTAGCACGCACCACTGCGACACACCCGACGCTATGGTATTGCCGTCGCGCTGCATGCGGAAGTTACGTGTCGAGGATAGACGGTTGAAGTCGTTAATCCATGTCTCTATGTTGATGTTGTCATACTGCGCTGGGCGTGTTGAAATCTCGATGCTAAAACGTAGTAATACCCATGTGTATGAGTTATCTTGAAGCACCTCTACACCAAATCCCTTGTTGTGAGCATCTGTACCCGCAACATTGAGCATGTAGTTTATTAGTGATGAGACGGATGCACGCAGTGTGAAGTCCACATCTTGTGGTTCTATGCGGTAGTTGTATGATGTTATCTCTGCCATACTAGAAATAATTTACTGCAAAGATAAGAAAACTATAATAATAACATGTGCTATACGTTAATTTATTGTGCTTATGCAGAAAAAAACGCCGTTACAAGTAAAAAACTGGTTAAAATGGTCGTGATTTAAGCAAAAATAATTATCTTTGCTTGAATTATTGACTTTAGTTACTTGAAGCAATAGAAAATTATTTATATAACTTATTAACTATTAGATCTATGAGAAAAGTGTTTCTTTCACTCGTAGCGCTTGTTATTAGCGTAGCGAGTATCAGCGCGCAGGATCCCATGGCACAGTTGCCACTCGATCCTGAGGTGCGTGTAGGTCAGCTCGAAAACGGAATGACCTACTACATTCGCCACAATGAGAAGCCAAAGGGTCAGGCGAGCTTCTACATCTACCACGATGTGGGTGCTATCCAGGAGGAGGATGACCAGCAGGGCTTGGCTCACTTCCTTGAGCACATGGCCTTCAATGGCACAAAGAACCTCCCAGGCAAGATGATGATCGAGAGCCTCGAGTCTAGAGGTGTTCAGTTCGGTTATAACCTCAATGCCTTCACATCATGGGACTGCACAGAGTACATGATTAAGGATTGCCCTGTAACAGAGGAGAATGTTGACCTGGCACTTCTTATCCTTCACGACTGGTCGCAGTTCATCGCCCTTCAGCCAGCAGAGATTGACTCTGAACGTGGCGTTATCATGGAGGAGTTGCGTACACGTGATGGTGCAAGTTTGCGTGCACAGAATGACATGATTCGTAACCTCTTCAAGGGTTCACTCTATGAGCACCGTAACCTCATCGGTTACCTCGATGGTCTTCAGTCATTCGACCACACAGCATTGGAGGCATTCTATAAGAAGTGGTATCGTCCAGAGTATCAGGCACTCGTTATCGTAGGTGATATCGATGTAGACCAGATTGAGGCGAAGATTAAGACCCTCATGGCTGATATCCCAGCGTCACCAGCTGATGCAGCACAGAAGGAGGTTATCGTAGTTCCAGCTACAGAGGAGCCTATCATCTCTATCTTCACTGACCCAGAGATGACACGTTCAAGCGTTATGATGTTCGCACGTCGTGAGGCCCTTCCAAAGGAGCTTAAGAATACTATCGTTGGCTACTCATTTGACCTTGTACAGACATTCGTTACTGTGATGATGGATGCTCGCTTCGAGGAGATTACACAGGCGGCTGATGCTCCTATCCTTGGTGGTGGCATGAGTGAGGGTGGCTTTGGTATCTGTCCTACTATGGAGACTACAACGTTCTCTGCAACAGCTCACGATGGTCGTACAGACGAGGCGTTCCGCACTATCTATACAGAGATGGAACGTATGCGTCGCTACGGTTTCACTGCTGGTGAGTTCGAACGTGCAAAGCAGGAGATTCTCCGTTGGGCAGAGCGTGCCTATACAAACCGCAACGACGTTACAAATGACGCTTATGCACAGCGTTACCTCGACCACTATGCACAGGGTACATCTATGATGGATGCCGAGACAGAGTGGCAGCTCGATCAGATGTTCCTTAACAGCCTCACTGTTGATGATGTAAATACTGCTTATGCAAGTATGGCGAAGCCTAACGAGAACCTCGTTATCCTCGTTCGTTCACCAAAGAAGGAGGGTGTTGTAGTTCCTACAGAGGAGGATATCCTCGCTATCAAGGCAGAGGTTGAGGCTGCAGAGCTTGAGCCATATGAGGATAACACAGTTATTCGTCCTTTGATCGATCCTTCAGTGAAGCTTAAGGGTTCAAAGGTTAAGTCTACAGTTGAGAACGAGTCTCTCGGTTATACAGAGTGGACTTTGAAGAATGGTATCCAGGTTGTAGTACGTCCATCTACACTCAAGGCTGATGAGGTTACCATCAGTGCAGTATCTGATGGTGGTTGCTCATTGCTCTCTGATACAGAGTACCAGCACGGCGCATTCCTATCTATGGTTATGGGTCAGTCAGGTATCGCAGACTTCTCTAATACGGAGCTTGCTCGCCAGCTCTCTGGCAAGTCGGCATACGCAGGCCTTGGCGTTGATGACTATGAGCACTCTGCATATGCAGGTGGCTCACCAAAGGATCTTGAGACTATCCTTCAGCTCCTCTACTTGAACTTCACTTCTCCACGTTTCGACGAGACAGACCTCGATAACCTGAAGAGAATGTATGTTCCTTACTACATGAACATGGAGTCTGATCCTAACTATATCATGGGTCGTGAGTTCCAGAATACACTCTTCGGTGGTCATGTACGTCGCCAGATTACTTCAGCTGCAGATATCGAGGCTCTCAACATCCCTATGTTGCAGTCTGTACACTCACAGCTCTTCAGCTATGCTGATGACTTCCGCTTCATTATCGTAGGTAATGTTGATCTTGAGACTTTGCGTCCATTGGTTGAGAAGTATATCGGTTCATTGCCTACATCTAATAAGGTAGAGTATGCAGTCGTTGATGATGGTGTTCGTTTCGCTACAGGTGAGGTTACTAACGACTTCCGTGTTGCTATGCAGCAGCCAAAGGTCTCTGTACGTCTTATCTACAGCGGTCCTATGGAGTACAACGCGAAGAACCGTCTTATCGTAGACCTTTTGAGCCGTGCTCTTGATATGCGTTATATGGTATCTATCCGCGAGGAGAAGGGTGGTACTTATGGCGTATCTGTTCAGGGTGGTAACATCGACGAGCCTGTTGAGAACTATATGCTTGGTATCATATTCGATACTAACGAGGCGCTTGCTGACGAGTTGGTGGCTATTTGTGACGCCGAGATTCGTAAGATTGCCGAGGAGGGTCCTTTGGCTGATGATATTGCAAAGGCAAAGGAGTTGTTGCAGAAGAACTACTCTAACGTGTTGGAGAACAACAGCGGTTGGATCTCTGCTATCACACGTTGGTACGATGAGGGTTACAACTTCAAGGAGGATTACCTCAACATCCTTGCAAGCATCACTAACGACGATATCAAGGCGTTTGCTGCGCAGTTGTTGGAGGATAACAACCGCACATTGGTTATTATGCGCCCCGAGGCACAGTAATGCATGTGTAACCGTCGGTTACAAGAAGGGAGGTTGTTAAGCGCGCTTAACAACCTCTTTTTCTTTGTCGTGTTTGGGGTGTGTCGCATCTCTGTGTTGAGGCTATTGTCTAATATATGCGCATAGCAGATGGCGTTTAGCGATGGGTGTATCTCTGTGCCCCTCTATAGCATATATGTTTTATGAGTTATTTATTGGCGTAGGAGAGTATATTTTAGGTGGCGAGATTACTCATTTAACAAATTTTTAAGTATCTTTGTCGCATCTAAATAAATGATTAGTATGCGAAAGTTACGCAACATTGCAATTATCGCCCACGTAGACCACGGCAAGACAACACTCGTTGATAAGATGATTATGCAGGGTAACCTGATACGCGAGAGTGAGCATAGTGGTGGCGACCTTATCATGGATAATAACGACATCGAGAGAGAACGTGGTATCACCATCCTCTCAAAGAACGTGTCGGTAATATATCAGGACTATAAGATTAACATCATTGACACCCCAGGTCACGCCGACTTTGGTGGCGAGGTGGAACGTGTGTTGAACATGTGTGACGGTGTGATACTCTTGGTTGATGCCTTTGAGGGTACCATGCCACAGACACGCTTCGTGCTACAGAAGGCCTTGTCGTTAGGTAAGAAGCCTATTGTCGTTATTAACAAGGTGGATAAGGAGAATTGCCGTCCCGATGTGGTTAACGAGCAGGTGTTCGACCTCATGTTTACACTCGGCGCTACAGAGGAGCAGCTCGACTATAAGACTATCTATGGCTCGGCAAAGCAGGGCTGGATGTCGCATGTGCTTTCAGAACGTACAGACTCTATCTGTCCATTGCTCGATACTATCATCGACGAGATTCCCGAGCCAGAGGTTGTTGATGGCACCGTGCAGATGCTCGTTACGTCATTGGAGTACTCTCCATATGTCGGTCGTATCGCTGTAGGTAAGGTTACACGTGGTGCACTCACAGCGGGTCAGAATGTGACTCTCGCCAAGCGTGACGGTACGCTTGTGAAGACCAAGATTAAGGACCTTATGGTGTTTGAGGGTCTTGGTAAGGCGAAGGCAGAACGCGTTGAGTGCGGTGAGATATGTGCCATTGTAGGTATCGAGGGCTTCGAGATTGGTGATACTATATGTGATTTTGCAGATCCCGAGCCACTACCTCCTATTGCCATCGATGAGCCTACTATGTCTATGCTCTTCACCATTAACAACTCACCATTCTTTGGTAAGGATGGTAAGTATGTGACATCGCGCCATATTAAGGAACGTCTCGATCGTGAGTTGGAGAAGAACCTTGCATTGCGTGTTGAGCCAGGTCAGAATGCCGACTCGTTCATGGTCTTTGGCCGTGGCGTGCTTCACCTCTCTGTTCTCATCGAGACTATGCGTCGCGAGGGTTATGAGCTTCAGGTTGGTCAGCCAAAGGTTATCACGAAGATTATTGATGGCGTTAAGTGCGAACCTGTCGAGGAGATGACTGTTGACTGCCCAGATGATTGCGCCGGTACTGTTATTGAGCTTACAACACGTCGTAAGGGTCAGCTCGTTAATATGGAGTCGGCGAATGAACGTACACGCCTTGAGTTTGTTATTCCATCGCGAGGCATCATAGGTCTTCGTTCGACGATGATTACAGCAACTGCTGGCGAGGCTATTATGACACACCGTCTCCGTGACTTCGAGCCATGGATGGGTGATATTGAGAATCGTACCTCTGGTGCTATCATTGCCTCGGAGACAGGTACAGCATATGCATACTCTATAGATAAACTTCAGGATAGAGGTAAGTTCTTTATCTCTCCTATGGAGCAGGTGTACTGCGGTCAGGTTATCGGTGAGCATACACGTTCTAATGACATCACGGTGAATGTGACAAAGGCAAAGCAGCTCACCAATATGCGTGCATCGGGATCTGATGAGAAGACCTCTATTGCACCTCCTGTCATCTTCTCGTTGGAGGAGGCGTTGGAGTATATCCGCGAGGATGAGTATGTGGAGATTACACCAAAGTCTATGCGTTTGCGCAAGATTTTGCTCTCGGAGGTTGATCGTAAGCGTGCATCAAAGGAGTAATAAACCAACTAAAACTATAGGATAATGGAAAAGAAAATCGGTATTGCGTGTGATCACGCAGCCTACGACCTTAAGGAGTTTCTCGTAGGTTACCTCTCAACAAAGGGTTTCGAGGTTAAGGACTTCGGTTGCTACTCGGAGGAGTCTGTTGACTATCCAGACTTTGCACACCCATTGGCTGATGCTATTGAGGCTGGTGAGCTTGAAAGAGGTATCGGCCTTTGTGGCTCGGGTGAGGGTATCTCAATGACTCTTAACAAGCACCAGGGTATCCGTGCAGCTCTCTGCTGGATTCCCGAGATTGCAAAGCTCTCACGTCAGCATAACAACTCTAATGTGTTGTGTATGCCTGCTCGCTTCATCTCTAACGATGAGGCCTTGGAGATGCTCAATATATGGCTTGAGACAGAGTATGAGGGTGGTCGCCACCAGCGTCGTCTCGATAAGATGCCTTTGGTAAAGTAGTAGGGTATCTATACAAGAGAGAGTGAATAAAAAGTGTATTTTGTCGTTACGCTTGCCCTCAAAATGCTCATTTACGCCAAGTAAACTCCGCTTTTTCGGGCTTCGCAAGCCTAAAACTACATCTTTTTATTCACTCTCTTATGTTATGGTGGGGGCTGGCTATGTTACTTTTAGTCAGCCCCCATATTCTATTTCTCAATAAATCCTATGATTGACTCGAGGTCGTTGGGTGAAAACCATCCTGTCGATGTGTCGCGGCGAAACCATGTAAGCTGGCGCTTTGCATAGCGACGCGAGTTACGCTTAATAAGCTCTATCGCCTCCTCTAGTGAACATTTGCCATCGAAGTAGTCGAAAATCTCGCGGTAACCCACCGTCTGCAGCGAGTTGAGGTGACGCTTGGGATACATGGCTCGTGCCTCCTCAACAAGACCCTCACCAATCATAATATCTACACGGCGGTTTATGCGGTCGTAGAGTACATCACGTGGCATGTCGGTGCCAATCTTGACGATGTTGAATGGGCGTTTAGCCTGTGTGCCACAACGCTGCTCGGAGTATGTACGTCCCGTCATTATGCACACCTCGAGGGCACGCATAACACGTGCAGGATTTTGTCTATCCACCACCTCGGCATATGAGGGGTCAAGGTTGCGTAACTCTGCCACAAGGGCTTCAATACCTTCACTCTCGAGGCGTGCCTTCAATGCGTCGCGTATTGCAGGGTCTGCCTCTGGGAGGTCGTCCATGCCTTCGCATAGTGCTTGAACGTATAGCCCCGAGCCACCTACGGCAACAACATAGTCATTCTCTGTGAATAGCCTCTCAAGTAGCTCGAGTGCCTCAACCTCGAACTTTCCGCAGTTGAAGTCCTCCTCCACCTCGCGGTCAGCTATGAAGTAGTGCTTTGCAGCAGCGAGCTCATCGGCAGTTGGCTGCGCTGTGCCTATGGCAAGGCCTCTATATAACTGGCGCGAGTCGGTGGATATCACAGGAGCATGGTAGTGCTGTGCAAGCTTCACCGCCAGTGCACTCTTGCCCGAGCCTGTGGGGCCCACAACAACAATCAGCGTACCTCGTTTAGAACTCATCGTCGTAGCTGTCGTCGCCATCAAACTCATTATAGTCACTCATCATCTCATCGAAGATGGAGCCACACTCCTCATTCGCCTCTGGGTCGTACTGGTCGGGCACAGGGGCGTGCTCGAAGGCTACACGTGGATATGTGAGGTTGCTCTGTGGACGCTGCATGTCGAGTAGTTCGAGGTAGAACGAACGGTTGTTCATCATATCGAAGGTGTATATGAGACGATCGTGGAAGTCACTATTTACCTCCATGAGCATAACCTTATCCATGCAACGAGGTGCACCAGGTATATCGTCGCCCATATCTATGTCGGCAAACTCCTCTACGGGGCGCCACTCGGCATCAGACTTAAATATCGATACCATGCAGTCGTCGTAGTGTAATGCACCAAGTATGAAGTTTGAAAACTCACGAAGTGTCATGTTGGGATATACCTCGAAGTCGCGCACGAAGTTATCACTCTCATCGCTTAACATGCGATATTTAAAAACTATATTCATTGTTGTAGTGTTTTATACTAGACACAAATGTAGCAATAATTTGTTAAATCGCCCCATTATTTGATACAAAATGTCGCAATCATCTCTATCAAATATTGTATGCTGTTATATATGGTACGATTGCTACATGTAAATATATATTTTTCGTTTAATATTTTGTCTTTTTTAGAAAAAGCACTATATTTGCAGTACGTATGTATTCACATGCGCCGTGATTGCCACGGATTACTACGAAAATCAATTACAGACATATGCAAGATATTACAGCATTAGAGAGTAAAACCATTCTCGAGTTGCGCGAAATAGCGAAGGTGCTTGGTGTTACTCCATCCAATATGAAGAAGCGTGAGTTGCTCGATAGGATTATCGCGGTTACAACAGACGGTGCACAACAGGCGAGTGCGGAGGAGGTTAGACATGAGTCTGTCGAGGCTCCCGCAAAGCGAGGCCGTCGCCCACGCATGAGTAGTGTCAAAGTGGAGGGTAGCAAGCCTGCACAGCAGGAGATGGCGGCGGTTGATGCTCCAACTCAAGAGACTGCGCCCGAGGCCGAGCAGACGGCCCAGGTCGAGCAACGCGCAGTGGAGGAGTCGCCACGTGAGCATGCTCCAAAGCGTCGCGGTAGACGACCCAAGCACATGACGCATAATCGTCATGAGGAGGTAGTGGCTGAAGAGACTGTTGCCGAGGAGCAGACCGAGGAGCAGAATAACTATGGTGAAGAGGTGGATGATAAGTCGGCCGAGGAGGAGATTTATGGCGCCGAGGAGGATGATGTCCTCGATGGCGAGGAACTCTTTGATGGTGACGACGACTACGACGGCATTGACGAGGAGGATGTAGAGACGATAACCAAGGATGACTTCACCGCAGTGATTGAGGGTGAGGGTGTCCTCGAGGTTATGCCTGACGGCTTCGGTTTCTTGCGTTCAGCAGACTACAACTACCTCAACTCGCCAGATGATGTATATGTATCGCCATCGCAGATTAAACTCTTTGGTCTTAAGGCAGGTGATACGGTTAGTGGTACTATACGCCCACCAAAGGAGGGTGAGAAGTACTTCCCGTTGGTGCATGTTGAACTTATAAACGGTCTTAAGCCAGATATTATACGTGACCGCCAGCAGTTCGAGTACCTCACGCCGCTATTCCCATCGGAGAAGTTTAACCTTACGGGTAATGGTCACAACACGAAGTCTAATCGTATTATCGACCTCTTTGCTCCTATCGGTAAGGGTCAGCGTGCATTGATTGTGGCACAACCAAAGACCGGTAAGACAATGCTCTTGCAGTCTATTGCTAATGCCATTGCCGACAATCACCCCGAGGCTTACATGATAGTATTGCTCATCGACGAACGTCCAGAGGAGGTTACCGAGATGGCGCGCCACGTGAAGGCCGAGGTTGTAGCATCTACATTCGACGAGCAGGCATCGCGCCACGTGAAGGTTGCAGAGATGGTGCTCGAGAAGGCGAAACGCATGGTGGAGAGTGGTCACGATGTGATCATCTTCCTCGACTCTATTACACGTCTTGCACGTGCCTATAACTCTGTGCAGCCAGCATCAGGTAAGGTGCTCTCGGGTGGTGTTGATGCTAACGCACTACATAAGCCCAAACGCTTCTTCGGTGCTGCTCGTAACACCGAGGAGAAGGGTTCTCTTACAATCATCGCCACAGCCCTTATAGATACAGGCTCGAAGATGGATGAGGTTATCTTCGAGGAGTTCAAGGGTACTGGTAACATGGAACTTCAGCTCGATAGAAAACTTGCAAACAAGCGTATATACCCAGCTGTGGATGTCGTGGCATCGGGTACTCGTCGCGAGGACTTGCTCCTCTCGCAGAGTGTCATGCAGCGCACATGGATATTGCGTAAGCACCTTGCAGACATGACACCTGTCGAGGCGATGGAGTTCTTGCAGAAGCAGATGAACCTAACGCGCGATAATGAAGAGTTCTTGGCTACAATGAATCAGTAGTCAGAAAAATTAGCCGCAATCTGCGTGTAACAAACAGAGAGGGTGTCCACTTTTCTTGTTGGACACCCTCTTGAGTAAATCAAAAGTATTATTTATGGTATTTTACCATAATTTTTAATCGCCTAAAATTCAGTGAATAGTAGTGTAGCTATCTGCTAAAATGCACCCATAATTCTTCCGTTGCTTATATCCCCTCTATAACCTCCAAAAGCTTGGGAAATATAGAATCTAAACTTCAAAACCGAATATGTTTTGAATTCGGGATCCGTGGAGTATGTTATGACGTAATCAACGTAATAGGGCGTAGATGAAGCATCAAACTCTAGGACCTCATTTACATATGGGCGCGTTGCAATAACAATGGTCTTTCCCTCTTCATTCTCTCGTGTCACTGTACTTATATCTCCGGGATAGAATGACTCTCCCGATGATATTACATGTCCGCGATCTGTTTTATATTGTGAGATATACTCACTACATTTTGGTGGCACTACGACAACCCTTTGCTGTTGATATATTTTTGTCATATCATTGGAGCTACCACTACCAACGCTAACGCCGTTAGCCAGTGTACCTACAATACCTCCGATACCCAACGCATTGGTCAAGGCTCCCAATCTAAAGCTACCCCCACTTGATTTCGATGTGGATACCGTTATTGTTTCATTGCTAAAGAAAGACTTGCTATCTCCTTTGGAGCTAATAACAAATGAACTCGCTAAATCGACATAAATAGTTTGTGTACAATTGTTCTTGATAGCAAGATTATAAATCAATTGTCCATATTCATTCTCTGTAGGTCTAAATTGTGCCTCAGCATCTGTCGATGATATTAAAGACTCACTCGTAAGACTATATTGTACCGCTGCACCTCCATATAGTCTATTACGCACCTTTTTAGTTTTATTAAAACTAGCAGGTCTGTTTATGTCAGCTATAATCCTAGCATTATTCTCACTTGCCACTGGTTCAATAAACGTGGGCTCAATCTGCATTGATACATTTGTGGAAACAGCGCTCTCCACGTCGACATCACCATACTCTTCTATCTCGCCGTATGAGTAGGTGATCGTTTCAACTTGATGTTTCCCAATAGTGTATAATGGTCCATCAGGGTTGCGGAACTTCTTATATTTTATCTCAGTTTGCGTAATCTCAATAACATTTGCTTCAACTTGTTTACCGTCTCTAAAAGTTATTATGTCCTGAGCTTTTGCTGTGCCTACAGCAACAAGCATGGTAAAACATACTATTAAAAATCGCATACTCATATATATTAACTATTTATCAGATACTGCACGAGTGACAAATCCTTGATCATTATATATACCACTATATTCATGTCCCATGAAAATTTGGGACTGGTTAAAAATTAAATAAATTAAGCACATTAGAGTTTGTTGGTTTTTTATCCTTTTGAAATATAGTTTTGTAGACGTGTTCTCTCGAGGCGATCGAAAAATCTATACAACCAACTATATTTCGATGATTTCAAAGAACAACTCCTAAATTTTAATGGGACAGTAGTGGTCAACTCTCACAAATTATCGATTGCAGACAGCTCGCGTTGCAAACCCCATATCTACTAATCCCCTATTACTCTGTACTATCACATATGGGAAGCATTCAAACACATACTGGTATTTGCTATCTTCAACAGGTGTGGAACAAGAGTAATATCCGCTTATTAGCTTTCCACCAACACTATAAGTATAAGGTAAAAAAATACTATTACCATTTGGACCAGTGAATTGAAGACCAGAAATCTTAATGCCGTTTGTCGTTGTTAATTTTATTTTTTCTCTTTGACAGTTGTTAATAAGTTCAACCCATTCCTCTTTAGTAGGGGTGCGCCACTCATTACCCCAAAAGGCTGTGGCTACATCATAAGCAGGATCGCCAGAATAATCAAAGTTGTGATTAATCGTGACTCTATCTTTTTTATTTAGATTTTTATCCCATATCTCTGTGGTGCCACAAACAAATAGGCCACCCACCTCCTCAGGAGATATTGCACCTACATTATAGGATGCCCACTTAACACTTAATCCTAAGTCTACCGCCTCCTGAGCATTGCTATTCAAGGCGAAAGCAATAAATGCAAATAGTGAGAATAGAAACTTCTTCATATCTATACAATATTGTATTTATTCAAAATCATATCCGATAATGTTATCTGCATACTCACTCCATCCATCTGCCATCTTATATGCTTCTACAGACTCGCGTGGAACGTATATTTTACATTTAGATTTAATTGGAACATGCCTACGATTGAAACGTTGAAATAGCCAAAAAGCTACATCTATAGGAGCAGGGGGTGTTACACATTTACAATAAACGGTTGAAAGATTATCACAATCACCAAATGCCATATCGCCAACAGTTGTTACGCTTGCTGGTATAGTTATGCTCTCCAGACGACTACCCCAGAATGCAGCAGCACCAATAGCTGTTACACCCTCGGGGATAGTATAATCTGTAAGATCACAACCATAAGCGAAAGTTATAACCTTGCCATCCACTATCAAACAACGGCCATCTGCAGATGCATATTTGCCATTAAACTCCTTAATGCCGCAGCCCCATGCATATATTGGATACTCATCAATCGCCTCTACACTCTCTGGAATAGTCAGACTTCTCAGGTTTTTGCAACCTGCAAACGCAGCATTTGCAATCTCTTCCACACCATCAGGTATAATATAATCTTGAACATCGCATCCATTTGCAAAATTCCATAATACGCCATCTTCAATTATGCAACGTCCATTGTCTGCAGCATATTGACCCTCATACTTTTTGACAATTATACCTGCTGAATAAATCTCCCAGTAATAGTTAATAGGCATGCGACATGTTTCCGGAATAGTAATACTGTTAAAAGTTATATTACCCCCATAAAATGTAAGTTCTTCTATGTCTCTATCAAAAACTATGATACCCTCTCCATTTTTGAATGTATGGTTAATCATCTTTGCATCACCAGTATCAATATATGCGTCTTTGATTCTTTGTTTTTTCTTTGCCTCATAGCGGATAATATTATTACAAACCGCATCATCTTGAGCAGACAAGGTCGTGGCAAACATAAATGTTGCGCACAACAATAGCGTTAAACGTTTCATGGGTAATAAATGTTTATGTCTCTCCACTCGGCTCCTAGGGTGGAGTATAAAAACAGAAAGTGTGGAGTCGATTAGTCTATCTGAATGGAGGTTCTGGAATACCTATATCGCAAATAAACAATACCCCACACTCGTATCGAGCATAGGGTATAGACCACCCATACTAAACAATACGGAGTGACGAGTGTGTTGCCTTCCTTGCGATAAGCGAAAATTTTCCAGATTTCCATTCAAGGATAAAAGCTAATACACTTTCATCAATAATAATATGTCATCAATAAACACAAGCCTATTGATAAAACAAATATACATATATTTTTTCTTCCGCGCAAATATTTGCCAAAAATCTCCGACTCATACCTCTTATTATTTATAATTTTCGTATATTTGCCGAAGACTGAAAATACATACAACTATGCGTAAAGGAATATTAATAATCTTAACAGCACTCATCCCTGCAATGACATTTGCGTGGGGGCCCAAGGGTCATGATACCGTGGCGTATATCGCCGAGCAGAATCTGTCGAAGAGCACCCTAAAGAGGGTGATGGAGGTGCTCGAAGGTCACTCTTTGGTATATGTAGCTAACTGGATGGATAATGCGAGTCATACGGATGAGTATGCCTACACCAAGACATGGCACTATGTGAATGTTGACCCTGATGAGGGTACATATGCTGCCTCGCAGAAGGATCCCAAGGGCGATATTGTAACTGCTATAAATAGCATTATTGAACGTCTGAAGAGTGGTGAGCTCACAATCGAGGAGGAACGAGCAGATTTGATGATGCTCATTCACCTTGTGGGTGATATGCACTGCCCTATGCACGCAGGATATAAGAGTGATAAAGGTGGTAACGGTACAAAAGTTAAGTACTTCAACTCGCAGAAGAGGCTTCACTCGGTATGGGATAGTGAGATTGTTGAGTCGGCACACCGCTGGAGTCACACAGAGTGGTGGTATCAGGTGGATAGAGTGTCGAAGCGCGATAAGAAGGCTATGGCACAGGGAACACCTAACGATTGGATCGAGGAGACAGTAGTACTTGCTCGCGACATATACGAGTCGTCAACCACGGGTGAGAATCTATCGTACGACTATGTAGCACACTATGCTCCTGTAATCGAGAATCAGTTCCTTAAGGGTGGTGTGCGCCTGGCAGCAATACTTGAGCAGATATACTAATAAATAACAAAAATATGTGGAGGTTAGCCATGCTATTGCAGTGTGCTAACCTCTAATTGTAAATACCAACATATTGCGTATGAGTGCTAATTCAGATCTGAATAACGGCAATAATGATGATCAGATTGACAAGATGACTGATGTAGTGGAGGTTGAAGATTTTTCAGACGAGGTGGACGAGGAACCGAAATGCGATGATGACGATGATGTAAGCGATGGCGGAGAATCGGATACTGGTCGTGAGCCACGCACCAGGGGTCGTCATACCTATATACCTCAAGAGGAGGATGATGACAATGGTGTGTATGATGAAGAGGAGGAACCTCAATATCCGCAGCATCCTATCGATTCAGATGCCTTCGATGAGGATGATGAAGAGGCGGAAGTGGATAAAAAGACTCCCCACATAACCGATGAGATTAAGGAGGTGTTTGGTGATGATGAGGAGGAAGAGGAGAGAATAGCCGAAGAGGAGAGATTGGAAGAGGAGAAGAGGCAGCGCGAGGAAGAGGATGAAGAGAATGAGAGAAGGCGCGAAGAGGAAGAGGAGGATCAGAAACGTCGTGCAGAGGAGGAAGAGGAAGTGAGACGACGCGAGGAAGAGGAGAATGAGACGACTCGAAAGGCAGAGGAAGAGGAGGCTGCTAAACGACGTGAGGAGGAGAGTGAAGAGACTCGCCGTGCAGAAGAGGAGGATGACAAGAGAAAGGAAGAGGAGCATCAGGATACCCAAGAGGAACTGCAGGAGGGTAGCGTTGATGAGATCACGGATGGTGCGCAACCCGATGCTCAAGTAGAGGAGAGAGGGGAGGATGAGTCTCCATCTATGGATGATGAAGAACATGATGATAAGACTAACGAGGAGGTCGATAGTGATGGTGTTGATGACCAAAATAATGAGGTATACCCTGATGCGGAACCTGATACTCGTGATGATGTAGATAAGTCGGATAACGAGACGCAAGAGGGTGGTGTAGATAGTGAAGAGGTGCAACCAGAGGATGAGACCCCAACTGAGAGTGCCGAAGAGGCTTCTATAGAGGCCGCCGATGAGAGTGTAGAGAATACTCCTGATGTCAATACCGATGAGGAGCCTGTAGCAGAGATTGCCGATGTAGAGGATGAGGTGTTAGAGGAGCAGGCAGATGGCGAGACGTCGGAGTCTACTACAGAGGTGTCTGAAGAAGAGGTGAAGCCCACCGAAGAGGATGTGGTCGAGGAGGATGATAGATATGCCGAGAGGGTGCTTGCGGATGAGTATATAGCAGACTATGCGCAAGAGTGTGCAGATAGCAATATAGATGATGCGTCGCAGGATGCTGCTGCGGAGTTCTATGCTGATGGAGAGTTGGTAGAGGAGGATTTCATGCCTTCAGAGGATGATGGCCTTGTAATGGATGCTGGTGTAGACACAGACGTTACCGATGGAGATATCCGCGAGATAACACTATATAGAGCTACCAAGGATGGTGCTGTGGGTGCTTTCTGGAGTGATAGCAAACCTCTCGACCGCCTTGCTGCAAAGACTGACTATCAGTTGCCAATATTCTACAAGGGCGATACGTCTGATAAGAGTACGTATAACACTCGTGATAGCGTCGTTACGGGCAAGATAAAGGTGGATGGTAGTGGTTATGTCCTCAATTACGATACAGAAGAGCCAATTACAATTCCGAGATACTCCGACGATGGTAGAGTGCTTGGACATGAGAGGGTGCGATATGACGATAGACTCAAAGATATAGAGGTAATACCATCAAATGGTATGTATGAGTCTAATGTCACACCTGCAGCCCTTGACGATACGTGTGTCGCTGATCGTAATATGCTTACGCCGGCTAACCGTAGAGACTTGATAGATAGAGATGGTACGCTTGTGACAGGTAAGCATGAGATATCGTTTGCCAATAAGGGTATGTCGAAGGCCGAGAGTGATGCTGTGGTAAATCAGGTTGTTAAGGTTGTCGATACGGAGAAGCTCGGCTACCATAGTAACTTTGCTCAACATGTGGAGATAGAGAGGGCGCTTAAGAATAAGAAGTAGGCGATAATTAGTAAGAATATTTATAAAATTATTGCTAAAAGTTTTGCATTATAGAAAAAAGTGTGTATATTTGCACCCGATTTGGGAACGAATCAAATGGTGGATGTAGCTCAGTCGGTTAGAGTAGAGGATTGTGGTTCCTAAGGTCGTGGGTTCGAATCCCATCTTCCACCCTGAAACCTTGTTACAAGCAATTGTGGCAAGGTTTTTTTTGTGTGCTGTTGCTTCTATGGTAGTTTCAAAGAGATGTGGGTCTTATTGGGACACCATTCCGTGTCGCCCATAGCTCGCCGTAGTTTGACCAATAAGCCGAGGATTAAAAAATAAAAACGATGAAAGTTTTTCAACTTTCCCCGCTTCAGTACCCAGAGCCGGGTCGAAGTGCGAAGTACTAGCGCAAACACCATAAAGCGGAGACCATAAGGTCGAGCAATAAATATTATCATGTTCGCGCAACCGCATATTAAGGTGAGCACCGCGGAGATGGGTAAGGATAGAGTGGCGAGAGGAGGCGTAGCCTGTGTGTGGTTTGTTGGGCGTGGCAAGCAAGCTTGCCAACACCCAACAAAGCATACACGATGTACAGCATGTTTGGCTTATTGGTCAAAAATAGTACATAAAATCGGGGCAATCGATTGATTTTTATATATTTGCACTATTTGCGTTAGAAATGGATAAAAAGTTTGCCCAAAATGTGGGCATCGCACCCTCGTCAGACACGGCTACAACG
>JAZLCL010000014.1:0-29286 GCA_045614205.1 Alistipes sp. | reverse complement strand
ATAGAGTGGCGAATCATTGAAGAGTGCCTCGACACGCAACTCTACAGGCTCAACAGCCTCCAAATCGCGGGTGCGCGGAAGCGTGTGGGGAATAAGATATATATATATGGTAACAACATTCGCAGGATCGGTGCGAAACCTAAAGTCACGTGGCTTATAGCCCACAGGAGGCTCATCGATAAAGGAGCCTACGGGTGCAACATCTATCCTATCCTTGAACAACTGTATATGTCGTCCCTCGCGGTCTACATCGACCATAACAACCACATTAAACTTCCAAAACTCCTCATGCGACGAGCTGATAAAGATATCAAAAGGTGCCATAACAACAACTATTTTTTAGGGCGTAACACGCTTTTTTGCACAAAACTTTGCCACAAAAATAGTAATAATTTGCACAATTTAGTTTTTTATCGTAAATTTGCAGACTAATTGTGCTGAAATGGAGCAGATTGGACTATACACAATAGCCTACAAAGGGCTGAAAAATGGTAGTTACGACTTTGATTTTAAGGTAGATAGCGCACTCTTCGAGGCCTATGAGACCGAGGAGATCAAGGGCGGAGACTGCGATGTGCGCATTACGCTACAGCGCAGCGAGTCTATGTTGGAGCTAAACGTGGTAATAGAGGGAACGGTGATATGTGAGTGTGACCGCTGCCTCGAGGACTGCGATATTCCAGTAGACTACAACGGCGACCTCGTGGTTAAGTTCTCCGACGAGACAGACTACTACGATGGCGAAATGATGTGGATATCACCCGCAGAGGATATGCTCGACCTTACGCAGTATATCTACGAGAGCATAGTCCTCTCGCTACCCTACAGCCGTGTACACGAAGAGGGAGAGTGTAACCCCGACATGTTGGCCTCATTCACCGAGATTACCGAGGAGGAGCTCGAGGCGATGGAGGCAAAGGTGCAGGAGGAGGATGTCGTAGGTCTCGACGACCACAACAAGAGCATCCTTGAGGCACTAAAAAAATCACTCGAGGAGTAGGCACAAAAGATGAAAAATAGAGGTCCGTGCCGTTGCTTATCCGTCAGGTAGCGACACAGACAAAAGAAAAACATAAAACTTAAAAATTATATTGTAATATGGCACATCCAAAACACAAAGTCTCTTCTACACGTCGAGACAAGAGAAGAACTCACTACAAGGCTGTAGTTCCAACTGTAGTTAACTGCTCAAACTGCGGTTCAGCAGTACTCTACCACCGCGTATGCCCAGAGTGTGGTTTCTACCGCGGTAAGCTCGCTATCGAGAAGAAGGTAGCAGAGTAAGCTACAGGACAATGACGTAGAGCAAGGCAACTTGACTATACGCTTGTCAGCGAATGAGAGATTACATTAGTAAAAATCTGCTTCGCACCAAACATGGGGTTGTCCGCAGAACTTGTTGGACAACCCTTTTTCTACACAACAAAACCTAAAAAACTGCAACCATGATAAAAATCGGTATCGATGCCATGGGCGGTGACTTTGCCCCAGAGGTAGCTGTCGAAGGCGCAGTGATGTCACTCAAACATATAGACAAAGATAGCCGCATAGTGCTCTACGGCGACGAGAAACGTATCCGCGAGCTGCTCAAGAAGAACAACTGCGCAGAGAGCAACTTCGACATCGTGGCTACATCAGAGGTGATTGAGATGGGTGACCACCCAGCAAAGGCCTTCGTAGCAAAGAAGGACTCGAGCATCACGGTAGGATTCCGCGACCTGGCAGAGGATAAGATCGACGGCTTCGCAAGCGCCGGATCTACAGGCGCAATGATGGTGGGCTCGATGCAGGTGATCAAGCCTATCGAGGGCGTAATACGCCCCGTGCTCGCGACACTCATTCCTACAGTGTCGGCAGAACGCGGCATACAGCGTGCCGTGCTTATGGACGTGGGCCTAAACGTAGACGCAAAGCCCGAGGTGCTTGCACAGTATGGTCTCCTCGGCTCGATATACGCCAAGTCGGCACTCAACATGGAGAACCCTCGCGTAGCACTCCTCAACATCGGCGAGGAGGAGGGCAAGGGTAATGCCCAGGCAAAGGCTACGTACGACCTTATGAAGGCGGATAAGAGATATAACTTCGTTGGTAATGTCGAGGCATCGTACATCTTCACCGGTAAGATTGGCGATGTTGTAGTGGCAGATGCCTTCGTAGGTAACAGCCTACTAAAGATGGCCGAGGCTCTCTACCGCATCAACTTCAAGCTCGGCGGTGGCAAACCACGCCTCAAGAACTTCTTGCGCCCAATACTTGGTCGCATAGTTCCAAAGCTATACTTCCAGAACGACTTCTGGGACGCTATGAATGCCGAGAGTGTTGGTGGTCTTCAGGTTATGGGCGTTAATGCTCCTGTGATGATCGGCCACGGTAGCTCATCAGCACGCGCCATATGCAGCATGATATGCTCTATGGAACGTGACATAAAGAGTAACTTCCCCGCAAAGCTCCGCGAGGCACTCAAGGAGACAAAGTCAGAGACAGAGGCGTAGCCATAGGATATATAAATAGAGAAGCTGTATAGAGTGCTATTTAGCCCTACTATACAGCTTCTCTTTTGTTATACTTTAGTATCCAACTATAAGGTCAGCGTATTTCGACCATGACTCCGAGGTCTTATACTTCTCAACAGACTCCATTGGAACATATATCGTTACATCGGAGACGACATGTTCAGAGTCCCTAAATAGATCCACCAACAATGTTGGTGGTGTTACGGCACGCAAAGTTATCTCGCGAACAGCCTCACACCTTAAGAATGGTGCATCGCCAATGCTTTTAACACCTGCACCAAAAATTACAGACTCAAGACTGCTACAACCTGAGAAGACATGATCCTCGATTATCTCAACACTATCTGGAATTACAAGCTCTGTTAAAGCTGAACAATAGCAGAAAGCACTCCTCTCAATTTTCTTTGCTCCCTCAGGTATGACTACCTCCACAAGCGACGTACACCCATTAAATGTACTCATAGGTATAGTATCAATGCCATTAGAGAGGGTAACACTCTTAAGGTCACAGCAAGCGTTGAATAACATTCCACCAATTGAGGTTATACTATTGGGCATTACAAGTAACTCTATACCAGACTTCTCAAATGTACAGTTGCCAATTTTTACGATATTATTATGTAGTGTTATGCTCTTTACGTTTGAAAATGAGAAGCAAAAGTCATCAAGCTGTGTAACACTCACTGGAATAGTAATATCGCTTACTTTATTGCCTCCGATATAGAGCACACCACCTTTGGCATCCTCTGTCGAGATAATAGGTCCTGTGAAATCAATATTACAATATGCTGCAAGGTCGTTTATATATATATTCTTCAGCTGTGTTGCTTGAAACATATCTTGATTCAGACTCGTAATACCAGATGGTAGATTTATTGTATGCAGAGCCAAGCAACTACTAAATGCTCCGTCATCAATCTGGGTAACACATTCAGGCATAGTAACCTGCGTAAGCGTTGCAGAGTTACGAAAGTAGCTTTTGTATATACGCTTGACATCCTGGGCAAAGGTAACAACATACTTTCCGTAGATTGGGCTTGAAACAGAGATTATCTCTGGACCATTTCCTTGCTGTAAATTGATACTTTGACCATCATTTGTGTAGTACCATATCTGGTTACTCTGTGGCGCTATCCTCTGAACGCCAATCTCAAAACTCTTTGTGCTTATCTCTGACACACTATCTGAGATTACTACAGAGCCATATGCCTTCACCTTGCCATCGTATAGCTCCTTTCGTAGATTATCACACGCAAACTCAACATACATGGAGCCCATCCACTCTTCGGCAGTTCCTGGTGTCGCAGGTATAATTACTGGATCATCTTGATCGTCATAAGAAAGGTGTAGACTTACCATATTCTTGTGATACTCAATAACACGTGCTCGTAGGCTCTCTGGTTCAAATAGTAAGTAACACTGTAACTTAGCACCCTTAAAGCTATCCTCAACGCAGTTGATTCGTTCAATATTATCAGCGCTGGTGCTGATGTAATCCAGTTCTGCGATTTGTGGCACAATATCACGAGGTATCTCTGGTATTAAATTCTCAGGATCTTCAGACGTATTACATCCGCAAAGAGCAGTAATAAGTATTAGTAGTGTATATAGCCTCTTCATAACTAGTTTATCATTATTTGTTAAAAATGTCAAAAGTATAATACGTAAAGATAGATAAAAATAGTGAATTAACCAAATTAGCAAACTAAAAAGCCCCGAATGGAAATCCATTCGGAGCTTACTGTTAGACGAAGTGTCTGCCTTATCTCATGATTAGAGCTGTGGGCCAGCTGCTACAAGAGCCTTACCCTCCTCGTTAGTTGTGAACTTCGCGAAGTTCTTGATGAAGCGACCTGCGAGGTCCTCTGCCTTGGTATTCCACTCTGCAGCATCTGCATATGTGTCACGTGGATCGAGGATAGCTGGGTCTACACCTGGAAGAGCTGTAGGAACCTTGAAGTCGAAGATAGGAATCTGCTTTGTCTCCGCCTTGTCGATTGAACCATCGAGGATAGCGTCGATGATACCACGTGTATCCTTGATAGAGATACGCTTACCAGTACCGTTCCAACCTGTATTCACGAGGTAGGCTGTAGCACCTGAAGCCTCCATCTTCTTTACCAACTCCTCACCATACTTTGTTGGGTGGAGTGAGAGGAACGCTGCGCCGAAGCATGCAGAGAAGGTTGGTGTAGGCTCTGTGATACCACGCTCTGTACCTGCGAGCTTCGCAGTAAAGCCAGAGAGGAAGTAGTACTTTGTCTGCTCTGGTGTGAGAACAGATACTGGAGGCAACACACCGAACGCATCAGCTGAAAGGAAGATAACCTTCTTTGCTGCTGGAGCCTTTGACACTGGCTTAACGATGTTGTTGATGTGGTAGATAGGATATGACACACGTGTGTTCTCTGTAACTGACTTATCAGAGAAGTCAATCTTACCATTCTCATCTACAGTGACATTCTCGAGCAATGCATCGCGACGGATAGCATTCCAGATATCTGGCTCGTTCTCCTGCGAGAGGTTGATAACCTTTGCATAGCAACCACCCTCGAAGTTGAATACGCCATCATCGTCCCAACCGTGCTCGTCATCACCGATAAGCTGACGCTTTGGATCTGTTGAGAGGGTTGTCTTACCTGTACCTGAAAGACCGAAGAAGATAGCTGTCTCGCCTGCCTCGTTAGTGTTTGCAGAGCAGTGCATAGAGGCCATGCCCTTCAATGGAAGGAGGTAGTTCATGTATGAGAACATACCCTTCTTCATCTCACCACCATACCATGTGTTGATGATAACCTGCATCTTCTCTGTGAGGTTGAACACAACAGCTGTCTCCGAGTTAAGACCAAGCTCCTTGTAGTTCTCAACCTTTGCCTTTGAGGCGTTGAGCACAACGAAGTCTGGCTCACCGTAGTTCGCCAACTCCTCCTCTGTAGGACGGATAAACATGTTCTTAACGAAGTGTGCCTGCCATGCCACCTCCATGATGAAGCGGATCTTGAGGCGTGAGTTCTCGTTAGCACCGCAGAATGTATCAACGACATAGAGCTTCTTACCTGAAAGCTCCTCTGCTGCGATCTTCTTCAACTCTGCCCATGCAGCCTCTGTTACAGGCTTGTTATCGTTCTTATACTCGTCAGATGTCCACCAGATAGTATCCTTTGTAGTCTCATCCATAACGAAGAACTTATCCTTGGGAGAACGACCTGTGTAAACACCTGTCATAACATTCACAGCACCCATCTCTGTTACAACACCCTTGTCGTAACCTGTGAGGGCTGGGTTTGTCTCCTCCTCATACAAAGTCTCATATGAAGGGTTGTAAACAACCTCCTCTACGCCGGTAATACCGTACTTTGACAAATCAATATTAGCCATAGTTTTAAATTTTATAAATTAACTTAACTTCTTATTCCATATAATAGTTTCGTGAATGCCTTAAACATAACCGTCAGCACAAAAACTGACCAACGCCGAATATATCTCAAACACCACAAAATCTGCGCAAAGTTATAAAATAATTTCGGTCTGTGAAATATTTAACAGAAAATTTTTAAATTTTTTTACAAAAACCAAAATCGAATAAATTAACCGCCTAATGGGCAATATTATAGAGGGTGGTCACTACATGAGTGGTTTGAGCATTCGGACTATAAAATTGGGGAGTCGGCAGCGTAACTCACGCGAGGTGGGTGGCGTGGATAGGCGCATGAGTCTCTCGACAAACGACATAGCCTCGGCACACACGCCACGGTGCATAGTAGAGACCATGATCTCCCTATTCACGTTGAAGCTACGGGCATCGAGGTTAGCGCTACCCACAACAACACGCCGCCCATCGACGATAGCCATCTTCGCATGGAGAAATGAGTGACGACAGATGGCAACATCTATACCCAATGCCACGGCATGAGCTATATGGTAGTGCATGACATCGTCTACGGCCCACACGTCGCAGTGCTCGGGGACAAGGATCCTGACCTCCACACCTCGCATAACAGCCTCATGCATAAGGCTAAAGCTACGTGGCGTGGGGATAAAGTAGGGCGTGGTGATGATAAGCTCCCTCTCTGCACCACGCACCACATCCTTAAAGAGGCGTTCCATGGCACCGCCACCACCACACTCAGTCCAGTAGACACCTACCCTACAGTCATCAATAACATCTATACTCGCCCTCCTGCCATTAGCCATAGCAAAGTCATACTCAAATATTTGCGATAGCATAGCCGTGTCGTGACCCTCGAAGCGCAGCTCGGCATCGTGCCACACGCCAAGGCGGTTACCCACGGTGTACCTATCTGCTATATTAACGCCACCTACATATGCCACCGAACCATCTATGATGGCCATCTTACGGTGGTTACGGCAGTGGCCCGCGCTACTGAAGAAGCATAGCTCGACACCATCGCCACGTAACTGACGACGCATACTACTGGACATACCTCTCGACCCGAAACCATCAACAAGTAGACGCACGTGTACACCCTGGCGCGACTTACGGCCCAGTAGCTCGGCAAAGGCATGCCCTGTGCGGTCCGAGGCGAAGATATAGAACTCGGCATCTACACTTCGGCGAGCACGTTGCACATCCGCAATGAGATTACCAAAGATTGTCGAAGGCTTGGTAAGTAGCTGTTCATCAGCACGGTTATTTCTTACACCCATAAACATCGAATCATTTGTTTAACTTTTAACTCCATAAATCTCCATAAGGCACACTTTATGCCAAAAAAAATTTGCCTTTTCGAAAATTTAGTCTACCTTTGTGGAACAATTCAAAGGGTTCTAATCTCGTAGAGGGATTAGGATTCATTATTTTTTTGTGCTTGTCTCAACCGTAGCCGAGCACCGAGAAAAGGAGTAAAATTTAAATAAATATTATAATTATGAGTAACGAAATTATCTACCTCACAGCAGAGGGTATGAACAAGCTTAAGGAGGAGCTACACCAGATGATCTCTGTTGATCGTCCTGCTGCAGCCGCTGCCATTGCCGAGGCGCGCGACAAGGGTGACCTCTCGGAGAATGCCGAGTATGATGCTGCACGCGAGGCACAGGGCCTCCTCGAGATGCGCATAGCACAGCTCGAGAGCACATTGTCGAAGGCACGCATCATCGATGAGTCGAAGATTGACACATCGAAGGTGCAGATTTTGAGCCGCGTGAAGCTCATGAACCACAATGCAAAGCGCGAGGTCGAGTACACCATCGTATCAGAAAATGAGGCTAACCTCCGTGAGGGTAAGCTCGCAATTGGCACACCTATCGCCAAGGCTCTCCTCGGCAAGAAGGTGGGAGACGTAGTTGAGGTGCAGGTGCCAGCAGGCTTGCTCAAGTTTGAGATCCTCAACATCTCGATCTAAAGACTACATATGTAGATAAAAAAGGGGCTGACTAAAAAGTAAATTAGTCGGCCCTTCATATGTTGGGAGAGTGAATAAAAAGATGTAGTTTTAGGCTTGCGAAGCCCGAAAAAGCGGAGTTTACTAATCGTAAATGAGCATTTTGAGGGCAAGCGTAACGACAAAATACACTTCTTATTCACTCTCTTTTCTTATAACGTATAGCAACACTACTACTGTCGTCCCTCAAAGTAGTATGTAGCATAGTTCCAGCCACAGGCGTCGTAGAACTTACGCATAGTCTCCATCTTCTGGCGTATAGTTGTCTCGTCGCGGCGATCCTCGGCCCACTGGACCTCGGCCATAGCACCAAGGCGTGGCAGGAGCATGACCTCGATAGTATCCATATCCTTGATATACTCCGACCACATATTGCACTGCACACCGATGATGTGCTCACGTGCCTCATTGCTCATACCCTCATATGGGTTCCAAGCATATACCTTCTCGAAAGAGATATGACCACCAATATGCAAGCCCTCGCCCTTGCGGCTCTCTGTCTGATAGAAGTTGAAGTAGCAGAGTGACATAGGTGTCATAACAACATCGTTACCACGTTCTGCAGCGTAGATACCACCACTGATACCTCGCCATGACATAACGGTAGCAGTCTCTGTAACACCGCCATCCAAGATCTCATCCCAACCAATCATGCGACGACCCTTGCTGATGAGGAACTTCTCGATGCGTTCCACGAGGTAGCCCTGCAACTCCTCCTCATGCTCAAGACCCAACGACTGCATCATAGCCTGGCAGTGCTCACACTCCTTCCAGCGATCCTTGGGGCACTCATCGCCACCGATATGTATAAGCTCCGAAGGGAACAACTCGATGACCTCCGCAAGGACATTCTCCAAGAACTCATATGTTGTCTCCTTACCAGCGCACAACACCTCGGGAGTAACACCCCACATTGTCCAGACGTCAACCTCCTGCTCGTTGCAACCAAGCCATGGCAAGGCGTGAAGTGCTGCCTGTGAGTGACCAGGCATCTCAATCTCTGGGATCACAGTGATATAGCGTGCTGCAGCATATGCCACAATATCACGAATCTCATCCTGTGTATAGTAACCACCATATGGCTTACCATCCCAGAACTCGGGATTTAGACCGTGACCGATGAGGGTTTCGCTACGCATAGAACCCTTCTCCGTAAGCTCGGGATATGCCTTGATCTCTATACGCCAGCCCTGGTCGTCAGTGAGGTGCCAGTGTAGGCGGTTAAGCTTATGCGCCGCAAGGATATCTATATAGCGCTTAACATCTTCTACAGAGAAGAAGTGGCGTGACACGTCGAGGTGCGCACCACGATACTCGAACGTAGGCTCGTCGGCGATATAGCCAAAAGGTACCTTACCATCGTTAGTGATGACGATCTGGCGCAAGGTCTGAAGGCCATAGTATACACCAGCCTCCGTACCACCGATAATCAAGACACCATCCTCCGACACTGTCATCTCATAACCCTCGGCAGGAACGAAGCTATCCAAGCGCACCTTGATGCCCTTATTGCCATGCTTCGATGTGCGCATAGGCTTATCGGTGCCGAAGTAGTTCTTCATATCCTCTGTAAAGCGTGCCGCAGGAGCCCACATATCATCAACAACGATGATGCGTGTCTTCTCGGTAACGACATACTCACCCTCGGCCTCGAGGTCTACATAGGCGGGCTCGGGCACAACGTGCAACTCACGTGCAGAGAGTGTTGTGGTGCTAATAAGCGCAACAAACAAGATTGCGACTGTAAGAAAGAATCTTTTCATGATATAAAGTTTTAGTTATATTCTCATCCGTAGGCAAAGATAGTCATAAAATCAGAAACATACAACATATCGACATCTGCACAGAGATATTATCGCCCCACGCACAACCATATTGCACGGTTATTGCCTACTGCCCCTATATTAATATATATAAGTATAAAGCTATGAATACAGAAATCTACGCAAAGACCGAGTATCTAATCAAGCACTGGTGGCTATCGCTACTTACAGGTGGTATATCTATAGCCATAGGCTTCATCGTGCTTGTTAACCCCGCAACATCCTACTACACATTCGCACTATGGCTCGGCATTGCCATATTCCTATCGGGGGTGATGGGCCTCATGCAGAGCCTAACATCGCACAACTACTTCGTACGCCGAGGATGGCTTATTCTAGCCGACGTGATGGATATAATAATAGGCATAGTGCTTATGTTTAACACCCTACTATCCGAGCTTATACTCCCCATACTCCTCGGCGCGTGGGTACTGTACCGAGGTGCAACAATGCTCGCACAGGGATTCGATATGCGCAACTATGGCACAGGCGAGGCGGGATGGGTGCTATTCTACGCCGCAGTGATAATGGCCATGGGCGTAGCAATACTATGGCTACCCACAATCCTCGGAGCAAAGACCGTAGTGCTATTCGTGGCCATAGCATTCATAACATATGGCATATCTATGATGTCGGTAGCCTTCAGGCTGTGGGACATACACCGCCACGCCAAGGCCCTCGGCAGCGATATGTAAATAACAATTATAGAGACACAAAAAGGGACTGCACAATTGTACAGTCCCTCTTGATTTAAGAGTTGTATAACAAGTATACAACCCGCTATAGTTTTAGCCCAAGATCTCAAGCATCTTGATAGCTGCAGTCGCAACAGGAGTACCAGGACCGA
The DNA here is from genome assembly GCA_045614205.1 of Alistipes sp. GTDB lineage: Bacteria > Bacteroidota > Bacteroidia > Bacteroidales > Rikenellaceae > Alistipes. The sequence goes on along the minus strand of JAZLCL010000014.1, from coordinate 18,698 downwards.
AGATAGCAGCAGCGCCATCCTTGTAGAGCTGGTCGTAGTCCTGGGCTGGGATAACACCACCCACAACAACTACGATATCCTCACGACCAAGCTTCTTGAGCTCGGCGATGATCTGTGGCACGAGAGTGAGGTGACCCGCAGCGAGTGACGATACACCAACAATGTGTACGTCGTTCTCAACAGCCTGCTTCGCAGCCTCCTCTGGAGTCTGGAACAATGGACCCATATCTACGTCGAAGCCAAGGTCAGCGTAACCTGTAGCAACAACCTTTGCGCCACGGTCATGACCATCCTGACCCAACTTGGCAATCATAATACGGGGCTGACGGCCCTCCTTCTTCGCAAAGTCAGCACACATCTGCTTTGCCTTCTCGAATGCTGAATCTGATTTCACCTCTGCAGAATATACACCTGAATTCAAACGGATAACGGCCTTGTAGCGACCAACGATCTTCTCGCAAGCGTCCGAGATCTCACCAAGAGATGCACGAACCTTCGCAGCCTCAACAGCCAAAGCAAGCAAGTTGCCCTCACCTGTGCGTACGCACTCTGTGATAGCTGCCAATGCCTTCTCAACAGCCGCATTGTCACGGTTAGCGCGGAGCTCCTCCAAACGCTTAACCTGGCTCTCACGAACTGCTGTGTTATCTACAGCGAGGATATCGATAGGTGCCTCCTTCTCCAAACGGTACTGGTTAACACCGATGATAGTCTCAACGCCAGAGTCGATACGAGCCTGCTTACGTGCAGCAGCCTCCTCGATACGAAGCTTTGGAATACCTGTCTCGATAGCCTTGGCCATACCACCAAGCTGCTCGATCTCCTGGATGTGACCCCAAGCCTTGTGTGCGATCTCGTGTGTAAGAGCCTCAACATAGTAAGAACCTGCCCATGGATCGGCTGAACGACATACGTTAGTCTCCTCCTGGATGTAGATCTGTGTGTTACGTGCGATACGTGCAGAGAAGTCAGTAGGAAGTGCGATGGCCTCATCCAAAGCGTTAGTGTGCAATGACTGTGTGTGACCAAGCGCAGCACCCATAGCCTCGATAGCTGTACGTGCTACATTGTTAAATGGATCCTGCTCTGTGAGTGACCAACCTGAAGTCTGTGAGTGTGTACGCAATGCCAATGACTTTGGATTCTTTGGCTCAAACTGCTTAACAATCTTTGCCCACAACAGACGTGCAGCACGCATCTTGGCGATCTCCATAAAGTGGTTCATACCGATAGCCCAGAAGAATGACAAGCGTGGTGCGAAGGCGTCGATAGACATACCAGCATTGATACCTGCACGCAAGTACTCAAGACCGTCGGCCAATGTGTAAGCCAACTCGATATCTGCTGTAGCACCTGCCTCCTGCATGTGGTAACCAGAGATAGAGATAGAGTTGAACTTTGGCATGTTCTTCGATGTGTACTCAAAGATATCAGCGATAATCTTCATTGAGAACTCTGGTGGGTAGATATATGTGTTACGCACCATGAACTCCTTGAGGATATCGTTCTGGATAGTACCAGCAAGCTGATCGAGTGTGCAGCCCTGCTCCAAACCAGCAACAATGTAGAATGCCAAAACTGGAAGTACGGCACCGTTCATTGTCATAGATACTGACATCTGGTCGAGTGGAATACCGTTGAAGAGAACCTTCATATCCTCCACAGAGCAGATAGATACACCGGCCTTACCAACGTCACCTACTACACGTGGGTGGTCAGCATCGTAGCCACGGTGTGTAGCAAGGTCGAAGGCTACAGAGAGACCCTTCTGACCTGCTGCAAGGTTACGACGATAGAAGGCGTTAGACTCCTCGGCAGTAGAGAAACCTGCATACTGACGGATAGTCCAAGGACGCATAACATACATTGTTGAGTAGGGACCGCGCAAGAATGGTGCGATACCTGCTGCATAGTTCAAGTGCTCCATACCCTCGAGGTCGGCAGCCGTATAGTTCTCCTTAACAGGGATACGCTCGGCAGTCAACCAATCCTCCTTGGGAGCGTTCTTCTTGGCGCAGCTCTCTGTGGCTGCTGCCTTGTATTCTAGATCTGAAAATTTAGCTCTCATAATTATAGCTGATTAAATGCCTAACTTCTTCAAATAATCCTTCAATGTCTCCAATACGTTGCTCTTAACATTGATGAAGTTTGTGATACCCTGTGCCTCGAGCTCGGCAGCGCATGCAGGAGCACCAGCAACAACAAGGATAGCCTTGTCGCCAAGAAGCTCCTTAACACGTGGTGCTACAGTTGCGTAGTCATCATCCGATGCGCAGACAACAACGATCTCGGCCTTTGAAGCCAAAGCTGCCTCTACACCCTCCTCAACAGACTTGAAGAATGTGTTATCCTCAACGCGGATACCAGCGCATGCGAAGAAGTTACATGAGAACTGCGCGCGTGCACGTGCCATACCAAGAGTACCGCAAGTAAGCATGAATGCCTTTGGAGCCTTACCTGAACGGTCAACCTTCATACGCATAGCCTCGAAGGCCATAGCGCCACGGTAAGGAACGAGTACGTTACCCTCCTTAACCTCGCGTGTTACCTTGCACTCGCAGATAGCCTCGTCAGCAACCTCTGTGAAGTTAGGATACTGGTTAGCGCCGAGCAAGATGAGACGACGTGTTGCGATGCTCTTATCCTTGGCATCAGCAGAAGCCTTAACACGGTTTACGATGAAGCCCTCGCCGAATGCTGCGATGTAACCACCCTTCTCCTCGATCTCGCGGAAGAGAGCCCATGCCTCTGCTGCGATGCTCTTTGTGAGTGACTCGATGTAGTAAGAACCACCTGCTGGGTCAACCACCTGGTCGAAGTGTGACTCATGCTTCAAGAGAAGCTGTGCGTTACGTGCGATACGCTTTGAGAACTCTGTAGGAGCCTCGAAAGAGTAGTCGAAAGGCAATACCTCGAGTGAGTGTACGCCAGCGATAGCTGCTGACATAGCCTCTGTAGTGCCACGCAACATGTTTACGTATGGATCGTAGACTGTCTGGTTCCATGTAGATGTAACAGCGTGAGCTACCATCTTGCATGAGCAATCCTTTGTTGGGTTGTAAGCCTTCACGATGTTAGCCCAGAGCATACGTGCTGCACGGAACTTGGCCATCTCGAGGAAGTAGTTAGCTGTAACAGCGAATGTGAAGCGCACCTTGCGAGCTACCTCGTCGATAGTGAGACCCTTCTCCATAAGCTTCACGAGGTACTCGTGTGCTGCAGAGAGAGTGAATGCGAGCTCCTCAACGATAGTAGAACCAGCGTTAGAGAATGTAGCACCTGATACGTTAACAACCTTCACGCGCTTGTACTCGGCTGTAGCCTTAACAAGCTTTGCGATAGCGTCGAAAGCATCGTCAGCAAGAGCACCCTCTACAGAGAGACCCTTAACGATAGGATCGATGCAGAAGTTGAGGCGAAGAGCATCCTTCTCAACATCAGCATACTTTGCCAAAACCTTCTCTGCAAGAGCTGAAAGACCCTCAACGTTAGAGCCACAGAATGTGAGCTCAACAGCTGTAGGCACAATATCCTTCAACAACGCATCAACATCTACCTCGCAAGCACAAGCCTTGCAGAAGCAGAAGCCGAGTGAGTCAACACCCGAATTGAGAAGCTTCAAGGCCTCCTCGTTAGCAGCCTTTGCGCACTCAACAGAGATTGTCTGGTGTACACGCCATGTATTGTCCTTCGATACGCCACGTACGAAGGGGAAGTCACCGGCCTCTACACCGAGATACTCAACCTCTGCGAGGTTCTCTGCACGGTAGTAAGGGCGTACGTTGAAACCCTCACCGGTCTTCCATACCAACTTGCGCTCATAGTCAGCGCCCTTAAGGTCAGTTGTGATAACGGCCTCCCACTGCTCGGTTGAGACTGGTGGGAACTCCGCGAACAACTTTTCTTTGGTATTAGCCATAATTGTTTTAGAGTTTAAAGTTTTTAAGTGTGTGATATATAATCTATTATATTCTCTTTGTCTGCTACATTACATCTCGCTCACCCTCACCCGAGCACGCCGCGCGTCACATATGCGCGCATAAAACACAACAAAGTTACAAAATAGACTCCCGAAAAGCAAATTTTTTATAACATTTTTCCGCCATGCAGCATCATTCTTCAACCACAGCACACCTTCACCATCACCGATTTATCGCCCATCGCACACCTTTTTCTTGCACCGCATTTCACCATTCACTTTTTTTTACTACCTTTGCCCCAAATATACATATAGAGATATGGCAGGAAGTAACTTTGTTGACTACGTAAAGATATTTGCCCGTTCAGGACATGGCGGTGCTGGCTCGTGTCACTTTCGTCGCGAGAAGTTCGTAGCCTTCGGTGGTCCCGATGGCGGCGATGGCGGTAAGGGTGGCAGCATCATCCTTCAGGGTGACAGCCAATATTGGACACTCATACACCTCAAGTATAAGCGCCACCAGTTTGCCGAGGATGGCGAGAATGGTCATGGCGCGCGTTCTACGGGTGCTGACGCCAAGGATATCATCATCCCCGTACCCCTCGGCACTGTTGCAAAGCAGGTTTTCACCGACGAAGAGACAGGCGAGACATACACAGAGGTGGTGGGTGAGGTAACATCACATGGCGAGCAACTCGTACTACTCAAGGGTGGTCGTGGAGGTCTTGGCAACTGGCACTTCCGCACAGCAACAAACCAGACACCCCGCTATGCACAGCCCGGCGAGGATGGCGCCGAGGGTGCCTTCATCCTCGAGCTTAAGGTCTTGGCTGACGTAGGTCTCGTAGGCTTCCCTAACGCTGGTAAGTCGACACTCCTCTCTGTGGTATCTGCTGCAAAGCCCAAGATTGCCAACTACGCCTTCACGACGCTTGAGCCAAACCTCGGCATCGTATCGGTGCGCGACGACCACTCGTTTGTCATGGCCGACATCCCAGGTATCATCGAGGGTGCACACGAGGGTCGCGGTCTTGGTACTCGTTTCCTACGACACATCGAACGTAACTCTGTGTTGCTCTTCATGATTCCCGCCGATAGCGACGACATCGCAGCGGACTATGATGTGCTTCTTGGTGAGCTTACACAGTATAACCCCGAGTTGCTGGACAAGCAGCGTCTCTTGGCCATCACCAAGTGCGATATGCTTGACGATGAACTCATCGAGCAGATGCGCGCCCATCTTCCCGAGGGCATTGAGTCTATCTTCATATCTTCGGTTGCCAACATGAACATCACGCAGCTAAAGGATATGCTTTGGAGAGCTCTTCAGGAGTAATTCAACAAATGATAATGAAATAAGGGTCTATCCGCAGTGGATAGACCCTTATTTCGTATCTGTAGGCAGCTACCTACTGCTGCGTCTGGTCTCGTGAGTAAGCTTTTGAGCAAACAAAGGTACCCTGAATCTTGTTACCACGGTCATCCAGACAGTCGTAAACAACCTGATACTTACCATCTACCTGTGAGATAGTAATCTTACCATCTACCAATGGAGCACCACCGTTACCACCGTAGTATCCATCCTTGATGATGAAGTACCATGAGCCAGTGTATGTACCATCTGCAAGGTTTACATCGCCACCACAGAATGTACCAGGAGCAAGGTTATCATCACCAACAACACATGTATACTCACCCAGGATAGCACTCTCATCGAAGTTTGTAGAGGCTACTCCCAAGTCGACACGGAAGCAATCGCCCTGTGTCTCATCAGGAAGCATCATACTTACTACCCAGTTACCGAAGCCCCTGCCAGTGAAGTCGCCATAATATGCGAAGTAGATCTGGCCATCAGGATGGTTAAATGTGTAGTCCTCGGTGAGTGACGAGAAGTAATCTGGACGTGGTATATCATTGTATTTGAGCTCAAGGGCGCCATCATATACTATACGATGCACCTCACCAGAGGCAAACTCTATGATAGCCTCGATGTGGTTCTCTGTAACCTTCATTGCACCACCAATCATATAGTCATCCTTATAGCCCTCACCAGCGATATATGTCATGCGCACGCTATAGCCATATGCAAATGTGCCGAGCACGTTATCGCTACTGCTGTAGGTGTAAATGCCCTGTGGAAGAATTACTGGGTTACCAGCAGGCTCATAGGCATAGATATCGAAACGATAGTACACCTCACCCACAGCAACCTCACTCCAGCTTGTAACACCCTTCTCCGAGAGGATAACGAAGTAGTTGTACAAGTCAGACTCATATGTCTGGCCGTTGATAGCCTTCGCCACGAACTCTACAGTAGGCGTTAAGCCACCATCCTGTGAGATAGACACGTCGAACGACTGATCAGCATACGACACGGTGAGTGTTGCACTACGTGCCGCAGCCGCACTATTCTGCTCAACAACAAATGTGATTGTCTCGGCAACAACGATATCTGTTACCCATGGTTCAGATGCTGTAGCCTCTGGCATATTGCCCTCGGCAACACCCTCAAGGATATACCTCACCTCACCTTTATCGCCGAAGAAGCTGTAGTTTAACGATGTGGTAGAGACAGGCTGAAGAACGGGTTTCTCCTCGGGAGTCTCCACGCTGGGAGTCTGCTCACATGACACAAGTGCTATAAAGCACATTGCCATGAATAAAAAACATCTCTTCATAATATTTAAAATTTAACGATTATTTTCCAAACTGGTTCTGGCGGTCGCTAATGACACCACTGAAGGTACCGATAACCCTATTGCCATTATCGTCAATACCGTCAACAGTGATTGTGCAGTTCACCGAGTCGTCACCCTCAACCTTGATGGTACCACCCTTGATGGGCACCATATCTACGAACTCGGTACCGAAATGCATATACCAAGCATTCAACTGTGTGCTATCCTCACGCAAACGACCTGCAGGGAAGGTGTAGTCCCATGACTCGGCAGTAGGATCTGTGAGTGTGTACTCGCCATAGAAGCCTATAGGGTTGCTATAGCCACCAAGAGACTTTGGAACGATGAGGTTCATGATCAAGTATACGCCAGAGTATGATGGCGACTTTGTCTCAATCATATGCAAAAACCACACATCGTTGTCACTACTAAACCAGTCACCACGGTAGTAGGCCATGATGTCGCCACCCTTAATATCGAACAAGATATCTGACGTATGGTTGCTAATAGGTGATATATCGGCATATGAAGTCTCCGAGAACTTCTCGAACACTGGCGCGCCGTGATACTCCACACGATGTACCTCGCCCGTTGTCAGCGTCACATCAGCAAAGATGCCATCCTCTGTGACAGTAAGCGTAGCCTCCGTAAATGATCGTGTCACAAGAGTATCACCGCTATCATCACAGATGTAGCTACAGTTAGAACGACCATCGATAGTACCTGCAACACATGTGCTACGGTGGTCGATGGTATACACACCCAGGGGCACACCCTGCTTCGTGTTAAACTCACCACACACATCCGAGTAGATATCGAAGCGATACTCAATAGCTCCGTATGCTGGAGAGTTGTACATACGCGCCTGCTTATCAGATAGGATGACGAAGTAGTTATAGTCAGAGACGCCACCGCCATCCTTAACGAAGTTACCGAAGTACGCACCACAGAGGTGAGTAGCAGTGAATCTCACGTCAATAGCACCTGGTGAGGCCTGCTGAATCATAACCTTGAAGTTCTGATCGCCACAGCTAACGGTCATAAGCTCGCTACGTGCATCGCCCTCATTAGGCAACACCGTGAAGGTGATACGATTGTCATCAGTGCTTACGATGTTTGTGATCCAGTCAACGGCAACGGTAGCTGTAACCGTAGGCTTCGCAGTAACACGTGTAGACTCCAATGTATATGTGATCTCACCATCGCCACCCTCAGCGGTGAAGTCCATCACAGACTCTGATGTACGCACGAGAGTGAAGTCGTTTCGTGTATCGTTCTCATTACCCTGATTCTCACAGGCTGTGAAGATGGCAGCAACAAGAACCATCAACGCAAATACTTTTTTCATTTTTCAGTTCTATTAGTTTTAGGTTTATAGGTCTGGTCGGTTAGCGGTACTCGAAAGGCTTGTTCTTGCCAATCTCACACACTGTAGTATATACCACCTCGTACTTATTATTATGCTCCTTGCTTGGTGCCGAGATGATCACGATAAACTTCATGTTATCTACATTCCATGAAGCATTGCTCTTCATTGGCAACTCAAACACCTTACGTGATGTCTCGTTAGCAAGCAAATAACCCCAATCGAGGCCCGATATATCGCTACTAGATATTGGAGTAAGGCTATAGCGTATTACATCGTGATGCTCATTCATCCACGACTCTGTAGCACCATACTGACTCTCTGTGATACCATCCTCAAGCATCCATACGGCAATACGATAAGACTGCGTTACTGAAGTCTTAAGCTCGGCACTTATAATGAGGTTATCGCCATCGATGACAGAGGCGATAGATACAGCAGCCTCGGCGATATCCTTACGCACCACATCTGTCTGACTCTTCACCGTTGTGGTACCAGCACAGAAGTCATGCTGGAGGTTATACGTTGCAGAGGGGTAGCCCGAGAATGGCATGTAACTTGACTTGCACACCTCTTTAAAGTAGCTCTTAAATATAGCGTTATCCTCCGAGTAACACTTGCCTCCAGTTGAATAAGAGTGTGAGTAAATAATATTTATCGAACCGTTATAGTATGGATCCTCCGACATCTCCTTGAGCATCTTCTTCATACCTGGGCAGTTAGGGCAATCTACACCTGTATGGTTTACGATAAGCGTACGGTGGTTGAAGTTGAAGTTGTCGGGCTGCTCGTCGACAACAAATTCGGGTGTTGCTGCAGGCACTACATTGATTGTGAGCACACGCGAACGCTTGCCATTATACTGCGCATAGTATACATACTCGCCCATCTCGCTATATGTGATAGGGTTAGATACCTCCTCGTGTGTATTGTAGTCATAAATCTTCGCATCGGCAGTAACATCCTCGGCATTGAATATCACAGTAAAGGTTAAAGGCTCGCCCACACGCACATTCTTACTACTTGCAACAAGCTCTGGCTCGTTTGACGATGCATCCTGCGACACCTTCACGGTGATCTTCTGGCTGCCGAATGTAACGTCGATGCTGCCCGAACGCTTCGTTGTAGTGCTATTCTTCTCCACCTTGAAGTCGATGCTCTCGGCCTCGACGCTAATGTTAGAGATCCAAGCAACAGATGGTGTAGCATCTGGGAGGAGTCCCTCGGCATTGTTATCGATGGCATAGATAATCTTACCATCGCCACCCGCAGCTGTGAAGTTCATGTTGCGCTCCGACGAAACCTTGAGTATAGCCTCGCCACCATCACCCGTAGCACAATTCTGCATAACGCCCACAACGATGCTATCAGCGTCGTAAGTGAGGGTAATCTTACCTACACGTGACTGCGATGTTGTGTTTGCTGCCACGCTGAATGTTACACTCTCGCCACAGACAATGTTGCTAATCCAATCAACATCTGTCACAGCCTCGAGTTGCGCTCCCTCAACAGGAGTTGTAATCTTGTAGATAATCTCACCGTTGTACTCATCTGCGCCAATTTCGATGAGTGTTGACGATGTCACCTGGAACTTGGAAGTTGGCTGAACATCCTGGTCGCCATTGTCGCATGCAACAAAGAGCATTGCAAGACAACTTACCAAAGCGAAAAAATTTCTCATTTTTTACCTATTTTAATTAAAAAACACTCTCACACTGCAAAGATAATACAATATTTAATATGGACAACAACCCTCTCTACGAACATTACGTTATATCGATATTTTTTTTGTACCTTTGCCTCCATGATTGAAATATCATTGATAGTAGCGACATATAATCGTGCCGAGCAGTTGCTCGTGACACTCACCTCGGTGGCAGCACAGACAACAGCACCACATCGCTGGGAGTGCATCGTCGTGGATAATAACTCCACAGACCACACGCACTCATGCGTCGAGAGCTTCATCGCAGAGCACCCCGACCTCAACATCCGCTACCACTTCGAGCCACAGCAAGGTCTGTCGCACGCACGCAACGCCGGCATAGCCATAGCTCAAGGTGATATAATAGCCTTTGTTGACGATGACGAACGCATAGAGCAAGGCTTCTTTGACGCCTACATATCACTCTTCGAGGAGCATAGCAACGCCATGGCTGCTGGTGGTCGTGTAATCGCCGAGTACCCCACAGGACGACCACTATGGATGTCGCGATATACAGAACGCCCCATAGCCAACCCCATAGACTTCGGCACAGAGGTGCGCCCCTACCCCGCAGGAGCAATACCCGCAGGTGGCAACATGGCATTCCGCAGCGAGACTTTTCGCCGTATTGGCCTATTTGACACCACATTAGGCCGCAAGGGTAAGAGCCTCATAGGTGGTGAGGAGAGTGACCTCTTTGAACGCATAGCGAGGGAGCATATGGCGTGTTACTACACCCATGGTGCAGCCATCTACCACATCATACCACCAGAGAAGCTCACCGCAGACTACTTCGCACGCCTCTCGCTAAACACGGGCATCAGCCAGCGTCGTCGTGCCACAATACACAAGCGTCGCATGGGGCTCTACATCGGCGAGGTGGCTAAATGGTGCGCAACACTCCTACTATGTCTCATACATCGTCCTGCGCAGTCGCACTACCTGATAAAGATGCGCTACAACATCACACGTGGCATTTTACGCACCGAATAGTTTTAAAATAAGAATATTATATCTACATTTGCACCCTCATTGCAGGAAGAATTATTAAACCTTAAATATCTAACTTATGAAGATTAAGAATCTTTTTTTGATGTTGTTCGCCTTGCCTTTGGCATTTGTGGCGTGCGACAACACAGACGACACTCCAGTGACACCCAACACCCCAAAGTATGACATCGAGATGTCGATGGCTGCTGCGGTGCAGGTTCCAAGCGAGACTAACGGCCTTAAGGATAGCGAGTTCTACATCGTATTTGGCGACGAGGCAGAGACTACAATGCTCACCATCACCCTTGTGAACGCTAAAGGCGAGACTACCATCGAGGCTGGCACATACACAAACGCTAACGGAGGTATTCTCCTTGGCTATAGCGGTCTTAAGATCAACGATAAGCCTGTTGCCTTCAGCGAGGCATCTGCAACTGTGATACTTAAGGGCGATAACTACGCATTCGACATCACAACAAAGACCGTAGAGGGCAAGAAGTGCCACTTCACATACAACGGCCCTATCTACAGCATGGGCAGTGAGGATGATGAGACAAAGAAGACCATCGTAAACAACAACTTCGCATGTGGCTTTACCGAGGGTAGCGGCAACATTGCAAACAACTACTACGTGGTGCTTGCAAATGTCAAGATCAACGACAACATGGATGCTGCCAATGCTACATACTGCATCTTCGACCTATACTCAAACGTCAATAGCGGCACAGTACCTAACGGCACATACACCCTCGATAGCAAGAATAGCGGTAAGGCGGGTACTGCAGGTGCTGAATACACATACGTATACACCACCGACGGCAATGGTAAGTACCTCTCTCTCGTAGAGTTCACCGAGGGTACTGTGACAGTATCAGACAAGAAGATTGAGGCTGTGATGACAACTGCCGAGGGCGTAACATATACCATGACATACGAGGGTTCACTCACCTTCGACGCCTTCTCTACACTCACCGATGATCTCTTCCTCGACTCAACAACCATCGACATCGTGGCGACAGAGTATGAGTGGAGTGACATCACACTCAAGAACTGGACTATAGAGCTCTACGACAGCTACGAGGAGAAGACTGGCCTATACATGGTTGTAGACATCATCAGCGATGCTTCTGCAAGCAACTATGCTGGCACATATACAGCATCGTTCATGGGCAACGTCAACTCATTCTTCCCAGGCGGCGTTGATGAGGGTTATGTTGTTGGTAGCTACCTTACAACACTACTCAATGACAAGCCTACAGAGACTGTTGCTCCTATCTCATCAGGTACTATCACCATCGCTTGCAACGCCGATGGCACAGAGACCTTCACCTTCAACTGCGAGGACGATATGGGCAACAAGATCACTGGCACACTCACAGGCTCACGTGTAGCTTCAAACTAACCGATCACCCATAACACCATATAAAGGGTTCTCCACACGGAGAGCCCTTTATGTATTGCCACTGATGCCGTTTCACAGTTTTTTACATCATTTTTTGCGCATTACAAAAATTTATATACCTTTGTATATTCGTGCGCGTGCGGATTGTGTGTTTAGAGGCATCGAGGCGCACATATAGATGAGGATATAAGATAAAACATTGTCACTAAATTTATAAACTTAAACAACTGTTCTTATGAAACTTAAGAATCTTTTCTATTTGCTACTTGCATTGCCTATGATGTTCGTAGCTTGTGAGGAGGATACTCCTACACCACAGCCAGGTCCAGAGGAGCCAAAGGCCCCAGTGTTGACCCTTACATCTGACAGCAGCGTATTCGTACAGGCTACAGGTGGCGAGGGCGAGATCACTTACACTTTGGAGAATGCTGTTGAGGGTACAGAGGTTACTGCTACAGCTGACGTTGAGTGGATCTCTGTAACTGCTGGCGAGACTATCGCATACACTGTTGAGGCAAACGAGAACCCAGCACTCCGTTATGGCGTTATCACCGTGGCTTACGGCGAGGCTAACTTCACTGTTAATATTAAGCAACTTGCTGCCGAGGCTAAAGATCCAGTGCTCACACTCACATCAGAGTCTACTATGGAGTTCACAAGCGATGGCGGCAATGGCTCTATCACATTCACTTTGGAGAACCCTATCAGTACAGTTGAGGTTGTAGCCAGCGTACCTACAGATGCTACATGGATCACAAATGTTGCTGTTGAGCAGAATACTGTAAACTTTGTTGTTGCACAGAACCTTGATGATGCTCGTGAGAGCGTTATCACTGTTGCTTACGCTACACAGTCATTCAATGTTAAGATTAAGCAGGCTAAGAACCTCAACCCTACAATCATTATCGAGTCAAGAACAGAGGTTAATGTTCCTACAGCAGGTGAGCAGGGCCGTACAGTACGCTTCTCTCTCATGAACGCAGATGAGTCTATCGCTGTTGAAGCTGCAGCAGATGTTGAGTGGATTACTGTTACAGAGGTTGGTGAGAACACCGTTACATACGATGTAGCAGAGAATGCCGGTGGTCCACGCACAGGTAGCCTCACACTTACATATGGTAAATCTACAGGTGTTGTTACTGTTAACCAGTCTGGCATCAGCGCAATGCCAATCGCTACTATCAGCGCAGAGGCTCGTGAGGATAACTCTATCTGGGATATCAATATCATAGAGGTGAAGGACGCCTTGAATAACGAGTACCAGTCTCGTATCACATTTAAGCTCGCCGAGGGTGTATCTACACGTATTACTGACGGTACATATAGCGTAGCAAATGGCGGTATCCTTGTAAATACATCAACCGATAATAGCAACAGTATCTATCGTCATAACAATGGTTCTGTTGCCGAGGATATCATCGCAGCCGAGATTACTGTTACAAACAACAAGGAGGCAGAGACTACTACAATTACTGGTACATTTACTGTTGGTAGCGGCACAATTGCTATCGAGTGGACTGGCAAGATGGACGGCTTCGCATACCAGGATCCAGAGGATATGGGCGACGAGGGCGAGACTGAGTGGAATGAGTTCTTCTGCGATGGTAGCGGCGGAAACAATATCGTTCTTGACGGTACAGGTGCTCATGGCGTAACTATTCGTCTATACCTCCACAAGGTTGGTAAGTCTTCTGGTATTGTTGCAGGTGTATTCCCAGTAAAGGACTGGGCATATAGTCCTACAGAAGACTACTGCGAGGGCGAGAACAATGGTGGCTCAAAGGTTAACGGCAAGTCTCTTAAGAACCTTGGTCAGGTTGTTATCGAGGAGCATGCCGAGGGCTGGAAGGTTACTTTCGACATCACAGATATTAATGACAACAACTATAAGGGTACATACATCGGCGCTTTGTAGTACAAGGCCGTTTGATATTCAGTAACAATAAGGGCTGGCTAATTTAGCCAGCCCTTATTGTATACAGGAGAGAATAGGGAGTTTTAAATTGACCCTTCTGACCCTTTTTTCGTTCTCGGGTACCAAGGGGCATAAAACGTCATAAAGCGTCATAAAAGGTTAGACGTTGTCGCTGATCCTTCTTACCTTTCTTACCTTTTCTGACCCTTCTGACCTTTTTGCCCCTTCTGACCCTTCTCTAAAAAATAGATTTGGCTGAATGGGACATACATGACATTGCCCATTCAGCCAAATAACCGAGAGGTCGAGAATGACCCCTTATAACAAGAGATTACTTCATAGGAGCACCATCGAGGTGGATAACGAATGTTCTCCAGCCATTCTCTGTATTTGTGATACCCGCAATTCTGCGACCATCCTCCGATGTGCCGATAACAATGATACCATCCAAGATGTAATCAGTAAGGTTGATATCGTGCTCGAAGAGGAGCCACTCAACGAGAGGTGTCTGAACCATGATGTCCTTATTCACATCAACAACATACGATGTTGTACCAAGGTAGTAAGGCACGTCGTTAAGGAAGGCGATACCGTCATCAGTCATAGCTGAAACGTAACCGATACCTGTCATAGCGTAATAAGCGCCTGTCTGACGGTCGTAGGCTGCAGGATAGTCTACCTGATTGCCCTCAACAAATGAGAAGCCCTTACCGAAGACATAACGACCCGACTGTGAGATAAGGTTATTCTTGTCACCCAAAGCATCAATTGGATTGTACTGCTCATCGTATGTGAAGTATGGGTAGCCGTATGGTGTGTACTCATCCTCCCACATGATTGAGAAGTAAGTGAGTGACAACTCATAGCCGAACAACTCACGCTGTGGTGTTACACCCTGAACGGCAACACCCGAAAGGCGCTGACCATATAGCAGCTCCTCATTCATAGCAGGAATATTAAGACGTCCCTTCTCGATGTCGTAGGTGATAGGCACGAGCTCGCCATAGAGACGTGTGTAGTAGTTATCGGTTGTATCCCAAACCCAACCCACTGTGTATGTACCATCAGGAGTGATACCTGTGAGGCAGCTCATGAAGGCGTTAGGGAACAACTCACTCAAGTCGATGACAAAGCTCTCATCGGTGAAGATGTTGTAGTAAGCAGCAACACCATCAGGATTCTCTGCCATGTAAGCACCTACAGCGATACCATTATCCGAGATATCGTAGAACTCGTGTGTGGCGTATGGTGTCATGATACCAGATTTGAGGTCGATGACCATACCATTCTTATCGAAGGCACCAACAACAAAGCGACCATTGTTCGAGATGGCTGTAGCAGGAACGCTAAACCACTCCTCGTACTGCTTAATAACACGTTCTGGGAGTGTTACATTTGCCACCGCTGGCTTCGAGTTAAGATAGAGAGTCTCGTCGATAGATACGGCTACAAGCGTGATCTTGTATGTCTCGCCATACATGAGGTTGTCGAAGGTAGCAACATTGAGCTCTGTCTTCTCTGCCTCGCCATCGTTAAGCTGAATGGTGTAGTATGCTGCGTTAGCAACATTCTGCCATGCTACATTGATTGAGTTCTCCGTAATAGAGTAAGATAGTTTTGGTGTGTCGAGACGTGGCTCTGACGACTCTTCATCCACACCATTCTCGCAGCCGACAAATGTCATAAGCGCCATGGCTGCAATAAGTAGTCTAAAAAAGTTTTTCATAAAATATTTGTGTGTGTTTATGTGTATCAATGCTCATTGTGCCACGACCGCAAATGACTCATGCGGCACAGCATATCAATCAGAATCGGTCGCAAATATACACCTTTTTTTCATATATGCAAAAGAAATAGAGGGGCCTGTCGGCATGATTGATAATAAGTTAGCATATTTATGACATACATGCATTGCATATATCATTCAATAAATACCCATATGTAGACATAATAAAATCGGAGCCTTCCACCGACGGAAGACTCCGAAATTTATAAATATTGGGTGTTATATACTACTCGATAGTACCTGAAAATGTATATGTCTTGCTCTGCACGCCTACACCAATCACGTTATAATCGAGCTTAAGCGTTACATTAGCACCATTGTCTGATACATCCATGGTAGATGTAGCCTGAACTCCACCATTGTTCACACCATCGAGGATGAATTTATCGATGTGAATGGCTGAAGATGGATTGTACACAATGCCGTTAAGACTACTAGCCTGTGTGTAGGAACCATCATACAAAGATCTCTTATCTGACTTATTGTTAAACATCCAGAAGCCGATAACATCAGCACCTGACGTTAGCTCATAGTAGCAATACATTTCGTAGCCTGAACCATAATCAGCACTCAAATCCTTGACAAACTTAAGTGTGGCATTTGCAGTATCACCACCGCCCTCGTTGCCGCCTTCATTGCCGCCTTCGTTGCCACCCTCGTCAGTACCCTCGGCACCAGTAGTGAAGGTTGCAGTACCAGCGTCAGAAGCAGCATTAACAGTAGCATCAGCAGGGTTAGCAACAACAGATACACTATATGTAGTCTCATATGCAAGGTCTGTGTAAACAATATATGTCTCTGTCACAGTCTGAACATCTGTACCGTTGAGAGTCACTGTGTAGTCCTTTGCACCAGCAATCGCCTGCCAGCTAACAGTAGCTGCATTGCCAGATACAAGGCCAGAAACGGATGGAGTAGCGAGCTTTGTAGGCTCTGATGGTGTTGTGCCACCACCATTATCCTCACCAATCTTACCAGAGAACTTAAATACATTTGTGTCATTCAATGTGATTGTAATGTCCATATGGTATGTCTCTTCATCAGTAACAACAACCATGTGACCCTTTGACACACTTAACTGCGCGCCATCTACGATAACACTCTGTGTAGAGAAGTATTCTATGCCACCAGCATAGCTAATGCTAATCCACTCATATGAGTCACCAGCGTAGATGAAATTCTCATTTGCCTGTGAATCATTAACAACTAGCTTCATTGAGTCACCACTTTCGTTAGAGAGTCTGTACTCGTGGAACCAGTATGTCGAGTTATATGTCTTGTACTCCATCTTTGTGAATACCACATCCTCGGTATCCTCTGAACCAGCGTCGTTGAGCTTGCCATCAAACTGAATCATGTATGTGTCACCACCGTCAACATTGATTGTAAGCTCGATATGGTGCTCCTCGCCATTAACAGTAACAACAGCTGTACCCTCAGCAGCATACTTTTGAGAGCCATTAACAACAAAGTTGCGAATAGAGAACTTGTCATCATCGCCAAAGAATGTTGTTGACACCCATGTGTATGTACCCGCAGCAAGCGATGTCTCCTGCGCTACAGCCTCTGTAAAGTGGATATCGAATGAGAAGCCCTCGCCAGAGACATTATATCTGTTACCCCAGCTTGATGAGCCACTCCACATCCACTTTGTAGCTATGTGTGTAGCCTCAAACTCTGGAACTTCTGGTGTGTCGCCACCACCATTATCATCATCCCATGAGAGTGAACCCTCATAAGTTACCTCATGACGTGTGCCATCCTCCATGGTGATTGTAGCCTCAATCTTATTGTCGCTAACAACAACAACAGCCTCTGCATAGATGCCATAAACTGGTGTCACGTCAGCAGCAGTAACAATATGGTAGCTGTATTCTGGAGCAATAGTATTAGCTGTCATTGTACCCTCATCAAGAGTATATGTACCATTAGGCAATACACCCTCCTCATAGTATGCACCTACAGATGAATAGAGGTCAAAGAAATAGTATGTTGAGTTTGCCTTCAAACCACCTTGATCTGTCAAACCATTATCTGACAATACTACCCAGTAGTTATGTGCAGGAGAGTACTCTGTACCAGCATACTCAATATAGAAGTTCGTTGCGCTGAACTTAACAGTCTCTGGGTCTGGATCTGGACCTGGACCTGGAACATCACCACCTGCAGGCTGCGTTGCGATCAATGCATCTGCCTTAACCACAGCAGCGCTGTTCTGTGCCGCAGCAACAACACGATACTCTGTACCCGCCTTAAGAGCCTCAGCCTTACATGCAACAGCCTCATTAGCCTTGATAGCTGTACCATTAGCCAAGACCTCAGACGCTGTAGGCACAGCCTCAGAAGACTCAACAACAACCCACGCAACAGTTGTTGCATCAGTAGATGTTACTGTAAATGAGATTCCCTCAGGTGAAGATGATCCCGCCTCGATAGAGACTGTGGGATTCTTTACCTCATCCACAGGTGCGTTCTCCTCACATGCCACAAACATTAATGGCAATGCCAAAAGAGAATAGAATAAATGCTTAATTCTCATAGATTTAAAGTTTTAGTTATACTGATTTGTGATAATTCTCAATTTTTGCAATTACAAATATACAACTTTTTTATTAAACTGCAAATTATCATGTGATTAATGAGGTTAAGGAGGTTAGGGAAGAAGAATATAATCCCTAATCTCCCTAATTTCCTTAATCTCCCTAACTTCCCTAATCTCACAAATTTCTTGTTAGAAGGGCGTCAGATGTGGCTCTGACATGAAAAAGCCACCGATGGGTAGTACTTGACGTACGTCCCATTGGTGGCGTTGATTGAAGAGTCGCAGATGACCACTTATCTCGAGAAATTAAATTTCTTGTCAGAAGGGCGCCGAGTGCTACACTCGGCAAAAATGCCGTCGATGGGTAGTACTTGAAGTACGTCCCATTGACGGCA
>JAZLCL010000013.1:0-7398 GCA_045614205.1 Alistipes sp. | reverse complement strand
AGTATCGTAGGCTCAACCTTGCCTGTGCCGTGACATGTAGGACATACGTCAGATGTCTCGTTCATGGCGATAGGGCGCACACGCTGGCGTGTGATCTGCATAAGGCCAAACTTCGTGATAGGAAGTATTGTGTGTTTAGCCTTATCCGTTGCCATGAGCTTCTGCATCTCCTGGTATAGCGTCTGTCGACTCTGCTGCTTACGCATATCTATGAAGTCGACGATGACGATACCTCCCATATCGCGGAGGCGCAGTTGTCGTGCTATCTCTGCTGCAGCTGCGAGGTTCACCTCGAGGGCTGTTTGCTCCTGGTCATCCTCGGCCTTGGTGCGGTTTCCGGAGTTAACGTCTATTACGTGCATAGCCTCCGTGTGCTCGATGATAAGATATGCACCACGACGTAGTGATACATACTTTGCAAATAACGACTTTATCTGTTTCGCGACATCGAAGTTATCGAAGATGGGCACCTTGCCCTTGTAGAGTTTCACCAGCTGCTCCATGTCGGGCTTTATGGCGCGAACGTAACTCTTAATCTCCTTGTACATCGTCTCGTCGTCGACAGTTATCTGTGAGAACGTGTCGTTTAGCGAGTCGCGAATAATTGTATTCACACGGCTCATCTCACTCATGAGGCGCGCGGGGGCCTCACTCTTGCGCATGGCGGCAAGTGCCGTGTTCCATCTCTCAACAAGAGAGAGTATGTCTTGCATAATGTCGATGTCCTCGGCTTCGGCAGCTGCCGTGCGTATTATGACACCGAAGTTCTGTGGCAACACCTCCTGTGCTACCTTACGTAGTCGTTTTTTTGCTGTGTTCGAACGTATCTTTGTAGATACAAACACCTTATTGGTGAACGGCACCAACACCACGTTACGTCCGGCAAGCGATATGTCGGCTGTTAGTCGTGGTCCCTTGGTCGATATAGCCTCCTTCGATATCTGCACCATTACGGTCTGTCCGACCTGCAGATGGTCGCCTATGCGACCCTCCTTCTCGAGCTGTGGCTCGAGCTTCATGCTATCGACATGGAGTGTTCTCTTGCCTGGGGCATGGCTCTCTACGATGCGACGTAGAGATGAGAAGTTAGCTCCGAGGTCGAGGTAGTGGATGAAGGCATCCTTCTCGTGACCAATGTTTACGAATGCTGCATTGAGACCGGGCATTATCTTACGTACGCGACCCAAGTAAATGTCGCCTACCGAGAAGCCTGTCTGGCACTGCTCTTTGTTAAGCTCGACAAGCACCTTGTTCTCACATAGTGCTATCGACACTTCCGTTGGATTTACATTGATGATAAGTTCTCTGTTCATAGTCTATGCAATGTAAATCATGTTTCGAGACCATGTGGCAATACTCTGTGGAGTGTGCCACGTGGTTCCCTAAATGCTTGGTACTGTGACTGTACGACACATTCCAAGCCTTTGTTTAACAAAGAGACCTGCCCTTCGTGGACAGGTCTCTTTATGTCCGTTAAGAAGATTACTTCTTCTTGTGACGATTCTTGCGAAGACGCTTCTTACGCTTGTGCGTAGCCATCTTATGACGCTTGTGCTTCTTTCCGTTTGGCATAACTTAATATATTATTAAAAGGTTTAAATGTCTTACTTAACCTCACCAGCGAAGCTCTTTGCAGGCTTGAAGGCTGGGATGTTGTGCTCTGGGATAGTGATGGTAGTATTCTTTGAGATGTTACGAGCAACCTTCATAGCGCGCTTCTTGATGATGAAGCTACCAAAGCCACGAAGATATACGTTCTCGCCATTGATCATAGCACCCTTAACGCTTTCCATGAAAGCCTCAACGATAGCCTGAACCTGAATCTTCTCAACGCCGGTTGACTTCGCAATCTCGTTAACGATATCTGCCTTTGTCATAGTTGTAAATAGTTTTATTTAGTTTATTTTTTATAACAAGTGTTCAACAATCTTTGCCCTAATTGGGGGCTTTTAGCAAAAAATGTCTGCAAATATACGGCAACTTTGGGTAATATGCAAGCAAAAACAAAAATAAAATTCTTTTTTCATCTTTGCAACATATTGTCTGGCAACAAAAAGGGGGTTGCCACAGCCTTGTTAACGGAAGTTGTTGAGGGCTTTTGCTATGCCCTCTACAGCCTGGTCTAGGCCCGACTGAATCTTGCTGCCGATCATCATGCGCATCATCATGTTTAGCTCGGCGTGTAGCACCATGCGTATGCGGGTGTCGCGTTCTGCAACCTCCTTGAGCTGAATCCAGAAGCTGAAGTCAATGGGCACACCGCCGCCGTCGCCTACAATCTTAACGTGCTTGTTCTCAACCTTCTCGGCGATGCGAAGACCTACCTTCATGCCCTTAATCTTGAATGAGCAGCTGTCGGGCGTAGCCTCCCACTCCTCCACCTTATCCTGGATTGCAGGTGTCATAAGGTCCATGCGCGAGATAATGGGGTATATAAGCGCTGCGGGATGATTTATCTGTTGCTGTTTAGACTCGTACTTTTCCATCGTGTATATCTTGAAGTGGTTTATGATTCAAAAACGGCGCAAAGGTAGTTAAAATTACCGAATTACAAAACGTCGTTCTGTCTCTCCGAGGATCTCTATCTTTACCACCATGGTGTCGTCGGGTAGCAGTGGTTCAATCTTCTCGGGCCACTCCACGAGGCATAGGTCGCCCGATGCGAGGTACTCCTCAGAGCCGAAGTCGAGGGCCTCCTCCACACGGTCTATGCGGTACATGTCGAAGTGGTATATTGTGCGGTCGCCCTCATATTGGTTTACGATGGCGAAGGTGGGGCTTGTGACATCGTCCTCGGCGCCCAGCAGTGCTGCGATGCGGCTTATGAGTGTCGTCTTGCCCGCACCCATGGGGGCGTCGAAGGCCACGACGGTACGGTTGCCAAGAGAGTCAATGACTACACGTGCAACGTCGTCAAGCTCATCGAGAGAGTCAATATCTATTACTCTTTCCATAATTATATCTATTTTCTGTTATCTCTTCTTTGGGTTAAGTACTATGTATGGTACAATCATCTCCTCCATCGATATGCCACCATGCTGGAACGTATTTTTGTAGTAGCGTATATAGCGGTTAGCATCGTTGTTATATACGAGGAAGTCTCTGTTGTAGGCAAATATGTAACTCGATGTCAGGCGTCCTGAGGGTAGCTGCACATCCTCTGGGCGTGTTACCTCATATACATCGCGCGCGTTATACGCGAGGTTGCGACCCGTCTTGTAGCGTAGGTTTGCCGATGTCTCCTTGTCGCCCGTGACACGCACAGGGTTGTCGACACGTATTGTGCCATGGTCGGATGTAATGACCAGCCTATGACCACGTTCCGCCAGGAGCTTAAGGAGTGTGAAGAGCTCCGAGTGCTCAAACCATGAACGTGTGAGAGAACGGAATGCCGCCTCGTCATCCGTAAGGTCGCGTATGATGTCGGTCTCTGTACGTGCGTGAGATAGGATGTCGAGAAAGTTGTATACTATGACTGAGAGATCGGCGTCATATACACGGCCCATGTTCTCCAGGAGCTTACGTCCCGACTCGGGGCGCACGAGCTTGTCGAATGAAAGCTTATACCTCTTTCCCGACTGCGCTATGAGGCGCTTGAGGAACTCCTCCTCGTACATATTTTTTCCGCCATCCTCATTGTCGTTTAGCCACTTATCAGGCATGAGCTTATCTATGGCAAGTGGCATGAGACCTGCAAATAGGGCGTTACGCGCATACTGTGTTGCTGTGGGAAGTATGGCACAGTAGAAGTCGTCGGTGAGGATGTCGTAATAGCTGCGTAGCATAGGCTCGAGCACGCGCCACTGGTCGTAGCGCATGTTGTCGATGAGCAACAGGGTGGTGTGCTGCGCCTCGTCTACGTCGGCAAATATGCGTCTGCGCATCAGTGTGTGCGACATCACGGGAATCTGGTCATCGGGCACGCGGTGGTTTATCCAGTCGTAGTAGTTGCGACGCACGAACTTCGAGAACTCCTGGTTTGCCTCATTCTTTTGGTATGATAGCACCTCGCGGATGCTCTTGTCCGAGGATGACGACAGCTCTATCTCCCAGCCTACAATCTTGCGATATAGGGCGCACCACTCTGAAAATGTTGATGCTGTCTGCTGCTGTGCCGCGATGCGACCGAACTCCGAACGGTAGTCTGCCGTAGTCTGCTCTGTGACAAGCTGTTCGGAGTGTAGGTTCTTCTTTATTGATAGCAACACCTGGTTGGGGTTTACGGGCTTGATTATGTAGTCAGCAATCTTCGAGCCTATAGCCTTATCCATGATGTTCTCCTCCTCACTCTTCGTTACCATTATTACGGGTAGTGAGGGGTGTGTACTCTTTATCAGCGGCAGTGTCTCGAGGCCCGTCATGCCGGGCATCATCTCGTCGAGGATGACAAGGTCGTAGGCCTCTGTGGCCAGCATATCCACGGCATCGTAGCCGTTATTGCATGTCGCCACATCGTAGCCCTTGGCCGTTAGGAACATAACGTGGGGCTTCAGGAGGTCAATCTCATCATCCACCCATAATATCTTATTCATACTCTGCAATCTCAATGTTTAACTCTCTAACGCACCTACCACCGCCTTAATTGTGGCATACGTGTTTTTCATATTTGTGGACAGCGCCTCGCCGTCGCACCACATAACATCTGTTATGCCCTCCTCACTCTGCGCCTGGGTGCTCTCCTGGTCGCTTATCATTCGCCACCAGTCGGTGCTCTTAAGCTCCCATGGGCCGTAGGTGTCGTATGCGTGCCATGTTGTCATCAGCGGCTCGGCATCTACCGTCACAGCTCTTATGCCTGTCTCCTCGAGGACCTCGCGCATGGCACCCTCACGACTACTCTCACCCTCCTCTATATGTCCCTTGGGTAGGTCCCAGCGGTCACGTAGACGTATCATTAGTAGTTCTCCCTTGTCGTTTGTCACAGCGCCGCCTGCAGCCCTCACCACCTTAAGTTGCTCGGCGAGGAGGTTAAATGTGAGCTCGGGGTTGGGTGTTTGGATGGCTACAAATTTGTCAGTCTCAACTTTTTTTATTACTTTCGCCCAAGAAACTGACAATGTGTCGTCTGTCTCTATTACGGCATAGTGGTCGCCAGGTGGCGTTGTTGTAATCACCACCTCGCAGTTGCCGATATAGAGAGTGTACTTGTCCATGTGCATAAGTCCTAACAAGTGCAAAGATAAGCATTATAGTTTGAAACAAACTAATCAATACAATATTTATGAAAAAATTACTCTTTGTTATGACATTTGCAGCATTGCTTGGTATGGGTGGTTGTGCTGAAAATGGTGGTGAGAAGCCTACGCCTCTCGCTATCGACAATGCCTTGACAGCCGACGAGAAGGCCGAAGGTAAGTTTACACCCGAGATTATGTGGAAGATGAGTCGCATTGGTGGCCAGGCACTCTCTCCTAATGGCGAGAAGCTTATCTACACACTCACACAGTATAACCTTGCCGAGAACCGAGGCATCACCTTCCTCTGGTTGCGCGACATGGCTACTGGCCAGGAGGTGCGCCTCACTGACAACGCCTCTACAAACACTGCACCACAGTGGCTCGACGACAACACTATCGCCTTCATGTCTAACCGCACAGGTGCTATGCAGGCATGGGCTATGGATGTTGAGGGTAAGAACCTCCGCCAGCTTACTGACATCGAGGGTGGCATTGAGGGCTTCGGCATCGCTGGTGACCACGCCTTCTATGTTCAGCGTGTTGCGGTTGCAAAGCTTAAGGGCTCAAACAAGTACGACGATATGGATAAGTCGAAGGTGCGCATCTACGACGACCTCATGGTACGCCACTGGGACTACTGGGATGATGGCTCATACCTCCACATCTTCGCTGCCGACTACCAGGATGGCAAGATCGTAAATGGTAAGGACATCATCGGCGCAGATAAGGCCTACGATGCACCTCTTGCTCCATATTTCGACACTGCGGAGATACGTCTCTCACCTGATGGCACACAGCTTGCCTACACATGCAAGCCTCTCACAGGTGTCGACTATGCTCTCTCTACAGACTCTGACATCTTCCTCTACGACTTTGCTACAGAGTCTACACGTAACCTCTCAAAGGAGGCTGCCGCAACCACTGACGATAAGTTTGTGGGCTACGATAAGTACCCAGTATTCTCGCCCGATGGCACAAAGATCGCCTTCCGTTCACAGCGCCGTCCAGGTAACGAGGCTGACCAGCAGCGTCTATGGGTCTTCGACCTTAACACTAACGAGTGCACATACATCACACGTGGTCAGGACTACTGCGTGACAGAGGTTGTATGGGATGGCAACGATGCTATGTACTTCGTTCTACCATGGCGTGGTACACACCAGGTGGCACGCATCGACCTTGCTGGTAACATGCATCCTATCACTAGCGGTAACCACGACATCAACAACTTCACATTTGCTGGTGGTCGCATCGTGGCTAACATGAACACCATCTCGAAGGCTGTTGAGCTCTACGATGTTAACCTTACAACTGGCGAGCTAACACAGCTCACAGACGTAAACCGTGAGATCTACGACAACATCAAGTTTGGTGAGGTACAGGAACGTTGGATCACAACCACTGATGGCAAGAAGATGCTCACATGGGTTATCCTTCCTCCCGACTTCGACCCTACAAAGAAGTATCCAACACTCCTCTACTGCCAGGGTGGTCCACAGAGCACCGTATCGCAGTTCTGGAGCTACCGTTGGAACTTCCAGCTCATGGCAGCACAGGGCTATGTCATTGTGGCGCCTAACCGCCGTGGTTGCCCATCATTCGGCCAGGAGTGGACAGACCAAATCTCTGGTGACTACTCTGGTCAGAATATCCGCGACTACCTTGCAGCTATCGATGAGGTGTCAAAGGAGCCATGGGTAGATACCGATCACCGTGGTTGTGTGGGTGCTTCATATGGTGGCTACTCTACATACTACCTCGCAGGTGTTCACGAGGGTCGTTTCAAGGCCTTCATCGCGCACTGCGGTATCTTCAACTTCGAGTCTATGTATGGTCACACCGAGGAGCTCTTCTTCGTTACTAACGACTATGGTGGTGCCTACTGGGAGGCTGACAATGCTGTAGCACAGCGTTCTTACGCCAACTCACCACACAAAAAGGTTGCTAACTGGGATAGCCCTATCATGATTATCACAGGCGAGAAAGACTACCGTATCCCATATAGCCAGTCTCTCGAGGCGTTCACAGCCGCACGTGTTCAGGGTCTCGACGCCCGCCTCGTATCCTTCGAGAATGAGGCTCACCAGGTCTTCCAGCCACAGAATAGCGTTGTCTGGAATCGTGAGTTCTTCGATTGGCTTGACACATACCTCAAGTAATTTCTTGTGATAAGGGGTCGATTGCGGCCCCTAACAAAAAATGCCGTCAATGGGACGTACTT
>JAZLCL010000012.1:0-33696 GCA_045614205.1 Alistipes sp. | reverse complement strand
TGATTGAAGAGTCGAAGATGACCCCTTATCACAAGAAATTACTTACGAGCAGTCTTCGCCTCAATACACTCGGTAGCATGAGGCACACGCAAAAGCCTCTCACGAGGTATTAGCTTACCTGTGGTCTTGCATACGCCATATGTCTTATTCTTGATGCGCACAAGAGCCATCTCGAGGTTACGGATAAACTTCGCCTGGCGCTGCGCAAGGTTACCATACTCCTCACGCGAAAGCGTTGTGGCACCCTCCTCCATAACCTTGAATGTTGGCGACGAGTCCTCGGTATCGTTCTCGTTGCTCGTTGCGCTGCGCAACATCTCATAGTCAGCACGTGCTGACGCCAATTTCTCCTCTATCAATAGGCGGAACTCTTCGAGCTCTGCATCGTTATAACGGGTCTTCTCCTGTGTCATAATCGTAGCGTTTTAGTACGGTTATCCATTTACATAAAGCGAAGTTACGCAAAAATTATGACACGAGCAAATATTCTTACAAAAAAAGCATAAATAAGGTGGTTGCCCAGCATGCCGAGCAACCACCTTACGTTAATTATATGCGTGCGATTAAGCCTTGGCAACAGCAATCTTGAGAGGTGCCTCGTCGATATCGCTATCGACAACGAAGTCACCAGCAGGTGCTGCGACAGCCTTCACATCCACGGCGAGAGTCTGCTGCGCGATATACTGCGCGAAGCTCTCCACAGCGGGCGCGGTGAGCTCTGTAGCCTCAATCTCTACACGTATCTTGTCGGTAACCTCGAAGCCAGACTCCTTACGTATGTTCTGGATGCGGTTGACGAGCTCACGTGCCACACCCTCGCGACGCAACTCGTCGGTGATGGTGATGTCGAGGGCAACGGTGAGCTTACCCTCCGATGCCACGAGCCAGCCTGGCATATCCTCCGAGGTAATCTCGAAGTCGGCAGCTGTGACAACAACCTGCTCGCCGTTGAGCTCGAAGGTGGTCTCGTCGTTAGCCTCGATAGCTGCGATCTGCTCCTGTGTGAAGCCTGCAATGAGTGCCGACATGGCCTTCGCAAGCTGCGCATAGCGCTGGCAGAAGTGCTTGAAGTTGAGCTTTATACGCTTGGTGATGATGCCTGTAGTATCTGTGATAAGCTCTATATCCTTAACATTCACCTCGTTCATCACGAGTGCACGTACGGCGTCGATGTGGGCCGCCATAGCCTTGTCCAAGACTGGGATGATGACCTTCTGCAATGGCTGACGCACCTTGATGTTCACCTTACGGCGAAGGGCGAGAACCATAGACGATGTGCGCTGTGCGAGTGACATCATCTCCTCGAGCTCCTTGTTGATGAGTGACTCATCGCACTTTGGATAGTCGGCAAGGTGCACAGAAGACTCTGCATGGCGACCACTTGCGGCGTTGAGGTCACAGAAGATGCGGTCGGTGATGAATGGTGCGATAGGCGCAGCGAGCTTTGCGACAGTCTCCAAGCATGTATAGAGTGTCTGGTAGGCAGCGAGCTTATCGTCAGTCATCTGACCACCCCAGAAGCGCTTACGGTTAAGGCGCACGTACCAGTTAGAGAGGTTCTCGTTAACGAAGGCATCTATGCGACGTGCCGCAGGCGTTGGGTCGTAGTCCTCAAGTGAGGCAGTGACATCACGAACAAGGGTGTTGAGCTCCGAGAGTATCCAACGGTCGATCTCGGGGCGTGATGCTACGGGCACCTCTGCCTCCTGGCCTGTGAAGCCGTCGATGTTGGCATAGAGAGCAAAGAACGAGTATGTGTTGTAGAGTGTGCCGAAGAACTTACGGCGGCACTCGTCAACGCCATCGACGTCGAACTTGAGGTTATCCCATGGCTGTGAGTTAGATATCATATACCAACGTGTTGCGTCGGCACCATACTTCTTGAGTACCTCGAATGGGTCTACGGCATTGCCCAGACGCTTCGACATCTTATTACCGTTCTTATCCAACACAAGACCGTTAGAGATGATGTTCTTGAAGGCCACAGAGTCGAACAACATTGTAGCGATAGCGTGCAATGTATAGAACCAACCACGTGTCTGGTCTACACCCTCGGCGATGAAGTCGGCAGGATATACATCCTCGAAGCCCTCCTTATTCTCGAATGGGTAGTGTACCTGTGCGTATGGCATAGCGCCAGAGTCGAACCATACGTCGATGAGGTCTGGCTCGCGGCGCATAGGCTCACCCTTGGCAGATACAAGAACGATGTTGTCTACATAAGGACGGTGAAGGTCGATGTTGTCTGTAGAGTAGTTCTCCTTCGACATATCGCCCACCTTGAAGTTCTTATATGGATTCTCCGACATCACGCCCGCAGCAACAGCCTTCTCTATCTCGGCCATGAGCTCCTCGATAGAGCCGATGCACTTGAGCTCTGTGCGATCCTCGGTAGCCCAGATTGGGAGTGGAGTACCCCAGAAGCGTGAACGTGAGAGGTTCCAGTCGTTGATGTTCTCGAGCCACTTGCCGAAGCGACCAGTACCTGTGCTCTCAGGCTTCCAGTAGATGGTCTTGTTGAGCTCCATCATGCGCTCACGGAGAGCCGTAGTGCGGATGAACCATGAGTCGAGAGGATAGTACAACACAGGCTTATCTGTACGCCAGCAGTGTGGGTAGTTGTGCGTATGCTTCTCAATCTTGAACACCTTGTTTGTCTCCTTGAGCTTCAACGAGATGTAGATGTCGAGATTCTCGGCAGCAGAGGCAGCCTTCTCGTCGTAACGACCATCAACAGTATACTGTGGGTCGTAGGCGTTCTTTACGAAGCGACCCTCATACTCGGCATATGCCTCGGCAACACACTCCTTAACGAATCTCTCGTCGAGCTCCTCGGTGAGATAGAACTTACCCGCGAAGTCGACCATAGGACGTGTCTCGCCACGCTTGTTTATCATGAAGAGTGATGGTATGCCCGCCTGGCGTGCCACAAAGGCGTCATCAGCACCAAACGTAGGTGCGATGTGCACGATACCCGTACCATCCTCAACGGTTACATAGTCACCAAGGATAACACGGAAGGCCTTCGCTGATGCCTCCTTCCACTCGCCATTTTCGTCAGCCTCGACAGGCTTAACCCATGGCAAGAGCTGCTCGTAGCGCATGCCCTCGAGCTCCGTACCCTTCCACTTGCCAACAACCTCGAATGGGATGAGCTTATCGCCCGCCTTGTAGTCCTCGAGCTTGAGCTCCTCGGCCTTCTTGTTGAAGATAGAGTAGAGGAGTGGCTCGGCTACGACAGCCGTAATCTTCTCGGCAGTATATGGGTTGAATGAACGTACCGCAACGTAGTCGTACTTTGGGCCTACGCAGAGTGCTGTGTTCGATGGCAGTGTCCAAGGTGTTGTTGTCCATGCGAGGAACACAGGAGTACCCCAGCCCTCCATCTCGGCCTTGGGCTCGAGGATACGGAACTGCGCAGTACATGTAGTATCCTTAACATCACGGTAGCAACCTGGCTGGTTGAGCTCGTGTGTCGACAGACCTGTACCTGCCGCTGGTGAGTATGGCTGGATGGTGTAGCCCTTGTAGAGAAGATTCTTCTCGTAGAGCTGCTTGAGAAGCCACCATAGCGTCTCGATAAACTTATTGTCGTAGGTGATATATGGATCGTCCATATTCACCCAGTAACCCATCTTGCGTGTGAGATCCTCCCATACGTCAGTAAACTCCATAACGGCCTCGCGGCACTCCTTGTTATACTGCTCGATGGTGATCTTCTTGCCGATATCCTCCTTTGTGATGCCAAGCTTCTTCTCCACACCAAGCTCCACAGGAAGACCGTGTGTATCCCAACCCGCCTTGCGGTGTACGAGATAGCCCTGCTGCGTCTTGAAACGGCAGAATACATCCTTGATGGTACGCGCCATAACGTGGTGGATACCAGGCATACCATTTGCCGAGGGAGGTCCCTCGTAGAATACGAACGTGGGGTGACCCTCACGTGTTGTTATGCTCTTATGAAAGGTATCATCCTGTGCCCAGCGTGCCAACACCTCGTCAGCAACACCCGCCAAGTCGAGACCCTTATACTCATTAAACTTGCCCATGGCCTTTCAATGATTACTTATTGAACTATTTTTGAGACTACTCCTCCTCGTCGTCCTCCGACTCGGCCATTGTAGTGTATACGTTTGTCACGTCGTCATCCTCCTCGAGGTGCTCGATGAGCTTGTTGACAGCCTCACGCTGCTCGGCAGTGAGCTCCTTGGTGTCTGTTGGAACACGTACACCCTCACCCGATACGAGCTCGTAGCCCTTATCCTCGATCCATGTCTGAATCTGGCCGAATGACTCGTATGGTGCGTATACTGTCACCTCACCCTCCTCAGCGTAGAACTCCTCAACACCGAAGTCGATCATCTCGAGCTCCATCTCCTTGAAGTCAACACCCTCTACTGGCTTGAACTTAAAGACACACTTGTGCTCGAACATGAAGCCCACAGAGCCTGATGTACCAAGAGCACCACCATACTTGTTGAAGTACATACGTACAGATGCTACAGTACGGTTTGTGTTGTCGGTAGCAGTCTCAACCAACACAGCGATGCCGTGAGGACCATAACCCTCATAGATCATCTCCTTGTAGTCCGCAGAGTCCTTATCTGTAGCGCGCTTAATGGCACGTTCAACATTCTCCTTTGGCATATTCTCCGCCTTGGCGTTCTGCAACAATAGGCGAAGACGAAGGTTAGATGATGGATCTGGACCTGAAGCCTTTACCGCCATCTCAATCTCCTTACCGATCTTTGTAAACACACGCGCCATATGTCCCCAGCGCTTCATCTTTCTCGCCTTGCGATACTCAAATGCTCTTCCCATAGTGTAATTATTTTATATTTTATTAATTGCTTACCTCTTTAATATATACACAATGGTGCAAAGATAATAAAATTTTTTCTTAATATGTGACCCCAAAGAGCAAAAAAAGTGAGTATAAATAGCAAAAAAGAGAGACAACGCATTACCTTTTATGACGTTTTATGACGTTTGGTACCCGAGAATGAAAAAGGGCAAAAAGGGCCACAAGGGGCAGAAAGGGCAAAAGGGTTAGAGACAACGCATTACT
This sequence comes from Alistipes sp., assembly GCA_045614205.1. Taxonomy (GTDB): domain Bacteria; phylum Bacteroidota; class Bacteroidia; order Bacteroidales; family Rikenellaceae; genus Alistipes. The sequence continues at coordinate 28,628 of JAZLCL010000012.1, read as the reverse complement.
CAAAAAAATTATCTCATAGACATATATAAAAAAAATTGAGGCAACCGAAAGGATTTATACTTTATAACACAGCCTGCATCTCCAAACCTAAAAAAGAGTCTGCGACCTGTGCTAAACCTTTCGATTGGCCTCTCCAACCTAAAACTACTAACCTAAATGAACCTTAAAACTTCGCTGCAAAGGTAAAGACAAACTTTTAATCACGCAAGTATTTTATTAAAAAATTTCAATAATTTTTAAAATATTTTTCATTACTCATTCACCAAAGTGTATCATTTACTTATATTTCAACACGTTAACATAATTTATAAGATGGGTATGATTTTTGGCATTATTTGCGCGCAAAGAGGGGTAAATGTGGCAAAACGACAGTATGAACACCCTAAAGTAGAGAGAAACGAGGTACATAGTTCGTTAGGAAAAATGGCCTAATGATAGCAAAACAACACAATTTTTCGATTAAATTTTGTTTAGCAAGGTAAAAAACATTACATTTGTAGTCCGAGTGTGCGCACCCGCGCGAATAGGTGCGCGCATACGCACGCCTTGAATTGTGTAGGCATAAACATAGAAAGAGAGCAAGAGAAAGGAGTATGAAGCGCAATCACACAATAGGTTTCGATGCCCGCAATGCTAACGTGGGAGATACATCGTTGAGCTGCTATGCCCGCTATGTGATAGGGGCAATGGCGGATGCTTGCCCTCGCTACTGCTACTTCAGAATGTATGTGCCACGCAGCGAGGAGAACGACGAGTATGAGGCCCTGGCACAGCGCCACAACGTGGAGTCACTGCTCCCCGATGGCGGCATATGGCGCAAGGCACCATGGCTATGGCACCTACTACCCATAGGTCGCGATATGACACGTGGCGACGTGGAGCTATACCACAGTCTCACAACAACACTACCCTATGGCCTTGCACGCCGCAACATACGCAGCATAGTGACCGTACACAGCCTCGACTTCCTACGCCTCCGTGGCCATAGCACACGCCCCTCGAGCATATATCGTCGCATAGCAATGGCCGACACACTACGCCGTGCTGACCGCATAGTAGCGGTAAGCCAGTGTGTGAAGCGCGACATAGCACACCTGCTACACATAGATAGCGACAAGGTAGATGTCATCTACCGCGGCTGCCACCAGCGCTTCAACGAGCCCGTCACCGAGGAGAAGCTGCGCGAGGTAACGGAACGCTACAACCTGCCCGAGAGATACATGCTCTTCCGTGGCACACAGCACGCCTACAAGAATATAGCACACCTCATAGAGGCTATGCCCAACATATCATCGGACCTACACCTCGTGTGCGTAGGTCGCGCAACATCCCACACGGAGCACGTACTACACCGCATAAAGTCACTCGGACTACAGGAGAGGGTACATATGCTCTATGGCGCTGCCGAGGAGGATATACCAGCGATATACCACAAGGCGATGATCTTTGTTATGCCCTCACGCTACGAGGGCTTCTCGACGGAGATTGTAGAGGCACTGACGATGGGAGTGCCCGTTGTGGCATCACGTGGCTCGAGCCTCGAGGAGGCGGGAGGCCCCGACTCGATATACACCTCGGCAACAGACCACGAGGAGCTCGCACGCGCCGTGGAGCAGCTATTCAGAGATGAGGATATGCGCAAGGCGATGGCCGAAGCAGGCAAAGAGTATGTGTCGCGCTTCAGACCAGAGCTCATGGCATACAACCTTCAGAATTGCTATCGCCGCATAGGCATAGACATTAAAGGTTAGCAAAATAGAAAAATTGACAAATCGCACAACGTGCTGATAGTCAAAGATATTTATAATATTTTGGTAAAATAGTAGATGAAAGTGATGGTCATTTAGACAAAAATAAGTATCTTTGGCCGATTAAAATTTGATACAAGTACACATAATTGATATTATTATGCAAAAAGTAACAAGAATCGTGGTTATGGCAAAACAGGTGCCCGACACTCGTAATGTCGGCAAGGATGCCATGACTCCGGAGGGCACAGTAAACCGTGCTGCTCTACCTGCAATTTTCAACCCCGAAGACTTGAATGCCCTCGAGATGGCATTGGAGATGAAAGATCGTCTTGGCGAGGCTACGGTACACGTGCTCACCATGGGACCACAGCGTGCTGCCGACATCATCCGCGAGGCTATGTTCCGCGGTGCCGACGGTGGCTACCTCCTCTCGGGTCGTGAATTTGCAGGCTCTGATACATTGGCTACATCGTATGCACTATCGTGCGCACTACGTAAGATCAACCCAGATATCATCGTTGCCGGCCGCCAGGCTATCGACGGCGATACTGCACAGGTAGGCCCACAGGTTGCCCAGAAGCTCGACATGCCACAGGTGACATATGCCGAGGAGCTTATCGACATCAAGGAGGGCGAGGTGACAATCAAGCGCCGCTTGGAACGTGGCTCGGAGGTTGTCGTAGCACCACTGCCCGCAGTAATCACCGTGAACTCATCAGCCAAGGAGTGCCGCCCACGTAACGCGAAGCGTGTGATGAAGTTTAAGTATGCTCTGGCAACATCGGAGATGCAGGCTGCCGACCAGAAGGCACAGGCATTCATCGAGGCACGCCCATACCTCCACATCGTGGAGTACGCAGCTGCCGACGTGAACCCCGATGCCGAGCAGTTGGGTCTCGCAGGCTCACCTACAAAGGTTAAGAAGATTGAGAACGTGGTGTTCCAGGCAAAGGAGGCAAAGACACTTACCGCAGAGGATAAGGACATAGAGGCACTCATGCAGGAACTTATTGCGAGCCACACGATAGGTTAAACGCTTAAGAGTAAGAGTATGAATAACGTATTTGTATATATCGAGATTGAGGAGAAGGAGATCGCCGACGTATCGTTGGAGCTTCTGACCAAAGGCCGCGAGTTGGCTAATACGCTTGGCGTGAAGCTCGAGGCAGTGGTAATAGGTAACGATGTTAAGGGTGTAGCCCCAGAGTTGGCGAAGTATGGCGCCGACACAGTGTGGGTTGCCGACAACGAGATCTTTGCCCCCTTCCGCACACTGCCACACACAGCCGTGATGGTAGGTCTCATCGAGCAGGAGAAGCCACAGATAGCACTCTTCGGCGCAACACCCGTAGGTCGCGACTTCGCACCACGTGTGTCGTCAGCACTCCACAGCGGTCTTACGGCCGACTGCACAGAGCTCGTAATAGGCGAGCATAAGGATGCCAAGACAGGCAAGGAGTATGACTCACTACTCTACCAGATTCGTCCTGCATTTGGTGGTAACATCATCGCCACCATCGTTAACCCCGAGTGCCGCCCACAGATGGCAACAGTGCGCGAGGGCGTTATGCGCAAGGAGGAGCTCGCAACACCCGCAGCGGGCGAGGTGCGCGAGATCAACTGGCAGCCTATGGTTAAGGATACAGACCTCGCAGTGCGCATCGTAGAACGCCACATCGAGGAGCGCAAGATAAACATCAAGGGTGCTTCGGTCATCGTGGCTGGTGGCTACGGCGTAGGCTCGAAGGAGGGCTTCAAGCTCGTGCACGAGTTGGCAAACGTATTGGGTGGCGAGGTAGGTGCCTCACGCGCTGCCGTAGATGCTGGCTTCACAGAGCACGAACGACAGATCGGCCAGACAGGTGTCACAGTACGCCCCAAGCTATACATCGCTTGCGGCATCTCGGGACAGATTCAGCATACAGCGGGTATGGATGGCTCGGCGATGATCGTATCTATCAACACCGACCCTGCAGCCCCCATCAACAAGATTGCCGACTACGCCATCACAGGTAGCGTCGAGGAGGTGATCCCCAAGATGATTAAGTATTACAAACAGAATTCAAAGTAAGAAGGCAATGGCTAATTTCTATACCGATAATAAAGATTTGCAGTATCACCTCTCTCATCCTATGATGAAGAGAATCATCGAGCTCAAGGAGCGCAACTTCGCCGATGCTGCCGACTATGACTATGCACCCCAGGACGCAGAGGATGCTCTCGACTCATACAAGCGTGTGCTCGAGATTGTGGGTGACGTGTGTGGTGAGGTCATCGCCGCAAATGCCGAGAGTGTAGACCATGAGGGTCCTCGCGTGGTGAACGACCACGTAGAGTATGCATCAGGCACAGTACGCAACCTCGAGGCCTTGAATGCCGCAGGCCTCGGCGGTATGACACTACCACGTAAGTACAACGGCCTTAACATGCCCGTTACATGCTTCGCCATGGCTAACGAGATGGTGGCACGTGCCGACGCTGGCTTCGAGAATATCTGGGGTCTTCAGGACTGCGCAGAGACAATCAACGAGTTCGCAACAGAGGAGATTAAGGAACGCTTCTTGCCACGCGTGTCGGCAGGTGAGACTTGCGCCATGGACCTCACAGAGCCAGATGCTGGCTCGGACCTCGGCGCCGTAATGCTCAAGGCTACATGGGACGAGGAGGCTGGCGTATGGCGCCTTAACGGCTGTAAGCGATTTATCACAAATGGCGATGGCGACATCTCTCTCGTGCTCGCACGTACAGAGGAGGGTACGAAGGATGCTCGTGGCCTATCGATGCTCATCTACGACAAGCGCGATGGTGGCGTTAAGGTGCGCCGCATAGAGAATAAGCTCGGCATCAAGGGCTCGCCAACATGCGAGTTGGTCTTCAACAATGCCCCTGCCGTGCTCGTTGGTGACCGCAAGATGGGTCTTATCAAGTATGTGATGTCACTCATGAATGCCGCACGTCTCGGCATCGCAGCACAGTCTACAGGCCTCTCGGAGGCGGCATACCGCGAGGCATTGAAGTATGCTGGCGAACGTGAGCAGTTTGGCAAGGCTATCATCGAGTTCGCTGCCGTACGCGAGATGCTTAAGAACATGGAGGCCAAGACTATCGCCTCACGTGCACTCCTCTATGAGACAGCACGCTTCGTGGATATATACAAGCAGCTAACACACATCTCGCACGACCGTGCTTTGGAGGCTGAGGAACGCCAGGAGATGAAGTTCTACAACCGCCTTGCTGATGGCTTTACGCCTCTTGCGAAGATGTTCGCATCGGAGTATGCTAACGAGGTTGCCTACGACTCTATACAGATCCATGGTGGCTCGGGATACATGAAGGACTACGCCTGCGAACGTCTCTACCGCGATGCTCGTATCATGAACATCTACGAGGGTACAACACAGCTACAGGTTGTTGCTGCCATCAACCATGTGACAAAGGGCACATACCTCGAGCAGATAATGCGCTATGAGGAGAATGTACGCACCGAGGCTACAAAGGCTATGGGTGAGCAGCTCGTAGAGCTCCGCAAGGTGTATGAGCAGGTTGTTGAACGCGTTGAGAGCATCGACAAGGAGGCTACTGGATATAAGGAGTTCCACTCACGTCGTCTTGTTGAGATTGCTGGCTACATCATCATCTCACACATCATGTTGCGCCAGGCAGCAGAGTGCGAGGCCGACTACCTCAACCCAACGAAGATCTTCGTTAAGTACGCTGCGAAGAAGATCTCCGAGGCTGCATCATACATCAACGCCTCTGACGCTTCTGACGTAGAGCTCTTCGCATAGGCGATAGTTGTTACATATGACAAATGGGGTGTCCACATAACTTGTTGGACACCCCATGTTTGTTGGTAATGATGCAAAAGAGACGAGTTTAGGGAATTCTAAGGAGCTTAAGGGTTAAGAAGTTTAAGGAATTTAGGGAATTTAAGGAGGATAGTCCATAATCCCTAACTTCCCTAATCTCTCTATCACACAAAGACCTTCCCAAGCGCACACCTAATTTCTTGTCAGAAGGGGTCAGGCTTGGCCTCGATAAAGAAATTCGGCTGAATGGGACATACTAAACGTATTTCCCATTCAGCCGAATGATTGAGAGGTCGAGAATGACCCCTTATCACAAGAAATTAGAGTTTGACGCCGTATGCCAAATCACCAGCATCACCAATACCTGGCACGATGTAGGACTTGGAGGTTAGCTCCTCATCGACAGCTGCACACCAGAGGGTACACTTGTCAGGGTTGGTGTGCTTAATGACGTAGTCGACACCCTGCTCGGAAGCAAAGGCGGCAGCAAAGTGGGTATGCTCGGGCTCACCAGCACGACGGATGAGAGCATTGTAGACAAGCATGAGGGATGTGCCTGTGGCAAGCATGGGGTCAACGAGGATGAGGGTCTTGCCAGAGAGTGATGAGGTAGAGACGTACTCTACATCTACGATGAAGCTGCCATCGGGGCGACTCTTGCGGTATGCTGACACGAAGCCATTGTCGGCATCGTCGAAGTAGTTGAGGAAACCCTGGTGGAAGGGAAGGCCCGCACGTAGGATGGTGGCGATGACAACCTTATCGCTGATAGACTCCACGGCGGCAATGCCGAGAGGTGTCTCGACCATCTCGGTCTTATAGTTCAGACTCTTCGAGATCTCGTATGCCATGATCTCGGCAACACGTTCCATGTTACGACGGAAGCGCATAGAGTCACACTGAACACCCTTATCGCGCATCTGCGCAAGGAACTTATTGAGAATAGTATTCTCCTTGTTAAGTATCTTTACCATAGTCATTTGGTTTGATGGGTTCGACGATTAGTAGAGGAAGTTGTTGAAGGGGTAACGACCAGCATGTATCTCACGTACCATGCCGTAGAGGTCGGAACGTAGCTTCTCGACACCCGTCTTATCACGTGCCGAGATAAAGATACATGGTGTGTTAGCCTTCGCTATCCAGCTCTTCTTAAGGTCGTCAAGCGATAGGTTCTCCTTCGTTGCGGGAGTGAGGTCGTCCTCCTCCTTGGGGGTGTAGGTGTAGGCGTCAATCTTGTTGAAGACAAGGAATGTAGGCTTATCACCAGCACCTATGTCTGCCAGCGTCTGCTTAACGACAGCTATCTGATCCTCGAAGCTGGGGTGCGAGATGTCGACAACATGCAACAACAGGTCCGCCTCGCGCACCTCATCGAGAGTCGACTTGAAGGACTCGATAAGCTGCGTGGGGAGCTTACGGATGAAGCCCACGGTGTCGGACATGAGGAAGGGGAGATTGTCGAATACAACCTTGCGCACAGTGGTGTCAAGCGTGGCGAAGAGCTTATTCTCGGCGAACACCTCACTCTTGGATAGCAGGTTCATGAGTGTCGACTTACCGACGTTGGTATAACCTACCAATGCCACACGCACCATCTGGCCTCTGTTGGAACGCTGCACAGCCATCTGGCGGTCTATCTTCTTGAGGTCCTCCTTGAGCTTCGTGATTCTGTTGCGCACAATACGGCGGTCGGTCTCGATCTCACGTTCACCGGCACCACCACGTGTTCCTGTGCCACCACGCTGACGTTCGAGGTGTGTCCACAGACCCGCAAGGCGTGGCAACATATACTCGTTCTGCGCCAACTCCACCTGTGTCTTGGCATATGCCGTCTGTGCTCTCGACATGAAGATGTCGAGAATCAGGCGTGTGCGGTCGATGACACGGCAGGGCATTGCCTGCTCGATATTACGTGTCTGCGCGGGTGATAGCTCATCGTCGAAGATGGCGACGTCTATCTCCTGCTCCTTGCACCACTCGGCGATCTCCTCGAGCTTACCAGGGCCCACATATATCTTCGACATGGGCTGTGGCAGGCGCTGCGTGAAGCGACGTACACTCTTTATGTTTGCGGTCTCGGCGAGGAACTCTAACTCGTCGAGATACTCTGCTGCGGTATCGGGGTTTTGGCTATCGCGGATTACAGCCACGAGCACAGCACGTGTCTCGCGTTCCTCGACGGTGGGCTGTGGCTCCTCACGACGGCGTTTGATGCTTACCTTATCCTCTTTCATCTAACTATATACCTTATATATAATGGGCTTAAAAAAAGTAACGCACGATGGCCATTGCGTTCGTGCGTTACTCATTCTATTTATGCGGCTCGTTAGTTCTGAATCTTGAACGCTACGGGCAGTGTGAACGATACCTTTACTGGCTTACCACGCTGCTTACCGGGCTTCCAACCATTCTTCATCTCGTTAGCCTTCTTCAATACCTCGATAGTAGCATCCGAGAGGGTCTTATCTGGCGACTGAAGAACCTTGAAGTTTGTCATCTTACCATCAGGACCTACGACAAACTGAATAACCACGTTACCCTGGATACCGTTCTCGAGGGCGATCTGTGGATACTTAACGTTCTGCTGCACCCATGTACGGAACTCTGGAAGACCACCACCACGGAATGTTGGCATATCCTCAACGGTGATAAAGATCTCATCCTCGACAATCTCCTCCTCACGTTCCTCGATGATCATCTCGAAGTCGTCGAACTCGTCTGCGTCATCCGCGAAGACGATGTTTGTCTCGATCTTCTGGTCGTTAGAGACGATATTGAGCACGTCAGTTACCACCTGTGCCTGTGCCTTCTGCTGCTCGGGAGGTGTCTCTGGCTGATCCTGGCGTGTGTTGTCAATCTGCTCCATCTCTGTAGTCTCACGCTTTGGTGGCTTATACTCGCCAGCCTCTGGCTTTGAGTTCATAGAAAGTGCTAGTCCTGTAATGCCCAATGCTACGACAAGACCAAACAGCAGAAAAAGCATTCTCTTATTCTGAAGATCTGCTTTTGGTGATTTCTTAATCTCCATTTATATCTAATTTTTTAGTTTTTAATAACTTACCGCGACTGTAGTTCGCACACACGCATACTACACTATGCAAAGATATATATAAAATTCCAAAAAAAGTAACTTTAGCACGAAAAATATTTTATTTTTATTAATTTTGTAGGCACGAAGATGATAGTTGTCCAATGATGAAGACCAAAAAATATAGACTCTACGGAGCATCACCAGACGAGCTGAAGGCTATATGCGAAGAGCTCGGACTATCGCGATTTGCCCATAAGCAGATTGCAAAGTGGCTATATGGCCGCTTTGTGACAGAGATAGATGCCATGACCGACATAGCAAAGGCTGCTCGCGAGAGCCTCAAGGAGCACTGTGAGTTAGGCTTGGCAGCACCTCTCAAGGTGTCGGTATCGGCCGATGGCACCAAGAAGTATCTATTCCGCACCTCGGAGGGTGAGTATATAGAGTCGGCTCTCATACCCGACGGCGAACGTATGACGCTGTGTGTGTCGTCGCAGGCGGGATGCCGCATGGGTTGTAAGTTCTGCGCAACAGGCCGCATGGGCTTCCGCCACCAGCTATCGGCAACAGAGATAATAAACCAGATAATATCGATACCAGAACGCGACAAGCTCACCAACCTTGTCTTCATGGGCATGGGAGAGCCGCTGGATAATATAGACAACCTCATGCGCACCCTCGACATCCTAACCGCAGAGTGGGGCATGGCGTGGTCGCCAACACGCATTACGGTATCTACAGCAGGTGTGGCGAAGAGCCTACCACGACTCCTCGACGAGTCGAAGGTGCACATCGCCGTGTCGCTACACAACCCCTTCCCCGAGGAGCGCAAGGAGATAATGCCGATTGAGAATGCATACTCCATAAAGGAGGTGTGCGACATCCTACGTCGCTACGACTTCACGCACCAGCGACGTGTGTCGTTCGAGTATATTGTATTGGAGGGCATGAACTGCTCACCACGACACATCAAGGAGCTATCGCGACTACTTGACGGCATAAAGTGCCGCATAAACCTCATTCGCTTCCACAAGATTCCCGACTCGCCATTCTTCTCACCCGACATTGAGAGAATCATTGAGTTCCGTGACACCCTAACAAGGCGCGGCATACAGACGACACTGCGAGCATCGCGTGGCGAGGATATAGAGGCAGCATGCGGACTACTATCCACTGCAGAGAAGAAGTAACACACTGCTACATAATAGGTTATATGTTATGAGAAAGCTATTTATTATACTCACGCTTTTGCTGCTTACCGTAGGTTTTGCCTTTGGCCAAGAGAAGTGTGTGCAGCTCAAATTCAATAGATATATTGGAGGTGAACAGAGCATCATCCTCGACTGGAGCGATGGCACGCTGCGATGGTCGGCATACCTAAACAACACAGAGGTTGTAGCACCCTCGCGTATGGCCATGACAACAGACCGCGGCACATGGGGCGAGAGCATTGTTAGCGCCGACATACAACGTGAAGACCATGTCGATTATAGCAGTGCCAAAGTCGACTTTGGCGACTACAGCGTGGAGATCCGAGCATACAAAGATGGTGTCGCCTACCGCTTCATATCACACGTTGAGGGCGACTACAAAATCGTGGATGAGATGGCCGAGTTCTCGTTCAAGGAGGATGACATGGCATGGATACCATACGTAAATTTCCGCCCCGATGCTACGTCAGACTACGCAACGCAGTTTGAGACATCGTTCGAGAATACATATACCCACACAGCACTTAAGGACATAGACTGGCGACGCCTGATGTTTTGCCCACTTGTCGTGAATCACAACGGCATAAGAGTATGGATGTCAGAGTCCAACCTTGAGGATTACCCGGGCATGTTCCTCTCGAACAGAGATCAGGATGGCGTCCTCGACACCGAGTTTGCACCACGCCCCAGGGAGGTGGAGCAGGGAGGTCACAACATGCTACAGGGCATGGTTAAGTCGCGCCACGACTATATCGCCGAGTGTCATGGCGCACGTAGCTTCCCATGGCGCATAGTGGCAATGGGTCTGAAGGATGTAGATGTCGCCAACAACAACCTCGTGTGGGAGCTTGCCGACGAGTGCCGCATAGAGGATAGCTCGTGGATAAAGCCTGGCAAGGTGGCCTGGGAGTGGTGGAATGACTGGGGCCTCGAGGGCGTAGACTTCGAGGTCGGCATCAACAACGACACATATAAGTATTATATAGACTTCGCCTCGCGCTACGGCATAGAGTACGTAATACTCGACGAGGGATGGTCGGTGAATCTCGCCGCCGACCTTATGCAGGTGGTGCCCGAGATAGATATCAAGGAGCTTGTGGACTACGCCGCAGAACGTAACGTAGGCATAATTCTTTGGGCTGGCTACTGGGCGCTAAACAGAGATATAGAGGGTCTATGTAGGCACTACTCCGAGATGGGCGTTAAGGGCTGGAAGGTCGACTTTCTCGACCGCGACGACCAGGAGATGGTGGAGTTTGTGTACGATGTGGCCGAGATAGCAGCTCGATACCATATGCTCGTTGACTACCACGGCGTATACAAGCCTACAGGACTCAACAGGACATACCCCAATGCCATCAACTTTGAGGGTGTACACGGCCTTGAGACGATGAAGTGGCTCGGCGCGGAGCACGACCAGATAACCTACGATGTGACACTGCCATATATCCGTGGTGCGGCAGGCCCTATGGACTACACACAGGGAGCCATGCGCAACGCCACAGCAGGGCACTACTACCCCGACTACTCGCGCCCCATGAGCCAGGGCACACGCTGTCATCAGCTGGCCATGTACATCATCTATGATGCACCCCTCACCATGCTCTGCGACTCGCCAACGAACTACGAAAAGGAGCCCGAGTTCACAGCATTCATGGCACAGATACCTACGATATGGGATACTTGCCATGTTGTAGATGGCGTAATAGACGAGTATATAGAGGTGGAGAGAGAGACCGAGGGTGCCCTATATCGTGCGGGACTGAATGGCAACACACCACGCACCGTAACTATCACCATACCAGAGTACTACGACATAGAGTCTATAGAGCTATTCACAGATGGTGCTAATGCCTCGACAGATGGCACGGACTACAAATATGTGGTTAACCCCATAGATGCCAAGGAGGCAAACGGCAAAAGTATAGAGATTGAGATGGCGGCAGGTGGTGGCTACCTATTGAAGATTAGCGGCACGCCAATAAGAAGATTTTAACAAACTATGAGACTACGACTTACGATAATAGCACTGTTAAGCCTCTGCACGACACTCTCGGCGCAGCAGACTTTAGACTACACGACATGGGTGGACCCCTTCATCGGCACTGCCGACTACTCGGCGACACACCCAGGTGCTGTCGTGCCCCACGGCATGATGGCCGCCGTGCCATTCAACGTGACAGGCTCGGAGCTAAACCGCTACGACAAGGACAACCGCTGGTGGAGCACTCCCTACGACATACGCAACAAGTATAGCGTGGGCTTCGCACATGGTGCGTTGAGTGGCGTAGGATGCCCAGAACTCGGCGCCATAATAACTATGGCGACAACGGGCACCGCCGAGGCAGACCGCACACTCCGCGGCTCGACATACTGCGACGAGGTGGCGACACCCGGCTACTACGCAACAACATACGACGCCTTTGCGATACGTGCCGAGGCAACAGCTACAGAGAGAGCATCTGTGGAACGATACACCTTCAACGAGGGTGGCGAGGCAAACATCGTCGTAGACCTTGGCACAGCACTATCCAACGAGTCGGGAGCAATGCTACGCCGCGTAAGCGACACCGAGGTGGAGGGTATGCGTATGCTCGGCACCTTCTGCTACACAAACCAGGCGGTAATCCCCATATATTTCGTAGCACGCATATCGCAGCCCGCCAAGCAGATAGACTGCTGGAAGCTGATGCCCGAGATGACGGGCATAGAGGCGGCATGGTCGGGCGACAGCGGCGAGTATAAGATATACAAGGGTTACGCACGCGAGATAATGGGCGACGACATAGGCGCAATATTTAGGCTCGGCGAGGTGGAGCCAGGCACCGTTGTGGAGGTTAAGGTGGGCATATCATATGTCTCGATGGAGAATGCACGCAAGAACCTCGAGGCGGAGGTGGGCACAGCATCCTTCGATGGCGTGATGGCCACAGCACAACAGAAGTGGAACGATGCGCTGGGTCGCATACGTGTCACAGGAGGCACAGAGCAGGAGCGCACCATCTTCTACACAGCACTATACCATGCGCTGCTACACCCCAACATCATCAGCGACATAAACGGCGAGTACCCAGCCATGGAGTCGGGAGAGGTGGGCGTTGCCGACTACGACCGATACACCGTATTCTCGCTATGGGATACATACCGCAACCTACACCAACTGCTGACACTCGTATACCCTGAACGACAGATAGATATGCTTCGTTCGATGGTAGACATGTCGAAGGAGTGGGGATGGCTGCCACGCTGGGAGCTATATGGCCGTGAGACATTCACCATGGAGGGTGACCCCGCAATACCCGTGATTGTGGATAGTTACCTCAAGGGTCTTCGTGACTTCGACGTCGAGGCGGCATATGAGGCGATGCTACGTTCTGCAACAACACCTGGCCAGAACAACACCATACGCCCCGACATAGACCCCTACATCGAGCATGGATATATCCCCGTGGGACTCTTTGCACAGGATATGTCGGGAGACAACTCCGTATCGCACGCCCTCGAGTACTACGTTGCAGACAACGCCCTGGCGGCCTTCGCACGCGAGATGGGCGATGAGACCACAGCCCTCGAGATGGAACGACGTGCCGCAGGATGGCGAAACTACTACTCCGCAGCGGATGGAGCAATGCGCCCCATAGGTGCCGATGGCGAGTTCATCGCCGAGTTCGACCCCACGGCGGGAGCTAACTTCTCCAACACCATAGGCTTCCACGAGGGTAGCTCATGGAACTACACCTTCTTCGTGCCACACGACGTGGAGGGCCTCGTAGAGGTGATGGGGGGCACAGAGAGCTTCACCGAGAGGCTGCAGTGGGTATTCGACAATGGTCACTATGACCCAACAAACGAGCCCGACATCGCCTATCCATACCTCTTCTCGCGCATAAAGGGTGAGGGGTGGCGCACACAGCGCATCGTAAGAGACCTCCTCGACGAGAACTACTCGACATCACCCGATGGTCTGCCTGGCAACGACGACACGGGCACAATGTCGGCATGGGCGGTATTCTCGATGATGGGCATATACCCCGACTGCCCAGGCGAGCCATACTACACGCTTACGACACCTCGCTTCGAGAGGGTTGAGATAGATACACAGCACGGCACGATAGTGATAGCGACACAGGGCAAGGGCAACTACATAAAGCCTGGGGGCGTAACCCTCGGCGGCAGACGCATAGAGAGCTTACGCATATCGCACGACGAACTAGTGGAGGCAAAGGAACTAAAACTAAAACTTTATTAATATGAGAATGACAAGACTACTTACAACCCTTATTGCACTCGCCACAATCGTGGGCTGTGCAGCACCCGAGGCTACAGACTATGCAGCCAAGGTAAACCCCAAGATTGGCTCGGGAGGCCATGGCCACGTATTCGTAGGTGCCAACGTGCCCTTCGGCATGACACAGGTGGGCCCCACAAGCATAACACAGGAGTGGGACTGGTGCTCGGGATACCACGACTCGGAGAATAGCGTAATAGGCTTCTCGCACACACACCTTTCAGGTACTGGCTGTGGCGACCTCTTCGACGTGACACTCATGCCTATCATGGGCGAGGTGGAGTATGGCCGTGGTCGTCTTGGCGACTACACAACAGGCTTCTGGTCGGAGGCAGACCGCACACAGGAGGTTGTGGAGCCAGGCTACTACTCTGTGCCCCTCACACGCTACGGCATCCTCGCCGAGATGACAGCGACAGAACGTGGTGGCTTGCACCGCTACACCTTCCCCGAGGGTGAGGATGCATCTATAATCCTCGACCTTGTGCATGGTGGCTGCTGGGACCGCCCAGAGGATCTATATGCCGAGGCGGAGGGCGACACACGCATCGTGGGTCACCGCCACACATACGGATGGGCAAATGCACAGAAGGTATTCTTCGTGATAGAGTTCTCGAAGCCTTTCACTGCCTTCGAGCCTATCGACGAGTATAACTTCTACTACCGTGTACACTTCGATACTGTGGCTGGCGAGCAGATAGGCGTGAAGGTGGCAATATCTACAGTAAGCGTGGATGGTGCACGCCAGAACTTCGAGGCGGAGTTGGCAGGTGTGGAGTTCGACGCTGCACGCAAGAGTGCCTACGACAAGTGGAACAAGGAGATATCGAAGATTCGTATTGAGGGTGCAACAGCCGAGCAGGAGGAGATATTCTACACCGGCATGTACCATATGTACGTGGCACCATCACTCCTCTCTGACGTGGATGGTAAGTACCGCGGTGCCGACAACGAGGTGTACGATAACCCAGGCTTCGACACATATACAACATTCTCATTGTGGGATACATACCGTGCCAAGCTACCTCTTATGACCATCACACACCCCGAGCTTATGGACGACATTGTGAACACTATGATTGACATCTACAAGAAGCAGTCGTTCTTGCCTATATGGCACCTATGGGCTTGTGAGACAGGTTGCATGGTGGGCTCACCAGGCATCATCGCCGTAGCAGATGCCGTAGCCAAGGGCATCGAGGGCATCGACACCGAGGAGGCATGGGAGGCTATCTACAACTCTGCGATGCACGACATACGTGGTGGCCGTCACCGCAAGGCTTACGGATATATGCCTAACGACCTACAGGCGGAGTCTATAGCCCACGACATGGAGTTTGCCATCGCCGATGCTGCAGCTGCCGTAGTAGCAGAGAAGCTCGGCAAGAGTGAGGAGGCAGCATACCTCGAGCAGCGCAGCCACTCATGGCTCAACTACTTCGACCCTACCGTAGGCTTCGTGCGCGGTAAGTCGTCGACAGGCCAGTGGCGTGAGGACTTCAACCCATTCAACGCATCACGCATAGCAAACGAGTACTGCGAGGGTAACGCTTGGCAGTACACATGGCTTGTGCCACAGGATCTCGACCTGCTTGTCGAGTGCTTCGGCGGCGTGGATAACACCATAGAACGTCTCGACGGCCTCTTCAGTGCCGACAGCAAGATGGAGGGTGAGGATGTTACGCCCGACATCTCGGGCCTCATCGGCCAGTATGGGCACGCCAACGAGCCAAGCCACCACATCGTATACTTCTACACCATGCTTGGCCAGCCATGGAAGGCTGCCGACCTCATCTACGAGATCTGCGACACCATGTACTCAACAGAGGTTGACGGCCTTGCTGGTAACGAGGACGTAGGACAGATGTCGGCTTGGTATGTGATGACAACCCTCGGCTTCTACCCTGTGGAGCCCGCTGCGGGCAAGTATGTCTTGGGTGTGCCTCTTGTGGCACGTGCCGAGATAGATGTTGAGGGTGGCATCTTCGAGATTGTACGCGAGGGCTACAGCGAGGAGGCACGCTACGTGCAGAGTGTCGAGCTCAACGGCGAGCCTCTTGCACGCAACTACATAACACACGAGGAGATTGTGTCAGGCGGTAAGCTCACCTTCCACATGGGCACAGAGAAGAGCCTCTGGTACTAACAACTAACATAGGTGGATGGCCCGCATGGTGTGGGCATCCACCCCTTTTTAACACCTCACAACAACCTATATTTTAACATCTTACGCAATAGCGGTAAAAATAAATCGAAAATATTGCACAATTCGTGCGAAATTTCATACTTTTGTCGCGGAATATTAAGATGGAAATATATAATATTTAGTTTCGCTATTAACTTTTTTTTAGCTTAAATTTTGAATTGATATGGGTGTAAAAATCTCTTCTCGTTCGATTCTTGTAGGCATCAAGGAGTATCTATTGATGACCTTTGGTATGTTCTGCTACGCCTTCGGCTGGCAGATGTGCGTACTCCCAGCTGGTGGTATGGGTGGTGGTGCCGCAGGTTTGGCAACACTTATCAACGCCATACTCCCTACAGCACTCGCTGATGGCTTCTTCACCATCGGTAACCTCATCTTCATCATCAACTGTATCCTTCTAATCCTCGGCGTAATGATCGTGGGTTGGAAGTTCGGTATCAAGACTCTATACTGCATCTTGATGATGTCTGTGATGTTTAACCTCGTAGACTCATTCCTCGCACCAGATATGATGGTTCGCCTATTGGAGGGCGTTGACGCATGGCGTCTATTGCTCGTAGTGCTCGGTGCTGCATCGTGCGGCCTCGGTATCGCAGTGTCGTTCATGCAGGGTGGTTCGACAGGTGGTACAGATATCGTAGCGATGATTATCAATAAGTTCCGCACCGTAAGCTACGGTAAGGTGCTTCTCATGACTGACTTCGGCATCCTCATCTCATCTGTTTTCCTCTTCACAACAGTAAACATCGCTGTGGATGACATAAACGGCATCGCCTCGATACAGTCTACCGAGATTCAGCCACTCACATCGTTGGCTTTCGCACGTATGATCTACGGCTTCATCATGATTGCCGTTATCGGCTACACCGTAGACTTCGTACAGTCGGGTAACCAGCAGTCTAACCAGATTATGATCTTCTGCAAGGATTACGAGAAGATGGCCGACATGATAAACACCAAGGCTCACCGCGGTGCTACACTCATCGACGCTATGGGCTGGTACACAAAGACTCCTTCGAAGGCCGTGATGGTCGTATGCCGCAAGCGCGACACATCAATGATATTGAAGTTTGTGCGCGAGGAGGATTCTAACGCATTTATCACCGTGGGCTCTGTAATGGGCGTATACGGTCAGGGCTTCGACGCCTTGAACAAGCTCTAGTAGAGCACCATAAAACAACAACTGCTGCCATGCTTTACGCACAGGTGGTTCTCCCGCTGGCACAGCCAATGTACACCTTCACGGTGGATGAGACATTGGGTGTGGGCGTGGGTGATGCCGTGGTCGTACAGTTTGGCAGCAGTCGTTATTATACGGGCATAGTGTGGAGCATAACGACACAGAAGCCCGAATACCCACGCCTTAAGCCTATACTTAAGCGCCTATACACAACACCGCTGCTCACACCCGAGGCACAACGACTATGGGAGTGGATGGCGGACTACTATATGTGTAGCATAGGTGAGGTCATGCGCCTGGCGCTGCCGTCGCTTGCCAAGCCCTCGGCAGCATCACTCGGCGAGCTCGACGACCGCAGCATAGAGCCACCAACAGAACGATACATAGCACTCTCCGAGGAGCTACGCACCGAGGAGGCACTTACGGAGTATGTGGCCAAGCACTCACGCCGCGCACCACGCCGCTGCCAGACGATGGATAGCATAGCGGCGCTGGCGATAGAACGAGGTGCCGCGGATGGCTTCGTACCACGACGCCTAGTGGATGCCGACAACGACAGCATAGCGGCACTTAAGCGCAACGGCCTGGTGGCAGTGGAGCAGCGACAGATAACAAGCCACGCCACAGAGGGCGACTTCCTACGTCCCACACTCTCCGAGGCACAGAGCCACGCACTCGCCACGATACGCGAGGCACATGCAACAGGCAAGGTAGCACTGCTACATGGCGTCACAGGCTCGGGAAAGACCGAGATATACATACACCTCATTGCCGATGCCCTCACACAGGGTAAGGATGTATTGATGCTCGTGCCCGAGATTGTCATCACCACACAGCTTGTGGAACGCCTCGAACGTATCTTCGAGGGTCGCACAACGACATACCACTCGCGCCTCACAGCGCTACGCCGAGGCCAGACATTCCTGCGCCTTGCCGCATCCGAGGGTGGCGAGCTCATCGTGGGAGTACGTTCCGCGGTATTCCTACCTATGCACAATGCGGGCCTCATAATCGTCGACGAGGAGCACGACGCGGGATATAAACAGACAGACATGCAGCCCAGGTACAACGGCCGCGACACGGCGGTGGTGATGGGCATGATATATGGTGCGAAGGTGGTGCTCGGCAGTGCCACACCATCGCTTGAGAGCTACCTCAACGCCCTCTCCAAGAAGTATGCATACGTCGAACTCAAGGAACGCTGGGGCGAGGGAACACTCCCCGAGGTGGTGGTGTCGGACACCATACGTGCCGTAAAGAGGGGCGAACGTAAGACGCACTTCAACTTCGACCTTATAAGAGACATAGAACGCACGCTGCAGAATGGCGACCAGGCGATTCTCTTCCAGAATCGCCGCGGCTATGCACCCTACATACAGTGCCGCACATGTGGCTACTCGCCACGCTGCCCACACTGCAACGTGACACTCACGCAGCACAAGGCAACACGCCGCATGGAGTGTCACTATTGCGGCTACACCATACCCACACCCGACATATGTCCTAACTGCGACATCAAGGATATGGCACTCATGGGCTTTGGCACGGAGAAGGCAGTGGAGGAGATATCGCGACTCTTCCCCGAGGCACGCATAGACCGCCTCGATGGCGACACCTCGACCTCCGAGACCGCCTTCCGCAAGATCGTTCAACGCTTCGAGAGTGGTCAGACGGACATACTCGTAGGCACACAGATAGTGACCAAGGGCTTCGACTTCGGCGGTGTGAGCACCGTGGGAATACTAAATGCCGACAACCTGCTCTCCACGCCCGACTTCAGAGCCTCGGAGAGGGCCTTCCAGCTGATGATGCAGGTGGCAGGTCGTGCTGGCAGACGCAACGATAGGGGTCGTGTGATAATACAGACATCGCAGCCCAAGCACCCTGTGATACAGCAGATTGCTGCGGGCGACTACCATGCCATGGCACATGGCGAACTAAACGAACGTAAGGCCTTCGGCTACCCACCCTACTCGCGCCTGATACGTCTGCTCCTGCGCCACGAGACATACGACACGCTGCACCGCGCAGCACACCACATGGCACAGCTGCTACGCCAGAAGTTCGGCAGTCGTGTGATGGGCCCCGTTAGCCCCGCCCTCGAAATGCTACGTGGCGAGCACCGTGCCGAGATTGTTGTAAAGATTGAGTGTGGAGGCTCGATGAAGAGGGCCCGCACAATGCTCCGCGACGTGGTTGATAAGTGCCATGCCGAGAGCAGCTTCAAGGGTGTAAAGATTGATATAGATGTCGACGCTTGGTAGCATATACAGAGCCATACGTTCACTCCTCTTTGCCGAGGAGTGTATAGTATGTGGCTGTCACATCGCCGACAACATGCACGGCATATGCACCATGTGTCGCTTCAACGTGCCCCTGACATACTTCTGGCGCGAGAAGGAGAACCCCGTATACGACAAACTATCGGCCCTTGTGCCCATCGCCGAGGCTTCAGCATTCATATACTATACCAATAATAGCCCGTGGCGCAGCATGATACACAGCTTCAAGTATCGCAACGCCTGGCGCACGGCTCTCGACATGGGCCGCTGGTATGGCGCAGAGCTTAAGGCCTCGGGACTCTACAACGACATAGACATCATCATCCCCGTGCCACTGCACCCCCTGAAGCGCATACGACGTGGCTACAACCAATCATCATACATCGCCGACGGCATAGCCCAGAGCCTCGGCGTAAGAGTCTCGCGACGTGCCACACGACGCACACGCAACAACCCCTCGCAGACACACCACCGCGCAGGCAACAGATGGGGCAACGTGGAGTCTCTGTTCTGCGTAACACGCCCCGAGGAGCTTGCAGGCAAACATATACTCATCGTCGACGACGTGCTCACCACAGGTGCAACAATAACATCCCTCATACAGAGCATATTAGAGACTGTGCCCGACTGCCGTATATCCGTAGCAACGCTTGCCGTGACGACATACATCACGGCAATACGTTAGCATATTTCATGCGATTAGATAGGCCTACATCTCGTAGGTGAACTCACGGCCAAAGCGGTCTGTGGCAACGATGGTTATGTGGCTATCGGCAGAGGTGCGACGTAGGCGGTAGTAGTGCTTATGCTTATGTGCCGAACGACGTAGACGACGCATATACTTCTCGCGGTAGTCGGCAACATTCTCAACATAGTAGATATAGTCGGGGTCGAGAATCTCTATCTGCTCCATCTCGCCCATAGCAACACCATCCTCGTACCACACAACACGCCACCTCTTATCCCAGCCTATAACCTTCGCTACGACATACTCCTCGTGCTCCTTGACACTACCTTCACCCCACACTACGAGCTGCTCGTCGCGGCTCCTGCCGAGTAGGCGGTGATGCCACTGCCATGCTCCGTCGCGTTCCTCGATGCAGAAGACACCATAGGGCATACCATCCGAGCCTATTGGCGCAAACCACAGATTACCATTCACTTGCGAGACGTTATGTTCGATAATGGTGGGTGACACATCGGCAGTGTCGTGGTGGTGGCGGTGACCCGTGATGAAGTGTATCTCCCTATCACCGATGATGCCGACAACTGGCTTAACATAGGCCTTGAGCTGCTCCGTAGTAAAGTCACATGCCGAGGCGTGCATGCACACCGCAACACGCTGCACATCGCCAGCACCCTCCATAACCTCTGCAAGCCATATAAGCTGGTCGGCATCTATCTTCTCGCCATAGCCACTGAAGCTCGTATAGTCAATATTATCGAAGGTGACGAAGAGTGTGCTGCCGAGCATGAAGGAGTGGTTGCGCGAGCCAAACGTATCTACGAAATTCTGCTCTGCACGCGCCTGATTTTTAGCATGACGCTTATTATGGTCGTGGTTGCCAATGACGGCATATAGGGGTACGCCAAGTGCCTCGAAGGCTGCCTTGACACGTGGCAAAAACTTCATGGTGTCCCACACCACATCGCCCGTAAGGAGTATCGCCGTAGGATAGCCCGTCGCCCTATACTCCTCAACCACAGCACCTATCTGCGGGATAATCTCCCTCTCGAGGCGTGTTATCTGTGCCTCGGTCTGTGGTTGTGTATCGCCCACAACGATGAGGTTGAAACCCTTGTCATCAACGCCCTGGGCATATACCGATACGCCAAAAAGCGCAAAGGAAAAAACAGCTAAAAAGAGTCTTAATTTTCTCATGGCTCACATCTTTTAATTCTGCTACAAATATAGCACTTTACTCTGAAAAACGAGCATCACGCGCGAAAATTGCACACACGCGCATACGACGGAACGAAATTTTTACTATCTTTGTCAAGTTATGGAGAATTTTATTGTATCAGCACGTAAGTATCGCCCCGCGACCTTCGCATCGGTCGTAGGACAGCGACATATAACCTCAACACTCAAGAACGCCATAGAACGCGGTCAGCTGGCACATGCCTACCTCTTCTGCGGTCCTCGTGGCGTGGGTAAGACAACATGTGCGCGTATCTTCGCCAAGGCAATAAACTGCCTCAACCCACAGGCGGGTGAGGCGTGCAACGAGTGCGAGTCGTGCCGTTCGTTCAACGAGGGCCGTTCGCTGAATGTGCACGAGCTGGATGCCGCATCTAACAACTCGGTAGACGACATCCGCAACCTCATCGAGCAGGTGCGCATAATACCACAGCAGGGCAGATACTCTGTATTCGTCATCGACGAGGTCCACATGCTATCTACAGCCGCCTTCAACGCCTTCCTCAAAACCCTTGAGGAGCCACCACGTCATGCCATATTCATCCTCGCAACGACAGAGAAGCACAAGATCATACCTACGATCCTCTCACGATGCCAGATATATGACTTCAACCGCATAAAGGTGGAGGATGGCGTGGAGTACCTACGATACATTGCAACGAAGGAGGGTGTGGAGGCCGACGACGAGGCACTAAACCTCATCGCCCACAAGGCCGACGGCGGTATGCGCGATGCCCTATCTATGTTCGACAAGGCAGTGTCGTTCTGCGGCAGCACGCTAAACTACAAGGATGTGGCAGCAACACTCAACGTGCTCGACTACGACACATACTTCACCATCACCCATCTACTCCTCGGTGGCAACTACATAGAGGCACTCATGCGCTTCGACGATGTGCTGTCTCGTGGCTTCTCGCCCCAGGTGTTCATCGCAGGCCTCAACGCACATATGCGCGACCTGCTGATGGCAAAGGGCCCTGCAATAGCCCTCGTGGAGTTCACAGGAACACTCGTGGAGAGGTACAAGCAACAGGCAACACAATGCTCCGAGACATTCCTCTTTGGCGCTATATCGCTGCTCACAGAGGCGGATGGCAAAATACGACAATCGTCAAATCAGCGTTTGCTTGTTGAACTGGGACTTATGAAGATAGCAGGTCTCGGTCAAAAAAAAAATGATGTAACGGCAGAGCCAACTTTTGAGACCAACTTTAGCCTGCCAGCTCTCGAGCCAAACCCACAACCCGCAAGGGCGGAGGCGGCGCAGTCAAGGGCGGAGGTGGCACCGAGAGTAGTGGCGCAGTCAGCACCACAACCCGCAAGGGCGGAGGTGGCACCGAGAGTGGAGGCGCAACCCGCAAAGGTTGGGGTGGAACCCGTAGCGGCGGCAACAGAACCTACGCCAGCAGCATCTGTAGCACCAGTGGCTGCGCCCGCAGCAGCAACAGCAGCGCCCGCAGCGGAGAAGGAGGCGTCACGCAAGCCACAGCGCACAACACGATCTATACGCACAAGCGTATCTATATCTGACCTGTTGAATGGCGATGCGAAGACAGCATCGGAGATGGTGGCGGAGGAGCTCGCGGCAGCAACGACAATACAGATAGACCCACACTGCGAGGCGAAGTTGATAGTAGCACGCGACAAGATCATCGACGAGCTAATACGCACAAAGCGACGCACAGGAATAATATTCCAGTCGATGACCGTAGAGGGTAACGTGATAACAATCACGGTGCCATCGCGCGAGTGGCACGACGACATAATGCGCGACAAGATAGACCTACAGAAGCAGATTGCCGACATAAGTGGCGTCAAGGGACTCATAGATATCGCGGTGATAGTAAACGAGCACATCAAGGCGGCACGACCCATAACCCTCGAGGATAGACTCAAGCACCTCTTGAACAAGAACGAACGTCTCGCCGAGATGATCGAACGCCTAAACCTCGACGCCGAATAACACCAAGGGGCCAAACAACCCCACACCGCAAGCCCAACTACCCCACCCCGAAGCCAAAGAGGGGGACTCAAATAGCAAGATGGCGGAAGCAAGGCGCAAAATAGGAGGGTGCTGACCAGCATAAGGCGCAAGATGGCGGAAGCAAGGCGCAAAATAGGAGGGTGCTGACCAGCATAAGGCGCAAGATGGCAGGAGCAAGGCGCAAGATGGCAGGAGCAAGGCGCAAGATGATGGGAGCAAGGCGCAGAAAAGAATAAAAGACAACGATAGTAGCGACAGCTTAAGAATAAGATAACTAAAAAAGATAGAACAATGATTAAGGATTTTGTACAGGAGCTCGAGTGGCGTGGCATGATACACACGATGTTGCCAGGTGCCTAGGAGCAGTTGCAGAAGGAGATGACAACGGCATACTTGGGTATTGACCCCACAGCCGACTCATTGCATATTGGTCACCTTGTGGGTGTGATGATCCTCAAGCACTTCCAGATGTGTGGCCACAGACCTATAGCACTAATCGGTGGTGCCACAGGCATGATTGGCGACCCCTCGGGCAAGTCACAGGAGCGCAACCTCCTCGACGAGGCGACACTACGCCACAACCAGGAGGCGATAAAGAACCAGCTATCGAAGCTCATAGACTTCGACTCTGACGCCGAGAACCACGCACTCCTTGTGAACAACTACGACTGGATGAAGGAGTTCTCATTCCTCGACTTCGCACGCGACATCGGCAAGTGCATAACGGTGAACTACATGATGGCGAAAGACTCGGTGAAGAAGCGATTCAACGGCGAGGGTGACGGCATGTCGTTCACAGAGTTCACATACCAGCTACTACAGGGCTACGACTTCCTACACCTCTACAACGAGTACAACTGCAAGGTGCAGCTCGGTGGTGCCGACCAGTGGGGTAACATCACAACAGGCACAGAGCTCATACGCCGTAAGCTCGGTGGCGAGGCAGAGGCATTTGCAATAACATGTCCGCTGATCACCAAGGCCGACGGCACAAAGTTCGGCAAGACAGAGAGTGGCAACGTATGGCTCGACCCACGCTACACATCGCCATATAAGTTCTACCAGTTCTGGCTAAACGTAAGCGACGACGACGCAAAGCGCTACATCAAGATATTCACACTCCTCGACCGCGAGACTGTGGAGAGACTCATCGCCGAGCATGACGAGGCACCACACCTACGTGTGCTTCAGAAGCGCCTTGCCGAGGAGGTGACAACAATGATACACTCAAAGGAAGAGCTGGAGAAGGCACAGGCGGCCACAAACATACTCTTCGGCAATGCTACATCGGAGGCGTTGCGTAACCTCGACGAGGCGACACTCCTCCAGGTGTTCGAGGGCGTGCCACAGTTCACCCTCGCAAAGGAGGATATGGCACTTCCATTCATCGACATCGTGGGCGACAAGTGCAAGGTGTTCCCATCGAAGGGCGAGTGCCGCAAGATGGTGCAGGGCGGTGGCGTGCAGCTAAACAAGGAGAAGGTGACAGATGCTATGCGCAGCATAACAGATGCAGATCTCATAGCTGGCAAGTATCTGCTCGTGCAGCGCGGTAAGAAGAACTATTTCCTAATCACCGTAGAGTAGTCGACCGTGAAACCTACATACACCATACACCTCGATGGCATATACCTACGTGCCTATCACGGCTGCTACGACTTGGAGCAGAGGGTGGGAAACCGCTTCCGCGTAGACATGACCATACGTACACCCCTGGGTGACATACACAAGAGTGATGATGTGACAAAGGCGGTGAACTATCTTACCGTATACGAGATTGTGGAACGAACAATGCAGATAACACAGCACACCATAGAGGCTGCCGCAGCAAACATTATAGAGGCTGTGCGCGAGGCCTTCCCCGAGATTATCGAGGTGGAGTGCACGGTGGCAAAGCTCGCACCACCCCTCGGTGGCAAGATAGACAAGGTGAGTGTAACACTTATAGGATAGCATAATGACAGAGAATAAAGCACAGCGCGGTGGCTTCGGTGGTAAGCTCGCTGCGATACTTGCAGCCGCAGGCTCGGCAATAGGCCTGGGCAACATATGGCGCTTCCCATACATCACATCGGAGCATGGTGGCGGTGCCTTCATCTTCATATACCTCGGATGTATACTCCTGCTGGGCCTACCACTGCTCATCGCGGAGTTCGCCGTGGGACACAACTCCAAGTGTAACCCCATAGATGCCTTCTCGAAGATACGCAAGGGCTGGGGATGGCTCGGAGCAATGGGTCTCATATCGGTATTCCTGATCATGGGATACTACTTCGTAATATCGGGATGGACACTAAACTACGCCATAGCCTCGGCAGCCGACACCATAGGTGATGACTTCGGCGGCTTCTTCACCTCATTCACCACAGCGACATGGATGCCGCTGCTGTTTACCTACATATTCATCATTGCCAACCACATCATCATCGTGGGAGGCGTGCAGGGAGGCATAGAGAGAGCCTCGAAGGTGCTCATGCCACTCCTCTTTGCCATACTCATAGTCTTGGCGATATACTCGCTATGGCTACCCGAGGGTCGCGAGGCACTGGGCGACGTCTTCACACCCGACTTCTCGAAGGTGACAGGCAAGACATTCCTCGACGCCATGGGCCAGGCATTCTTCACCCTCTCGGTGGGCATGGGTGCCATGCTCATATATGGCTCTTACTTCAAGAAGGGAACGAAGATCGCTGGCACAGCCATCAGCGTGGTATCACTCGACACCCTCGTGGCCATCATCGCCGCAGTGATAATCTTCTCGGCAGGTGTGCAGAACGAGTCGGGCATGCAGCTGGCCTTCGTGGCGATGCCAAAGGTATTCTCCGCGATGCCTGCAGGCAACATATGGGCGATGCTCTTCTTCCTGCTGCTCGGCCTGGCAGCGCTATCATCGACGATATCTATGCACGAGGCTGTGACATCGTACTTCGTGGAGAAGCGCGGCATGTCGCGAGGCAAGGGTGCGCTGATAGTGACCATTGGCGCGATGCTCCTTGCCACAGCTACATCCCTATCGCTTGGCGCATGGAGTGGCTTCTCCGTGGCGGGAATGAACCTCTTCGCGCTGCTCGACAACTTCACAGCCATTGTCATGCTCCCCGTATTGGGCATCATGACATCCATCTTCGTGGGATGGATATGGCGCAAGGAGGATATGCGTGCCGAGCTAACGGCAGAGGGTGGTGTCGACAAGACCACATACCCCTTTGTGCGATTCCTGCTTAAGTGGGTATGCCCCGTGCTCGTATCTGCGGTGTTCATCTTCGGCATCATCGACTTCATAAAGAATCTATAACACAACGATAACTAACTAAAAATAACGATTTCATCATGGCAGAGTTTATCTATCAGGAGCCGTATCCTATCCAGGAGGATAAGACGGAGTATCGCCTTTTAACGAAGGACTATGTTAAGGTCGTGGAGTGCGACGGCCGTAAAATATTGAAGGTGGACCCCAAGGGTCTCGAGCTTCTCGCCAAGGAGGCATATGGCGACGTGTCGTTCTACCTACGCGCCTCACACCTCCAGAAGCTCGCTAATATCCTCAAGGACCCCGAGGCTACAGACAACGATAAGTTTGTGGCATACACAATGCTCATGAACCAGTGCGTGGCTGCCGAGGGTGAGCTTCCTACATGCCAGGATACAGGTACTGCCATCTGTATCGCACACAAGGGTGAGGATGTATACACTGGCGCCAACGACGCAGAGTGCATATCGCGCGGTGTGTACGAGACATACAAGGAGCGCAACCTACGCTACTCGCAGGTGGTGCCCTTCACAATGACAGAGGAGAAGAACTCGGGCAACAACCTCCCAGCACAGATCGACATCTACGCTGGTCACCCAGGCATGGAGTATGAGTTCTTGTTCATAACAAAGGGTGGTGGCTCTGCAAATAAGACATTCCTCTACCAGCAGACAAAGGCTCTTCTCAACGAGGAGTCGTTGACAAAGTTCATCAAGGAGCACATCCTCGACCTCGGCACATCGGCATGTCCTCCATACCACCTCGCACTTTGCATCGGCGGCACATCTGCCGAGATGTGTCTTGCGACAGTGAAGAAGGCATCTGCGGGCTACCTCGACGAGCTTCCAACATCGGGTAACGAGGGTGGCCGTTGCTTCCGCGACCTCGAGTGGGAGGCAAAGGTGGAGAAGATATGCCAGGAGATAGGCCTCGGCGCACAGTTTGGTGGTAAGTACTACGTACACGACGTGCGTGTGATACGCGCACCACGCCACGCCGCATCATGCCCCGTAGCCATCGGCGTAAGCTGCTCGGCAGACCGTAACATCAAGGCGAAGATTACTCCCGAGGGTATCTTCCTCGAGAAGCTTGAGAAGAACCCTGCACGCTTCCTCCCAGCAGAGGCACCAGCAATGTCACCAGCCGTAGACATCGACCTCGACGAGGGTATGGATAAGGTACGCGAGATCCTCTCGAAGTACCCTATCAAGACACGCCTAAACCTCAAGGGTACGCTTGTTGTTGCTCGCGACATAGCACATGCACGCATCAAGCAGATGCTCGACGAGGGTAAGCCTATGCCAGAGTACTTTAAGAACCACCCCGTATACTATGCTGGCCCAGCAAAGACACCTGCGGGCATGGCATCAGGCTCATTCGGCCCAACAACAGCGGGTCGTATGGACTCATACGTAGACCTCTTCCAGAAGGCTGGTGGCTCTATGGTGATGGTGGCAAAGGGTAACCGTTCAAAGCAGGTGACAGACGCTTGTAAGGCTAATGGCGGCTTCTACCTCGGCTCTATAGGTGGTCCTGCAGCAATCCTCGCAAAGAACTCTATCAAGAGTGTTGAGGTTGTGGACTTCGAGGAGCTCGGCATGGAGGCAGTACGTAAGATCTCCGTGGAGAACTCCCCAGCAGCCATCATCGTGGATGACAAGGGCAACGACTTCTGCGCAGACTTCGCACACTAATAGGCTACTGTGGCGTTAGCT
>JAZLCL010000011.1:0-7627 GCA_045614205.1 Alistipes sp. | reverse complement strand
TTAGTGCGTAAGGATCTCGAGGAGGCGGGACGCGAGGTTACGAAACGCGGATATATGTGGGGCATGGTGACAAATGGCATGAGCCTCACGAGTGAGCGCCTACGCTCGCTCGTGGCGGCGGGCTTGCGCACGGTGTCGGTG
The DNA here is from genome assembly GCA_045614205.1 of Alistipes sp. Classification (GTDB taxonomy): domain Bacteria; phylum Bacteroidota; class Bacteroidia; order Bacteroidales; family Rikenellaceae; genus Alistipes. The sequence goes on along the minus strand of JAZLCL010000011.1, from coordinate 7,486 downwards.
AGCTTCGATGGCTTCGAGGATGTGCACAACTACATTCGCCAAAATCCCGATAGCTTTGTGCGTGCGCGCCAGGCTGTGGCTAATATCCGTGAGGTCGAGGGCCTTACCTACGACGTTATCACATGTGCTACGCCCGCTATTATGGATAGATTGGAGGAGTGGAAGGAGTTTCTTATCTCCGAGGGTATCTGTCGCTGGCGTATCTTCTCTGTCTTTCCCGCGGGGCGTGCCAAGCGCGACGAGACGCTACACCTATACCCCGAGCAGTTTCGCACGCTTATGGAGTTTATACGCAAGACGCGCAAGGAGGGGCGCATAAACCTCAGCTACGCTTGCGAGGGCTTCCTTGGCGGCTACGAGACCGAGGTTCGCGACCACTTCTATATGTGTACTGCAGGTGTTACGGTGGCCTCAATACGTGTCAATGGCGATATATCTGGCTGCACCAGCGTGCGTGGCAACTATGCGCAGGGCAATATCTATCGCGATAGGTTCTGGGATGTGTGGCAGAACAGGTTCACCCCCTTCCGCAACCGCGAGTGGACTAAGAAGGATGAGTGCGCCGATTGTAAGGTGTGGGAGTTCTGCCGTGGCGGAGGCATGCACTTGCGCGACGATGAGGGCAAACTTATGTATTGCCACTACAATATGTTGCGATAAGGGGCCATCTGCTGCCGCTAACAAAAGAAAATGCGAATAGGTAGACAACCTATCCGCATTTTTTTTGCCGAGCGTTGCATCTTACCCATTCCGATAACATATTTCTATCAGGGGGTAAATGCTCTTGACGAGGCTCTATCGAAGTGTTACGCAACGGTTTACGAGTGGCGTATCGGGAGAAGTGAATGCTGCCTCGGTGTCACCAACCCACTTGGTAGTTATGCGCGAGTCGGCAATGCCCTTAGATATGAGGTAGGCTGCGACATGCTCTGCTCGCTCCTCGGAGAGCTGCATGTTGCGCTTTGCGCTACCTGTCTCCTTGTCGGCATATCCCGTCACCACAATTGGTGTGTCGCAGCACGCCATCGCCGCGGCGTAGCTGTCGAGGGTGGCAAGCGCATAGTCCGTTAGTGTTGCCTCGCCGATATTGAAGAATACCACTCCCTCGCCCTTGTTTGTGCACATCATAGCACTCTGCTCGGCACTCTCTGCCGCTCTGAGCTCGCTCCTTAGGCGGGCGTTGTCATCCTCAAGGGCCTTGGCATCCTCGGCGAGCGATATGAGTGCTGCATCTGTTGCGAGTATCTCCTCCTCGAGGCCCACTATTGCAGCTATGTAGCCGTCGACCTCTGCCTGCGAGTATGCGGGGGTCCATGCGCGCTTATTGAAGCGGTAGGCTATGCCCACAGATGCCGAGAGTCCAAAGGCGAAGCGTCCGCCGTTGGTTATCTCTGCGGGGAGTGACTCCTCGCGGAATATCCATGAGCGTATGTCGAGTTCTATATCCCATTGTGGTGTTATGTGAAACTTGTTGAGCAGGCCCGATGAGAATGCGAATTCGCCGTTGTAGGAGCCTGCAGAGCTGTCTGTCCACGACATTGCTGTGTATCCGAAGCCCACGTAGGATATGGCGCTGTAGATGCGGTTGGGGCGGTATCCGCCAATCCAGTTCGACATATTGACCAGTATGTCGCCATGCACGAAGATGTATGGCGTCTTGAATATTCCCGAGCCATACTTGGGCTGGTCGAACGAGTAGTTCTGGAACTCGCCGCCCTCGAGCTGCAGACGCATGCCCACCACGGGCACTATCCACTTCACTGCCGAGATGTTGGCATTCCATCCCACGCGGTTGAAGAACTTACCAGGCTCGTCCCCCATATTCTCGGATACCTGCAACATCGCAGCGCCGCCACCTGCTGCTATCTCCCAGTTATCCCAGAAGCGATTTGTCTCATACCCGCGCCACGCACGTGGTCGCTGCCACTCTTGTGCCGAGACTATAGGTGTCATCAATGCGACAACCAATAGAGAGAGTAAAACTTTTTTCATAGATGTAACCATTTTTTTTGTTTCGCACGCTTTCCGCGCAATGGGCTACATCCATATTCCGTGCCATTATTTACACTTTTTGTTTGCTCTCTTTTTATGAGGATAGAGTCAACGTCATTGCGAGGCGGGCTCTGCCCGACGTGGCAATCTCTCGCCAAGCAAGAGGAGATCCCCACGTCGCTTCGCTCCTGGGGATGACGGTGTATGCATCCCCCATGAATCCTATCAGACCCCTGAGACCCTGAGACCAAAACGATGTCGCGGACTGGGTTCTGGTGGGGGATGACGGTAAATGCTGGGTGTGTCGTCATTGCGAGGAGGGCTCTGCCCGACGTGGCAACGCTGTGATTAAGCCGAGAGCAGAATCAAGCTCGCTTGAATTATGCCGAGGCGGAGCAGGGTCGACCGAAGGTCAATCTCTCGCCAGGCAATAGGAGATCCCCACGTCGCTTCGCTCCTCGGGATGACGGTGTATGCTGGGTGAGTCGTCATTGCGAGGGCGTGAGGATAGAGTCAACGTCATTGCGAGGAGGGCTCTGCCCGACGTGGCAATCTCATAAGAGGCAATAGGAGATCCCCACGTCGCTTCGCTCCTCGGGATGACGTTGTATGCATCCCCCATGAAACCTATCAGACCCCTGAGACCAAAACGAGGTTTCGGACAATGGTTGATACGATCTTCTCTTTGGTCACTTGGGTCTTTTCGGTCACCCTGCCCCCAAAAAACAAATAAGGGGTTGCCCTCTCGGACAACCCCAGTCGCAACACCTTATTACATTTATGAAAGCGAGTATGTTTTTTTGATGTTGCTTAGTTTCTGCGCTCGACCAAAGCCGAGCGCATTTTTACGATAGAATGTGATTACTATTTCTTTGTAATATATTCTGTACCAGTTACTGAATTATACTTCAAATCAGCGTCATTTGAGTAAGTAAGAGAGCTTCCTTCATAAACAGAAAGACTATTTGCCTGAACATAGCCGCCCTCTTCAATGATCAATGAAGCATTCATTGCGCCCCAGCTTGCTGGCTGACCAACCCAAAGAGACTTGTCGTGGATAGACTTACCGCCCTTTGCGATAGTGAGCTTACCACGTACATAGTCTAAGCCGTCACCCATACCCTGGCTGTGGAATGTGCCATACACTGTAATATCGCTACCATATGAGTAGTACATATAGCCTGTCTCAAAGTTAGAGCGAAGAGTATATTTACCGTGCTGGAAGAAACCGTAGTTTGCAGTTACAGTTCCACCCTTGATTTCATATTTAGCATTAGCATTATCCTTAGCACCAAAGCTGAAATTAGTAAGAGCAAGGGTCTTGCCGTCCTCAATAGTAATTGTGCAACCAGTAGTTGATTTTAATGTTTTGATTTTTGTATCGCCCTTGATTGTTACATTACCCTCAACTGTGATTGTTCCATTATACTCAGCACCGCCCAAATCAAGCACTGCACCATCTTTCAAAACTGTAGGAATTACAGACCATGTTCCGTTAACATTATGAACTGCAGCGTCGTAGCCCTCAGATATGTGTTTTGAAGGATTTGTGTCAAACGTACCTCCCTTAATTATCAGGTTTGTGCAATTGTAGTAAATACCATTACCGTTGTTGTCTCCCTCAGTCTTATCAAATGTGCCGCCATTTATAACGGTTTCTTTAGTGCTTATAGCGCAAATATAACCTCCGCCATATACCTTGTTCTGCTCATCCTTTGTATTTTTGAAAGTACCGTTGTTTACTGTCAACTGTCCATTTTCAAATACATAAAGAGCCCAACTTGTTTGCTTAGTCTGAGTATTTTGGCCAACATCTACAGTTGCATCATTAATAACAGCAACACCATCACCGCCAGTAGCAATAGCGCCGTGGTAAGAATTAATTGTTGCGCTGTTAACTGTCAAGTTACCATAGTTGTTGACAGCATATGAAGGCCAACCACCTTCAACAATTGGTGCGCCATTCAATGTCACGTCCTCAATGACTATTGTGCCATTGTTCATAACAGCAGAGCCAGCATTGGCTGCAGCAGATGTGACAGTACCGTTCTTCAATGTCAATGTGCCATTATTGATAATAACGTGGATTCTATTACCCTCAGCATCTTTTGCTACGTTTGGACCAGTAATAGTCTTATCATTGAGGTTGAGAACAATTGTCTGATTCTCCGCTACCACAACTGACTCATCATGAGTGATGTCCTTGATAAGCTTAACAGTAGCATTAGAGTTCTTTGCAGCCTGGTTAATTGCCTGCTGAAGAGTTGTACAAGAATAGAATTGGTCATAACCCGCATAAGTTACAATAGCAACTGGGTCAGAAAGAATACCAATTACCTCTGTTGATCCGCTAACAGTTACATTACCAGTGTTTGTTAAATTACTAATTGCATCAGACTCCTCGCCATTCTCATCAAGAGCAATAATCTTACCGCCCTCAATAGTTACATCTGTACCATCAGCGATGTTTGTAGAACCATCATTGTTAAGAGAGATTGCAGCATAATTCTCAGTCTCCTCATCATCGTAGCTAACAAACTCTGTGTTTGTAGCGTTAATCACCATATTCTCGCCCCAAACATTCAAGGCAATGTTACCACGGAGATAAGAGTTGTTGATAGTTACCTCAGCATTGTCTGATGAGCCTGGAAGGTTAATTGCATAAGTTGCGGCAGTGCCAGTCTCGCTAACCTTTACGTTGTCGATAGTAAGAACACCATTAGTCACATTGAAGTTGATACCGCGCTCGCAGTAGCCTGCCTTAAGAGCTACATTAAGATTCTTGATAGTTACATTTGCACCTGTAGCCTCCTTTGGAATTTCGATAGCTCGATCTGAACCAGTATAAGTGAAGGTGTAGCCATTACCGTCGAGAACAACAGGAGCGGTAGCAGTAACCTTAATCTGGCCAGCTGTCATGTCCTCTGTGAATACGTATGTACCGCCCTTAGCAAGAACATCTGCAAGCCAAGCAGTTGCACCTTCAACCTTAGTAGTATTCTCGTCAATAACAGTAGCATTCTCCTCTACGATAACCTTACCCTCAACAACTGCAGCTGTAGCAGAGTTAGACTCATTCTCAAGCGTACCGTTTGAGAAGATTACATTACCCTCATTCTCGATGAATGAAGCTGTACTACCCTCAGCAAGAACGATATTACCACCCTCGAGGAAGAGTGTGTTACCAGCTGCTACAGTTGCGAAAGGCTCACCAGTCTTGTTAGTAACAGTGATAGTCTTGCCGTTGAGGTTGATAGTGGTAACATTACCGGTATCTGCTGTAGCACGTGTAGCACGAGTCTCAAGAGCAGAGTCGATATTAAGATCAGAGATTACGATAAACTCACCCGCAGTATTCAATGCTGCATAGAACTCTGCTGCACTGCTGATAGTCTCGTTGTAGTAAGGCTCGTCAGTTGTGTTATTAGCATTCTCAAACGCATCCTCAACAGTAACATTAACGTTGTTACCATCAGTAAGGATATTACCCTGGATAGTTGTCAAGTAGTTACGCTGAACAGAGATATCAGTGTTGAAGTTGTTAAACTTGATGCTCTGGCCATTAGCCTCCATAATATCCATTGTGAACTTCACAACGTCGTTGTTAGCAAAGAAGTAGTCGGTAAACAACACCTTGTTCTGCTCGCTATTGTCATCGTATGACGCAATGTTATAAGTGAGGCTAACACTCTTCTTAGTCTGCTCACCATAAGCACCAGTGCAAGCATTGAAAGACTCACGATGGTCGGTTGTGTAGGTTACAGTACCCTTGTATGGAGCAATACCAAGGTTGCGAAGAGCAACCATATCGGTAGTGATAACACGCAACTTAGCAAATGGACGTGTCAAGGTGATGTTGATAGGTAGGCTACCTGAATACTTCACACCGTGATCTGCAGTGTTGTAGTAACCAGTGAATGCATCACGTGTCTCATCCATTGCCACCCAAGTCTGCTTAAGTGTAATGTTGTGAAGGTCTGTTGTGTTGTAGTGAAGACCTGCATCATTTGTCCACTCGTTCTCCTGGAAGTTGTTGCCCTCTACAAGGTCAGCCCAAACTACGAAGTTGTAGTCACGACCAGGTACAAGACGAACGTTGAATGTAACACTCTTATCGTCGCTATACTTTACAAGACGCTCCTGTGATGGAGTATCGTTGTAGTACACCTGAAGGATGTAGCGAATAGTGTACTGGTCTAAGTTCACATTCTTAAATGCGCCCTCAGCGCTGTCTGTAGCACGAGTTGTCTCGGGAAGTGAAACGGTGATGGTAGTGTCAACCTCGCCACCCACGTTCACATTAAGACCCTCAGGCTCTGTCTGACATGATGCCAAACCAAGCACCAATGCCGCTAAAGCTAAAAATCTTGCTTTCATAGTTAATAAATGTTAAGTATTAAATTGTGTAAAAAAGTTCCAATGTGTGATATGCTGCTGTACGAACACGACGAATGATGCCCCAAAACGTAATGGCTAAGGGCAAAACAGCATAGCCCCGCAACGTTGCTGTTGCGAGTTTAACGATTTATAATGAGTATTCGCGTAACTTATTGATTTACAGGCGCAAAATCCCCCCCCCTATGCAAAATAGGGGTTAGCGAAATAGTATGTGATGAAAACATTGTCATCTTTTATGCCTGTTATAGAGTGATATTGCATAGCAAATATAGGGATAATTCCCTTTGTATACAAGTTTTTTACAAATAAAATTTTGTGGCTCGATTTGCCGTAGAATATAATTTTCTTGCTAATGGAGATAAAAAAACGAATGCTGTACAAAAAAAGTGTGCCAGACCAAGTGGTCCAGCACACCTATATATAATAGTGTATATTAGTTACACTTAGAGTAGCCGCAGGCCATACATGTGAGGCAGCCATTCTGGTAGGCCATGTTCTCCTGACCACACTGTGGGCAGCGACCCTTACCGCGGGTACCATCCTTGATATACTGCTTCAACGCACGCTCCACACCATTCTTCCATGTGTTGATAGTCTCAGAGTCGAGGTGCAAGCCATCCACGAGCTGCACAACCTTGTCGATAGGCATGCCGTAGCGCAATACACCCGAGATAAGCTTAGCATAGTTCCAGAACTCCTCGTCGAAGAGGCGCGAGATACCACCGATGGTGTTGATATAGCCGTAGCGGTCCTGATACTGGAAGTCGTAGCGCTTAGTACCGTCGGCCTCAGTAACCTTGAGGATGTGACCATGAGTGATGGTCTTGGGGATGTACATAGCATCCTCCTCGATCTTACCGGTGAAGATCTCGTAGGGGCGGTCATCCTGCTTACCCACAAAGGCAATCCAATCCTCCTTGCCGTTCTTGAAACGCACGATATCTGCGGGGATAGACTCGGGACGACGCATGCTGTTGCTACCTGAGCAGTTGCTCTTCTTGTTATTCTTAGCGTTCACGTCGAGCAACACGCCATCGCGGCAGCCGTCGCGGTATACGGTGATACCCTTACAGCCACACTCCCAAGCTGTGCGATA
>JAZLCL010000010.1:0-72349 GCA_045614205.1 Alistipes sp. | reverse complement strand
TCGTAGTCGCCACGCTGACGGCTCCACACCGGGAAGCGAAGGTCGTAGCACACCTGCAATAGGTAGCGCACACCGCGCCACTCGTCAACCCTACGTTCTGCACCCGCAGTGAAACACTCCGCCTCGCCACCAGGACTAAACAGATGGCGCTTATCGTAGTACTCAACAACACCATCAGGACGCACAAAGTACATACGGTTGTAGCACCTGTCATCCTCCCTAACAGCAAACGAGCCCACCACAGCAGCATCCATACGTCGTGCCTGGCGTCTCATCCACTCAAGCGTAGCAGCGGCAGTGTCTACAACAGATGAGGGCTCCACAACAAAGCCCGTCTGGAACATCTCGGGGAGCACGACGACATCAGCCACAACACCCTCGAGCATATGCTCCAAGGCGCGAAGGTTGGCATCAACATCCTGCCACACGATATCATGCTGAACAAGAACTACACGCTGCATACCCACTATTTTTTAGCTACATAGAAGAGGTCGAAGCATCTGTCACTGACCTCCGCAATGTAGTAATCACTCATCTTAATACCCTCTGTAAGGTCTCTATTTGCGCTATGCAGGCGCCTACGGTTGAGCCTATTCATCACATCGTAGGGCAACTGCAGCAACCATCGGGGCAACCACCACTGCATCCTCAACACATCGAAGCGCATGATGCGCTGCACCGAGGCTCTATTCTTCTCGTAGTACTCCCACACGCTGGCGTTACCCTCGACACCCATGCGCTGCACCTCGCCAAACGACGACAGCAGCTCGTCGAACTGCGCCGCAGTATACTCCCTTACATGCCAGGGGTTACGCGTAAGCGACATAGGCCTATTGGGAGTGCTCACGATAAATAGTCCACCAGGCTTTAGCACACGTCTAACCTCCTCAACGAAGCACCTATCACGCTTTATATGCTCAATGACCTGGAACGACACCACGCAGTCGAACGACGCATCAGCAAAGGGCAGCGGGGGCACCTTCGCCCCGCAGAACTCAACATTCGCTGGCAGCGTGCCGAGCTCCGCACTGCGAAACTTATCAAGCGTCACGAAGTGCTCGGCACTTGGAGCTATGACATCTATGCCATAGCCTGTGCCTGTGCCTATCTCCAGCACACGACCACGCACCAGCCTCGCCGCCTCGACATACGCAAGGCGTGAACGCTGAAATACGAAGTTGTCGCTAACCTCGCGCGATACTCTCTCCGCCGTAGCCATAGCCTACTTTATGCACTCTATACCCTGCTCCGTCTGGCGCACCTTGCCCTGCTTGAGCAACATGCCGAGAGCACGCTTGAACACCTTCTTACTCATACCTGTTAGGCGTGCCACCTCCGTAGGCTCACTCCTATCATTAACCGCAAGTTTACCGCCACCCTCCTCGAGCATCTTCTCGAGGCGCACAACAGAGGTCTCAACCTCTGCGAGGCCTGTCTGCTGGAGGCTAACGTCGATACGCATATCCTCGGTGATCTTACGCACCCAGCCACGACATCTGTCACCCATGCGTATTGGGCGGAAGAGCTGGTTCTTATATATCATTGCCCAATGGCGGTTATCGATGACAACACGATAGCCGATAGGCGTCTCGAAGGCAACAAGCACATCTACCTCATCGCCAACCTTCACAGTGAGAGGATCCTCATTGTAGATGAATGGCTTGATCTTGTTTGTCGCAACACAACGGCCTGTGCGTTCGTCGATATACATATATACGACGGTCTTCTGTCCCGCAACGACGCTACCCTGCTGATTACGGTTAGGGAGGAATAGGTGCTTGCCCGATAATCCCCAGTCGAGGAATGCACCATGGATACTCTTATCGACAACCTTGAGGGCTGCAACCTCACCAGCCTTGATGAGAGGCTTCTCGGTAGATGCCACAAGACGATCCTCCGAGTCGTGATATACAAAGACACTAACCTCGTCACCCTCCTTCATATCCAATCGTGTGAATCGGTTGGGCAACAACACCTCGGCACCCTCATCGTCGATAAGGTAGAGACCGAAGTCAGATATGCGCGACACTTTCAGCGTCTGTATTTCGCCTGTTTTCATAGTCCTTAATTAATTATAGCGTGTAAAGATAGGAAAAATTCACGGTTATAACAAATTGTCATACGTTTTTTCGGTAACCGAAGGGTGAGTTTTACGATTTATCATTTTTTATATTACCTTTGTGAGTATGATTAGTAGCGAGAAGCAACATATCAAGGAGCTGGTGGCGGCACTGCCCCACAGCCCAGGTGTATACCAGTTTATCGACAAGGGAGGCACGATAATATACGTCGGCAAGGCAAAGGACCTGAAGCGCCGCGTGTCGTCCTACTTCGTCGATAGCCGTGAGCACTCGGCAAAGGTGCGTGTGCTGGTGGGTAAGGTTGCCGACATACGACATATCGTTGTAGACACAGAGCAAGATGCTCTGCTCCTGGAGAACTCGCTTATCAAGAGCCTACAGCCTAGGTACAACATCCTACTCAAGGACGACAAGACATACCCATGGATAGTAATACGCCGTGAGCCCTTCCCACGTGTAGAGTCCACACGCATACTCCTGCGCGACGGCTCGCACTACTTCGGGCCCTATGGCTCGATAGCCACACAGCGATCGCTGATGGCCTTCATACGCGAGGTAATACCACTACGCACATGCAAGCTAAACCTCTCGGAGTCAAAGATTAAGGCAGGCAAGTACACACGATGTCTGGAGTACCACATAGGCAATTGCAAGGCACCCTGCATAGGTGAGCAAAGCGAGGAGGAGTACAACAAGAGCATAGAGCTTGTGGAGTCGATACTCAAGGGCGACCTACGCCCCGTGCGTAGCCACCTCGAGAGGGAGATGTATGCCGCAGCGGCAGAGCTCCGCTTCGAGGTTGCAGAGAGCTACAAGCAGCGACTACGAGCACTTGCCGACTACCAGTCGCGATCGGTCGTTGTGAGCTCGAAGATCATCGACAGCGACATATTCTCGCTATTGCGCGACGACGACATGGCGTATTGCAACTTCGTGAGCATACGTCACGGCTCCATCGTTGCGGTGCAGACAGTACGTATGACAACAGGTATAGAGGCAGAGGATGCAGACCTCCTATCGCGAGGCATAGAGTACATCGTCGAGCAGTTTGACGTCAAACTCTCGCGCGAGGTTATAGCGCCCGTGATGCCCACGGCAGCGATGCTTTTCAACAATGTCATCTTCACCATACCGAAGCGTGGCGAGAAGGCCGACCTACTAGCCTTCTCACTCAAGAGTGCGCGTATATATCGTGCCGAGATGCTCAAAAACATGGAGATTAAAAACCCTGAACGTCACACAGATAAGCTCATGGCTACCATGCAGCGCGAGCTACGCCTCGAGCATGAGCCTCGACATATAGAGTGCTTCGACAACTCCAACCTGCAAGGTACAAACCCTGTGGCATCGTGCGTGGTATTCCGCGACGGCAAGCCATCGCGTAAGGAGTACAGACACTTCAACATAAAGACAGTGGAGGGCCCCGACGACTTCGCCTCGATGCGCGAGATTGTATACCGCCGCTACTCACGTATCCTCGCCGAGGGCCAGGAGCTACCCGACCTCATCATCGTGGATGGTGGCAAGGGTCAGCTGTCGAGTGCCTACGGCGTACTCAAGGAGCTTGGCATAGAGCACCGTGTGCCCATAGTAGGTCTTGCAAAGAGACTCGAGGAGGTATTCTACCCCAACGACCCCGAGCCCTACTACCTATCGCGCCTGGGCGAGCCACTAAAGGTGATATGTCACATACGCGACGAGGCACACCGTTTCGGCATCACCTTCCACCGCCAGAAGCGCACCAAGGCATTCATCGACAGCGAGCTATCGCACATACCAGGCATTGGCGACAAGAGCCTCGTGGCGCTGCTCAAGAGGTTTAAGTGTGTGAGGGCTGTGCGTGAGGCGAGCCTCGAGGAGATAGCCGAGGTTGTAGGCATGAAGCGTGCCGAGGCAATTCTATACTACTTTGCCGACAGCTACTCGCGTGGTGGAGTATAATTTCACCCCCAATTATTGTCGTTTCACCGCACAAGGCGCCACCCCAACACATATCACAAAAACGCCCATACAGCGCATTGTGGCACACATTTTGCCCTCATAACGCGAGAGTTTTGCGAAGGGCGGAGGCGTGTGGCAAAAAATAGAGAATTTTGCAGATTGGAAATTTATTTATATCTTGCAGTCGAAAAGATTAATTATTAACTACTAAAAAGTACTGCCTATCGAGAAAATTCTGCTCTTTAACAACTAAAATAAGAGGAGTATGAACGTGACATCATTAAGCGATCGTGTATTGCTTAATAATTATCTTTCGGGCGATAGGAGTGCTATATCTGAACTTATCGAACGCCATTCGAGGCGTGTACGTAGTTACATCGGCATGATGGTCAAGGATGACGACATTGCTGATGACATCTTCCAGGAGACATTTATTAAGGCCGTGAAGGTTATTGACGAGGGTCGCTATACCGACTCTGGTAAGTTCCTATCGTGGGTATTACGTATAGCGCACAACCGTGTGCTCGACCACTTCCGTCGTGAAAAGTCGAGCCCCAACATCAACGAGGCGGAGGCGGGATACGACGTCATAGGCACCATGCGCTTTGCCGAGCCAACAACCGAGGATGAGATGATGCACAGCGAGATGGAGCAGACGATACGCAACCTCGTAGAGTTGCTGCCCGAAGAGCAGAGGGAGGTGGTGCGCCTACGCTACTACTCGAAGCTATCGTTCCAGGAGATTGCCGAGCATACGGAGGTGAGCATAAACACCGCCCTGGGACGTATGCGCTATGCCCTGATCAACCTACGACGTATGATAAAGGAGAAAAACATAACATTAAATTAAGAAGATAGCACAATAATAGCACTCTGGGGGGCGTTAGCAGTATGAAATCCCACAAAAATGTCTGCCTATGAGTGAACTTGACCCTCGAACATTACAACTCTACAGCGAGGAGGAGATGCTGCTTAACAGCGTGGTACAGGAGGATAGCGATCTGCTATTTTTAGATACCTACCTCACCGACCTCTTCAAAAGCAAGGAGGGGATGACTAATGAGTAAATTAGTCATCCCTTCATATGTTGAGAGGTTGAATAAAAAGATCTATTTTTAGGCTTGCGAAGCCCGAAAAACCGCAGTTTACTTGGCGTAAATGAGGATTTTGAGGGCAAGCGTAACGACAAAATAGACTTTTTTGTCAGCCTCTTATTTTATATGCTACCTACAGCAAGAAGTACCATACCTATGATGATAAGTAGCAGGTCAAGAGCCTTGGCACGTAGGTTCTTCTCGCCAAAGAGCAGAGCACCACAGAGGAAGGTGACGACAACAGACGAACGACGTATCATAGAGACCACGGCGATCATAGATCCCGGGGCATCGATGGCGTGATAGTAGAAGAAGTCGGCACACGACACAAAGAGAGATATAAGGGGTATTGTCCAGACCCAGCGCAGGGGCGTATGCTCGGTACGGGGGAGCACCACAAGGGCGATGAGAGACATCATAATGAGCTGATATACACCAAACCAGCTCTGCACGAAGAGTGGATCGAGAGCATGACGGCTGATGATATACTTATCATACAGGCCACTCACAGCACCAAGGAGCATGGCAGCAAAGAGTGCCCATACATATCTATTACGGCTGAAGTTGATGCTCTCCATGCGCCCAGCACGACTTAAGAGGTACAGCGACACTATAGTTAGCAGCACGCCACCCCACTGCCATAGGTTGAGCCTCTCGCCAAAGAGTAGCATGGCACCGAGGAGCACGACAACGGGGCGAGTGGCATTCACGGGGCCCACGATAGTCAGCGGCAGGTGCTTGATGGCGTAGTAGCCACATAGCCACGACGAGAGTGTTATGGCAGCCTTACACGCCACAAGAGCATGGTCTGCAACACCGCCCGACGTGGAGTCGAAGATAGTGCCATCGAACCACCCCAGCGAAAGCTCGGCATCGAGGATGATGGGGAGGAAGAGGATGGACGAGAAGAGTGTATTTAGCAGCAACACGGGGATCACAGCATTGCCACGCAACGACCTCTTCTTGGCGACATCATAGAAGCCAAGAAGGAGTGCCGAGAGGAATGCCGCACCTACCCACATCGTTATGCGTAGATAAGCAGGTTAGCTATAAGTGCCACAGCCAACGACATGCTTGCCAGAGCATTAAGAGTGCCAAAGGCGATGCCTATATTACGCTGCTTCGTGGGCGTGACAAGGATATGCTCGAGGGTCAGGATTACAGCAAAGAGACCACAGCCGAGGTACAGGAGCCATGTGTGTGGCATATATGTGGCATAGACCACGAGGGTTGCCACGCTGGCGATGTGCAACACGGCACTAATAATAAGGCTTGTTGTCGCCGAGAAATGCGACGGGATGGAGTGTAGGCCACGCTTACGGTCGAACTCTGCATCCTGAAGAGCATAGATGATGTCGAAGCCCGAGCACCATGTGGTGACGACAATTGCCAGCAGCCAGCACTCAAGGCACGAGCTGCCCGTAACGGCCATATAGGCACCCACAGGCGCTATGCCAAGCGACACGCCGAGAACAATGTGGGCGAGTGCCGTAAAGCGCTTGCAGTAGCTATAGAACATAACGATGGCAAGGGCAACGGGCGAGAGCCATCCGCACAGCGGGTTGATGGTCACCGCAACACCGATGAAGAGGAGTGCGTTGACAACAACGAAGAGCATAGCACCACGTGCCGACACCTTGCCAGCGGGTATCTCACGGCCTGCAGTACGTGGGTTGGCAGCATCTATATCCCTATCTGCCCACCTATTGAAGCCCATGGCCACATTACGCGCAAAGACCATGCAGCCAACAACCTGCAAGAGTAGCAGCCATAGGTTAACAGGCTCATCGGCAGTGAGTATGGCATAGGTGAACGACAGCAGTGCGAAGGGCATTGCGAATATCGTGTGCGAGAACTTAACAAGGCGTAGGTAGTCTGCGATTGTGCTCATGCTTACTCCTTATTAAACTCCCTCTCGAGCACCTCCATAAGCCACTGTGGCGCACGCTGGGGACGGCGTGTTACGCTATCTATAAATCCGAGGGTGGTAGAGCCAGAGGCTATCTCCCTGCCATCCTCGCCATGAATCTTATAGTTGAAGGTCATACGCGCCATGGGCATCTGCTCGACCATAGCCTTGACACGTATAAGCTCGTCGTAGTATGCTGGCATGCGGTACTTCACGTGCACATCGACTATAGGCATCATCACGCCCCTACGTTCCATCTCGGCATACGTAAGACCTGCAGCACGCAACCACTCGGTACGTGCCACCTCGAAGAACTTAACATAGTTCGAGTGGTGCACGATGCCCATCTGGTCGGTGTGGTGATACTCAACACGTATCTGTGTCTCAAAACTCTTCATACGGCAACCTCCACACTAACGGATACGGTCCAACGAACGCACGAGAGCCTCATCCTTGAAGATGGCGCGCGCAGCAAGAACGGTGATGATGATAGAGACAACAGGCATGATGGCAGCCCAGCTGAACTGACGGTGCGCAACACCTATATCCTCCAAGGCATTAGCACTCGACAACCAGAAGTAGATGGCAACGAATGCCGTAGCACCCAACAACAAGATGACCTCAACGATGCATAAGCGCAACTGCAAGAGGCGGTTCTTGAACAAGAAGATGGTTACAAAAGGTACAGCAGTGGCGATGGCAAGGATGATGCCCAACCATAAAGAACTCTGCGATGCACCACCACCCGCCAAGGCGAAGGCTGTGAGGGTGTACACCTCGCTATTGTCGCCCGTGAACGAGGCGATAGGGAGGAAGAGAGTTAGGGCCATAAGTGCTGTAACAAGCAGCAGGTAGAGTGTCTGAATACGCTGAATCATAGTATTTTACATTTTATATTATTACAATCTTCTGTCAATTAAGTAGTTATTTCTATCCGTAGAACGGCGGTTGATCATCTCGCCGAGGAAGCCCGCGAGGAAGAGCTGCACGCCGAGGACTATAGCCAGCAGCGCAAGGTAGAACATAGGCTGCTCGGTGACACCACGCCACACCAACCCGCACGTCTGCGAGTATATCTTATCGACGATTATCCACAGCGCCGTGATGCCACCAAAGAGGAACATCAGCGTGCCGAGGCCACCAAATAGATACATAGGCGAACGACCAAACCACGACATGAAGGTGATGGAGATAAGGTCGAGGTAGCCCTTAATCATGCGTTCCATACCGAACTTCGACTTGCCATACTTACGTTCCTGGTGTGCAACGACCTTCTCGCCGATACGCCTGAAGCCAGCATGCTTGGCGAGGATGGGTATATACCTGTGCATCTCGCCATACACCTCGATGCTCTTGACAACCTTGCGGCGGTAGGCCTTCAGGCCGCAGTTGAAGTCGTGGAGCTTGATGCCCGACATTATGCGCGCTGTGAGGTTGAAGAACTTACTTGGCCAGCGCTTGCTTATAGGGTCGTAGCGACGGCGCTTCCATCCCGAGACAAGGTCGTAGCCCTCGTTGAGTATCATATCGCGCATCGCGGGTATCTCGTCGGGAGAGTCCTGCAGGTCGGCATCCATAGTAAAGACAACATCGCCCTGGGCCATCTCGAAGCCCACATATAGCGCTGCCGACTTACCATAGTTGCGCATGAAGCTCACACCACGCACCGCGGCATACTCCTTACGCAACTCTTCGACAACACCCCACGAGCCATCCGTAGAGCCGTCGTCAATCATTATAACCTCGTAGGTGAGGTTGTTGGCCTTGGCCACCCTATCTATCCACGCTACAAGCTCGGGTAGCGACTCCGCCTCGTTGTAGAGGGGCACAACAACAGATATATCTAACTTCTGATCCATAGGTTAGTCGTTATTCTCTCTATACTCGGGCTGGCGGCGTACGACAGATGCGATGATGAGACCTGGAAGACCACCAAAGAGTACATAGTTATAGAATTCCACGAAGATGTTCGTAAAGATTGATGGTTGCTCGGCCATGCGTGCTGCAGTCGCCATCTCTTCGAAAGGCTTCAAGTCAGCCTGCGAGAGACCCGCATCGACATATATGTTACGCATCTCGGCGATGCGACCAACCATGCCGTCGATATATGTATCGTAGCCCATGGCGTTGATATAGATGGTGTCGACAAGACCCACTATGATGCCCGCAAGCATAGACACGACGAGCACGAAGGATAGCGCCTGACCGTAGCTGAAGCCCACCTCGGCATCCACAGCCTTGGCTCTGCGGCGTGTGAAGAAGTAGAGCAACCACACAAACACGCCCACCATGAGAAGCCACTCTATGGCGTATGGTATTACCACAGACATAAGGTCCGAGGAGCTGAAGAATAGTTCGTAGCGTTCGAAGATGCGCGAGAGGGCCATCACGACACCCACGATAGCACCCGCCATCATCGCATCACTAAAGAAGGTTTTATTATTCATAGTTAGTCATTTAATACGTTTCACACACACCACTAACGCACATTCAAGGCATTTAGTGCTCTATGGTAGGCCTCGGCATTGCGGTTATGCTCACTCAACGTGCGGGCGAAGTTATGACGACCATCCATCTCGGCACGCGCACAGAAGTATAGGTAGTCGTGCCTCTCGTAGTTGAGCACACCCTCGATAGCTGCCATGTCGGGCATGGCAATAGGCGTGGGTGGCAAGCCAGCATACATATATGTGTTATAGGGTGAGTCTATCTCCTTATGTCTATTAAGCACGCGCTTGATACTAAAGTCACCCGCAGCATACTTCAGCGTGGGGTCAGCCTGCAAGGGCATACCACGCTTGAGGCGGTTTACATAAACACCCGCTATGCGTGCCATCTCCTCCGTAGCATTGGTCTCCTCATGAACGATTGAGGCGAGCACCATAACCTCATATGGCGTCATACCGAGAGCCTCGAGCTGTGCGCCACGCTGCGCCGAGCTGAAGAACCTATCATACTCCTGCTTCATCTTGCGCACGAGGGCATCGGGGGCGATGTCGGCATACACCTCATAGGTGTTGGGGATGAATATGGCGAACATGGCCTCTGGGCTATCGAAGCCCAACTCCGCAACAAGAACATCGCTACGCAGAGCACCGAGCATAGCAACAGAGTCGGCATCTATCTGTCGGGCAATCTTACCAGCGAGAATCTCGGGGGTGCGGGCATTATTAATCGTCAGGCGCACTGTATTCTCCGAGCCGAACTTGAGGGTGCGGGCAACAGCTATAACAGTCATGCCCTCATCGAAGGTGTAGGCACCAGGCTCTATGCCCTTATTGAGATTTATATGTCGAGCATATATCTCGAGAGCCATAGGATAGGCGACACAACTCTTCACCTTCTCGAGCATCTTGTCGTACGACTCATCTTCACGAAGGATCACCGTCACACGATCTTCGACGGCAGGGCTATAAAACATATGATAAAACCAAATGCCTGTAACTCCCACTATAACAGCAAGAACAAGCATTACGACAACAATTTTCTTCTTCATTTCATCATTTTTTTTTGCAAAGATACATTTTTTTTGTACTTTTGCACCCGGGTAAGTCTTATACGACCAGCTCCTGCAGAACCCCCCAGGCGAGGAATCGAGCAAGGGTATGCGGTTGTAGCGGTGCGATATAAGTAGCTTACCCTCTTTTTTTTATCCCTACTATACTACTCTATTCTACTGCACAAGACCCGCATATACGGCCTCAAGTGCCACATTCGATATATACCACGACACCACCATTGCGGCAAAGTACAGCACCACGACAACGATGTTACTGCGTCTGGCAGAACTGCTGAAGGCAACATATCCCCAATATATGTACCAACCCAGAACAACAACGCACATAAGGCTCATGCACGATGCATGGAGTGCATGGCTGCTGAACGCCGTCTCGGGCGACTGCATGAAGGTGATATAGGCGACCTTATCATCCCCAACACCTGGGAGCATCAACAGCAGCACGGGCCAGTGAGCATAGAGCATACGGCCGAAGAGCTCCGATATTCCAACGTGTCTATTTATGAATACTGCAACAGCAAAGAGCAACACCGTAGATGATATCCACGACACAAGAGCCAACGCCAGCTGCCACAGGAGGCGCACATCGGCCCATGTGAAGCTAACAACAGAGGTAGGTATAAGATGAAAGTACCACCCCAAGATCACGCCAATGATGAGCCACGCTATGCCCTTGAGCAGCGCATGGGTCGAGCTCAACACCGCAGGACGGTTGACGAGCTTCGTAAGGAACGACTGTGAACTTACCTCTTCTGCACTATTTCCCCAAAACATATATACACAATTTTAGAAGTCAATCTTCACACCCGCCATGAAGCCTGCACCATTACGGTAGTAGTAGGCGTAGTTGTAGATGCGGCTGTTGAGTAGGTTGTAGCCGTCGGCATATATCTCCACCTTGCGTGATGCGCGGAAGCTAACACCAGCACGTAGGTCGACAGTAGGACTTGCGGTGAACACCTCCGCAGCGACACCCTCAACATCTGTCACACACGACCAGTTGCGCTTACCGACAAACTCACCCATGGCGTAGAACCTCCAGCGCTTGATGCTATACTCGATCTCGAGGTCGGCATTCACGTTAGCGTCGTTGACATAGTACTCGGCAACCGAGTTATTGGCACGTGCATATACCGAGGCGGCAATAAGCAGGCCACCGACAGGCTGATAGCTAACCTCGGCACCCACAAAGAGGCGATTGTTGCTGCCCGTAGCGACACCAAACATGCCCACATTATTTACGTACCACACAACCTGGTCGCGCATGAAATTAGCGCCAAGGTATAAGCGGTAGGCAAGGCGTGAGGATGCTGCCGAGCCGTTGAAGCCGATGCTCAAGTTGTAGCTGCGGGTGTTAGGCATAGTGAGCAGTGCCTCACTCGAGGCGCGGCTATCGAGGTATGGGTTAGCCTCATACAACGCCGCAAGGCCATTCTGCGACACCGACGTATCGAACTCCACATATGGCACTATAGCCTTAAGACCGAAGTCGAAGAGCATCTTAAGGCGTGGCGTTACGAAATGCGACGCCTTCTCCCTATCCCTAACCTTATCGTAGATATATCCCAGGCCAGCCTCAAGGTCGATGATGCCGAAGTGGCGCGAGTACTCGGCCATGACACCGAAGCGCATATCGCGGTAGCTGCTATATGTAGACTGCCACATATCGTACATGGCACGTAGGCCCACAACATTCTCGCCCATGGCACGTGCAAGACGCACAGAGCCACCAGCACTGAACTCTGGCGTGGCATCTCTATCTTGTGCAAAGTGAGGGGGCACATGACTCCAATAGCCACCATGAGCCTCGATGCCGAAGTTTAGGCGTGTGAGGTCCGCGAAGTTGTCGCCATAGCGCACCTGGAGGTCCGCGTCGTGAAACATCAAACGCGCAGGGTCATCGCCAAGCTCCGCATAGCGGTTGTATATATCGAAATCGTAGTCGGCAGTGACCTCCAGCACCTGGCTGCCAGTGATAACACCACCATGAAGGTATGCCCTATTACGCATATCGTAGCTCTCGGCCATGCTGCGCACAGCACCCAGAGCATTCTCGCGTGGCGAGTAGCTGCCATCATGCTCGACACCTACACCGAAGAAGCCGACACGCACATTGCCCGTGGCAAAGCGGAAGGTGGCATCCGAGGCCAGAGGATATCCGCCCGCAAGCTCCGTGTAGAAGCGTCGTGCACGACCAAAGTCCCAATATCCTGCCGTAGCAGGCTTAAAGTCGTGATCCTCAAGTTCTATCTGCCACGTGTCGGGGTTGATGCCATAGTTTATATCGGGCTCTATCTCGGATCTATCGGCGATGGTGGCGGGGGCCACAATCTTCGAGGCGGCAGCAAGCTCGGGCGTATACAGCGTGGTCACCTCAACACGCTTATGCTCCTGTGCCGTGGCAACAGAGGCAACAAGCATCATCGCCACAACGAGTCTCATTCTCATATTTAGTCGTCTCATACTCTTCACTTTTGTTAGTTACTACTTTGCAAGCGACGCTATGCGCTGGCGTGCCTCGGCAACGATGCCATCGTCAGTAGGCGTGTAGCCGTCGACAATACTCTGGTATGTGGCACGTGCCTGGAAGGTGTTGTTCTGCTGCACAAGCACATCGCCAAGTATCAAGAACATCTTCGCCTGCCAATATACCGAGCCACAGTTGCCCATGTCGTACACCTTACGTTCGGCAGCCTCATAGTCGCCCTTGAGGTAGTCGTTCTCCACAAGGCGGTAGTATGCCTCGGCACCCTCCGCCGTCATGCGGTCTAAAGCAAGATCGGCATATAGTCTTATCGCCTCATCGCGCGAGCCACGTGTGCGCAACACATCGGCCTTGGACAACGCTGCCTGGCGACGTGCCCACTCCGAGGCATCACCCATACCAAAGACTCTATCGGCCATGGCGACAATCTCATCATCCTGGGCGTAGCACAAAGTAGCCTCAACATATCCATCTATGGCCTGCTGCTTGGCACTACGGCTGTCGGCATACTCCAACAACGCAAGCCATGCTCCTGCCGAGGCCTCATAATCACCCTCATCGAAGCTCATACGCGCATATACGCCAAGCACACGTTCGCTATACTGCGAGGTGCCATGGTCGATGAGCTGACGCATGGTAGCCAAAGCCTGGCTATTATCCTCGAGCTGCACGTAGCAATCACTCAAGTAGAAGAGTGCCTCGGTGCGGTTATAGCCATTCTCGAAGGTGGCAAGGTAGTCGTTGAGCTTCTCACGCGCACCCTCCATATTGCCGTTAAGGTACATACCCTTTGCCGCAGCAAAGGATAGCGAGTCACGTGCCGCAGCACTCATATCACTCTGCACGCCACTACGTTCTGCATAGGCGAAGTATTCGTCCACCCTACCCTCCGAGACATATATCTCGCGGATGTTACGCATAGCCTCGAGGGCTGCCGACGACTGCGCATCATACTCCACAACACGTTCGTAGTAGCCACGTGCCGAGCTCTTCTGTCCGAGGTTATAGCATGCCAGGGCGAGGTCCGAGAGTGCCGATACATAGTATGGTGAGCTTGCACCCTGCTGCGCTACAAACTCCTCGAGGGTTTTAGCACCATCCGAGTAGCGCTGCTGGCCTATATATGTTCTACCGAGCTCATACCACGCATCATCGACATATGGGCCACTGCCCTCCGCGACGATGCCCTTGAGGCGGTCTATCTTATCTTTTGTCTTATTGTCTATGCCATCTACCATTGCCAGCTGGTACTGCGCATAGTAGCGGTGGTCGGTTGCCGACTGCGCAACAACCCTATATGTCTTACGCGCCTCGCCGAAGTTACGGGTGGTGAAGAGAGCATCACCCAGGCGGTTGTGAGCATCGTAGAGGTAGTCATCGCGCATGGTGTAGTCGCGGACAAACTTGCGGAAGGCATCCTGCGCATCGGTCATATTGCCAAGAGCAAGGTGCGCATAGCCCACGCCATAGTGTGCATAGTGGTACTCCATCTCGGTGGATGGGGCACGACGTATGTAGTCCTGGTATCTCTCCACGGCGAGTGCCATATTACCGTTGTGGCACGCCACCTCACCTTGCCAATATAGTATCAGGGCGTTATACTTGGGCACAAGGCCTATGGCTGCAGCCTCGGCGAGGAGTTCCTCGGCGACACCCCATTCGCCAGCCTCTATGGCCTCAACGGCACGGAACACCGCAACCTTCTGGTGTGCAGCACGTATCTCGTTATCGGGGTTTGGATAGTTCTTCAAGGCTGTATATGCCATGTCGTAGTTTTCCGAGTTATAGTATGCTGCGATGAGCAGCTCCTTGACCTCCTTCTCGTGTACAGAGCCAGGGTAGCGACGTAGGTAGTCCTGCAAGACGTTCACCGCCTCGTTGAACATACCGCCACCGAGCTCATACTTAAGCCTTCCGTAGTTCAGTAGCGCATCCTCGGCAATGGCTGGGTCGAAGCCCTCAACAGATGCCATAGCGAAGGCATCGGCAGCGTGAGACTTATCCCCAATGCGCAGGTAGCAGTCGCCAAGGTGGTACGAGGCGTTCTGCGTGAGAGCATCCTCCGCACCACACACCCTCGCAAGAGGCACCACAGCATCCTTATAGCGCGCCATACGGTATAGCGAGTAGCCCAAGATGTAGTTCTCCTGACGACCCATACGTGCCTCGGGGTATGATGATATGTAGCGTATGGCGTTGGCATAGTCGCCCTTCACGAAGTAGCTCTCGGCGATGATGCGCTTCAGGTCGTCGGACGTATGTTCCGAGGCGTTGCTCAAGAGCTCAACGCCCTCCGTAACGACATAGTCGTAGTTACCCTTGCGATACTCAATCTGCATAAGATAGAAGGGGGCAAGGCTACGATAGCTGTCATACTCCTTAAGCTGGGTGAAGCCATCGGCTGCGATGATGTTGTCGCCACGCTTATAGGCGATATAGGAACGGTAGTATAGCGCATGAGGATAGTACTCCGAGATCTTCGACACCTTGCCGAAGTGTCTCTCGGCAGCTGGATAGTCGCCCTCGAGGAAGCGTATGTAGCCCACACGTATGTCGTAGCGTTCACGTTCACGGGCACTCAAGGCCTTATAGTCTACCTCATCGAAGAGGATGCTCGCCTCGTCGAAGATGCCATTGTCGCACACGTAGCTCGCCATCATGAACGACACGCTATTGCAGTATACGCTTGCGGGGTACTCCTCGATGAAGCGCACCATCATAGGCTGGGCATCTGCCGTGCCAAGCTCCACAGCACAACGCACACTGCTATATGCTGCCCACTCAACGGTGTGCATATCGCGCACAGGATCGAGGGTGAGCATGAAGTTACGCAGCGCAACACGTGCCTCGCCCCAACGCCTACGTTCGAGCATCGTCTCAATCTTATCCTTACGGTCACGCACATCGGATGGTTGTGCCACGACTGTCGAGGCGGAGATGACTACCGCCGCAACTATCATTATGAGTCTGAATATATTTCTCTGCATAGCTTGCACTCTGTTATATATATTACGTGCAAATATACGATTTTTTCCGTAAACGACACCACTCCGAGGCGCGATTATTGTCATCTAAAGGTCGTAACAATAAAATTATTTTTCCTATGATAGTAAAAATCACACTCTACATGGACGGCGAGGGACACTTTCGACTCGACGACGGCCGTATGCTCGACGAGCTAAACCCCCAGGAGATGATGCTGTATGCTGCTGCCGACTGCGCAGGGCGCACCATAGTGAGCCTTCTGGAGGAGCACACATCGACACTCAAGAGCCTCACGATAACACTCGAGGGCACACTCTCAACACCCACCGTTATTGCCGAGAGCAAGTACACGAGCTTCAACATCATCTACGCCGCAGAGTGCCCCACACTCAAGGACCAGATAGTAATAAGCCGTGCCGTGAACCTCGCACACGACAAATACTGCGGTCTGGTGCAGATGCTGCGATGCATAGCACCACTCACCCATAAGACATCGACAGTATCTACGGGAGGGGGAGTAAAAGGGACTGACTAAAAAGTAAATTAGTCATCCCTTCATATGTTGGGAGAGTGAATAAAAAGATGTAGTTTTAGGCGTTGCGAAGCCCGAAAAACCGCAGTTTACTGTGCGTAAATGAGGATTCCTGGGGCAAGCCAATTTGTTGAGAGAATAGTGCAGATACTTTCTCTCGGCGAATTTCGAGGCGATGGGCTGTACTTTGGCGTACTGCCCATTGCCAAGATAATTCGTTAGCGGAAGTAGATGCGCTGTTATATCAACAAAGAACGACGAAATACACTTTTTATTCACTCTATCTACTCGGCAATTATATATTTGTAGGAGGAGATAGCGACAGCATGGTCGTAGTGGGCGGCGATACTATTTTGATATATCTGAAGCCAGCTTATCTGCGCCTGGAGGACATCGAGGATGGTGGCTATACCCTCCTGGTAGGCATAAGTGCTGATGTCGAGATTCTCGCGAGCAACATCAAGGCTTCTGCGCACAGCTTCGACACGCTGGTGTGTGAGCTCGAGGTTTGTCCAGCCGTTGCTCTCGTTACGCACTATAGCATCCGTAACACTCTCAACGTCAAGCTCTGCACGGCGAAGATTGCTACGTGCTGTGGTGAGGGCGGCAGTGCGCTGTCCGAAGTGGAAGATGGGGGTGCGGAGGGTGAGGGCAACACCACCACCGAGGCGTGAACCACCCTGCTGCGAGGCGCCCATATATGGAGCATAGAGGCCATATAGGTCTAGACCCACAGAGGGCATGAAGTCGGCATTGCGAAGCTTAACGCCCCACCGTGCAGCATCACACGAGGCGACAGAGGCGAGGTAGTCGGGGTGCATAGAGACAACATCCTCGACACTACTACGTAGAGGCATAGCCATGCTATCGGTTATGCTACACGCCAGCACCACCTCGACATCGGGGTCTACACCGCGCAGCACGTTGAAGTCGTGGAGGGCGACACGCCACTGCTGCGTAGCCTGCGAAACCATATACTCGGCATCACTCAACCGCGACTCCACCTGCAACAGGTCGCTACGCGAGGTGTAGCCCTCGCTGAAGCGCCACGAAACAACCTCATACAGTGCGCGCACGATATCGCGGTAGTCACTCATGGCAGACATATATATGGTCATGCGTGACAACCTCCAGTACGCCACCTCGGCATCATACCTAACAGCAAGGTATACAGAGTGTTCTCTATACTGCGCGGCCTCATACTCCGCATCAGCACTACGCACTGCGGCCTTGATGCCACCACCCTCGAATATGGGTTGCTCAACATCAGCACGTAGCTGCGAGCTCCACCTACCCGCAGTGCCCACATCATCGAAGGCAAGAGCAACATCGCCACTCGCCGACAACGAGGGGTATGCCTCACGCTGCCTATACCTTAACTCGGCATGCGCACCCACACTTGCAGCAGAGGCGGCACGTACCTCGTGGCTATACTCCATGACAGCCTCTCTATACTCCTCCATACTCATCTGTGCCACAGAACGTAGAGGCACAACGAGCATAACACACAATAATAACAACCTAACAATCATAGTTTTACACGATAGAAGAATGAATATACCACAGGCAGCACGACAAGCACGAGCAGTGTAGCGAAGATAAGACCGCCCATGATTGTTGCGGCCATGCTACCGAACATAGCATCGAAGAGCAAGGGCAGCATACCGAGCACCGTGGTTGCCGAGGCAACGACAACGGGGATGAAGCGGTCGCGCGCAGCAAGGAGTATGGCATCGGGTGCCGCATAGCCCGAGGCACGCAGCTCGTCGACGCGCGAGAGGAGGATGACACCATTCTTGATGCTCATGCCGACAAGACCAAGCAGACCAAGCAGCGAGAAGAAGTCGAACATCTTACCCGTAACAACGAGGCCCGCGACGACACCCACGAAGATGAGAGGCAGCGTGACAAGTAGGATGATGGGCTCACGGAGGTTGCCAAAGAGCAGCATCAGGATGACAAAGATGATAAGAAGCGTGATGGGGAGTCTACCCACAAGGGCGCTATTGGACTCCTCACGGCTCTCCTGCTCGCCATAGATGCGCATGGCATAACCCTCGGGGATATCTATCTCATCCCGAAGTTTTGTCTCAAGGTCGGCAAGCAGAGCTATGGCATTAACACCCCTCGCAGGGTCGCACTGCACCTTCATAACACGCTGTCCGTCAATACGTCGTATGACCGACGGCTCAAAGCCAAAGTCGAAAGCAGAGACGGCCTGCTCCAGAGCATAGCTACCACCACCCCGTGAGAAGAGAGGCATGGTCTCGAGTGTAGAGAGCTCACCACTCATACTCTGCATACGCAGAAGGATGGGCATGGCGACATCCTCCTCGCGGTAGGTGGCAAGGGGTAGTCCAGAGGTTGACATCTGCAACGACTGGAGCATGGAGGTGCGCGACACACCTATGCGCTGCGCCTTGAGCTGCGAGTAGCGAGGCTCCCACACAGCAACACCATTACCCCAGCTGTTACGCACATTAACAACACGCCCATCGTGCATCATGACATCCATAGCCTGTGCCGTAAGGCGTGCCAGGGTATCTACCTCTTCTCCCATGAAGCCGAACTCGATGGTGGCCTCGGGGGTGGGTGATAGCCTAAAGAGTGAGGAGCGCAGCCACACATCGGGCATAGTGGCACTAACCCACTCATCGAAGCGTGCCTCGATAGCTGCGGTAGCATCAGCAGAGGTGGTCTCGACAAGGATGTTACCATAGTTTGGGCGGTTGGCATAGCTACCACTTGCGAGGTAGTAACGTGGAGGTGTGCCTCCCGCTGTGGTAGAGACCCTACGCACCTCGCGCTGCGCCAAAAGCCACTCTGTCATAGCATCAAGGCGCTGCTGCGTAGCATATATATCGAGGCCATCAGCGAGTATCACATCGGCACGAAAGAGGGGCTTGGAGAGCTGCGGAAAGAAGTTCTGGGGCATATGGCGCATAGCGACAAGAGAGCCCACGAGGAGCACCACAGCGACAGCTACGGTGGCCAAGCGGTGGCGCAGAGCCATAGTTACAACCCTGCCAAACAGCGTAGCGACACCTCCATCACGTGGCGCAGTGGTGGCACGTAGCATACCGAGGCTCATGGCGGGTACCTGGGTGATGGCCAAGAGCCAGCTCAAGAGCAGCGAGAGGGCGATGACAACAAACAGTGGTCGTATGATCTCGGCAACAGACGATGGGGCGAGTTGCAGGGGCAGGAACGAGATGATGGCGATGAGTGTGGCGGCAAGCAGACCGAGGCGTGGCTGTGTGGCACCCGCAACAGCAGCACTGCGCAGAAGCATACCACCACGCAGATAGCGCGACGTGTTGTCCACAACGACGATGGCATTATCCACAAGCATGCCCATGGCGATGATGAAGCCCGCGAGGGAGGTGCGGTTGAGACCCTCGCCAACAACGAGCATGAGGAGGAGTGTGCCACAGATGGAGAGCACCAACGACACACCCACGATGATGCCGGCACGCCAGCCCATGGCTATCATCACAAGGAGGATGACGATGGCTACAGACTCCATGAGGTTGACAACGAAGGTGTTGGTGGCCTCGCGAGCAATCTCATTCTCGGGGTATAGGGCCACAACCTCGAGACCCGCAGGAAGGTAGTTGGCAGCAGAGGCTACAACGGCAGCAACAGCATCACCCACACTCACCACATCCATATCGGCACTCGCAGCAACAGCGACACCCACACTACGCCGCCCATCGACCTTGAGGATATACTCCGCAGGCTCACTATAGCCACGCACCACACGTGCCACATCGCCCAGGCGGTACTGCTTGCCATCAGCAGCCATAAGAAGCTGATTATCAATATCCTCGATACTGCCATATATGCTACCCTCAACGAGCTCTACATCTACCCTACCAACATCCTCGGCACCCAGGCCAACGACATCACTCTGCCCCGCCACAGCAGCCCTTATATCCTCGGGGCGCAGGTCAAAGGCAGCAAGGGTGGAGGCACTAAAGAGGATGCTCACCTCCGCAGGCTGAAGGCCCGAGAGTGACACCTTGGCAACACCATCCACACCATACAGGGCTGACTGCAGCTGCCGCGCGTAGTTACGCATCTCGTCCCACGAATATCCACCATCCGACACCAGGGCGTAGTAGAGGCCATATACATCGCCAAAGTCATCAGAGACAGTCACACCACCCACACCCTCGGGTAGCAGAGGGCGTGCTGCATCTACCCTTCTGCGCAACTCATCCCACAGCTGTGGTATGCGTGATGCGGGGGTCTTGGGATGCAGCTCCACAACAAGTCGCGCATAGCCGAAGTGCGACTCCGAGCTTATCTTATACACAGAGCCCAGCGTGCGGAGCTCACGTTCCAGAGGCACAGAGACAAGGGCCTCGACCTCCGCGGGTGTAGCACCAGGATACTGACAGGTGACAATGGCACTCTTTATGGTGAAGGTAGAGTCCTCGCGCTTGCCGAGGGTGGCAAAGGCGTAGATGCCACCAAGAAGCATCGCAGCCATGAAGAAGGCGACGACAGAACGTGCCGTAACACTATACTCCGAAATATTAAACCTCATACACACAGCACATTACTCAATAACACGCACACGCTGACCGTCGTAGAGTCTATATACTCCTGCGACGACAACCCTATCGCCCGCCTCGATGCCACGCAGCACGACGACACCATCGCCACCCGCGAGTGAGCCGAGCACAACAGCCCTACGCTGCACGACATCATCATCCACAACCCACACATAGCAGCCACCACCCACAGGGGCATATATAGCCTCGAGGGGCACGACAACAGCACTCCTGTCACTCTCGGGTAGGGCAACGGTGACAACGCATGTCATGCCTGGCGAGATATTATACAGCGCCTCGTCGACATCCACCAGACGTAACGACACGGGGAAGCCAAGGGCATCCGACGAGGTGCGGGCAAAGCTCTTGATGACAGCACTGAAGCTCACATCGGGCCACGCATCGAACATAACACTATAGTGTGTGGTGGGGCTATCGAGCATCTTAACGAGGTTCTCGGGGGCGGTGAAGCTGACAGTGGTGCTACGCGGCGTGACGATACGCACGACACTCTCGCCCGCAGCAACACGCTGAAAAGCATCAACATAGACACGTTCGACAACACCATCGAAGGGTGCCGTGATGCTCATATCGGCAAGCAGGCCACGAGCATAGTCGTATGCCGAGGATGACTGTGCCACGGAGCTCTCGATGCTCTCCACCTCCTGCTGCGAGATGGCACCATGCTCCAAGAGGCGCTGGGCACGGCGTAGGCGCGAGAGTGCCTCATCATATGTGGCACGTGCCGCCTCAACATCCAACTCCACATCCCGACTATCGAGTCTGGCAAGGAGCTCGCCACGCACCACAGCACGACCCTTGGCAACGGGCACGTCGACAACACGACCCGCAACCTTGAAGGCGAGGGTCACAGCATCGTCTGCGGTGGATAGTGCAGCGAAGTCACGGCACACATAAGCGAAGGACTCGGCCGTGACACACTTGACGGGCTGCACGACAGCCTCTGTGGGTGCTCCGCCACACGCCACAAGCAACAGAAACATAGGTATATAGCTACGC
Source organism: Alistipes sp. (assembly GCA_045614205.1). Lineage (GTDB taxonomy): Bacteria > Bacteroidota > Bacteroidia > Bacteroidales > Rikenellaceae > Alistipes. The sequence goes on along the minus strand of JAZLCL010000010.1, from coordinate 50,226 downwards.
ATAACAAAAAAAATGACCGTTTCATTGCTGAAGCGGTCAATTATCTTGCCAAGAGCCTAACGCCCTACTATTTTATGTCGCGTATATGTGACTTAAACTCCACGACGCCATCGTTGAGCACTATGACACCCACATCGGCACGTATCATGCTACGCAGGAGCAGCGCATCGACAGCATAGGTTGTAAGACCCTCGAAGGCATCTATATCGCCCACAGCAGAGAGCACGACGATAGCCTCATCGGGGTATGCGGCACGCAACACAGCGATGCCTCTACCGAAGTTATCCACTGCATCCCTATCATTCACGCAGAGCAGAGCAACACGGCCATCACGAAGCAGCACATCGCCACTACAATCCACACCATCAGCGTCATAGAAGGCAAGGTCGCCATACGTAGTCTCCACATCGGGCAACTCAAGGCGCGCATCTACATATTCGTAGCCCTCCTCGAGCCACGTCTCAGACTCTACGACCTCTCCTGTCTCGGCATCCTTGAATATCAGCACACAGCGACCCTCATTAACGAGCATAGACTGCTCCTCGATGACAGCATCGCATAGCGCCGTACCCTCGCTATATGGCGACACGTCGACAAGAGGTAGATGGGCAGCAGCGTACAGCGACACCACAAGGGGCAGAGCCGTAGCAGCACCAAGGATTGCAAAGTGCCACCTCTCGACCTTCGACTCATCCTTAACGCCACGCCACACGAACCATGCTACGGGGAGCAGGCATAGGTTCTTGAGCAACGACATCCAGGGTTCGAGCATGATAACACTACCGAAGCATCCGCAGTCGCCGATAGGCAACACCGTGGCACTCAACAGCGTAACGACACTAAAGAGTGCAACAAGAGCAAAGACAACAGGGGCGACATACCTGCGCAGATATCCTACAACAAGCATCACACCGAGGGTAAACTCTACGACAGATAGCGCCACAGCCAACGTCAGCGAGGCGGGGAGCATGAACTCCATGCCGTAGGCAGCAAGGTACTTATCTACATACAACGATGTGCCCACAGGGTCTACGCACTTTACAGCACCCGAGAAGATGAAGAGTGCGCCGAGGAGCCAGCGAAGAACAACGAACGATATACTCTTAAGGCGTGGTGACATGGCTATCTGCCGATAAGGGGTTTTACATGTTGCATGATACGCTGATAGATGACATCAGGCGCAGCCATGCCCTCATCCTCCGTAGAGCAGTCCACAACCATGATGTCGTGGCTTGCGGCAGCTGCCTCAAGGTATACCTCACGCACACGGCGCTGGAGGTCCAACGACGCCTCGTGGATATCCTTGCCACCCTGAAGGTATGCCCTATCATCACCAGAACGTGTCTCGGTGAGCTTCTTCGTGGTGAACGAGAAGGGTACATCAAGGAACAACGACAGGTCGGGGCGGGGAATGCCAAACTCCTCAAACTCGGTGCGTAGTATCCACTCACGAAGCGCTGTGCGAGCCTCCGCATCGGCAATCTTGGCACACTGGTAGCCTATGTTAGAGTATACATATCTATCGACGATGACGACCTTACCCTCGGCCAACCAGCCACGGATGGTGGCAGCAGCATCTGCCCTATCGCCAGCATACAAAAGCGCAACAAGATAGGGGTTGACACCCTCAACGGTGCCAAGGTCGCCACGCAAGAAGCGAGCAATGAGGTCACCATAGATGGGGGCATCGAAGCGTGGGAAGTGCATATACTCCGACTCCACACCCATGCTGCGAAACATATCACGCAGCAGAGCTATCTGCGTAGACTTACCTGCACCATCGAGACCTTCAAGAACAATAAACATACTTATATATATTATTTAAGCATCATGACAGCACGCTGTATGGAGTTAGCCAACACATCCACCTCCTCGAGGGTGTTGTATAGGCCTATAGAGGCACGTGCCATGCCCGTGATGCCATAGTGCGTCATTACAGGCTCGGCGCAGTGGTGTCCCGTGCGCACAGCAACGCCCATCTTATCCAGGATCATACCCACATCGTAGGGATGGGTACCCTCAACCGTAAAGCTAACAATAGGGCACTTATCTGCCGTAGTGCCATAGATGCGTAGTCCCTCGATGGCCGACAGCCTATCTGTCAACGCGGTGAGCAACTGCGACTCGTGCTCCTCGATGGCACACATGCCTATAGACTCCACATACCTGATAGCCTCGGCAAGGCCTACAGCACCAATGAAGTTAGAGGTGCCAGCCTCATATTTCAAGGGTAGAGGTGCATATGTCGTCTTGGCAAAGGTGACCTTATCGACCATGTCGCCACCACCCATATATGGGGGCATAGCCTCCAGCAGCTCACGACGACCATAGAGAACACCTATGCCCGTAGGGCCGTACAACTTATGACCCGAGAAGGCGTAGAAGTCGTAACCCCTATCTGCCACCCTGCCACCGCCATGCACGATACCCTGGCAGCCATCAACCATAACAACAGCACCCACAGCATGAGCCTTACGCACAATAGGCTCGAGGTCGGGGCGTGTGCCCAACGTATTCGAGGCCTCCGTAACAGCAACAAGGCGTGTGCGTTCATCTATGAGGCTATCGAGCATCTCCATGCAGAGAGCACCGCTATCGTCGAACGGCAAGACGCGCAACTCGGCACCCTTGCGCTGTGCAGCAAGCTGCCATGGCACAATGTTCGAGTGGTGCTCCATCTCGCTGACAACAATATTGTCACCCTCATTCAGATACCTATCACTCCACGCCGCAGCAACAAGGTTTATGGATGCTGTAGCACCCGCAGTGAAGATAACCTCCTCCCTATGCTCGGCACCGATGAAGCGACGTACCGTCTCACGCGCCTCCTCGTACATCTCGGTCATCTTGCCCGAGAGGTGGTGCACACCACGGTGTATGTTGGCATTATACTCGCGCATGAGCCTATCCACACACTCGATGACAGCCAGCGGCTTCTGCGCCGTAGCACCACTATCGAAGTAGACCAACGGGCGGTTGTTGACACGGCGACCCAGGATAGGGAACTCCTCACGTATCTTGCTTACATCAAATGCCATACTATATTACAATCTATTTAGTTTCTCGGCCATGAGCTCCATGAGCACATCCTCGACACCCGCAATAGAGAGGTGCAACACCACGTCGTCGACAAAGCCCTCAATCTGCAAGCGCTTTGCTGTGGCAAGGCTCAAGCCTCGCTGACGCATATAGAGGATGGCATCGGCATCCATCTGGCCGACAGTAGCACCATGGCTACACTTAACATCATCGGCATATATCTCGAGCTGTGGTAGCGTCTCGATATGCGCATTGCCAATTGTTATGTTGCGGCTCAACTGCTCCGAGTTAGTGCGCTGCGCATCGGGCGCAACATATACCAAGCCAGAGAAGCTGCCGTGCGACTCACCCGACGCAACACCCTTGACCACCGTGCGCGACACACAGTCACTAGAGATGTGGTTTACGTCCACCGCGACACTCGCAGCATCGTCATCCGTGAGGACAAAGGCACCACCGAAGTCGAAGTGCGCATCACGGCCCATCAGGCTCGCAACAACACGTGTATCCGAGGGCGAGACAACAAGCTGCGACATGATGCACTTGGCACCCTCGGCCATAGCAACAGCAACATTTACAGCACTACGGTGGCTCACAACATGCAAGATGCGTAGCTCGCCACCCCTCTCAACATCTATATTTACCTCGGCAGTGCAGTCGCCATCGACAATGAGAAGCTGTGCCGCGACACCCTCACGCACGGTGATGTCACTATCGCCACACACCTCCGCACACCACGATCCAGCACCTATGATGCCGTCGTGTGGTAGCGCCTGCGTTGCCAGTAACTCCTTCAATCTTTCCGTCATCACTACTCCTCCTTATAGTCGTTAATAAGCCAGTCGTAGCCCTCCTTCTCGAGTTTCAACGCCAACGTCTTATCGCCTGTGTAGATGATGCGTCCCTTGTACAACACATGCACATAGTCGGGCACGATGTAGTCCAACAGACGCTGATAGTGGGTGATGACAACAGTGGCGTTATCCTCGCGCTTGAGGCGTGTGACACCCGTAGCAACGATGCGCAACGCATCGATATCGAGACCAGAGTCTGTCTCGTCGAGGATGGCGAGCTTCGGATCGAGCATGGCCATCTGGAAGATCTCGTTCTTCTTCTTCTCGCCTCCCGAGAAGCCCTCATTCACAGCACGTGAAGTGAGCTTGGCATCGAGTTCCACGATAGCACTCTTCTCGCGCATCATCTTGAGGTACTCGGCAGCAGTCAACGGCTCAAGACCGCGCGACTTACGCTGCTCGTTAACGGCAATCTTCATGAAGTTGGCCATCGTAACACCTGGAATCTCAACAGGATACTGGAAGCCGAGGAACAAGCCCTTGCGCGACCTCTCCTCGATGGGCAACTCCAAGAGGTTCTCACCCTCAAACTCCACCTTACCCTCCGTAACGGTGAACTTCTCATTGCCCGCGAGCACCGAGGCAAGTGTCGACTTACCCGAGCCATTAGGGCCCATAATAGCATGCACCTCGCCAGCCTTAACCTCGAGGTTTATACCCTTCAAAATCTCCTTATCGCCAACCGTGGCGTGTAGATTTTCAACCTTTAGCATATATCTTACTTTTTATTCTTATCGTTAAACACATGGGCGACACCGCCACCCTACTATCCTACGCTGGCGTCCAGACTCAACGGCAGCAGCTTCTGCGCCTCAACAGCAAACTCCATAGGCAACTTGGCAAGCACCTCGCGGGCATAGCCATTGACAATGGGGCCCACAGCATCCTCCGTTGTGAGACCTCGCTGGTTGCAGTAGAAGAGCTGCTCCTCCGATATCTTCGACGTCGTAGCCTCATGCTCCAATACCGCTGTGGGGTTGAAGCAGTCGACAACAGGGAAGGTGTGAGCACCACACTTATCGCCTATGAGCAACGAGTCGCACTGCGAGTAGTTACGTGCATTGTCGGCACCCTTGGCAACACGCACAAGACCACGGTAGGCATTCTGCGACCTTCCCGCCGAGATACCCTTCGACACTATGCGTGAACGTGTGTTACGGCCTATGTGTATCATCTTCGTGCCCGTGTCTGCCTGCTGGTAGTTGTTCGTCATGGCCACAGAGTAGAACTCGCCAGAGGAGTTATCGCCCTGAAGCACACAGCTCGGATACTTCCACGTGATGGCAGAGCCTGTCTCCACCTGTGTCCACGAGAGGTGAGCACCCTGGCGGCATATACCTCGCTTCGTAACGAAGTTATAGATGCCACCCTTGCCCTCCTTATCGCCTGGATACCAGTTCTGCACCGTAGAGTACTTCACATCGGCATCCTTCTCTACCACAATCTCCACAACGGCAGCATGCAGCTGGTTCTCATCACGACGTGGCGCCGTGCATCCCTCGAGGTAGCTAACATATGAACCCTCATCCGCCACGATAAGCGTACGTTCAAACTGTCCTGTGCCCTCGGCATTTATGCGGAAGTAGGTAGATAGCTCCATGGGGCAGCGCACACCCTTGGGTATGTAGCAGAAGGAGCCATCGGAGAATACCGCAGCGTTGAGTGCCGCGTAGAAGTTATCGGTATATGGCACTACCGAGCCGAGGTATTTCTTAATGAGCTCGGGGTGCTCCTTTATAGCCTCGCTTATGGAGCAGAAGATGATGCCCTTCTCGGCAAGTGTGTCACGGAACGTAGTCTTCACAGATACAGAGTCCATGACAGCATCCACAGCAACACCCGCAAGTGCCATCTGCTCCTCGAGGGGTATGCCGAGCTTGTCGAAGGTGCGCTTAAGCTCGGGGTCTACCTCATCCATCGAGTTCAACGCCTTCTTCTGCTTGGGCGCAGCATAGTAGATGACATCCTGGAAGTCAATCTCTGGGATGTCGAGATGTGCCCACTCGGGGTGCTTGAGGGTCAGCCAATGACGGTATGCCTTGAGTCTGCGCTCAAGCATCCACTCGGGCTCACCCTTCTTCTCGGAGATGAGGCGAATGACATCCTCCGACAATCCACGACCAATAGTCTCGGTCTCGATGTCGGTGACAAAGCCATACTTATAATCGCCCGTCTCAAGTTCCTGAATTATATCTTTTGTTGTCTTTTCCATCTTATAACAATTATATCTCACAAAGGTAACAAAAACTATTCACAACAACAAAATATTATCAATCTTTATTTTTTATATAGGTATAAGAGCGGGTTATATTCGGCAGCGACAGAGACAGAAAGACAGAAAGACAAAGAGACAGAGAGACAAAGCGAGGCCGGGCATCAAATATTGTCCGCGTGGTCGCTATGTCCCAGTGGCTCATTGTCCCAGTGTCTCAAAAAAAACAAAGAGACAGAGAGACAAAGAGACAAAGCGAGGCCGGGCATCAAATATTGTCCGCGTGGTCGCTATGTCTCACTGTCTCACTGTCCCAGTGTCTCAAAAAAAAGAGGTCGCAGATGCGCCGATATCACGAGAAATTAAATTTCTTGTCAGAAGGGGTTAGATGTGGCCTCGATAAAGAGATTACCCCGGATGGGTAGTACTTGGCGTACGTCCCATTCGGGGTAATGATTGAGAGGTCGCAGATGACCCCTTATCACAAGAAATTACTTCTGGCGGAAGTATATCTGAATAGGCACTCCCGAAAAATCCCACTGTTCACGCAGTTTGTTCTCAAGGAAGCGACGGTATGACTCCTTGATGTACTGGGGAAGGTTCACGAAGAAGGCGAACTGTGGCGTTGGCGTGGGCAGCTGAGTAACATACTTGATCTTGATGTACTTACCCTTGATGGCTGCGGGTGGGTAGTTCTCGATGAGAGGCAAGAAGAAGTCGTTGAGCTCGGATGTTGAGATGCGGCGCTTACGCGACTGGTATACGCGGATGGCTGTCTGGAGCACATCGAGGATACGCTGCTTGTTGATCACAGAGGTGAAGACGATAGGAATATCGCTAAATGGAGCAAGCTTCTTCTCGAGGAACTCTCGCCACACCTTCATGGTGTTGCTATCCTTCTCCACCAAGTCCCACTTGTTAACAACGATGACACAACCCTTACGGTTGCGCACGATGAGGTTGTGGATATTGAGGTCCTGCGACTCTATGCCCTGCTCGGCATCGAGCATGAGGACACAGACATCGGAGTTCTCGATGGCACGTATAGAACGCATCACAGAGTAGAACTCGAGGTCCTCGGTGACCTTACCCTTCTTACGCATACCCGCGGTGTCGACGAGGTAGAAGTCCATGCCGTACATGTTGTAGCGCGTGTGTATTGAGTCGCGCGTAGTACCTGCCACGTTGGTGACGATGTTACGTTCCTGGCCAAGGAGGGCATTTGTCATAGACGACTTACCCACATTTGGGCGACCCACGATGGTGATGCGTGGGAGTGTGGCGTCGTACTCGGCTGATGTATCCTCGGGGAGGTTGGCGAGGATGGCATCCATCATGTCGCCAGTACCGCTACCCGACATTGAGCTGATGCAGAAGGGCTCGCCGAGGCCGAGGGCGTGGAACTCGTGAGAGTAGTATATGAGCTCGTAGGTGTCGACCTTGTTACATACGAGGAGCACCTTCTTACCTGAACGGCGAAGGATGTCGGCCATCATCATGTCGAGGTCGGTGATACCTGTCTTGACCTCAACGAGGAAGAGGATAAGGTCTGCCTCGTCGATGGCGAGCATCACCTGGCGGCGAATCTCATCCTCGAAGATATCCTCCGAGTTTACGGTATAACCACCAGTGTCGATGATAGAGAACTCCTTACCGTTCCAATCGGTCTTACCGTAGTGGCGGTCACGTGTTGTGCCGGCTGTCTCATCGACGATGGCCTGGCGCTGACCTACGAGGCGGTTGAAAAGTGTCGACTTACCCACATTTGGGCGACCTACAATTGCTACAAGACTCATAATTATATATATTTTTATTCTTCGTTTCTACATATATCTACATACGACGCGACAAAGATAAGACAATTAGTCGAATTTTGGAAACTTTATAAAATATTTAAGTAATATTTTGGTTTATTTAGTAAAAGTAACTACCTTTGAGGGATAGTATGAAGAGGTATAGAGAGATTATCATAGGTGCAGTGATGGCTGTTGTGACGATGGTGGCGGGTGCTGGTGAGGCACTGGCACAGAGCTACGACCTGGAGGGCTACACCATACAGTCGCAGCGACGACGCATATACACCGAGTGGGGAATAGGCATCGCTGGCGTGTATACGGGCATGTATGAGCTCTCGACAACAGATGTGCGCATAAGCCCACGCTTCGGCTTCCAGGGACACCTCGAGATGGCGGTATGCTTTGGCCGCAACTTCGCCATAGAGACCGAGATATCGTACGAGGGAGGCACGATGGATGTTGCAACAGAGGATATGGAACATCGTGTACGCACACGCACCTTCGACATCCCCGTGCTGCTGTCGTTGCGCATGGCGGGAGGCAGAATACGTCTGTCGGCAGGCCCGCAGTTCACGGTGCTCTCCAAGGGTGAGTATACCGAGGGTGGCGACGTGCGCCTCTACGGCCCTGTATCGCCCACATGGAATGTGGCAGCAGCCCTGGGCATAGGCTTGAGCCGTAACTTCATCCTCGAGGCTCGATACATACACTCGCTGGATGGCACCTACAACCAGTTTGGTGGCAAGGAGTCGACGCCAGGCATAGAGTTCGAGAGTCGACCATACCGCATAACAGCAGGACTGACACTACTATTTTAGCACCACGGTGCAGCGTAATGGATTATGAGTGAAGAGATTATAAAGGAGATTATCATTGAGGGCGTAGATGCCCGCGAGCTATATGGCGCACAGGATGCCTACCTCGACGAGATGCGCGAGCTGTGCCCGAAGCTAAAGATTGTGGCACGTGGCGACAAGATAAAGGCAATAGGTGCCAAGGGCGACATTGCAGCCTTCGAACGTAAGATGCAGGCACTCGTGGAGTACTATCTTAAGTATGGACACATCTCCTCAGAGGTGGTAGCACAGGCATTCTCATCGAGCATCACGGAGCTTGCGACAGAGCCCCCAGCGGTGGATAAGGATGTCATAGTATACGGCAACAATGGCGCGATAATACGTGCCCGCACAGTTAACCAGCAGCGCCTGGTGAAGCTCGCAGAACGTAACGACCTGCTCTTTGCCGTGGGCCCCGCAGGCTCGGGAAAGACATATACGGCAATAGCACTCGCCGTCAGAGCACTCAAGGAACGCGAGATACGACGCATAATACTGACACGCCCAGCGGTGGAGGCGGGCGAGAAACTCGGATTCCTCCCTGGCGACATGAAGGAGAAGCTCGACCCCTACCTACAGCCACTATACGATGCGCTGAACGACATGATACCTGCGGCGAAGTTGCAGAAGTATCTCGAGGAGGGCACGGTGCAGATAGCGCCCCTGGCATATATGCGTGGTAGAACACTGGACAACGCCTTCGTGATACTCGACGAGGCGCAGAACACCACACTATCGCAGATAAAGATGTTCCTCACGCGCATGGGCCGCAATGCCAAGTTCATCGTAACGGGCGACGTGACACAGATAGACCTACCACGAAGGTCGGACAGCGGACTTACGAAGGCGATGACGACTCTGAAGGATGTGGAGGGCATAGGCATCGTGGAGTTCGACAAGCGCGACATCGTGCGACACCGCCTGGTGAAGTACATCGTGGAGGCCTTCGACAAGCGCGAGGAGCTGGAAAACAGCCTCCGCAAACGCGACGAGTAACTAAACAACTAACTAAAATAATAGAACTATGGACAAGAATTTGAAAGGTTTGAAGCCAGCGTTGGTGTGGAAGCACTTCGCGGCGATATGCGACATCCCACACCCATCACACGAGGAGGATGCCATACGTGCATACATCGTTAAGTGGGCAGAGGAGCTCGGCCTTGAGCACAAGGTTGACGAGGCACAGAATGTATATGTGTACAAGCCAGCGACACCAGGCATGGAGGACCGCAAGGGCATAATCCTCCAGGCACACACCGACATGGTGCCACAGAAGAACAACGACAAGGAGTTCAACTTCTCGACAGACCCTATCGAGGCATATATTGATGGTGAGTGGGTTACCGCAAACGGCACAACACTCGGCGCAGACAACGGCATAGGCCTCGCAGCAGCAATGGCGGCGATGGAGGATGCTGACCTCGTGCACGGCCCATTGGAGTGTCTCTTTACAGCAACAGAGGAGACAGACATGGATGGTGCCTTCGGCCTACAGAGTGGCATGCTCAAGGGCGACATCCTACTAAACCTCGACTCGGAGACAGAGGGCGAGTTGTACGTAGGTTGCGCTGGTGGTATGGATGTGAACGTGACATTCAAGTATCGTGAGCAGCCTCTCGAGGGTAAGTTCGCGGCATACAAGCTCACAGTGAAGGGCCTCAAGGGTGGTCACTCGGGCATTCAGATTGGCACACAGCGTGCTAACGCCAACAAGGTGCTCTTCCGCCTATTGCGCCAGGAGACAGAGTCGTACGGCTTGGAGCTAGCAGCAGTGGAGGGTGGTAACATGCGTAACGCCATACCTCGTGAGGCATGGGCCATCGTCGTGGTACGCGAGGCCGAGAAGGCTATCTTCGAGGCTAACGTAAAGTCATACGAGAAGGTTATCATCAAGGAGTATGAGGGCATCGAGGACTCTATAGAGATATTTGCCGAGGAGGTGGAGTGCCCAAAGGCCATCATCCCACACCTCGAGTCACACTCTCTCATACGCGCCATCTGCGGCTGTCCTAACGGCGTGCAGCGCATGTCGATAGCCATGGAGAACCTCGTGCAGACATCTTCAAACCTCGCAATAGTGGTATCTAACGGCTCGACAATAGAGGTTAAGTGCTTGTTGCGTTCGTCGGTAGACACAGAGAAGGGTGAGCTTGCAGGTGCCATATCTTCAGTCTTCGAGCTTGCGGGTGCCAACGTAGAGCTATCGGGCTCATATAGCGGCTGGAACCCCAACATGAAGTCACCAATACTCCACACAATGCTCTCATCATACGAGAAGTTATACGGTGTGAAGCCATCGGTAACAGCCATCCACGCGGGTCTCGAGTGCGGCATCATCGGCGCAAAGTACCCCGGCATGGATATGATATCGTTCGGCCCAACAATCTGCTACCCTCACTCACCAGATGAGAAGGTAAACATCGCCTCTGTGGAGAAGTTCTACGACTTCTTGCTCAACACCATTAAGAACGCACCACAGAAGTAGTGTTCGATGGAGACAGCAGATGGTCGCATAGATACCAGCACTATACGGTGGTTTGTAATCGTCAACCCCACCTCGGGATCGGGCAAGGGGTTGACGGCCTACCCCCTTATCTCGAAGCTGCTGCGCGACAATAGCATAGCCCACGAGGCGGTGTTCACCGAGCATAAGCATCATGCCACGGAGCTCACCGTCACAGCCATAGACGCTGGGTATAGGCACATCATCGTTGTGGGTGGCGACGGCACACTCCACGAGGTGGTGAACGGCCTGTTCATACAGCGCACGGTGCAACCCCACGAGGTGACAATAGCCGTGATATCGGCGGGCACGGGTAACGACTGGATACGTATGTTCGGCATACCACGTCGCTACTCCGAGGCGATACGCGCAATAAAGGAGGGATACACCTTCTTGCAGGATGTGGCAGAGGTGACATACGAGGAGGCGAAGTACCAGCAGAGACGCTACATGGCAAATGTTGCGGGCGTGGGCTTCGATGCCGAGGTGCTCAAGCGCACACAGCAGAGCAGCGCAAAGGGCAGACTGGGACGTGGCGGATATCTATGGTGTCTCATACGCAGTTTCTTCGGCCATAAGGCCACAGGCATAAAGGTGTGGGTCGACGATAGGCTGATATACAACAACCTACTCTTCAGCGTGGCTATGGGCGTGGGTAAGTACAACGGCGGTGGCATACAGCAGCTGCCCGACGCTGTGGCCGACGACGGACTGCTCGACATAACACTCATACGCCCCATACACTGGTGGCATGTGCTCTTCCGCATACGCCGCATCTTCAACGGCGAGATATACTCCATAGGTCATGTCATGCATGCCCGAGGTAGTAAGATACGCATAGAGTCGACACCCGAGACACCCCTCGAGATAGATGGCGAGCTGCATGGCGGCACCCCCGTGGAGTGCAACGTGCTACACCGCGCCGTGCGTGTAATTGTCAACAAGTCGTTCGTGGAGAAGAGCCAGGGGCAGAATAGGTAAAAAAGGGCAGAAAAGGTCAAAAGGGTCAAAAGGGTCAAAAGGGTCACAAAAGGTAAAAACGAAAGTCCACGACAACGTCTTACCTTTTATGACCTTTTATGACGCTTTATGCCCTTTGATACCCGACAACGCCCTACCTGTCACACCCGACCATCTCTCTACACCCCTTGTGACACTGTGACATTGTGACATTGTGACATTGTGACACCACTACCCGCGCTACGCACAATGTTATCCTCGGCAATCAACAACCCCTTATCTACAAGTCTATTAATCTGCATGGCTGCCGTCGTGCGCTTCAGGCTGCGCACCTCGATGAGCTTGTTTACAAGCGTGGCCCTCTCAACAGCACCACCAAAGATATCCTCAAGTATGGCAACAGCAGGGTGCCTACCATCCGTAACGCCTGGAACATCACACAACATAGGTATGCCATCATCATCTATAGTGAAGGCAAACCTCTCGAAGGGCTCGTTGCGGCAGAACTGCGGCTCGACGACAGATACGTCGCCCACACGGTGCACGAAGAGTACTGACTCACTCTTACGCTGCAGTGATGAGCCGAGGTGGCCACGTGCCTTGTCACTACCAGGGTTGGTATGCAACACACATAATATATGTGTCTGGGCACGTGTGGAGATGGCCATTAGCTCCGACACCAACGCATCACTCTCCTCAAGGTCGTTAGTGTTGCGCTGAAGGTCAGCAATGCCATCTATGACTACAATGTCGTAGTGCATGGTGAACAGCGCATCGTAGAGTCGTTGCTTACGTTCGTGGGGCGAGAGCTCACGCAGAGCAAGCGTTATGAGGCGTGGCTCCGAGAGAGCACCACCACGTATTGCTCCCGTCATCTCACTCATACGCTGTATGACCTTGCGTACATGACGTTCGCCCTGCTCGGTATCTACCCACAGCACCACAAGGTCGCCGTTCTTCTCAATATTCTTAAAGGTCTTTAAGAACTTTATGTCGTACGACATGGCAGAGGCTACGAGTGCCGAGGCAAGAAATGTCTTACGCGACTTGGCCTCGCCACATATGGCCGATATGTTACCCACGGAGCATACACAGCTACCATCAATGCTTATGAGAGGTTTCACCTCTGGTAGCTCCTTGGACATATCGACAATGTAGGGCTTCAGGCGTTCCTCCGCCTCGTCAAGCTCCATGTTCCTTATGGCTCTTTCGAGTGCTGCGCCTATTAAATTTCTGTACTCGGGCGGTAGGCTCCCAGGTGCCGTAGCCCCAATCTTCAATAGTGTACTATTATCCATGTTGATAGTCTGTTAAGATGTTAGTATTATATATATAGGTAGTGTTGCCGGCATAACTACCACGATGCAAAGATACAACATTTGAACAGCGTTGTCAAGTATTTTAACAAATTATTTTGCTTTTGGTGTGGATAGCGACAAGGGGCATAAAGCGTCATAAAAGGTCATAAAAGGTAGGCGTTGGCGCGGACTTTTGTTTTTACCTTTTTTGACCCTTCTGCCCTTTTCTGCCCTTTTACCCTGTCACAATGTCACAATGTCACAAGGGGTGTGGTGACTCTATTTGATGTGACATTTTGCAGTTTAGAACTTTTTTACTAACTTTGTCGCGTTATATATTGGTGTGGTATACATCAACGGTAAATGAGAATAATAAACTAATAAAAAACCAATTAAACTAATCTTATGAAAAGACTTGCAGCACTTTTGGCACTCGTTGTGTCATTGGTAATGGTCGGCTGTGGCGAGGACCCACAGACTGATACACCACAGCCTACGCCTGGTGGCATTAAGCCAGAGCTTCAGATGGAGTTAGCGGAGGTTACCTACGACTCTGTGACACTCAAGCTCGCAACAAACACCCCAAGCGAGTATGGTATATGCATCGTACGTGAGGGCTTCAGCGCACCACACATGAACGACTGGTTCACACAGAACTCGGGCGATGTGGAGTCTACAACAGAGGTGACAATATCGGGTCTTGAGGATAACTGCGCATATGTGATATATGCTGTGTTGCGTGCAAAGGCTGACGGCACACTCAGCGTGCCACAGACACTCAAGACAACGACACCCGACGATGGCGTGGTAAACCCCATCACCGTGCTCAACACCACATACGACTCTATAACCTTCGAGGTTAACATCGCAGCGAGATACCTCCTTCAGGTTGTGGACTACGCGACACTCGACCAGCTCAACGTGAAGAGCCCCGAGGAGTATATCCAGCCTGCGGGCATCGGCATACCATGTAGCGGCGCACAGGAGTACACATGGTACGACGGTGGCTCATACTCTGGTCGCACAATGCACGTATACCCAGGCATGGTACACTACATCATCGCGGCGCAGTGCGACAGCAACAACAACATCACAGGCGAGATATTCGTGCGCACAGTGACAACACCTTCAAAGGCCGAGGCCAAGGGTGGTATCACATACGAGTTTACAGACATCAAGCCTACAAGCGTCTGCATCAATACCACACCCGACGAGAACATCGTGAAGTACTGGATACACGTAAACTCTATCAAGAACTTCGACCAGATTATCGAGTATGGCACTGCCACTGCCATCGACATGGTTAAGAAGTCGGTGGCCTACGGCACAGGTCTTGAGCTTGAGGGCCCAAGCTCTAACACATGGTCTGGCCTCATGCCTAACACCGAGTACTACCTCGCCATAGCAATTCAGGATGCTGCGGGTGGCGAGTCACTCGTGACAACACGCTTCACAACAGGTGTCAGCGACCTACCAGCACCAAAGGTAGATGCATCTGTGGTGACAACATCGGAGAAGCCACATGAGAGCCTCAACATCAACATCTTCTCGGCAGAGGCCGCAAGCGTGAAGATAGCCTTCGCACCTACTGCCGACATCGACGAGGCACTCGAGTTCTCGGACATATCATCTGTGATAGCAAGCAACGGCATGGACCTCTCGGCAGAGCAGGTAGAGGCTATAAAGACTACCGGTCTCACACTCCTCATGTCTGACCTATGGCCAGATACGGAGTACACAGCACTCGTAAGCGTGCGCAACGCCGACTACACAGAGACCACAGCACGTGCCAAGGCAAAGACACACGTGCGCCCAGCAGCTGCGCCTGTATCATCAGAGCTCTTCACAACACTCCTCGGCGAGTGGGAGGTGTCATACTCACTCGTGCAGTTCAACCTCAAGGAGGTATCTATCTCGGGTCAGCGTGTAACTATCGCAGCGGGTGTCGACGAGACAAGCACCAAGGAGTACCGCGAGCAGAACCGCCTCGTAATTACAGGCTGGCCATTCCAGGTGGATGCATTCAACGAGTTCATACCAATGCCATTCATGAGCCCTGCAGACCTCATGGAGGCGAGCAAGTACTGGAGAGACCACCCATCGTTGGCATACCGCGACTATGGTCCAAAGATCTTCCTCGAGATTGGCGAGGGCGACAAGGTGTGTGTGCCATCATCACGCAAGGAGCCTCTCTACGGCTGGGCATCAGATGGCCTCGCAATGCTCTTCTTCGGCTGCCAATGGGTAGGTGCAGACAGCGACAACCCAACAGCGCCATGCTCATTCCCTGTGACAGTATCGGCAGATGGCAACACCATAACCATCGGCATATGCAACGCAGGTGAGGAGTTCGCCTTCGGCAACTACCGCCCCGCAGTATTCCGCGATGCTGCGCAGTTGGAGCCATGGGCAATAGCAACATCTGATATTGTCCTAAAGCGCGTAAAATAATAACAAGGGGGTAGCAATGCCCCCTTATTACAATTTGTATCTATTATGAAGAGACTATTATTTGCTCTCGTAGCTATGCTCGGCATCATCGCCTGCGAGACAGAGCCACAGACGCCCGTAGTGGAGCAGACACTGCAGCTATCGGCTGACAACACAGAGATATATGCCGACGGCGCACAGACAGCGACATTCACCGTGAAGGATAGCCAGGGAGATGTTGTGGAGGGCGCTACGATATACTTCGCCAACACCAACGAGGCTCTCGAGGGTAACACCTTCAAGACAAAGTATGTCGGCACATACACCTTCTACGCACAGAAGGGCAACGACAAGTCGAACACCATAACCATCGAGGCTCTCGAGGTGAAGGAGGACACAAAGGTGGTGACACTAACCGTGACACCCGCCACTATAGTTGCCGACGGCCAGAGTGCCGCAGTATTCAGCACTACATGCAATGGCGAGGCTGTGGAGGCTACGGTATACAACGCTGCGGACAACACCGCACTCGAGGCCAACGCCTTCACAACAACCACCGAGGGTGAGTATACGTTCTATGCCCTCTACGAGGGTGTGCGATCAAACGACGTTAAGGTCACTGCGACAGCCAAGGAGGAGCCTACACCCACGCCAAAGGCTATAACAATCGCTGCATCGGCCTCTACATTCAAGGCTAATGGCGTAGATAGCGTGACATTCACCGTGACAGAGGAGGGTGGCACAGATGTTACATCAACATCAATGATATACATCAACGGCAGCAGACTCCAGGGCTACAAGCTCATAACAACAACTCCTGGCACATACACAGCGTATGCCGAGAGAGGTGGCATCAAGTCGAACGAGATTACCGTCACTGCCGAGGAGGTGACTGCCGAGGGCAAGTCAATAGTCTTTGCTGATGGTGTGACCCTCACATCGGGCTGGTACGACACCAACAAGCGTAACGACGGCAATACACATGGCGACATCATGATGTGCTGGGCAGCATCGGCAGCCAACATCATCGAGTGGTGGCAGGATAGATATCAGGCGGCGGGCAAGAGCCTCCCACAGGGCGCTACAACAGGCCCTGGTGATGTATATGAGCTCAAGACCATGGAGCTCTTCAAGGAGCAGTGGACAACACTCGAACGTGGCGCACAGGTATTCCAGGCCGTGACTTGGTACTTCGAGGGCACAAACCTCTGCAAGGATGCATCACCTGGAACATCGGCACAGCCCGTGGGCGCGGGTGGCTACTACTCGTCACTCATGACAGACCTTCGAGCACACATGTACTGCGGATACGACTACCTATACTTCACCGACCTATACTCTGGTGAGATTAACAACTACTACCACTGGGGTAACGGCTCGGGACTCACAGGCACAGAACGCCTCAAGGCCTTCAGCGACATCGTGGTTGATGTCATGAGCAAGGGTGTTGCCTCTATGGCGGTGGCTCTCTCTGCCAACCTCGCCTCGGGACACCATGCAACAACACTCTGGGGCTACGAGATAGACAACGCCACAGGCCTCATAACACGCCTCTGGATTACCGACTCCGACGACCTCGTAAAGGACCCCAAGGAGCAGCTACTCAACGAGTACAGCGTATCTATGAGCAGCGCAGGCACCATAGAGCTTAAGGGTAACACCCGTTACCAGCTCTGGGTTGTGGGCCTACAGCCAATGTCGGGCTACAAGTTATAGTTTATCAGCGAGGGGTTGCTAAACAAATAGCAACTCCTCACTTTTTTTTGCCATGATACACAACGACTACACACCACCAACACTCCTCATCGTCGAGTGCACAGTGGAGGCTGGCTACTCATTGAGTGGCGTGGAGGCCCCCGACTTCGACACCGAGAATGAACTCTAAAGACCACGACGATGCAGCGACTGAAACTTATAACAGCACTCATCATAGCCCTCATCGGCATATCATGCACGGCAGAGGAGGCAGCAACAACACCCACACCCCACAGCGTGCCCATAGCCGTTGTTGCCGACACCGACGACACACGTCTGGCAGTGGAGGGTAACACCACCATGTGGCAGGTGGGCGACAGACTCACACTATGCTTCATTGCGGGCTACACCTCGACAGCATATGCCACACTCGCCATAGAGAGCCCCAGCGACATATCGCACGACGGCAAGCGTGCCACCTTCCGCGGCAGCGCACCCCAGGGCACATACTACGGCATAATGGCGCTATACCCCGCCGTGGAGACACCCTCGACAAGCATACTCCTCGACCGTAAGGCTGCCGACAACATCTTCCTAACCTCGTTCCAGAGCTACGAATACAACCCCATCACCATCGGCACAAACACCCAGATACCAATATCCTTTGCGCACCTGATGCACAAGGTGGACTTCAACATTGCACTCGCTGAAGGGTACCTCTCCGATGCCCTCGATGCCAACAGCATAGCCATAGAGATGAGTGCCACAGCCGACGGTCAGCCCATAGCCTTCAGCGACACCGCAGCGCTGAGCATACGTTCAAACTCCCTCACGACACAAACAACGACAGAGAGCATCACAGCATATGGTCGCGGTAGCACGATAAGCACGATGCTCTTCCCTATGAACACCATGCTCAACGTAGCGCTGACAATATCTATATATGTAGATGGCACATTGCGACACGTGGTACATAAGCCCGAGAGTGGCACGCTGCAGAGCCTCAAGATGAGCCCCGGCAAGAGCACCACAATAAACATAACATTAAGCAATGCCAACAGTGTGGGTGGCGGAGGTGAGATTGTGCAGAAGCCTATAACGCTGCACACCACAGCAACCAAGATTAAGGCTAACGGCGTGGAGAGTGCAACACTGCGCGTGACGGAGGAGGATGGCACAGATGTGACCACAGAGTGCTCACTGCACCTTACAACAGGCTCAAGACTACACACCACAACCTTCCTGACAACAACACCTGGCACATACACCATATATGCCGAGAGGCTTGGCATGAGGTCTAACGAGGTAACAATCACTGCCGAGGCAGTAACCACCACGGGCAAGAGCACAGTCTTTGCCGAGGGCGTGACCCTCACCACGGGATGGTACGACGTAAACAAGAAGAGCACCCCGCAAGTGGCACAGGCAGATGCCATGATGTGCTGGGCAGCATCCTCATCCAACATCATACAGTGGTTCCAGGACCGCTATGTTGCTGCAGGCAACACTCTACCTGCGGGATGCCCTAACGGCACGTCAAGCAGCTACGGCTACGAACTACAGATAATGGATACGTTCCGCAATAATTGGGAAAACCTGGCGCGTGGCAACTGGACAGACGGCGGCGTCATATGGTACTTCGAGGGTCGCGACCTCTATAAAACAAATGGAACAGAGAATCGTGCATACCCACGCAGTGGCACTGGCGGTTACTTCAAGTCGGTATGGAGCAACATCTTCCCAAGCATGATGTACGAGTATGAGGACACCGTCTGGGGATTTCTCTACAACACAACAACCTACATCACCGAGGTCAACAACTACATGTGGCGTGGCGGCGTTGCCGATCCACTACTCAAGTTCTCGGAGTATATCGTCGAGGCGTTTGAACATGGCATGTCGTCTATGGCTGTGGCCATGTCCTCAAACTTCAATGGCGCACATGCTGTGACAATATGGGGCTACGAGATAGACAACACTACGGGCTATGTCACCACACTATACATTGCCGACTCCGACGATGGTGCTACACCTACCCTACAGCCATATACCGTACATTCGGATAATAGCAACGCCAAGATTAGGCTCTCGGGATATGCTACGTACTACCCATTCGCCCTATACCCCGCATCGGGATACGGCTCGAAGAGATAGCATATCAAACACAATAGAGAAAGGGTTGCCCACAGCACACAACAGCAGGGCAGCCCTTTTTCATTGCACACAGATAGTTTTTCACACCCTCCACTCCACTCTTTAACATTAATTTCGTATATTTGTGTCATGAATTTTCAGTTAGCATCGGAGTACAAGCCCACAGGCGACCAGCCACAGGCCATAGAGCAGCTCGTAGAGTATGTAGCACACGCCGCAGCAGAGGATGAGGAGGCACGTGCCATAGCTCGCGCTAATGACGAGAAGCCCAAGTACAAGAGACATGGCATAACACTCCTCGGCGTGACAGGCTCGGGTAAGACATTCACCATAGCCAACGCCATAGGCCGTCTCGACCGCCCAACACTGGTCATAAGCCACAATAAGACCCTCGCAGCACAGCTCTACGGCGAGTTCAAGAACTTCTTCCCAGAGAATGCTGTGGAGTACTTCGTATCCTACTACGACTACTTCCAGCCCGAGGCTTACATACCCTCAACTGACACATACATAGAGAAGGATCTGGCCATTAACGACGACATAGAACGCATGCGCCTCAAGGCCGTGACAACACTCCTGTCTGGACGCAAGGATGTCATCGTCGTATCCAGCGTGTCGTGCATATATGGCTGCGGCAACCCCGACGACTTCCGTAATATGGCCGTCGAGATAGAGGTGAACAAGGAGTATAAGCGTAAGGAGCTGCTACAGAGCCTCGTGTCGATACTCTACACACGTGTTGAGAGCAAGCTCGAGCCCTCTACGTTCCGCGTAAATGGCGAGATAATAGACATCATGACCTCCTACGGCGAGTACGGCACGCAGTGCTACAGGGTCACCTTCTTCGACAAGGAGGTGGAGTCTATACACCAACTCGACCCCGACACAGGACAGCGCCTCGGCAGCCTCACAACACTCAAGATATACCCCAGCAACCTCTTCATAACGACAAGCCAGAAGGTGGTAAACGCCATCGAGGAGATACGCCACGACCTCGATAAGCAGATAGCCTACTTCGACGCCGAGCAGCGCGACGTAGAGGCACAGCGCATAAAGCAGCGCGTGGAGTACGACCTGGAGATGATCAACGAGCTAGGCTACTGCTCCGGCATCGAGAACTACTCTCGTTACTTCGACGGCCGCAGCCCCGGCTCACGCCCCTTCTGCCTCCTCGACTACTTCCCCGAGGATAGCGTGGTGGTGGTAGATGAGAGCCATGTCACCGTACCACAGATACGTGGCATGTCGGGAGGTGACAAGGCACGCAAGCAGAACCTCGTAGACTATGGCTTCCGCCTCCCCGCAGCCCTCGACAACAGACCTCTGCACTTCGAGGAGTTCGAGAGCCTCGCACGCAACATAATATATGTCAGCGCAACACCCGCAGAGTATGAGGAGACTACGAGCATGGGAGGTGTCGTCAAGCAGCTAATACGCCCTACACACATCATCGACCCAGCACTCGAGCTACATGTCGAGAAGAACCAGATAGACGACATGGTAGACAGGGTTAATGCCACCATCAAGCGTGGCGAGAAGGTCATCATAACGACTATCTCGAAGCGTAATGCCGAGGAGATGTCGCGATACCTCGACCGCATAGGCGTGAGCAACAGATATATACACTCCGATGTCGAGACCCTCAACCGCATCGAGATCCTCGAGGATCTACGCGAAGGCCGCATAGATGTTATCGTGGGAGTAAACCTCCTACGCGAGGGTATAGACCTTCCAGAGGTGGCCCTCGTCGTTATCTTCGACGCCGACAAGCAGGGCTTCCTGCGTAACGTGCGCTCAATCACACAGATTGCTGGCCGTGGTGCCCGCCATAGAAACGGCAAGGTCATCCTCTACGGCAACTACGTCACCGACGCCCTACGCGACTCCATCGTCGAGAGCAACAAGAGGCGCACAGCACAGGTGGACTACAACTACGCCAACGGCCTACTACCCCGCAGTGCAAAGAAGAGTGGCACAGGACAGAGCACACTCCTTGCCGAGAGGACAAATAGTGCCCGTGATGAGGCAAATAGGAGCATCCAGGCCTTCAACGACGACATTATGGCCCGTGGCATGGCCAAGCAACATACGCGCCCAGAGAGCCCCACAGGGGCCACCATCGTAGCCGAGGATATGGCACCATACACCACCACAAGCAACGGCCTTACAGCCAATACCTCAACTCGAGAGGATGCACCCACAGTGCTTGAGGAGAACATCGAGAGACTGATAGCAGAGGCACGCACAGCTATGGAGGAGGCAGCCAAGACCTTGAACTTCACCGAGGCCGTGAAGCATCGAGATAGGATGTACGAGCTCCAGAAGCTCCTCGAGCAGCGAAGGTAGAAGACCAAGAGACAGAGACAGAGAGAGAGACAGAGAGACAGAGAGACAGAGAGACAAGTCCGCGTCAACGCCCACCTTTTATGCCCTTTTATGACGTTTTATGCCCTTTGGTACCCGACAATGAAAAAGGTCACAAAGGGTCACAAGGGGCAGAAAGGTTAGAGACATCCCACGCCCAAAACAAGTAAACGCCACCCAATGGGCAGCGCCTACACAACATCTAAAAAGAATATATTACTCTGTTTTTACGGAGGCATCAACGCTTTGTTGGCGAGTAGCTGTCAAACGACTTATCGCTATAGAGCACGATGATCCTCTCCACACTCTTGCCCGCAGCAGTAGCAAATGGCACACCCATAGCAGATGCTCCCACATCAGCCATCTGCGTTGTGGTGGGCACTCCAGCACGCCCCTCGGCAAACAATCCATCAGACGCCACATCCGACGCCATAGCAGCCGACATGGTCGCAACATGACCACCAGGGGTAGTGGTGTTATCAGCACCCATAGCACCAAACAGCGACTCACCAGATTCCGCCTCACGCCACACATTCTCGTCGTCGAGCAACAGCCAATCGGGGTTTACATCAGGGAAGAGCTTAAGGATTTTTACAACCAAATCGAAGCTCGGTTTGTTCCTTCCAGATATGATATGCGATATTCCCGAGGGCTGCACATCGAGCATCCTGGCGAATGAAGTCGTCGTTAATCGCTTCTGCTTTATCAAAAATTCGAGTTTTTCACCCATAATCTATATTTTTTACAAATATACAAACTTTAATTTTGTAAAGCAAATTTATTTTACAAAAGTAACGTGTTCATAACTGTTGATAACTATTACATTTGTAACACGCTGCGTTATGGTTAAATTACAAAAATCAAACGACATACAATATGGTTGATGTGAAAAATACATAACACCTATAATACAGGTATTTACATATTATTATATATCATATCTACATGAGATATATCAAATAGGGCATATATCGGCTATTTAACTATATATCGCAACACATAAATAACGTAACCGTCTCATTTTATGATGTGTAAAAAATAAAGTTCAATATGTAAATTCAGTGATTTTAGCCCGAAAATAGATGGTGTTTACTTGTAACAACGATTTAACTTTTGTAACAATTAACAGTTGTAAACAGCTACATACATTTATACAATTGTACAGATGTAGCAGATGTTACAGATGTATGTGTGTTACATTTGTAATGCAAGGGCGTGAAATAATGCGAAAATATCTGCGAATTATACGCCACAAAGCAGAAAATGGTGTGCGATACGTAGCAAGAGAATATTATGTTAAATAATAAAGGGCAGTGGAATGTTAATAACTTCCACCACCCTATTGTTCAATAACTTACAAGTTATCAACAGCGTTGTTTACTGCAGCGACTTTGCTATTTCTGCGAACTCATCTGGGGTTAGAGATAGCTTCTCCCTCTTGAAATCTACGTCATTTTCGGTGTTCATAGGCACCAAATGGATGTGTGCATGGGGCACTTCGAGGCCCAAAACCACCGTTGCGACCTTCTTGCACGCTGTAGTTGCCTGAATTTTCTTCGCAATACTCTTCGCAAAAACAATCATCTCCTGGAGCTCGTTGTCCTCCAGGTCGTAGAAGTAGTCAACCTCGCGCTTTGGGATGACCAACGTGTGGCCCTTGGCCAATGGTGCGATGTCGAGGAACGCAAAGAACTTGTCGTTCTCCGCAACCTTATAGCAGGGAATCTCCCCCGCTACGATACGTGAAAAAATTGTAGCCATAGCTCTCTCTATAAATTAGTAGTTATATATAATATTACTTTTACTCTCTACTCTATCACTCCACATCCCGTGCTCACTACCCCTCACCTTCTATCTATCGTTGCTCTGTAAGCATCATCCGCCGTCATACTCTCAAGCGATAGCTTAAAGCTCTGCATAACGAAGTGCGAAGGATTTTTCGCAATCTGGAGCAAGAGACAAAAAAACCATAAAAGACTTTTAGCTCATGTGGCCATAATAACTCTTATAAGGGCTTGCACAAACCGCCAACATCCACTCATCAGGTGTTCAGCAGACGTTTGACGCTGTCCACGCCCTTGATGGCACGCAGGTTGTCGAGCAACACATTCAGCGCCTCAATATCCCTAACATAGAGGCTCACCGTGCCCTCAAATATACCGTCGTGTGACTGCACACTGATAGCACGCATATTGATGCGGAAGTCAAGCGTTATAAGGCGTGTGATGTCCATGACGATGCCTGGGCGGTCTATGCCCCTAATCTCCACGGAGGCGAGGTACGACACAGCCTTATGCTGCGACCACTTTATATCCTCCTTGATGATGTTGTCGCCATGCTGCGCTGCGAGCTTGATGAGCCTATCGCACGTAGACTTATGCACCACGATCTTGCCACTCTCGGGATCCCTATACCCCACGACCTTATCGCCAGGTATAGGCTCGCAACACTCTGCCATGATAAACTCGGGATCAGCACTCTCATCCATAGCCGTGTCGTCAAGCGTGGCTGCCTCGTCGTCGATATCTACATCCGCATCCTCGGCATTACTACTACCCGGCAGCAGCAGCTTCCAGAACTTTAGAATCTTCTTCGATGAGTTCTCCTTGAGGAGCTTACCCAGGTTGTCGAGCTTCACGATGCCCGCGCCAATCTTACTATATAGCTCATCCTTATTCTTGCAGTCGTATGCTGGCATGAGCTTGCGTAGCACCCTACCACTCAACGTGACATTATGCTCTGCGAGGCTCTTCTCCAACAGACGCATGCCATACTCTATGTTATCCTGTCTCTCTCCCTTGAGGAAGTCCTGTATTGCCTGACGCGCCTTGCTCGTCACCACAGCATCGAGCCACTCGGTCTTGGGGCGTGCCGCCTCGGCAGTGATTATCTCCACCTGGTCGCCACTATTGAGGCGTGCCGTGACGGGCATAATCCTATGGTTTATCTTGGCACCTATGGCGTGGTTGCCTATGTTGGTGTGTATCTCGTATGCGAAGTCCAGCGCCGTGACACCATAGGGCAGCGAGTGTGCCTGGCCCTTGGGCGTGAAGACGACGATATCGCTGGTATACAACGACAGCTTGAAGTTATCGAGGAACTCGAGGGCATTCTCCGTAGGGCTGCTCAACGCCTCACGCACCCTCTTGAGCCACTTATCCAAACCATCCTCCTCCTTGGCGATGGAGGCGTGCTTATACTTCCAGTGTGCTGCGAAGCCACGTTCCGCAATGTCGTCCATACGTTCTGTGCGCACCTGTACCTCCACCCATATGCCATCGGGGCCCATGACAGTGGAGTGTAGCGCCTCGTAGCCGTTCGACTTGGGGATGCTTATCCAGTCACGCAGTCTATCGGGCTTGGGCGTATATATGTCGGTGATACACGAGTATACCTGCCAGCACTGCGTCTTCTCCGAGGGGAAGGGCAGCGTCTTGAAGACTATGCGTATGGCAAAGAGGTCGTATATCTCCTCGAAGGGTATCTCCTTACGGCGCATCTTATTCCATATCGAGTATATGCTCTTCACACGTGCCGTCATCTCATACTGGAAGCCATTGCGGTCAAGCACCTCGCGTATAGGCGCCATGAAGCGTTCTATATAGTCGTCACGTTCCCTGCGCGTATCGTCTATCTGTCGTTGTATAGTGGCATACTCCTCGGGGAAGCGATACTTCATACACAGATCCTCGAGCTCACTCTTTATGGCGTGTAGTCCGAGGCGGTAGGCAAGGGGTACGAAGAGGTAGATGGTCTCACTCGTAATCTTTATCTGCTTATGGTGTGGCATGG
Organism: Alistipes sp.; assembly: GCA_045614205.1. GTDB lineage: Bacteria > Bacteroidota > Bacteroidia > Bacteroidales > Rikenellaceae > Alistipes. Next base: position 24,293 of record JAZLCL010000010.1, on the reverse strand, counting down.
CACCCAGCGTGCGCATGTTATGCAGGCGGTCGGCAATCTTGATGATGATAACACGCACATCGTCGGACAGTGTGAGGAGCACCTTACGGAAGTACTCCGCCTGCTCTGATGTGTCGGCATTGAAGACCCCCGCCATCTTGGTTAGTCCATCGACCATGTATGCAATCTTGGGGCTGAAGATACGCGATATATCCTCCACGGTATACTCCGTATCCTCCACCACGTCGTGCAGCAGCGCCGCCACCACCGACTTCTTGCCGAGGCCTATCTCGCGTACGGCGATAAGAGCAACCTCTATAGGGTGTATTATGTATGGCTCACCCGAACGACGACGCACACCCTTATGTGCCTCCTTCGCCAAGAAGAAAGCACGGCGCACAAACTGGAAGTCATCCTCTCTGCGGAACACCTTTGCCTTGTGGCACGCCTCAACAAGCTCCTGCCACTTCGCCTCAATCAACACTTCATCCTCGTGGGTGTACTCCATAACATCACTCTTTAGTTGTAATACTCCTCATGTAGCAATATATACGCCGAAGCACGACTACCTCATGGGCAGTCGTGTTCGGGTGTAGTATGATAGCCTCTCTATACTATCTGTTGTTGCGTTCCTCGTTCATAGCCTCGCGCACACGAAGCTCTATCTCCTCCATCAGCGCAGGGTCGTTCTTCAATGCCTCCTTCACAGCATCACGGCCCTGGCCTATCTTCTTGTCGCCATACGAGAACCATGAGCCCGACTTACGGATAATCTCGTAGTCTACGCCGAGGTCAATGATCTCACCCATCTTCGAGATACCCTCGCCGAACATGATGTCGAACTCCGCCTTCTTGAATGGAGGTGCCACCTTGTTCTTCACAACCTTAACCTTGGTGCGTGTGCCGAGCTGCTCCTCGCCATCCTTAATCACCGAGGCACGACGTATGTCGATACGCACGCTGGCGTAGAACTTCAAGGCGTTACCACCCGTCGTTGTCTCTGGGTTACCATATACCACGCCAATCTTGTCGCGCAGCTGGTTGATGAAGATACATACCGTCTTTGTCTTCGATATAGATGCTGTGAGCTTACGCAACGCCTGCGACATGAGGCGTGCCTGGAGGCCCATCTTCGAGTCTCCCATGTCGCCCTCAATCTCCGCCTTGGGCGTTAGTGCCGCCACAGAGTCGATGACGATGATGTCGATGGCACTGGAACGTATCAGCGTGTCAGCAATCTCGAGTGCCTGCTCACCATTGTCGGGCTGCGACACGAGGAGGTTGTCTACATCCACGCCGAGTTTCTGTGCATAGTAGCTGTCGAAGGCGTGCTCCGCATCTATGAAGGCTGCGATACCACCAGCCTTCTGTGCCTCGGCAATGGCATGTATAGCCAGCGTTGTCTTACCTGACGACTCTGGACCAAAAATCTCAATGACACGACCCTTGGGATAGCCACCCACGCCGAGAGCCACATCGAGGGTTATAGAGCCTGTAGGTATCACAGGCACATCCGCCACCGTCTCACTCGACATACGCATGATAGAACCCTTACCGAAGTCCTTCTCAATCTTATCCATAACCGCCGATAGCACCTTCAGCTTGTCGGCATTAACCTGTACTTTCTCTGACATATCTATATCCTTTTTTCGTTTATATTACTTATCCAAAAGCTTGATAATCTGGCCATAGGAGTCCTTCGTATCGACCTTCTTGATTATATGTGTCACGCGTGCCTCCTCATCCAAGAGGTATGTCGTGCGCACAATGCCCATATACTCTCTGCCGCACATCTTCTTAAGCTGCCACACGCCCATGGCCTCTGCCAACGAGTGGTCGGTGTCGGCAAGCAGCGTGAAGTTAAGCTCATGCTTCGCGCAGAAGTTCTGGTGCGACTTAACCGAGTCAGGACTAACGCCCACAATCTTATATCCACGTCTCAACAACTCCTCCTTGCCATCGCGCAAGCTCTTTGCCTCGAGTGTGCATCCCGAGGTGTTATCCTTGGGATAGAAGTACAACACCGTTGGTGAGCCCTTAAGGTTGTCGAGGCCGAACTCAGTGCCCTCCTGTGTAACCGACTTAAAGTCTGGAATCAAACTGCCAATATCTATCTTATTCATAGTTCACTATATTTACAATTACCATATTTCTTAAAAACACTTTCAAAGTTACTATTTTTTTCTTAAACCGAGAAATATAGTCTAGACTTTTTATCTATGGTGCTATAAGCATTTGTTATGCCTCGAGGCGTATTGTCACCTGCGCACGGAAGTCTGCCTCCGTATTGTTAAGTCGTGAACGGCATATTGGGCAACGTATTGCGCACTCTGTATCTACGTGGTCGGCAAGGCGTTCGCCAGCAATATGCATCGTGCGGCGGTTTGTTGTTGTGTGCAACTCGGTGTGGTGACCACAGTGTCGGCAGTTTATCGTGTAGTTGAGTCCCATATCTCTGTTGTTTTAGGTTATCACTTGTTTCCGAGTGCAAAGTAACAGCTATATTTTGACAGGTTGCGTCAAAGAAAAAAAGATGTGTAGTCATTAGTGAATATAGAGAAATTAGGGAATTTAGGGAGGGACCATGCAGATAAGTCGGTAAAGTCTCTCTCCTCCTTAAACTCCCCAATCTCCTTAAACTACCTATGTGGGCAGCTACTCCTCGTCGCCGTATGTCAGGCGCGTGGTAATGCCATAGTCAACATGCTCGAGTGATGTGACCTCCTTACTAAAGATAAGATACTGACTCACTGTGTGTCGCTGTGGGTCCATGAGTGACTGGGAGTGCTCCACGATAGAGTCTACATAGCGCCAGCCACGTGCCGCCATATAGTTCATAGCCCCGATTACGGAGTTGAAGTAGATGGCCTGTCCCTGCTCATCCACAAGGGTGTTCTTACGCAGCGTCTCCTGGCCGTAGTCTATCAGCGAGTAGGATGCTCCGTAGAGCTTGCAGTAGACGGTGAATGGCTCCTGGGCATATGCCACGCCCATAGTTGCAAGGGCAACAAGCAGTAGTGTGATAAGATGTCTCATAGTGCTAATGTTTTAATGTTTGTATAACAAAGTTAGCACACCGACACCTAAATGACAGCTACACGCCATGCCAAACGACACAACATGGCGGTGAAGCGACCATAACAGAGGTTAAACAATAGGGGTCATCCAACACACCTGTCGGACAACCCCACTCTTTAGACTTATTAGACTACCTACATAGAGCTAATTTCTCTTCATCTTATAGGTGTATGTGAGGTCATCGAGGCATACATATAGTGGTGTGTTAGCGCCCCACTCGCCAACGTCAGATGTCTCGATGGTAACACGCACACCCGCAAGTTCACCCTGCAATGCCGAGAGGTCAAACTTATCCCACTCTGTTGCCACAAAACGCTTACCATCGCGGTAGTCAACGACATAGCAATCTACGCTATTACCCACCGTCATATCCTCATAGATGGCTGTGAAGGTAACCTTGAGGAAGTCGCCATCGGTGAAGACGCGAGCATAGGTGTTCACATCCTCCTCGGTGATAGACTTATAGGTATAGGTGGTAAGGTTCAGGCGCACAGAGTCAAAGGCGTACTCTGCATCATAGTTACACAATATGTCGCATGGCGCATTGTAGCTATCATAGTAGTACAAGAGGTAGCTATCGCCCGATGCCGCAGCGGCGTTATATACACTATACTGGTTGACGTATGTGCCATCAGCCATATCGTACGACGCAGACTGCGCAAAGCCTCCCCAGTATCCGAACTCCTCATCAACGAAGTATTGGAACTCCAAATCACCACTCTTATAGCCATATACGTATGCCTCATCACCAGAGATTGGAGCCTCAAACTGCTCGACAACGGTTATAACAGAAGAGTCATGAGAATCTTCATCAACATTACAGCCCACGGCAACAACCGCAGCAAGTATAACAAAAAGGTACTTTTTAATCATCTTTAGTTCTATAGATTAGTTAATTATAGGAATGACACTATGTCGTAGGCACGGTAGCTCTTGGCATCCCAGCGTGGCATGGGTGCCGACGTTGCATCGACCATAGTGAGCTCTATACGTATCTCGTCACCCTCATAGTCGTAGCGTATTGCCGTGGGTATAACACCCCCACCACCACGCTGCAACGTGAGTAGTATAGCCGTAATGCCCAGGTCGGCACTCTTGGGCTTAAGCTCCAGCGTAGCACCACCACTCGTTGTAGAGACAACCCTCACGTCATACTCCTCATCCACAAAGTCGAAGGCACGTGTAGGGTTAGAGAGTAGGTCGACAGCCTCGAGGTTTACCCTATCCTCTGTCACCTCCTTACGTTCGTTGTTTACCTCATAGCGCAGCTTGCCGTCGCTATACACCTCCATAGTGCCGAGGTTCATGTAGTAGGCATCGCCATCGACGATGAAGTAACCACTAAACTGGTCGGCCACGTTGCGTACCTCGCCGAGGGCAACATATAGCTGCATGGCATAGCGTGCGCCCAGCGACGCATCGAGCCTATCGAGCCACTCACGAGCTGTGGTCTGCGCCATGGCAGGCAACGACAGCATGAGGAGCAAAAGCGCACATATAACTCTTTTCATACTCTTAATCAATATGTTATGATACTCCGAGATCCTGCAACTTCGCCTCCAGCGACGGCAAGTCGTAGAACTTTATCTCGCGTGACTTCGAGCCTATCTGTGGGCCCACGATGCCAGCACGTTCGAGCTGCAACATGATGCGACCGGCACGGTTGAAGCCCACCTCGAAGTTACGCTGTATCATAGATGTAGATATCACGCCATTTGTCACCGCAGCACGTGCTATCTCACCAAACTTGGCGTCATACTTCTGTGGGGCATCACTCTCCTCGCTACCCATCATAGGCATATCGGCACCACTCTCGGGCGAGTAGTCGGGGAGGTTGTATGCCGAGCAGTAACCCTGCTGCTTGCCAATATGCTCCACTATGCGTTCCACCTCGGGAGTGTCGACAAAGGCACACTGTATACGTATAGGCACGCCACCCGATAGGAACAACATATCGCCACGGCCGATGAGCTGGTTGGCACCCGGCTGGTCGATGATGGTGCGCGAGTCGGTCATCTGCATAACACGGAAGGCAATACGTGCGGGGAAGTTGGCCTTGATACCACCCGTAATGACCTTTACATCAGGGCGCTGCGTAGCCACAATGAGGTGTATACCCACGGCACGTGCCTTCTGCGCAAGACGCATCACAGGGGCCTCAACCTCCTTTGCCGTCATGATAAGGTCGGCAAACTCATCTATCACAACAACGATATATGGCAAGTATCTATGACCATTCTCGGGGTTTAGCCTGCGGGCAACAAACTTCTCGTTATACTCCACGATGTTCTTCGCCGCAGCCCTCTTACATAGCTCGAGGCGTGCTGCCATCTCCGTACATAGCGAGTTAAGCGTATATACCGCCTTGCGAGGGTCAGTAACTATAGACTCATCTTCCGACTCCATCTTCGCCAAGAAGTGCTTCTCGAGCTTATTGTACAGCGAGAACTCCACCATCTTGGGGTCTATGAGCACGAACTTGAGCTCCGCAGGGTGCTTGCGATAGAGCAACGAGGTGATGATGGCATTGAGACCCACCGACTTACCCTGTCCTGTAGCACCGGCAACAAGAAGGTGAGGGAGCTTCGCGAGGTCGAACGTGTAGTTCTCATTCTGGATGGTGCGGCCGATGACGATGGGCAGCTCCGCCTTCGACGACTGGAACTCCTCGGAGCATATCGCCGAACGCATAGATACCGTCTGCTTGGTCTGGTTAGGCACCTCGATACCCACAGTACCCTTGCCTGGTATGGGGGCTATGATACGCACCTTCTCGGCCTTGAGGTTCTGCGCTATGTCATCCTCGAGACCCTGGATGCGGGCAATCTTAACGCCTGGCTCCTGGACAATCTCATACAGCGTGACTGTAGGACCCACGGTGGCCGTCATGCTGATGATGGGGATGTGGAAGTGGAGCAACGTCTGGCGTATGCGTTCCTTATTCTGGAATATCTCATCCTCATTTATGGCATCCACAACCTTATAGTCTACAAGGAGTTGTGGCGTTGGTGGTGTGTAGTGCGCAAGGTCCAAGAGTGGATCGTAGAGGTCATTCTCTATGCCATCTTCATCCACCTTCTTAACCCTATTATGCACAACGGTGATTACAAGGCCATCCTCCTTTGCAGCGGCCTCCGCAGCGGCCTCCTCATCAGCCACCGCCACCATATCACTCTCAACGCCGAGAAGTTTATCCACCTCCATAGGTGTCACTGGAGCATCCTCCGCAGTAGCGTCACTACCCTCTGCCTCACTCTCCTCATCGCATGGCATGGTGACAAACATAGGCTCCTCATCTGCCACCTCCTCCGTAACACGTAGCGGCATCGCGACAGCAGTATCCCTCTCTGTAGGCTCATCTGCCACCTCCTCATACTCCTCGTCGGCACTATCCGCATCGGCATCCACAGCCTCCGCATCTACCTCCTCGCCCTTACGGTTAAGGCGCTTGAAGGCACGGCGTGTAGCATTCGATATGCCGCCAGCGACCTGTGTACCAGCATTATCGACCACATGCAAGAAGTTGCGGTTGATGAGCAGACCCGTGAGTATCCATCCGGCGATGATAATGAGCAGTGTACCTATGACGCCCGCTATGCTACGCAACGACTCGTTAATGAGTATGCCATAGCGGCCACCGAGGCCCGAGCCAAAGACTCCCCAGCTATCGGTGAATATGTAACCGAAGGTTAGCGAGCCGAGGAGCAGCACAAGCGTGAAGATGAGCAAGAACTTATGCAGGTGCAGCGGCTTATAGCGGAATAGACGCCAGCCGATGACACCAATGACAAGGGGTATGACAAGGGCAAAGAGACCGAAGCCCCCGCCAACAAGGCCATTAGCAACCTTGGCACCACCCTGGCCACAGATGTTGTAGAACTGTGGGTTGCTCATAGGCTTACCCACCTCCTGCAACGCACTCATATCGTCCTTCCAGTAGAAGAGATACGAGGCTATGGAGCAGAAGATGAAGGCTGCAATGAGCATGAGGATGAAGCCCGCAATGAGGCGTACATTATCCTTCGTAGATAGTGGAGCATCGCCCGTGGCAGCATCCACAGCAGAAGCCTCAACCTTACTATTCTTATCCTTTGCCATACGTAATATACTCTTAATGTGGCATATACCACGTTAAACCAAACTATCTTATGCCCTGCTCGGCAGCCATTATCGCCCGAGCACGGCTCTCGAGCCTCATCCTATACTTCTCGTCGGCGAAGCTCATAAACCTATACTGCGCACCCTCACTACCATCACTCGCCATATCGTAGCGTTCCAGCAGCCATGCCACACGTCGTGCCACAGCCTCACCCGAGTCTATGACATCAATACCACAACCACGCACAACACTCTCAACATGTGGCGTGAGGAAGGGGTAGTGGGTGCATCCTAACACTATCTTATCTATATCCTTGGCAAGCAGTGGCTCGACAACACGACGCACAGCCTCGCGCGCCTCATCCGTAGCCTCCATGCCTCGTTCCACGATATCCACGAAGCCCTCGCCAACAACCTTTATGACCTCCACATCCTCGGCATAGCGTTGTGCCGTAGAGAGGAACATCTCGCTACGCAGACTATGCTCCGTGGCAAGCACCGCGATGCGTCGCTTCTGCGTGGTCATGCACGCAGGCTTGACAGCGGGCTCGAGGCCAACAATAGGCATCTCGGGCCATCGGTCGCGAAGATGGGCAATAGCCGCCGTGGTAGCAGTGTTACACCCCACAACGACCATCTTAACACCCTCCTCAACAAGACGTTCTACGGCAGCAACAGCGAAGGACTCTATCTCCTCCCTCGCCCTACCACCATAGGGGCAGTTCTTGCCATCGCCAAGGTACAGTAACGACTCATGTGGCAAGTGCCTATATAGCTCACGCCACACCGAGAGGCCACCAAAGCCCGAATCGTAGACTCCTATGGGTGCATTATTCATTCCTACAACCTGTTTACTATATACTCCACAGCCTCGTCATCACTCATCGACGTACACTCCACGGCGTAGTGTGCCATGGCGTAGTACCTCTCGCGCTGCGACATCTGCTCCTTCATGAATGTGAGCAACTCATCGTCACTCTTGCCTCTAAACATAGGGCGCTTATTTCTGCCATGCTCCGTAAGACGTGACAATATCTGCTCGGGGCTACGACGCAGATAGACCACTATACCACACCGCGTGAGCCACTCCATGTTATCGCGCCACGTGGGTAGTCCGCCGCCCGTAGCTACGACCATGTCTATGCCCTCGTTAGCCAGAGCCTCCACAGCACCACGTTCAGCGATGCGGAAGTACTCCTCACCCTCGTAGTGGAAGATGTCGGCAATAGAGGCACCAACACTCTGCTCCACAGCCTTATCCGTATCCACAAAGCGCACACCGAGACGACGTGCCAGACGCTTACCCAACGAGCTCTTACCCGAGCCTGCATATCCCACCAAGAAGACGATCATACCTCACATTAGAATAGATCCAACTGCGATGCCGAGAGTATAGCCTCGTCATCTATGCGCTGGCTATAGTCGACACCAGGCTCTGCCTTGATGTCATCACCCATGATATCCTCAACATCCAACGCCTCGACATCGTCGATAGCCTCGTCGCCGAGCATATCCTCATCCTCCAACGCCTCATCCTCCGTAACCTCGGGCTCTATGAAGCGCAGCGTAGCAACCTCGTACGTTGTGAGGCGCTTACCCTTGGCCCTATGGCTCTTCGTGGCGATGAACTCATCGACCTCAACAATCTCTGTAGCACGCTGCTCATGCTGGCCACCAAAGACAATCTCGAGCTTGGCACCACGCACCGCCGTCATGGCAACAAAGCGCATAGGAGCACCCTCCTCCAAGAAGAACTGCGTCTTATCGCCCGTCTCGAGTTCGAAGCGCTTCATGTAGTAGTAGTTCTGCTCGCCATCGTAGTAGCACACTGCATATACCCTACCCTCTACATATCTCTCCACACGGATGGTGTCGTCGGGGAAGTGCTGCTGCACATCGTAGCCCGTGATGTAGTATTGGTTCTTCGCCGTCCACACGACGAGCTTATCGTCGCCCTTGAACTCGCCAAGGAGCATACCACGACCATCAGTGTTGAGCCTACGTACATCCTCGTCGTACCATATGTTCTGGCCACCCAGGGTCGAGGCACCCCTCTCCTTAAGCACAATCTTATTTATAGGATAGCGCGTAACGAGGTTACCGACACTCTGACGACCCTTGATAGCGAGGGTTGCAAGGTCGAGGTCTATGATGCACTTCTTGAGACGTGCACGTGGGCGTAAGTATATCTTGAGCACCTCCGCCTCACCGTTAGGGTTAACAGAGAGGTAGAGAAGTTCACTCTTGGCCGTGCCCTTCGTAAGGTCGTACTCCTTATCGCGTGTCACGGACTTAATGGCGCAACGCTTCATCATGATGGCGCCACCACGACCATCGCGGTAGAGCATATTATATATAGTGCGTTCGTCGTTACGCTTATATATACCTATATAATATATACCCTTATCGAAGAATGCCTTCTCCGAGATCTTCGTAATCTTATATCTACCATCCTTCAAGATGATAATCACATCGTCGAGGTTCGAGCAGTCGCACACAAACTCCGAGTCCTTCATGCTCTTGCCATAGCCGAAGAAGCCCTCTGCCCTATCTACATAGAGCTTGGCATTCGACGATGCCACCTTCCACGCCTCGATGGTGTCGAACTCCCTAATCTCCGTGCGGCGAGACTTACCCTCGCCATACTTCGCAAGGATACGTTCGAAGTAGGCAATGGCATACTCCGTAAGGTGGTCTATGTCGTGCTTCGTCTGCTTTATATCCCTCTCTATCTGCTTTATCTCATTGTCGGCCTTCTCCGAGTCGTAGCGCGAGATGCGGATGAACTTAAGCTCCGTGAGCCTCTGCACATCCTCGAGTGTCACCTCCCTGCGTAGCTTCGCCTTGAAGGGCTCGAGACCCTTATCCACAGCCTCGTAGGCAGCCTCTCGTGTGCGGCATCCCTCGATAAGCTGGTAGAGCTTATTCTCGATGAAGATACGTTCGAGTGATGCTGCATGCCACGCCTCGTTGAGCTCGTCGAGCTTTATCTGCAACTCCTTGCCGAGCAACGCCCTCGTGTGGTCTGTAGAGTATCGCAAGATGTCACTAACCCCCATAAACACAGGCTTATCGTCGACAATGACACACGCATTAGGCGAGATGGACACCTCACAGTCGGTGAAGGCATATAGCGCATCTATGGTCTTATCCGACGACTCGTCGGCAGCAACCTGGATGATGATCTCCACCCTCTCTGCCGTGTTGTCATCGACCTTCTTAATCTTTATCTTACCCTTGTCGTTAGCCTTGATGATGGACTCCTTGATAGACTCCGACGTTGTGGTGTATGGTATCTCGGTGATGGCAAGCGTGCGCTTATCAATCTTCGATATGCGGGCACGCACCCTCACAGCACCACCACGCAGACCATCGTTATAGTTGCTGGCATCCATGATACCTCCCGTCTGGAAGTCGGGCAACAGCTGGAACTCCTCACCACGCAGATATGCTATAGAGGCGTTGATGAGCTCCACGAAGTTGTGGGGCAATATCTTCGAGGCGAGACCTACGGCAATACCATCAGCACCCTGCGCCAAGAGCAGCGGGAACTTAACGGGCAGCGTCACAGGCTCCTCCTTTCTACCGTCATAGGCCAACATCCACTCCGTAGTCTTCTTGTTGTAGACAACATCGAGGGCGAACTTCGAGAGGCGTGCCTCGATATAACGAGCCGCAGCAGCCTCATCACCCGTGAGGATGTTACCCCAGTTACCCTGCATATCTATGAGCAGACCCTTCTGTCCGAGCTGCACGAGGGCATCCTTGATTGAGGCATCACCATGAGGGTGGTACTGCATAGCCTGACCTACGACATTGGCAACCTTATTGTACCTACCATCCTCGACGCACTTCATGGCGTGAAGGATGCGGCGCTGCACAGGCTTTAGACCGTCAGCCAAGTGGGGCACAGCACGTTCGAGGATGACATACGAGGCGTAGTCCAAGAACCAATTCTTATACATGCCCGAGAGGCGGCGAACACCATCCTCCGTAGAGGTCAACGCACCATATTTACCCTTGGGCGTATCTACCTCCTCGGTCTCACTCTCCACAGCCTCAACAACGCTATCATCAACTGCGATTATATCCTTATCATCCTTCATTAGTCAACCAATTTCAAGTTTTCAACAATATCCTCCTCCACGCGCAGGTTACCCACGATGAAGTCCTTACGGTCGGGCGTATTCTTACCCATATAGAAGTCCAGGAGGTCCTGTATAGGATCATCCTTCGTCAGGCGCACCTTATCCAGACGCATGCCTTCGCCGATGAACTCCTTGAACTCGGCAGCAGATATCTCACCGAGACCCTTGAAGCGCGTAATCTCGGCCTGCGAGCCACACCTCTTTATTGCCATCTGGCGTTCCTCCTCCGTATAGCAGTAGTGCGTCTCCTTCTTATTACGCACACGGAACAGCGGTGTCTGAAGGATATATAGGTGACCCAGACGTATGATGTCGGGGAAGAACTGCAAGAAGAACGAGGTCAACAACAGGCGTATGTGCATGCCGTCGACATCGGCATCCGTAGCGATAATGACCTTTTTATAGCGCAGGTTATCCATATCCTCCTCGATGTTGAGTGCCGCCTGCAAGAGGTTGAACTCCTCATTCTCGTATACCACCTTCTTCGTCAGACCGTAGCAGTTAAGCGGCTTACCGCGCAACGAGAATACCGCCTGGGTGCGTGGATCACGACTCGAGGTTATAGAGCCCGATGCCGAGTTACCCTCGGTGATGAATATCATCGTCTCCTCTGCGAGCTCATGCTTATCCGTATAGTGTATCTTGCAGTCACGCAGCTTCTTATTGTTCAGCGACACCTTCTTTGCCGCCTCCCTCGCCTTCTTCTGCACTCCCGAGATGGCCTTACGTTCCTTCTCGTTCTCCACAATCTTCTTCTGTAGTATCTGCGCTGTCTCGGGGTGCTTATGCAGATAGTTATCGAGGTTCGTAGAGAGGAAGTCGCCAACAAACTGACGCATTGTTAGTCCCGCCTCCTTATCCTTCGAGCCGAGCTTCGTCTTCGTCTGCGACTCGAAGATAGGGTCATCGACCCTCACCGATATAGCCGCGATGATAGAGGTGCGTATGTCGGCAGGCTCATAGTCCTTGCGGTAGAACTCCTTGATCGTCTTGGCCACAGCCTCACGAAACGCCGCCTGGTGCGTACCTCCCTGGGGAGTATACTGGCCGTTGACGAAGGAGTAGTATGCCTCGCCATAGCCATTGCCATGGGTTATAACGACCTCTATATCCTCACCCGAGATGTGCACAGGAGCATACAAAGGCTCATTCGAGAGGTTATCGTTCACAAGGTCCAGAAGGCCATTCTTCGAGATATATGGCTTGCCGTTGAGCACCACCGTGAGGCCAAGGTTGAGGTACGTATAGTTCTTGACCATCTGCTCCACGAACTCGAGGTTATATGCATACTCGCCAAAGACCTCTCTGTCGACAACAAACTCCACATAGGTACCATTCTGGTCCGTAACACCACTCTCCCTACGGTCAGCAAGCTCGAGACCCTGCGAGAAGGATACCGTGCGTGCCTCGCCGTCGCGCACAGAACGTGCGAGGAAGTGACTCGAGAGCATATTTACAGCCTTGACACCCACACCATTCAGACCCACAGTCTTCTTGAAGGCATCACCACCATACTTACCACCCGTATTCATCTTGCTCACAGCATCCGATAGTGCCTCGAGAGGGATACCACGACCATAGTCGCGCACCGACACCTTATCGCCCTCGATAGTAATCTCGATACGCTTACCAGCACCCATGATGAACTCGTCGATAGAGTTATCGACGACCTCCTTCAGGAGTACATATATACCATCATCGGCCTGTGTGCCATCGCCGAGCTTACCGATATACATACCGGGGCGTAGGCGTATGTGCTCACGTGGCGACAGCGTGACGATGGAGTCCTTGTCGTAGGCTACTGTTGTGTTATTCTGTTCTGTCATATATTGCTTCTACTATTTTGCATTGTTAGCGCGTACCTCGGCAAGTGCCGCAACCATATCGTCGTGAACCTCGGCCATGACATCCTTAACAGACATAGCCTCCACCTGCTCCTTGCTCACCGGTGGCAACACCTTAATGGTAATCTTATTGCGCCAGTTCATCTTCCAACCGCGTGTTACCCTGTTTGTACCATCCAACACCACAGGCAAGATGGGCACGCCAGCATCCTTGGCAAGGATGAAGGCACCAGCCTTGAAGTTGTGTATCTCGCCATCCTTGGAACGTGTGCCCTCGGGGAAGATAGATACGCAGGCACCCTTTGCCAACCACTCCTTACCCTTCTGGTGGACAAGCTGCATAGCCTCCTTGGCGCTGGCACGGTTGATGACAATATCGCCATGGGCAAGCAAAAGACGACCCACGATAGGTATCTTATACACCTCCTTTTTCGATACCCACTTGAAGACAAGAGGCAGGTTGTAGATGCTCATGATGTCGACCATAGAGTTGTGGTTCAGCACGATGACATACTGCTGCTTGGGGTCGATATTCTCCATACCGATAACCTCGCGGCTCATATGGGGTGGCAAGCCAAAGAATACGTCGGTAATCCACTTCGATATAGTATGCACCACAACGCGCTTCTTATCAAAGGGATAGCACACCACAAGGGCGATAAAAGTGGCGATGTACAATACTATTGCCGCCAACAAAACCACGAGATAATAGAGAATACTTAACATAATAAACGCTGTTAGAATCTTACATATACTTTAATTGGGCAAAGATACAAATTTTTTTCCAAAACGCGGAACACTACACGACGATAAAAAAAGAGGAAAAAAAGATGTGTAGACCCTCGCGATAATATCACGCTGATTCACACATCTCAACACTATTGCCACCACCCCGCCCCTAAAACTTAAAGGCTGTAGGCCATTAGGCAACTCACTCCCTGACGGCAACATCTATGGACAGCCCTAAAAAGACCAATCTCTCGCGCAGTTTGGGTAGCTCCTCGTCCATAAACTTCTTCCTCTCAAGTTGCTTGATGTGATCCTTGGCACCCTCGGCGACAAAGAAGCCGATGCCACGGCGGTTGTAGATAATGCCGTCGCCCTCCAATCGTTCATAACTACGCATGACAGTATTGGGGTTGACACCCACCATCTGCGCCATCTCCCTCACCGACACTATACGCTGCTGCTCGGGCCACTCACCCGAGAGTATACGCATAGCAATTAACTCGTATATCTGACGCCATATAGGCTTCTCCTCGTTAAACTGCATAATACTACCATTTTACTTGACGACGACGCAACAACACATACGACACAGTGTAGAATATCACCGCTGGCACAATGAAGAGCAGATGCAGCAGCACACTCTCTGCCGCCTCCGTAACCTCTACATTCACCTCTACACCATCTATCAACTCAACGAAACCATATACGGCAAGTATGAAGGTAACAAAGGCGATGAAGTATGTTAACAATAGTCTACGACCCGCAATGAGGTTGAGCATGAGGCATACCGACGATATCACCTGTGAGGCGAAGTAGAGTGCCGAGTGCGACAGGTAGGCGTAATAGAACTCCATCAACGCAGATTTGAGCTCCACATCGCTAAATGGTGTAACTATGAGTATGGAGTGCACGCCCGTGATGATGCTACACAAGGGGAATAGCACCGCGAGGTTCAGAAGCATGAAGATGAAGCGTTCCGAGGCCGACACGGGGAGTGTGTTCTCAAGGATGAGGCTACTACGGTCGCGCAGCAGGAATGTCTGGCGGTAGGCGATGGCAATGCCACCTAATATATATATACTACCCACACAGTCACTCGCCACTATAGAGGAACTATTCATGATGCCAAAGAGTGCGGGAAGACCCACCATCACAAGCAACATCATGATGTAGTTATTTCGCATCGATGTGTAGTGGTAGCGAGCATACTGCGCCAACCTACGAAGTGAAAAGTTACCCATGACTCTAACGGTTAAAAAGTTTCACAATAGCCGCACGGTTTGCCGACACAGCATTAAAGAGTAGCTCGATGTTGAGCTGTGTGTCAGCCTCGCCATCACTCGCCATCACCGCCATATCACCAGCTATGGTGCGCTCGGCATAGAGCACAACATCATCCTCCGTTGCCCTGCCAAACTTAAGCCTACGGCATATCTCGGCAGTGGTAGCATTAAGCGCCACACCCTTACCATCAAGAATGACTATGTTGTCGAGCAACTGCTCTACATCTGCCACCTGGTGCGTAGAGATGAGCACCATACGGTCATCATCCACATAGCCCGCAAGAAGCCTGCGGAAGGTACTCTTTGAGGGTATGTCGAGGCCATTTGTCGGCTCATCCATAATCAGCATCTTCACGTTGCAGGCCAGAGCAAAGGCTATGTATGCCTTCTTTCGCTGACCCATAGACATAGAGTGTAGCCTCTCGCTAACATCAACACCCAACTCCTGGCAGTAGCCACGCATCTGACCCATGTCGAAGTGAGGATATAGTGGCGATGTTATCTTGGCATAACACTCAAGCGATATGTTTGGCAACGAGAACTCCTCGGGGATAATCATCAGCTCACTGAAGAGCTGTGGCTCGCGCAATGATGGCAAAATGCCATCTACCAACACCTCACCGTGCGTAGGACGCATGATGCCGCATATTATCTTGAGCAGCGTGGTCTTGCCTATGCCGTTGCAGCCCAGTAGACCGTGAATGTGACCCTCGCCAAGCTCAAGCGTGATATCCTTAAGAACAGTGCGCGTCGACGAGTATCCAAATGTCAGATTCTTTGTGGTAATCATAATCCAAAAACCTTTTTGTATAACATAGCAAGTCTTAAAAAAAACGCGTATTAGTTATGTAATACACTGCAAAGGTAGTAATTATTTTTATTCTCACAACACCCCGAACATACTTTTTCAAAAAAAAAGCACTCAAAACCAGCATATATTCTATATATAAATAGGTATGCAATATTTAACAAAAAAAGACCGTTTAAAATTTGGTGGTTTGAGAAATAGAAGATATATTTGCAGTGTATTGGTTATGTAGTACACTACTAAAGGTGTAATAGAATTTATCAATAATGTTAAGGAAGAGCAGATAGAGACGCTATTAAAAAAAGTAATTAGAAGATGATTTACAAAGCTAAAAAATCATTATCTTTGTAAGTAGTCAACAGTCAACCACAGGAACAATAAAAAAAGTAACATATTAGTATGAGAATTAGCAGTATCATAGCCGCAGCGCTACTACTCGTCCTAACCTCAATTGGCAGCGCAGTAGCACAGAGATATAACCTCACAGGACATGTGGCAAACAGCAGCAACGAGGCGGTAGCATATGCCACGGTGGTGGCACTATCAGACGACAGTCAGGTGGCTGGTGGCGCAACGAACGACATGGGCGACTACACCCTTGCCGTACCCGCTGGCGACTACACAATACGCATAAGCTTCCTCGGATATAAGAGCATAACACACCAGGTGAGCATCACAGGAGAGACTGACATGGGCACGACCATCCTCGAGAGTGACGACACAGCAATCGACGAGGTGGTAGTGACAGCACAGCTCATACGCCGCGAGGCAGATCGCTTTGTGGTGGATGTAGCAAACTCACCCGTAGCAATAGGCAAGGATGGCGAGGAGCTACTCAAGAGTGCTCCAGGCGTATGGATTCAGGATGACAAGATATCTATAAACGGCTCATCGGGCTCGAAGATATACCTCAACGACCGCGAGGTGAAGCTCGAGGATACACAGCTTATGGACTACCTACGTTCGCTACGTGCCGACGACATACAGCGCATAGAGGTGATACCCCAGTCGGGTGCCGACTATGACGCCTCATCCTCTGGTGGCATAATCAAGATCACCACAAAGCGCCGTCTCGACATGGGCCTCATAGGCTCTGCATCTCTCGGACTGCAGGGAACAAAGGGCCTATATAGAATAATGCCCTCTATATCACTAAACTACAATCAGGGCAAACTCAACGCCTATGGCCGTGCGTGGGCAGGCATCAATGGTCAGTCGTACAACTCATCGGAGCATACGGACTACACAGCAGGCACCGTAATAGATGCCCAGACAGAGATGAACGATAGTTCCACATGGGCTGGCGGAAACATAGGTGTGGTATACGACATCAACAATCGTCACAGCATAGGTGGCGAGGTGCAGTACAACTACTGGGGAGAGCGTAGCACCACAGATACGTGGACAGACCGCACACTCGAGGGCATAACAACACGCACCGATGGTGACTATAAGGGCACCACAGATGCCAACATGGCAACGGCAACGCTGAACTATATATACAAGCTCGACGACATGGGCTCCACACTCAAGCTCATAGGCGACTACACCCTCTCGAACACCCCTGGTGCCAACGACTACTTCGACAGCTCCTACACCAGCATCACGCCCGACATACTACGCGACTCGACATACCGCAGCGCATCATTAAGCCGCTATCAGCTTGCCACGGCGACACTGGCCATGGAGAAGATAATATCGCCCAAGCTCACCATCACAGCGGGCGCGAAGTACACCTTCAACAATAACCTCAACAACGGCACATACGAGTACCTCGAGGATGATATATGGATGTTCAATGATGTGCAGAGCTACGACATAGGCTACAGCGAGAATATAGGTGCTGCGTACATCACTGCCAGGGCAACTCTCGGCAGGGTGAGCCTCGTGGGCGGTCTTCGTGGCGAGTACACATGGTTTAGGGCAAAGGACAACAGCGTGAAGCAGAACTACTTCGACCTCTTCCCCAATGCCAATGTATCATACATGCTAACGAAGGATGGCGCATACTCTATGGTGGCGCAGTACTCACGAACAATATCTCGCCCCTCGTTCTGGGCACTATCACCCAACGAGACAAAGATATCGGAGTATATGATACAGCGTGGCAACCCCAACCTCAAGCCCTCATACAACAACTCTGTATCGCTTACCGCAGTGCTCAAGTACAAGTACACCATAACCCTCGGCATAAGCATCATGCAGAACGCCATACAGCAGACCACACTTGCTGATGCCAAAAACCCCGAGGTACTCATCATACAGACCATAAACTACCCCACGCTGAACAACTACTTCGCCTCGGTAAACCTACCATTCCAGATTACACGCTGGTGGTCGGCAAACGTCAACCTCACAGCAATGTATATGGGACAGCGCATATACCCTGACGAGCCTATACGTCGTAACTTCATGTGCATGGGAAATGCCCAGATGTCGTTCACACTACCCAAGAACTTCTTCATCGAGGTTGACGGCTCATATATGCATGGTGCACAGGCTGGTAACACACGTCTCGACGACATGGGTAATATGAGTGTAACACTGAAGAAGCGCATGCTCGACAACAAACTAACATTGAGCCTCGGCGCACAGAACATAATCCCACTACCACAGACAATACGCATCGCAGAGGATAGCTTCAGCCGCGTCATGACCATCATGCAGCCATGGAATAGACTCACAGCAAAGTTCTCCATATCCTACAACTTCAACTCGGGCAAGCAGTTCCGCGCAAGGAGTGTGGAGAGCGGCTCGGCTGACGATCGCAGCCGCATAGGATCTGGATCGGGACAATAACAACAAAAACAGATAATAAAACCAACATACTATGAGAACTATAGCACTATCATTTGCACTACTTGCACTCACTTCGTGCATCATCAGCAGCCCCGCTAAAGGGCCTGTCGAGCAGCGTACAATTACCACCACTGAAGAGATCACAGCCATAGCCGTGTCGAATGGTTTCAATGTGATAATCGACGAGACAATACCCCATGGCGAGGTGCGCGTACTTACCAACACCGACATCTTCGAGTACGTAGAGGTTGAGGTCATAGATAACACCCTGAACCTCGGCATGAAGTCATGCCCCATACGCCCAGAGCAGCTCACGATACGCATACCTGCCTATAACCTTAACAGCATAGCCGCCTCTGGAGGTAGCGACGTGGAGTGGCATAACTGCACCGCCGAAGAGTTAGTGATAGTAGCATCGGGCGGCGCGGATGTCGAGATTAGGGGTCACTGCACTACACTCACGGTAGCCATCTCGGGAGGTGCCGACGCTGACCTCGAGGAGCTCATAGCCGAAAATGTATCTGTAGATGCCTCGGGTGGTGCAGATGCACACGTTCACGCCACGAAGCACCTCACGGTACAGGCATCAGGCGGTGCCGACGTCGAGTACTCGGGTAACCCCACAAGCACAAATATAAACACATCGGGAGGAGCAGAGGTCGGCAGAAACGACTAACATAGCAATAACCACAAGCAGGGAGAGTGTGTCTATTAGATACACTCTTATCTTATTTATGAGCTAACATGGTAAATTTTGTCAAAATTTACTATCTTTGTATAATATTTGGCAAACGCCCTCGATATGAGACGATCACTATTCCAAAATATGTTATGGGTGCTGCCCGCAGAGGTGGCGCACAATGTGCGTATGGCACTCATGGGGGTGGCAGGCAAGATCCCCACTGGCAAGTGGTGGCTCAAGGTGTGTCATGCACCCAAACATGAGCTACTGCAACGCGAGGTATTTGGTGTGCACTTCCGCAACCCTATAGGCATCGCCGCGGGCTTCGACCCCAATGGTGATAGGCTCAATGAGCTATCTGCCGCGGGCTTCGGCTTCGTTGAGATAGGCTCGGTGGTACCACGCCCACAGCCTGGCACACCACGCCCACGCCTAAAGAGACTACGCATGGCAGACTCACTCATAGACAACTCGGGATATCCGAGTCGTGGCATGGAGCACGTGCTGGACAATGTGCGTGTGCGCACGAAGCATACACGCGACCTTGTCATAGGCTGCAACATAGGCAAACTCACAGCATCGCACATAGACGACACAGCGAAGGAGTATCTGCGCGTCTTCCGTAATATGTATCAATATGTCGACTTCTTCGTGATAAATGTGGCGTGCAACACCGCCTCGAAGCAGTATGTGCCACGCACACGCCACGAGCTACTCGACCTCATAGAGCCACTCTTCGAGTTCCGCCGCGGACAGCTCGACTACCGCCCTATACTTCTTAAGATATCGCCCGACCTATCGCAGGCAGAGCTCGACACCGTGATAGAGGTGCTCATAGAGACACCCCTCGACGGCATAGAGGCTGTGGCAGGCTCGTGCGACATGGCACCCAAAGGTGGGGGTGCCGTGACAGGCGCCATGCTGACAGAACGCGCCATAGAGGTTGTGCGCTACATAGCTCAGCGAACAGAGCATAACTACCCCATCATTGGCTCGGGAGGCATGATGACACCCGACGACGTGCGACGCATGATGGAGGCGGGAGCATCACTTGTAGCACTAAACACCGGCATACGCGAGAATGGACTACGCCTACTGCGCCATGCAGCATGTGCCATAACACCCAACGACAAATAACAGAGGGTCATGAGAGCCACAATAATAACCATAGGCGACGAGATACTCATAGGTCAGATCGTCGACACCAACAGCACATCTATAGCCCGCAAGTTAAATGCTATAGGCATAACCATAGGCTCGAAGCTATCTATCGGCGACACTGCCGAGGCGATAACCGAGGCTGTGACGAGTGCCATGGAGCATAACACCGTGACCATAATCACGGGAGGCCTCGGCCCAACGAAGGATGACATTACGAAGCATACCCTTGCTCGCATCTTCAATAGCGAGCTACGCTACAACGACGTCGAGGGTGAGCACGTGAGAACACTCCTGGCACGTCGTGGCATAGCCTTCACGGAGCTAAACCGTGGCCAGGCGATGCTCCCCGAGTGCTGCACCGTGCTACACAACGCCCACGGCACAGCCCCAGGCATGTGGTTCGAGACACCCCAGGGCGGCGTTGTTGTGTCACTTCCAGGTGTACCCTTCGAGATGGAGCACCTTATGGATGATGAGGTCATACCACGCCTAAAGGCACGCTACGAGCTCAAGAGCATAGTGCACAGAACCCTTATAACACGCGGCATCGCCGAGTCTATACTCGCAGAACGCATAGCAGCATGGGAGGAGGCACTACCCCACCATCTGCACCTTGCCTATCTCCCTGCGCCCAACATCGTGCGCCTACGCCTATCAGCATATGACGTTGAGGGTGAGGCCGCAAAGCGCGAGATAGAGGCACAATTCGAGAGACTACACGCCATCATTGGCGACAACATAGTGGGCATGGAGGATGCCTCCGTCGAGAGGCTATGTCACGACATACTCACGTCGAACAACCTTACACTCGCTGTGGCGGAGAGTTGCACGGGAGGCACCATAGCCTCAAAGTTCACAGCGATGGCTGGAGCATCACAATACTTCATGGCGGGCATGGTGACATACTCTAACGAGGCGAAGTGTGACATCCTGGGCGTAGATGCCGACCTCATAGCGGCGCATGGTGCAGTGAGCCAGGAGGTGGCAATAGCCATGGCCGAGGGAGCACGCCGTGTGGCACACGCCGACTATGCCATATCCACCACAGGCATCGCAGGACCCACAGGAGGCAGCGAGGCAAAGCCTGTAGGCACGGTATGGATGGCAGTGGCAACACCCCAGGGCACACGCGCACAGCTACGTAATGCCGGCACAGACCGCGGCCAGATAATAAGTCGCGCCTCGGCATACGCCATAGAGATGCTCTACGACGAACTAAAGAAGAGATGACATAAAACTACTAAACTATGATACGTTCAATTTTAGACACCGACCTTTACAAGTTCACCACATCGTACGCCTACTTCAAGCTCTACCCACAGGCCATCGGTACGTTCACCTTCAACGATCGCGCCAAGACCATCTTCGATGAAGACTTCCTCGACGACCTCAAGGCCGAGCTTAAGGCGCTGGAACGCATAGCACTATCCGACGATGAGTTCCAGTACATGATAAAAAACTGTAAGTACATACCACAGAACTACTTCGAGTGGCTAAAGGGCTTCCGCTTCGACGCCTCGAAGATAAACGTATGGCTCGATGAGGAGCACCACCTGCAGATAAACGTCACCGACTACATGTATAAGGTTACACTCTATGAGATACCTATACTTGCCACCGTATCGGAGCTCTTCCACCTGCGTAACAGCTACGATGCCGAGGCTATGATCGAACGCCTCGAGAAGAAGGAGCAGATAGCACGTGAGAATGGCATCATCTTCTCGGACTTCGGCACACGCCGCCGCTTCTCGTACGACGTGCAGCGCATGGTAGTAAAGCACCTCAAGAACAACCCTTGTGGCTGCACAGGTACATCCAACTGTCACCTCGCCATGGAGCTCGACATGAAGATGATAGGTACATATCCCCATGAACTGCCCATGTTCATCGCAGCAGTCAAGGGCGGCCCTCGTATGGCCAACTACCTAACCATGGAGGACTGGGTTAAGGTATACGACGGATACCTCGGCACAGCACTTACCGACAGCTTCGGCTCGGAGGTATTCTTCAAGAACTTCTCGAAGAAGCACGCCTGCCTCTTTGATGGCGTACGCCACGACTCGGGCGACCCTATAGCCTTCATCGACACGGCCATAAACAGATATAAGGAGCTCGGCATCGACCCTATGACAAAGTCTATCGTCTTCAGCGACTCGCTAAACTTTGAGAAGTGCGTGCAGATCAAGAAGGCGTGCGAGGGCCGTATAAAGTGCATGTTCGGCATAGGCACAAACCTAACATGCGACACAGGCCATGCCTCATGCAACATCGTCATGAAGCTATCGTCATGTCAGATAAACTCACGCCAGCCTATCGAGCTATGCGTCAAGCTATCGGATGTCGAGGGCAAGGAGATGGGCGACCCACAGGAGGTTGCCGTATACCGCTACTTACTACGCAATCAATCATCAAAGGCATAACACATATAATATAATATTATATTATAGCAACGGTGCAATAGCATATAATGGCATCATGAGCACAGCTAAAGGCTATCAGCCAGGCACAGAGTTTACATACTCAATTGGTGGCATTGGAAACTATGGCGTCGGAACATTCAATGGCGACATAAAGCTTGTTGTATGTAATGAAGAGGGGGTATGGAAGCAGGAGCTATGGGGAGAGACTGTATCAGTGAGTCCCGGAAGTTACATCTATGATGATGTTGACTGCACCATAACCCAGACTTTTGAGGAGGGTGACCGCATAAGGATATACTATAAGAGCCAAAACTCCAACAGTTGGACGTGGGTACGTAAGAAATCCAATGAGGATGTAGATGAGGTCATTGTTATGGCCTCACCCAAAGATATGGCGGATGGTCTAACGTTCTACTACGACAAGACTACACAGAAAGTAGGCGTAGCAAACTCTAACGCCATGCACATAGAGATATATGACACCGCCACAGAGAGTCTTGTTGGTCGAGGTGATCTTTCAGCAAATGAGAATGGCACTATATCGCTACCAAATGGAGTATATAGGTTTGAGGTTAGTCTCGGCGGCGAGCCATACAAGCTAATTGTCAAGCTATAACACTGCGTTTAAGCATAGAACATAGCGGGCTGTGGTATCATTTAGAGCCACAGCCCTACTATTTAGCCCTTTTAGAGAGAAAAGCATAGGACAGCTATTTGCAGAATAAAAAAAATTGTGTATCTTTGTGCGCTTTTGTGCCGCGGTGGCATGAAAGGTAAAATTTAGTACAATGAAAGTTTGTGAAATCACTGGTAAGGTAGCGATGGTGGGTAACAATGTTTCTCACTCGCACATCCGCACCAAGCGTACGTTCTCTCCTAACTTGAGAACAAAGCGTTTCTGGTCGGAGGAGGAGGGCCGCTGGATCACTTTGAAGGTATCAGCTGCTGGCATCAAAACAATTAACAAGAAGGGTCTTACTGCAGCACTCCGCGATGCAAAGGCTGCGAAGAAGGTTTACTAAAAACAAGTAACAGAAAATGGCAAAGAAAGGTAACAGAGTGCAGGTAATCCTCGAGTGCACCGAGCAGAAGGAGAGTGGCGTTGCAGGCATGTCACGCTATGTCACCACAAAGAACAAGAAGAATACTCCCGACCGTTTGGAGCGTAAGAAGTACAATCCTTACTTGAAGCGAGTAACTTTACACCGTGAGATTAAGTAATTTTAACAAGTAGGTAAAGTATGGCAAAGAAAGTAGTTGCAAC
>JAZLCL010000009.1:0-31949 GCA_045614205.1 Alistipes sp. | reverse complement strand
CAATCACTCTTTATGAAAACGGCATATTGGATGCGAATGCTGCTATTGAGCAACTTAATACCCACCAGCTATTCGACCAATTATCGTTTCATACAACAAAAGCATGTAAACTTTTAACTTTTGTTGAAACATTCGAATTGTAATACAACTACATTGTAATATTATACTTAAGCAGAGGCAACACCTCTGCTTTTTTTGTGTCGTTGTCCAACCTTTTCGGTTGGATGTCACTATCCTTTTTATGAAGCGACCTCAATCGCGCAGACAATACATTTATGTTTAACAAATAAAATCAAAATCTATGGAAGTATTAACAATCGAACACCGCGCTTTTCAGCAGTTGATTAGCAAAATTGATGCAATGGATGAGTTCATCCGCAAAGCCAAGTTAGAGCAGCAAAGTTCCCTCGACGATGATTGGGTCGATGGGCAGGCGGTATGCGAGTATCTCTGCATCTGTGACAAGACCTTGCAACGCCTACGCAGCGCCGGCAAAATCACCTACAGCACCATCGGCAACAAGTACTACTACCAGATTGCGGAGATTAAGCGTTGCCTGCGTGCTCACACAATCAAGAGTAGTGAGGAGATGCTACAAAACCTAATTGCCCACAAGCGAAATAGCAAAGCGAAGGCGAGTGCTAATGTTCAGTAAACCGAAGAGAGGTGGCTACAAATAGAGGCCATCTCTCTTCGATTTTGTCAATTCAAAAATTATTCGTAAATTTGTCGTAAGCAACTGTAGTTCTGAAGTTTGTACGGCAAAAGTCGGACTCGAAAACGACACCCCGAACCCTCCCAAGTGTCCCTCGAATTGGGAGTATAGTACTGGGCAAAGGCAATTGCTTGATATACAGAGTAGAGAGCAGATGGACAGACTCTCGTTTTCCGCTCAAAACGAAGAAGCAGTCCAAGTGGGCTGCTTTTTTCGTTTTGTATTGTTGGCAACGATGACTCGCCCGTAGCGACCCCACTCACCCCTCCCAGGGGTTGGGGGGGGTAAATATATAGACAATCCCTCCAAACCTCCCTTTGATAAGGGAGGCTTTGTTTGGATCAGTCGTAAATTCGGATCAGTCTCGATTTTCGGTGGGGTAAATAATAAAAAAAGTTTTGTATCTTTGTGGTATGGGAAAGCGTAAAGAGAAGATAGAGGATCCGTTGAAGTTGTTGTTGCCAGGTGCGATATACGACTGATCCCTTTTTATGTTTGTACGGCAGATAATCTATTTGAATAAGCGGTAAATCGCTGTATAATACATTTTATATGATAAAAAAACTAAAGCTATGAAAAGAGTAATCTTATCATTCACGGCGATCATCCTTGGAGCATTATCGACATATGCGCAGGAGGATGTATATCCAGTAGCGGAGTGGGACTATGCAAGTGTTATTCTCATGCACACCCCTGGCGAGGAGCTGTTCGATGGCGTAATACACCCATATGCTGGACTCTTTGAGTATTATTTCGATATGGATGCTGCTCGTGAGGAGCATGAGGGCTATATCGCAGCTCTTGAGAGGAATGGCATCAAGGTATACACCGTGAGAGAGCTTCTGGACCAGGTGCCTATTGAGACATTGCGTCGATATGCCGCAGATGCCCTCACCTATAATATTGAGAATATGCCGAATATGAGTGCGGAGTCCTCGGCAGAGTACCATGCGTATGTCATCAGCGAGATGTCGCGTTCCGACCTTATCCGTTGCATCTTGCTTCGTCCTACGGTGACTCTTTATGACTCGGCGACAAATACAGGCTTCGAGGCTGTATATACGCACTCGCCACTTATGAACCTCTACTTCACGCGCGACCAGAGCATAACAACGCCCCGTGGCCACATCATCAGCCAGATGAACTCTGTGCAGCGTGCAGATGAGACGCTGCTTATCTCGCTATGCTATGAGCAACTTGGCGTGAAGCCTCTGCTCACGATTAGTGGCGAGGGTAGACTTGAGGGTGGCGACTACCTCCGTGGTGGCGATATCTCATATATAGGTTGCGGTATGCGCACAAATATGGAGGCTGTAGAGCAGATTATGGAGGCTGATGCCTTTGGTCACGATATTGTTGCTGTGGTTAAGGATCACAAGTTGTGGCAGATGCAGATGCATCTGGATACCTACTTCAACATTATCGACAAGGATCTATGTACGCTTGTTGAGAGCCGTTATCATGCCAAGGAGGGCGACCCCGAGTGGGTGACTGTAGATCTATATACACGTGGTAGTGGCGAGAAGGAGTATAGGCTGACACGTAAGGATGTGCCCTTTGTGGAGTTCCTCAAGGAGCAGGGCTTCACCATTATACCTATCAGCGAGAGAGACGAGCTGCACTATGCCAATAACTTCCTCACTATCGCACCACGTCATATCATGGCTGTGGGCAATCAGTCCGAGGAGCTACAGGAGGCCCTTACAGAGCATGGTGTTACCGTAGAGTGGATTCCACTTGAGACCCTTATCAAGGGCTATGGCGCAGCACATTGCATGACACAGGTCATACGAGTGAGACTCGCAGAGTAATATGGTGGCCATGCACCGAGGGAGAATCCCATATGAGGTGCCGATACCAAGATATAAGGAGTGCTGTTGCACTCCTTTTTTTATCCGTCGCCATAGGCGTTGGGTGCCGTTATGAGTAGATATTTAGGAATAAATTGAGGGTAAAAGGACAACAAATTAAAATAATTCGTATCTTTGTATATATCAAACGACGCCCCTTCGTCTATCGCATGGTGGAGGGTGCCACTCACTTTATGCCCGACAACCCAGCCTGGGGGAGTGGTAGTCTTTTGATGCGCTACGACCCAAGAAGAGCCTAACATAGATACAATTATGTCTACTAACCACGCTAATATTGTTGTCAGAGAGGTGACAACAAAGCGAGAACTTAAACGTTTCGTACAATTTGGAATAGACCTATACAAGGGTAATCCATACTATTGTCCTCCTATATTCTTCGATGAGCTTAACACCTTTAACCCCAAGCGTAACCCCGCACTCGAGGTGTGCGACTTTGTGGTATATATGGCCTACCGAGGCGACAAGATTGTCGGTCGTATCGTGGGCATCGTCAACCATCGCGCCAATGAGGCATGGGGTGTCAAGAAGTGTCGTTTCGGATGGTTCGATTTTGTCGACGACTACGACGTGTTCAAGGCGTTGTTGGATGCTGTTGCTGCGTGGGGTAGGAGCAAGGGTATGCTCTGCCTGAATGGTCCTGTGGGCTTCACCGACTTCGACCATCAGGGACTCCTGCTCGAGGGCTTCGACTACAATGCTCCTATGGCGAGCCTCTACACCTATCCCTACTACGTTACCCATTACGAACGCTATGGACTGCGTAAGGAGGCCGACTGGATAGAGTACCAGATCACGCCACCTGCCGAGGCCCCAGAACGCATGAGGCGTATTGCGCAGCTTGTAGAGCAGCGATGTGGACTACATGTTGTGAAGGTTAAGAACTCCAGGGAGTTGAGAAAGAGGTATGGCTATTCATACTTCGATGTCTTGGATGCTGCGTATCAGAAGTTGTATAACTATCAGCCTATGACGCAGCGACAGAAGCAGTACTACTGCAAGATGTACTTCCCTATCCTCAATTTCGACTTCGTCACTATGGTTGCCAACGACAAAGATGAGATTGTGGCTGTGGGCCTCGGTATGCCATCACTCTCTGATGCGCTGCGCAAGTGTGGCGGCAAGCTCTTCCCCTTCGGCTGGTACCACCTTCTCAAGGCGCTTAAGGCGAAGAGGATCTCGGACTTCGACCTGTTGCTTATCGCTGTGCGTCCCGACTACCAGGATAAGGGTGTAACTGCACTTATCTTCAACGAGATGACGCCCCACTTCTTGAGGTATGGCATCCAGCGTGTCGAGACCACAGCTATCCTCGAGGATAACCATAAGAGTCAGGCTAACTTCTCTGACTTCGACTATATCCAACATAAGCGCCGCAGAGCATATATAAAGGAGCTGTAGGCGACTGCCGAGGATGTTAGTCGAAGTTCCACTTGATACCCACGGCGGGCATGCTGGCGAAGCCCTTCTGAACGAAGTTGCACGACATTTCGAGCTCGCAGCCGACACTTAAGCGCTTTGTGGTGTTGCTATCTCTTTGTTGAGGCGCGGAGACCCTCTATCACGCTGTGTGTGAAGCCTGCTGCCTCCATGGCGTTTAGTCCCTTTATTGTCAGGCCTCCGGGTGTTGTCACACGGTCTATCTCGGCCTCGGGGTGGGCATTGCTTGCTGCGAGCACATCTACGGCACCACGCAGCGTCTGCATAACTATATGTTTGGCGTCGTCGGCACGTATGCCGAGCTCCACACCTCCCTCCATGGCGGCACGTATGTAGCGCAGCGCATAGGCTATGCCGCATGAGGCAAGCGACGTTGCCGCGGGCATGGCACTCTCCTCTATGAGCATCGCCCTGCCCAGCTCACCAAAGATGTCGACAAGCTCTCTCTCCTGCTCTGTGGTGGCGTGCGATGAGGCGATGAAGGTCATGCTACTCATCGTCGCTATGGCGGTGTTGGGTATTATTATATATGCTGTGGGTCGCCTCTGCTCCCCCTTCGCCAGCCACTCCATGAGTTGTGCCATGCCGAGGCCTCCGACCATTGATGCTACAGCCTGGTGTGTGTAGTCCAGGTGTGGCTTTAGCTCCTCTATCACGTGCTCCACCTTCCAGGGCTTCACAGCGAGGATTATGAGGTCTGCGCCAGCTGCGGCGGTGCGGTTGTCTGTGGTGGTGTTTATCTCTGTAAACTCACTCTTCAGCGCCTCTAGCTTCGCTGTCGAGGGGTTGGCGACATATATGTCGGATGTGGCTACGAGGCTGCCCTTGGCGAGTCCGCGTGCCACGGCACCACCCATGTTACCTGCTCCAATTATCGCTATCTTCATATGCTCTTATCTTTTGTTTACACAAAGATAATATCTTTTAGCAAATTACCTACGGTGTAGTGTTAAATATATATAGGTATGCAAGTGGTATCAACAAATTAAGGGTGCCCGTGAAGGACACCCTTAATATTATAGATAAGCATCGAGTACTACTACTGGAGGTACTCGAATGTGATCTGCTCGCCTACAGGGCAAACAGCAGTGTTCACTACATCCCACTTACCCTGTGCATTCTTTGCGCTAACAAGGATGATAACCTCCATGTTGTCAGTATTCCACTTTGTGCTTATGATAGGCAACTGGAATGCTGTGTTGAATGTCTCACCAGCCTCGAGTGTGCCGATAGAGTCGCCAAGGACGTTTGATGAAGAGTAGTTACCAGAGATCTGACGAACAGCGTGGTTGTAGATGTCGTGGTAGTCGTAGTGCTGGCCGTAGTTAGCCTGACCGTTTGAGTTGTAGATCTTGTTCTCGAGCAACCAAGCAACAACCTTATACTCGTTAGTTACTGCAGCCTTAACAGATACGGCAGCGAATACGTTCTTTGCGTCGCCAACAACGTTCATTGCGATACCTACGTCAGCACCATTAGTCTTGATGATACGACCGAAAAGTGTGCGTACCTCATTCTCGAATGACTTTGGATTAGAGTAGCTGCCGAGGTTGCCGTTAGTGAAGTTAACACGTACGTGTGGGTAACCAGAGATGCCAGGAGTGTAGTCATCAATCTTCTCGGCAGCTGCAGACCAACCTGGATCAGATGTGCCAGCGTAGCCACCACCGTGGCAAGTAACCTCGTTGTAGTTCTTCTTCAAGTCAGTCTTCTCGAGCTCGTGGAGAGCTGTTGTTACGAGTGGGCAGTAGCCACAACCAGCACCTGTGTGGTCGAGGATCATCACGCGGTGGTTGAACTTTGTGTTCTCTGGATCAACATCAGCAGGGAACTCTGGAACCTCTGCCATAACAAGAATAGTTACGTTAGCAGAGATCTCTGTCTCCTTTGTAGCGAAGAATGTGTAAGAACCTGTTGCAGTAGCTGTGTAAGTGTCGCCATCGATAGTCTCGATGCCGTTGCTACCATTGAGGTAGATTGTAGACAATGCTGTCACATCCTCACCCTCCTGAATAACTGTGAACTTGATAGGATCACCTACAGCAACTGCTGTAGCCTCAACCTGCAACTTGATAGATCCAGTAGTGTTTACTGGAGGTGTTGGCTCGTTGTTGTCAACTGGCTCGCAAGCAGCGAATGCTGCTACTGCGCCAAGAAGCGCAAAAAACTTTGCAATTTTCATAATAGTTAATTGTGTTTTAAGTAGTTATTGAAATTTTTAGTCTAAATATGCGTAGTCGATAGTGTCGTTTGCGGGGCATAGTGCCACGTTCACAACATCGTACTTGCCGTTAGCATTGGCCTTCGACACTATGAACAACACCTTGAGGTTGTCTCTGTTCCACTTTCTGTGTAGGTTCTCGAAGGCGAATGTCTTCTTCACTATGCCACCAGCCTCGATAGTACCGAGGTCTACGCCACTCAATGGGTCGTTAGAGATGATGCTGCGCACAACGTTGTTGTGTGTGTGCTGCCACTCTGCTGTGTAGCCCGCCTGTGCCTCGTAGATGCCATCCTCCAAGAGCCATGCAGTGATGCGGTAGTCACCCGCTGTCTGTGCCTTAACAGCCACCTCAACGGTAGCGTTGTTGCGACCCACGAGTGTTGTGGCAGCGATGCCTGCGTCGCCCTTCAATGCGCCCCAGTAGCTGTCGATGTCACCCTTGATGTTGGCGTTGTATGACGCCCTCTTTGAGGTGTCGAAGTTGTAGGTAAGCGTTGGGTGCTCGGATACGCCGAAGTAGCCCGAGATAACACCCGCAGCAACTGAATATGCAGCATCTGCCGCGATGTTGTTGCTATATGAGTGACACATAACCTCGTGATACTTCTCGTGGTAACCCTCCATCTCCTCAATCTCCTTGAGTGCCATCATCATCTTTGGGCAGAATGAGCACTTCGAGCCTGTGTGGTCTACAAGGAGTATGCGTGATGAGAAGTTTGTCTTTGTGGGGTTGGCGTCGTCGGCAAGCTCTGGGAAGCCGAGCTTGCTGTTGATGGTCACTGTGTTCGACTTGTTAACCTCGTCGTATACAGCATACACCTCAACCTTACCGTCGTAAGGTATGGTATATGGGTTTGTCACGATGGCGTAGTCGTTGCTCTTATCCACAAATGTGGCGTTGGCAGTCACATCTGTGCCATCCTCCGCGACAACCGTGAAGGTCACACTCTGGCCCACCATAACTTCGTCTACATCTGCAGTGAGTGTTATGGCAATCTGCTGTGCCTCTGGCTCCTCACCCTCGCACGCTGCGAAAAGCGCAGCGCACGAGAGCATGAGCATGATATACTTTGTTAGTTTCATAAACTATAATGCCTTTTAGAATGACGCTGTGAGTGATAGGTTGATACCTGTGTAGGCTGGCTGGTAGCGACATACACCACCCGAGCATACATAACCTGCGCGGTTACGACCGTAAGAGATCTGTGCGCGGAAGCGGCTGTGTGTGAAGCTTGCGCCAACCTGGTAGTAGTGCAACAACTCGTTGTACTCCTCGCCATTGTCGTTGTAGTAGCTATTCTTCTCCATCGCCTCGCAGTTCCACATATCGCTAACGTAGAAGCTGAACTTTGGCGCAATGTTGAACTCGATAAGACCTGCTACCCAGTCACCCTCGTAGTTGTTAGATGCCAAGTACTGCGCCTCAACACGCATAGAGTACTTCTTGTTGAACTTGTATGTTACGTCAGCAACGATGATGTCTGATGAGTAGTTGTGCGCCTCGATACCAAGACCGTGTGCATCATCCCACTGCTGGTGTGAGTAGAACAATGTAGTCTTGAGGTGCTTGCCCCACTGACGTTCTACGTCGGCATTAACATCCAACCACAAAGGACGACCCTCCATCTTTGTGCCATACATGTCGTAGTCCATAGAGTAGTACATAGAGAAGTTGGCGTGGAAGTTCCAATACTTTGTACGGTTCTTCTTGTTACGCAACGAGTAGTATACGTCGAACTGACCACCAATCTCGTCGCCTGTACCGCTACCCTGGTATGGGTTGAGGCTCGCAAGCATATATGTGTGCTGGCGTGTGAGCAATGGGAGGTAGTTGATGGTGTTACCACCACCAAGAGGCATAGCTGCGAGGGTGATAGGTGTCTGCATCTTCTCGTAGCGACGGAATGTTGCAGATGTAGAGAAGCGACCTACGCTGTAGCCCAAGTCTACATGGATCACGTTACCCTTTGCCGCTTGGTTCATAGGGTTGTAGATATCCTCGTCGAGCTTTGCGGCATACTCACCACGGAGTGTGAAACCCGCAGCCTCGAAGTTAAGACGACCAGATACCATGTTGAGGTAGTCGCTTGTGATGCCTGTATACTGCAACATATCATCATCCATCGCACCACACTGGTAGCGACCTACGTAGCTACCCTCGATAGATACCATGCCGCCATTCCAGCCTGCCATATCCGAGATAGAGAGGCTCAAGTCGGCACCGTATACCCAGTCTGTAGAACGTACGTCGTAGAGGCGTGGCATACCCGCGATAGCCTTCACCGACACGAAGCGGTTGCCGTAGTAAACGCGAGCACCCGCCAACGAGTTGTTGAAGCCCAAAGCTCTATCCTCGTATGTGCGGAACACAAGACCGTTACCAAACTGATCGTAGATATCGCCGAGGCGGATACCATAGTTTGTATCCTCCCACTGCACATACTTTGTCAAGAAGCCTGTGAGCTTTGTGTCACGCTGCTGGTATGTGCTGATGTCGTAGCCATCCATCGCTGGGAGGTAGCCGTCGAGCTGTATACCTGCCGAGAAGCGACCTAGAGAGTAGTCTACCTTGATGAAGTCGTGCGAGCCGAATGGCAACTCTGGGCGCTGCATGAGACCCAGGCCCTCGAGCTTCTTATCTGGACCATAGTAGATGTTGTTGCTCTCTATAGCACCCGAGATCTGACCCTCGCCCACCTGCACCTGTGCTGAAGCACTATCTGTGGCGAGTATTGTGGCGCCGATGACGCCGAGGAGTAGTAGAAATTTCTTCATCGTAATATAATTTTACGAGCATAGTATGGCACACACCACGCTATGCTCGTAGTTAAAACTATTTAAGTGCCTTAATCTTCTCGAAGAGCTCCTGCTCGCTACCTGGAGTGTAGCCCGAGTGTGAGTAAACGATAGTGCCGTTGCCATCGACGATGAATGTGTGGGGTGTGAGGCTCACGTTCATGGCACGCTTGAAGTCCTGGTTCTTGTCGTAGAGACATACGAAGTCGTCCCAACCCTGACCCTGTGTCATGGCACGTGCGCGGCTCAACGTACGTGAGTCGTCAACAGAGATAGCCACAACCTTCATGTCTACCTCCTCAAGCCACTCGTAGAATGAGTCGTTGATGGCGTTGAGCTCCATGATACATGGCTTGCATGTTGTAGACCAGAACGAGATGATCATAGGAGTACCATCCACCAACTCTCTAACAGAGATAACCTTTCCCTCCTGGTTCTCAATCTTAACATCTGGCAATGTCTGTGCCGAAGCGCTTACGCCAATAACGAGGGCAAGCATCAAAAACAAAAACTTTTTCATTGTACAATACGTAGTTTTAAGTTAATATTATTCTCCTTTTATGCTGTGCATAAGCACATAAACACTTAATTTACAAGCATAACATTCTGCTACTCTTATAGTTGTAACGCTGCGTAGCATGATGTTATTGCACCTATCTCTATTTATTTGTGCGCAAGATAGTGATTTTTCAGCAAACAACCGAATAAATAGCTGATTTTTTTGCAGCTATTATGGGGTACGGTGTGTTAAAAAAGGCTGAAAGGTCGCAAAGGTCAGAAGGGGCAAAAAGGGGCAAAAAGGTCAAAAAGGGACAGAGAGACAAAGTGTCCGAGACAACGCCCTACCTTTTCTGCCCTTTTATGACGTTTTATGCCCCTTGGCGCCCGACAACGAAAAAGGTCGCCGCCCTCCAAAAAAAAGAGGAGAACCGCAACGGCTCTCCACTCTACTTGGCCTCTTACCTCTCGGGCTTAAGGTCTTTGACTCTCAACTGCTTGCTCACAGTGCCCCTATAGTGGTTCTCAACAATCTGGTAGCACACCGATATCGGCTTGCCACCCCTCACCCACTCGTAGTGGGTAGGCTGCTGGAAGGCTATGGCAGGGATAGAGGTGTTAGGCTTCTGCTTCTGCACAAGATCCATGCGCAGATGGTCGCACTCAACACCCACAAGCTTCGCCTCGCCACGTGCACAAGCGTTGCGTGTCAAGAACACGGGAGCACTGTTGCCCGGGCCAAAGGGCTGGAAGCTATTAAGATGGCGATGGAACTCGTCGGTGATGTCCGAGAAGAGTAACTCGCTATCAATGTCGACCTGCGGAACAAGAATGTTGGGGTCTATGGTCTGCTCAACAAAGTCGTTGAACCTCTGCGTAAAGGCCTCCACATTCTCCTCCTTCATCGTAAGACCCGCAGCATACATGTGGCCACCAAAGTTCTCCAGCAAGTCGGAGCATGACTCCACAGCCTGGTAGAGGTCGAAGCCTGCAACGCTACGTGCCGAGCCCGTAACAAAGCCGTTCGACTTGGTGAGCACCACCGTAGGACGATAGTAGGTCTCTATGAGGCGCGAGGCCACGATGCCCACTATGCCCTTCATCCACTGCGGATTATATATCACCATGCTCTTGCGCGACTTAAGCGTGGGGTGCGACTCCACATAGTCGTGCGCCTCCTGTGTGACATTGCGGTCTATGCTCTTACGGTCCTGGTTAAACGAGTCTATAACCTCGCCAAACTTGGCAGCCTCATGCTCGTTACCCTCAATCAGAAGGCTCACAGCAGCATGACCTCCCGAGGGCGCAGCATTCTCGTTATCCTCGTCCATGCGCATACGTCCCGCAGCGTTGATGCGCGGTCCAATCTTAAATACAATATCGTCGATAGTGATGTTGTGGTTCTCAAGGCCACAAATCTTGATTATCGACAGCAGACCCTTCGATGGCGAAGAGTTCAACTTACGTAGTCCGTAGCGTGCCAAGATGCGATTCTCATCGACCAAAGGCACGATGTCAGAGGCAATGCTCACAACCAACAGATCGAGCAGATGCTCAATCTCCGCAAACGGAATGTTGTTGCGTCGCGCATAGGCCTCGACGAGCTTAAAGCCAACGCCGCAACCCGAGAGTTCATCAAACGGGTAGTTGCAGTCGTTGCGCTTGGGATCCAAAACAGCCACTGCGTCGGGTATCTCCTCGGCAGGTAGGTGGTGGTCGCAGATGATGAAATCTACGCCACGTTCTTTGGCATAGGCAACCTTCTCAACGGCTTTAATGCCGCAATCTAAAGCTATGACCAGCGTAACGCCCTTACGCTTCGCATGGTCGATGCTGCGGAGTGATATGCCATAACCATCGACATATCGGTCTGGAATGTAGAACAACAGGTTCTTGTGGCCTATCTGGCGCAAGAACTTGTAGACAAGCGAAACGGCGGTGGTTCCGTCGACATCGTAGTCGCCGTATATCATCACCTTTTCGCCACTCTTCACGGCTCTCTCTATGCGTTCCACTGCCTTGTCCATATCCTTCATTAGGAACGGATCGTGCAAGTCGCGTAGCGAGGGTGAGAAGAACTTCCGAGCCTTCTCCACGGTGTCTATGCCCCTCTGTACAAGTAGGTTGGTGAGCTGCACGGGCATGCCTAATGCCGCCGAGAGTGACTCCACGGATGCGCGGTCCCCCTGCTGCTTCACAACCCATCTTTTCTCTATGGGCATAACTTCTATTTTTTATATTTAACATTTAAATTTTTCGTTAAGTGATGTACAAACTGTGACTTGATGCTCTCCACCGTAACATCGCGGCCCAGCAGCGTGCTCAACGAGCATACGCCACGGTCTCTGAAGCCACATGGGTTGATAAGCTCGAACCAACGTAGGTCTGTAGATACGTTCATCGCAAGACCATGCATCGTAACACCATGTGAGGCGCGAACGCCTATAGCACATAGCTTCTCGAGTCTGCCGTCGCGCGTAACCCACACGCCCGAGGCACCAGCACTGCGGCCGGCCTCTATACCAAACTCCGCAGCAAGGTCAATTATTGTCTGCTCCAACGCCTCAATGTAGCTGCGTATGCCATGCCCCGTAGCATCAAGGTCGATGATGGGGTAGCATACCAGCTGTCCTGGGCCATGGAAGGTGATGTCGCCACCACGGTCTATATGGTAGAAGTCGGCGCCGAGGCTCTTGAGGTAGGCCTCCGTACAGAGCATGTTCTCCTGATTACCACTCTTGCCGAGGGTATATACGGCGGGGTGCTCGACAAGGAGTATTGTGCCACGTGGCTCATCCTCGCCGAAGCTCTTTGCCATCTTCTTGGCGCATAGAGAGTCGAAGAGTGTGCGCTGCACCTCCCAACACTCGCCATATGCCAAGCTCTTAAGGTCTCTGATTTCTACTTCGTATTGCATACCAACTTCACTGCTTCAAGTGCGGCATCCGCCAAATATGACGAACGCACAAGGGGTGCGCTCGCACAATATGCGAAACCCATCTCGAGAGCCTTGAGTCGGTACTCCTCGAATTTTTCAGGAGTGATATACGCCTTTACGGGGTAGTGCTCCTTCGTTGGTCGAAGATACTGTCCGAGGGTTACTATGCTAACACCTGCGGCGCGGAGGTCGCGGAGGGTTTCTAATACCTCCTCCTCACTCTCGCCCAGGCCCAGCATGAGACCACTCTTTGCCACAGCACCACTATCGGCAATATGCTTCAACGTAGCTAACGATGTCGCATACTTGGCGCGTGATCGTACCTCGGGTGTCAGTCTCGCGACGGTTTCGATGTTGTGTCCCACAATGTCGGGACCCGATGCCAGCACAGTGTCTATGAGCTCTGCGCGAGCATCCATATCGGAAATAAGGAGCTCTATTGTAGAGTCGGGATTATCCTTACGCACGGCCCTTACCGTCTCGGCCCATATTGCGGCACCATGGTCGTCGAGGTCGTCGCGTGTTACGGATGTCAATACTACATGCTTAAGGCCCATCATCTTGACACTCTCGGCCACGCGCTGTGGCTCTTCGGGGTCAGGAGGTAGAGGGCGTCCTGTCTGCGTTGCGCAAAAGCGGCAGTTACGTGTGCAGATGTCGCCGAGGATCATGAATGTTGCGGTACGACGGCTCCAGCACTCTGCCTTGTTGGGGCACATTCCGCTGGTGCATATTGTATGCAGACACTTACCTCCGACAATGTGCTCCACGTCCGCTGTGTTCGTGGTGCTACGGAGGCTAATCTTCAGCCACTCGGGCTTTCTTAAGTACTCTTCCTTTTTCTGTACCTTAAGCATTTTAAGTTCACTTTTTTCCAATTGAGGCAAAAGTACAAAAAATTTCAACAAAAACAAATTTTTATACCACTTTTTTGCGTGTTGAAATGTAAAAGGACAAAAAGGGCAGAAAAGGTGAAAGGGCATAAAAGGGTGAAAGGGGCAGAAAAGGGGTAGAAAAGGTGAAAGGGCATAAAAGGGCAAAAGGGGCATAAAAGGTAATGCGTTGTCCCGCTGTCTCTAACCTTTCTGCCCTTTGTGACCCTTGTGCCCTTTCTGCCCTTTTTCATTCTCGGGTACCAAATGGCATAAAACGTCATAAAAGGTCATAAAAGGTAATGCGTTGTCTCTAACCTTTCTGACTCTTTTGACTCTTTAGACCCTTGTGACCTTTGTGCCCTTTCACCTTTTCTGCCCTTTATGCTCCCTACCTTGCGGGTTAAAAAATTTAATGAAAAACTCTTGACAACGGACTGAAGAGGTGTTATATTTGTGATTAAGGTTAAAATATTAAATATTTAGATATATGATTAGAATTAAAAAATCACAAGAGGGGAGGGTGGTGTATGAGTTGGCGTAGTATGGCGTGGATAGTGGTCTTTTTAGGTGTGGTAGTTGTGGGTGTATGGGCATGGCGTATGAAGGAGGATAACAGCCGTCTGCGAAGTAATCAACATACGCTTATTGAGGGCGTTACATACTATAAGACGAGGGCTGATGAGTCGGCAGCATCGGTGCAGGCGTTGCAGCTTGAGATGCAAGAATTTCGTCATCTTCATGCCGAGGATGCGCAGCGCATAAAGGAGCTCGGTATACGCCTACGAAGGGCGGAGAGTTATGCTGTGACAAGCATGGAGACGACACTTCGAGACACTCTAATTGTGCGTGATACGGTGGTTGTGAGAGATAGCGTGAGGAGCTTCAGTGGCACCACGCGCTGGCACACCATCGCTGGCATCCTATGGGGTGATAGTCTCGCCTACGAGGTGCACACCGTAGATACGTTGCGCCAGGTTGTACATCGTGTGCCGCGCAGGTTTCTCTTCTTCCGTTTCGGCACGAAGGGTATAAGGCAGGAGGTGTGGAGTAGTAACCCCAACACTACGATCGTTTATACGGAATATATAGAACTAAAGCGAAGATAACAAAAGAGGGCCACACAGCGTGTGACCCTCTCGTATATTGCGTGTTACGGACTACTTTGTTGGGATATCCTTGTTCACGTTCTTCGAGCCTATGAGGGCGTAGAAGAGGAGGTATGCGAGACCTGCTACGATCACCCAGTAGCTTACGAGGTAGTTGCCTGTGAGGTCTACGATGCCGTTCTGGAGGAGTGGGAGGATACCGCCACCACATACGAGTGCCATGAAGATTCCCGAGCCACGTTCTGTGTACTTGCCGAGGCCCTCAACAGCGAGGTTGAAGATGCCACCCCACATCACTGATGTGCAGAGACCGCAGAGCACAAGGAGAGCTGCGTTTACGGGCACCTGTGCCATGCCGAAGCCTGTGTTCTGGAATACGGGGAGATTTACGGTGTTTGCTGGGTCAAGGATCATGGCGCCAGCAACAAGCACGATACCGAGGAGTGATACAGCTGTGAGCATCTTTCTTGATGATATGCGTGCGCCAAGCACAGCACCCAATAGACGACCTACGAGCATGAGCAACCAGTATGTTGCAGCGACAGTACCGGCAATAGGGCCAGCAAATGCTGTATCTAGCTTCGCGATAACGACACTCTGGTCGGCCTCGACGTTAATCTCGGCACCAACCTTTATATCCTCTGGTATCTCTGTTACGATGGCCTTTGACTCCGCAGTAAACTCAACGATGGTAACCTCTGTGGTAGGCTCTTCGCCCTCCTCTGCAGCGATGATGTTGGTAACCTCCATCTTGGCAATCACATCACCCGCCTCGGTCTCATAGCCCTTCTTTACGCACACCTCTGTGATGACACCGCTTTGTGCAGTCTCAACACTCTCGATGTTCTCGAGCTCAACATTCAACCACTTCTGCAATACGTTTGGAATACCGACCTCAACGCCTACGTAGATAAAGATGCCGATAGCGCCCAAGAGGAAGTGACGGAATGACATAGGGCCATACTTCGAGTCGTCATGCTTCACCTCGCCAAGATTCTCATTCTCTGGAATCTGCGTGAAGAGGATGACAACAAATGCTATTGCGAAGATGATGAGTGCGGTGAACATCAATGGGTATACGTCGGCAATGTTGGCCTTGATCATCGATGGGATGAGGATGCCTACCAAGGCGATAACGGCAGTACCCATCAACGAGTTGAACGAGCCACCGAGCTGGAGGAGCTGGTTACCACGGTTACCGCCACCAGCGAGCTTGTTGAGCATAGGGTTAACAACGATGTTAAGCATGCACATTGAGAAGCCGGCGATGAAGGCACCGAGGAGGTATACGCCGAAGGCGAGGTTGCCATCGAGCAAACCTGCGATTGTCTGTGTGCCGACACCTGCGAAGCCTACGACAACGGCAGCGAGGGCTGTGAACTTATAGCCACGGCGCTGTAGGAGGTTACCCGCAGGGATACCCATACAAGCGTATGCGATGAAGTTGGCGAATACGCCGAGTGTACCCATCCAGTTTGCTACCTGGAACTGGTTCTTGAGGACATCACCCATAGGTGATGCGAGGTTTGTTACAAACGAGATCATTCCGAATAGCAGAATCATCACGATTATAGCCAATACATTACTCTTCTTTTGTGTACTCATGGTTATTTGTTATTAAATTATACGATGCTGTATATCGGGGGGGTATATGCTTAACGTGCCCTCTGCTACTTCTCTCTGTCGCCTACATATAGGCAGAGGTTCATCAGTGCCTCGCGGTATGGGTTGTCAGGCATGTCGTTCAAAAGACTCATGGCGCGTGATATGTATGCCACCATAGTCTCTGTGGCACGTTCCACACCCTTGTTCTCGCGCACTATGGCGTGCAGTCTCTCCACCGCGTCGTTGTCTGTGCGACAGCGGTGTAGAAGTATTATTATCTCCTCGGGGCAGTTTGCGAACTCGTTATCCATGATCTCGATAAGTGGCAGTGTTATCTTGCTCTCCTTGAGGTCGTTGAGGCGCTGCTTGCCCAGCTTGTCGTCACCCACATAGTCTAGGATGTCGTCCTTAATCTGGAAGGCGATACCAATTATCTCTCCAAACTTACGCGCACGTTCCACATCCTCGTGCTTGGCGCCTGCCGACATTGCGCCTAGGGCAGCACTTGTGCCCAGGAGGCTCGCTGTCTTGCGGTGCACGATGTCGAGGTAGTCTTCGCGTGTGGTATCAGCTTTGCGCGTATGTACGTTCTGTAGCACCTCGCCCTCGCAGAGTGTTGCCATCGCCTTACCCACGTGCGACATGAGGTCGTATTGTGCGGATGACATGCCGAGGTCCATGGCACGTGCGAGGATGAAGTCACCCACGAGCACCGCCATGTCGTTGCGGAACTTGGCGCGTACCGAGGGTTTGCCGCGACGTTCGTCGGCCATGTCGATGATGTCGTCATGGATGAGTGATGCTGTGTGTATCATCTCCACGAGCATGGCGGCGACATATGTGCGTGTTGAGCAGTTGCGCTGTGCGCCACACTCCTCGGCAGTTGCCTTTGGTGCTGGCGAGTATAGTCCTGCGCAGAGCATGGCGAGCATAGAACGCAGACACTTGCCACGTGTATCGAGGGCGTAGCGTAGCATCTCCTGCATAGGCTTGCTTTCGGCAGTGAACTTATCCTTGAGGAATGCCTCGAAGGCTTCGATATCTGCAACAATTGGTTTGCGTATGTCGTCTATTTTCATCATCTTATGTGGGTTTATTATGCAAAGATAACGAAATTTTGTTAAAAATATGCGTCATAGAAGTTTTTTTTGTAACTTTGCGCGTTAGTTCATTATAATTAAGGTATGACACAAGATATGAGGCAGTCGGCGATAGATGGTGCGGCAGCGCAGGGTGGCGCTAAAGGGCGCCTACGCAGTGTTTTGAGGTGCGTGGCACCATGGGTTGTGGGCATCATCCTCTTCTGGGTTGCAAGCTACGCCTTCTATGCTCCGCAGTTCGAGGGCAAGGCCTTGTCGCAGGGCGATATAGCGCAGTATGCCGGCATGTCGCACGACATCCACGAGCACCGTGAGGCTACGGGTGAGGATCCCGCATGGACGGGTGGTATGTTCTCCGGAATGCCCGCGTACCTCATCGACGTGGAGTACCCCACGCAGTATGTCAAGCAGGGTGCTGGTGTCGTCGTCAAGAGCCTCGACTCGCCTATGAACATGACGCTGTGGGCTATGGTGCTGATGATGGTTGCCGTGGTGCTCATGGGCGTAAACCCATGGATAGGCATCATCGCGGGTCTGGCATATGGCCTCTCGACATACTTCTTCCTCATCGTAGATGCTGGTCACATCACAAAGATGTGGGCATTGGTATATGCTCCGCCCCTCGTTGCGGCGGTGTGGCATGCCCTGCGTAAGAATATGTGGCTCGGCGCGGCCCTTGCAGCTCTCTTCGGCTCGCTGGAACTAGGTGCTAACCATCCCCAGATAACATACTACTTCCTCTTTGCGTGTCTCGCGCTGTGGATCAGCGAGATGTGGTTTGCTGTGCGCCGTGGCGATGTGCGTAGGTATATGCAGCGCACAGGTCTTTTGGCTGTTGCGGCACTCCTCGCTGTGATGTCGAATGTGGCGCCTCTGTGGTACACCATGGAGCACCAGCAGCATACGACACGTGGCGTAAGCGAGGTTGTAGACGAGGAGGTGGCACGCCAGAATAAGATAGCCTACAACACGGCATGGAGCTATGGCATCGCCGAGAGCTTCAATATGGTTGTATCAAACTATATGGGTGAGGGCTCTATGGCTGTCAGCGAGGAGGTGATGGATCTTCTCTACCGCCCATCTACGCAGCAGGCGTTGTATAATGCCGCCATCGACGACCTTGTGGCTATGCTCAACGAGGAGTATGGCGGTGTGCGCCGTAGCGACGTTGTATATATGCTCGAGGCGGGGGATGAGATGCTTACCGAGTATGTCGAGATGCTCTATATGGCGCGTATGCAGGAGGCGTGGAGCTACGCCTCGAACTATTGGGGTAGACAGCCCTATACGGCAGGTCCTACGTATGTGGGTGCTGTGGTTGTCTTCCTTGCCATCATGGCGCTGTGCATAGTGCCACGACGTCGCACAGTGTGGGTCGTGGCGGTGAGCCTCGTTGCCGTGCTCATGGCGTGGGGCGCAAATGTTATGGGACTGTATGAGGTGTTGTACGACATCCTACCAGGATATAAGAGCTTCAGAACGGTATCTATGGCCCTCGTTGTTGTCGAGTGGTCGGCGCCGCTGCTTGCGGCATATGCCTTGTGGCGTATGGCATGCACACGTTGCGCCATGCGACGTCTTGTGCGTGGCGCACTAATCTCGTTGGGTGTTGTCGTGGTGCTCGTCGTTGTTATGTATGCAGTGAACGACCTCGGCGTGGAGGATATATACGCTACGCTTGGTGAGACCGTGTGGGTCGACCAGCTGCGTAGTGCTGTTGTCGAGGCTCGTGGTGCTATGCTCCTTGCCGACACCTTGCGCACACTGCTCTTCGTATGCTGTGCTGCGGCTGTCGTTGTGGCATATGCCTACGCCGAGAGGAGGTATCGAAGCACAAAGCGTGCTGCGGCACTGCGTGTGGCTGTTGTCGTGGTGCTCGGAGGTCTCGTATGGTGGGACTTGGCGGGTGTCGCTAGCAGATATATGGGCGAGGATAAGTGGCATGATAGTGCCCCCACGGAGCTTGTCGCCATGCCCGCAGATAGCACTATCATGCTCGACACGGAGCTCGGATATAGGGTCATGGACCTCACCGTCGACCCCTTCACAAGTGCCCGCGCATCATACTTCCACCGTTCTGTGGGTGGCTACCATGGTGCGAAGCTGGGTAGGTACCAAGATGTCATAGATATGTACCTCAAGGATGACCTCAATGGTGGCATCCTCGCAGCACTAAACACACGCTACATCATCCAGAGTCAGGATGTGGCATGTCGTGCGGAGGAGTATACGGGTGTTGTACCCTTTGGTGCTGCATGGTTTGTGGGCGATGTGGTGGTGTGTGATGCACCACGCG
Source organism: Alistipes sp. (assembly GCA_045614205.1). Classification (GTDB taxonomy): domain Bacteria; phylum Bacteroidota; class Bacteroidia; order Bacteroidales; family Rikenellaceae; genus Alistipes. The sequence continues at coordinate 12,488 of JAZLCL010000009.1, read as the reverse complement.
GCGAGCTCGAGATGCTTGGCCAGGTGGCCCTGGATAGCTGTGCCGTGGTGGGTGCCGATGTCGTAGGCCTCGAGGCAGCATATGCTACAGAAGGCCACATCGAACTTGTGGAGTATGCCCCAAATAGGTTGGTTTATGAGTATACGGCGGCGGAGCCTGTGCTTGCCGTATTCTCGGAGATATACTTCCCTGATGGCTGGAGTGCCTATGTCGATGGAGTGGAGAGTGACTACTTCTGTGTGGACTACATCCTCCGTGGTATGGAGCTTCCTGCGGGTGAGCATAGCGTGGAGTGGCGCTTCGAGCCACCACACCGCAGCCTCATCTTTGCCATCATGGGCATAGCCTCGGCACTCATCGTGGTGTGCCTAGGTGCTGTGGTGGTGCTCCGCAAGAGGAGAGTGTTGTAATTGCTAATGTTTAATGACTCAAGATATGTCAAGTGTTAAGGAGAAGAGAATGCGCCGTCAGGTGCGCCGTTCATATATCATCTCTACGGTGAGCATCGCCCTTGTGCTCTTCATGTTGGGCACGGTGAGCTATGTCACACTCTCGGCCATAAGTGCCGCCTCGCTACTGCGCGATAGTGTCGTTGTATCTGTTGAGGTTGCCCCCGACACGGAGGAGGGTCTGCAGGCGGGTGTGCGCAGGGTTATCGAGGATAGCCCCATGGTGGAGAATATAGAGTTCCTTGGTCGTGATGCCAAGCTCGAGGATGAGGCCTTCCGCCGTCAGTTTGATGTAGACCTCGACCTCTTGTTGGGTGAGAACCCGCTGTACGACAGCTTCGAGGTGCGCCTCAAGGGTGAGCACTCGAATGCCGAGGATGTGGAGGCCTTCGTGGCGCTGGTGTCGGCAGTTGAGGGTGTGGAGTATGTGGCAACACCACCTGTGGATATCGTTGAGAGCATGCACCGCACAATAACGCACGCCACCATCGCGTTGCTCATATTCCTCGGTGTGCTGCTGGTTATATCTATGCTGCTGCTGAATAACACAATACGTCTTGCGATATACGCCAAGCGCTACCTTATAAACACCATGAAGCTTGTGGGTGCCACAAAGTGGTATATCATGCGCCCACTGCTTGTCGATGCCCTGAAGCAGGGTGTTGTGGCGGGCATCGTAGCCTCGGTGATGATGTGTGGCATCGTCTATGGTGCCGATAGCTTCACTCCCGAGGGCATAGCCATGCTCGACGTCAAGGAGGTGTCGGCAATTGTGGGTAGCATCGTCGCCCTCGGCATCATCATCACCGTATGCTTCAGTGCCTTTGCGGTGAATAAGTTCGTTAACATGAAGTCAAACAAGATACACTTATACTAATCAATATGGAGACAAGAGAGGATAACAAGGGACGTATGCCCTTTAGCACGAAGAACTATATAATGCTGCTTGCAGGTGTTGTGGTCATCATCCTGGGATTCATTCTGATGAGTGGTGGTGGCGAGCATACGGCTACGCAGTTCGACGACTCTATATTCTCGTTCCGCCGCATAACACTCGCCCCAATAGTTGTCATCGCGGGCTTTGTCATCGTCGGCGTGGGTATCATGAAGCGCTTCGACATCAAGGATAAGGAGGAGTAGCATGGAGACATTAGAGGCGATAGTGTTGGGTGCTGTGCAGGGACTAACGGAGTTTCTGCCAGTGTCGAGTAGCGGACATCTGCAGCTTGCCAAGGAGCTCCTCGGCGTGGAGATCGAGGAGAACCTCACGTTCGATGTCACGCTACATGCCGCAACGGTGTTGAGCACCATCGTTGTGCTGTGGAGTGAGATATGTGCTCTTCTGCGCGGTCTCTTTAGCCGTGGCATGACCCCCGAGAAGAGCTATATACTTAAGCTCATAGTATCTATGATACCCATCGGCATCGTAGGTTTTGTGTTGCAGGATGAGATAGATGCGTTGCTCGGCTCGGAGTATATAATGGTCGTTGTGGGTGCTATGTTGCTCCTCACATCTGTGCTGCTGTCGTTTGCCTACTATGCACGCCCACGACAGCGCGATGCCATAGGCTACCGCGATGCTCTGGTCATAGGTATAGGTCAGGCTGTAGCCTCTATGCCTGGTCTCTCGCGTTCGGGTACCACCATAGCCACAGGTTTGTTGCTCGGCAACGAGAAGGCGGCGGTGGCAACCTTCTCCTTCCTCATGGTCCTCGCCCCCATCTTGGGTAAGACACTTCTGGATGTTGTGGATGGCCGCATGGTGATCCCGAGCATCGGCGTCGTGCCCCTGGTTGCGGGCTTTGTCACAGCCTTTGTTGTGGGTTGTCTCGCCTGTCGCTTCATGATAGGCATCGTCAAGCGCGGCAAGCTTATATGGTTTGCCCTCTACTGCGCCGTTGTGGGCGTGGTTGCCATATGTTCAAACTTCTTTTAATAAATAGGTAAGGATGCAAGAATTTACACTCCGCGATGTCAACTTCCCCGAGGGATATGTCGCAGTCATAGATAAGCCCTATGAGTGGACCTCGGCAGATGTCGTGCGTAAGATAAAGTTTCAGCTGCGTAAGTGTGGTTACCCAAAGATTAAGATTGGCCATGCGGGTACTCTCGACCCTCTGGCTACAGGCATACTGCTCGTATGCATAGGCAAGGCGACGAAGCAGGTGGAGAGTCTACAGTCGGAGCAGAAGGAGTATGTCGCAGAGCTCATGCTTGGTGCCACGACACCCAGTGGCGATATGGAGCACGAGGTGGATGCCACATACCCCACGGAGCATATCACCCGCGAGGCTGTCGAGGAGGCGCTGCGTAGCCTCACCGGCGAACGCGACCAGCTGCCCCCGCTGTACTCGGCGAAGAAGATCCAGGGCGTGCGCGCCTATGAGTTTGCACGTGCTGGCGAGGAGGTGGAGCTGAAGCGTGCGCGCATCACCATCTACGACATGGAGCTTGTGGAGTACGATATGCCCCGCATCAAGATACGTGTGTCGTGCAGCAAGGGAACATACATCCGTTCTTTGGCCTTCGAGATTGGCGAGGCGCTGCAGAGTGGCGCCTACCTGACCTCGTTGCGTCGTACACGTAGCGGTAACTTTACGGTGGAAAATGCCCACACGTTGGATGTTTTCATGGAAAAGTTACAGGAGTGTGAAACAAAATAGTGAGTTTTGCGTATAAGATTTGATTGTTACACTTTTTTTTGACAATATATGAAGTTATCGCAGTATGGCTATGAGTTTACGGAGGATATGATTGCGAAGTATCCAACCGTAAATCGTGATGATGCCCGCCTTATGGTGTTACATCGCGCAACAGGCGAGATCGAGCACCGCACATTCAAGGATATTATTGAGTACTTCGACGAGAAGGATATGTTCGTGTTCAACGACACCAAGGTGTTCCCCGCACGCCTCCAGGGCTGTAAGGAGAAGACAGGTGCCGACATTGAGATATTTCTGCTCCGCGAGCTTAACAGAGAGCTCCGCTTGTGGGATGTGCTTGTTGACCCTGCACGTAAGATACGTATAGGCAATAAGCTCTACTTCGGCAACGACGAGCTCATGGGTGCCGAGGTTATCGACAACACCACCTCGCGTGGTCGTACCCTCCGCTTCCTCTACGACGGCTCGTACGAGGAGTTCAAGGAGGCCCTCTACAACCTCGGTGAGACACCCCTACCACGCTGGGTGCGCGAGAAGGTAGAGCCCGAGGATGCAGAGTGGTACCAGACGATATATGCCGATAAGGAGGGTGCTGTGGCAGCACCAACAGCAGGTCTTCACTTCTCGAAGCACCTCATGAAGCGTATGGAGATTAAGGGTATCGACCGTGCCTTCATCACCCTGCACGTGGGTCTCGGCAACTTCCGCACAGTGGATGTTGAGGATCTGTCGAAGCATAAGATGGACTCGGAGCAGTTTATCGTGAGCCCCGAGACTGTCGAGCTCGTGAATGGTGCGAAGCGCGACGGCCGTAAGGTTGTTGCCATCGGTACCACCGTTATGCGTGCCATGGAGACTGCCGTGTCGGTAGGTGGTATGATCAAGCCTATGGATGGCTGGACAAATAAGTTCATCTTCCACCCATACCAGTTTACTGCTGCCGATGCCTTCGTCTCTAACTTCCACCTGCCCTACTCTACGCAGCTCATGATGGTTGCGGCATTTGGTGGCTACGACATGGTCATGGAGGCCTATAATGTAGCGGCCAAGGAGGGTTACCGCTTCGGCACGTATGGCGATGCCATGTTGATATTGTAGAAAAAAATTACTATATTTGCCACTTAAAGCAGAGTAATTATGGCAACAAACAAGATACTCTACGTATGTCAGGAGATATCACCCTATCTCCCCGAGACCGAGCTCGCTAACTTGAGCCTCGAGATGGCACGCCAGATGCAGGAACGTGGTGCCGAGGTGCGCACGTTCATGCCTCGCTTTGGCTGCATCAACGAACGTCGTAACCAGCTACACGAGGTTATACGCCTCTCGGGTATGAACCTCATTATCAACGATAATGACCACCAGCTAATCATCAAGGTGGCCTCTATACCTGCCGCACGTATACAGATATACTTCATCGACAACGACGACTACTTCTCACGCCGCGCTATCCTTCGCGACGAGGAGGGTCGCTTCTTCGAGGATAACGACGACAGAGCAATATTCTTTGCTCGTGGTATGCTCGAGACGGTAAAGAAGCTGCGCTGGTCGCCCACCATCGTGCACTGTCACGGCTGGTTCTCGGCCATCGTGCCTCTATACCTCAAGAGTATGTTCAGCGACGATCCTCTCTTCCGTGATGTGAAGATTGTGTTGTCGTTGGGCGACGATAAGTTCGATGGCTGCCTCGCTGCCGACTTCCGCCAGAAGCTCGAGGGTGAGGGCATCGCTGCTGGCGACTTGTCACTTTTGGACGAACCATCATACGAAAACCTCTATCGTTACGTTATAGACTATGCCGATGGCATCATCGTGACATCTGCAAATGCTGATGCCGATATTGTGGAGTATGCACGTAGCAAGGGTAAGCCCGTGCTCGACCACATGGAGGGTGAGCCAAAGGAGGTATTCGACAATTATAAGAAGTTCTATGACCAATTGTAAGGAGGCTATAGTCCGCATCGCACTATGTGTGGTCCTCGTGCTTGCTGCCGTGGGCTGCACAACGGAGGTAGACTATACCATGGGCTCGGAGTTCGTGCCCGCAAATCAACATATGGAGCTTAAGCGCCGCGTATATAGCAGTGGTATGATGACCGAGGGCGAGAATAGCACCCCCTGCAGGCTCACCACAACACGCCTATACCGCACCGACTCTATACCCTCGGCTAACATATACACGGGTTACTTCGGTTGCGAGTATAGCGACACCTATGGCGAACGTACCGCGGGCTTCATGTCGCAGATGATCTTCAGTCTGTCGCTGCACAAGGATCGTGGCTGGGGCTACCGTCCCATCTTCGACTCTATGCAGCTGTCGTTGTATATCACTGATTATCATGGTGATACTACGCGCAAGCATCGTTTTGCTGTCTACGAGATCACCTCTAACGACTACCTTAAGTTGAGCCCCGACACGTCGTTGTACATCAACTTCGACCCTGCACCTTATATCTCGAGTGAGCCTATCTTCGAGTTCGACTTCCCAAATCAGGAGAAGGGTATATATGTTGGTGACGTCATGTCGCCGAAGAACTACGAGGTGTTGCTTGAGGAGACTCCTGCAACGCGCGAGTATATATCACGTCTTATGTTCACCACCGACCTCGATGCTACGGGTGGCTATGCCTACGATAGCGATAGCCTCTATGTCGAGGGCAACGAGAGGGCCTTCCTCGATGTTGTGCGTGGCGTCTACATCGCCCCTGTTAAGGGCGATAGAGAGGGCGATGAGGAGGGAGCTATGTTTGCCACCTACCTCGAGAATACCGCTATGATGCTATATGCGCGTGATAGATATGAGGAGGATCCTACGATCATCAAGGATACCACATACATGGTATATAACTTCTACCTCGATGCCGACACCTATAAGCTCGATGCGGGTAACGTGTCGGTAAATAGCGTGCGTCACGACTTCACAGGCTCGGCCCTTGAGGGCATCGACGTTGAGGGTAAGGCATATAGCGACGAGATGGTCACATGCTATGTCGATGGTATGGGTGGTGTTGTCACCGAGGTTATGTTCACCGACGAGTTCATACAGTCGCTTGCCGACATTGTTCTGAAGGCCGACAATGCTGTCGTCTCTGTCAACCAGGCGCAGCTCGCCATCTACCTTGAGGGCTCTAACTACGACTACCTTATGCTTGAGCCATCTGTAGTGACACCGCTGTTGAACGCCTCGATGGTGCGTATGGGTCTATACACCAACTACGATAAGCTCATCGCTATTGCCGACTACGCCTATAGTGCCGAGAACAACTATACGCTGGCATATGGTGGCACGCTAAATCGTTCGTTGGCATGCTATACCATGGATATCTCGACATATATACAGTCGCTGATGTATGTTGCGGCGGATAATGTCGATGAGGATGGAAATGTTCTCCTTGAACGCTTCAGGGAGGACTACAGCGAGGGAGTATCGTACGTAGGTCTCCGCCGCTTCTATATTGCTCCCGATGCATACTCACTCTTCACCTTCCAGCGTCAGGCCATCAATGGTAGCGATGGCGATGTTGAGGGCAAGAAGTGTGTTGCGCCCATCAAGTTGGATCTTACCTACACGTTGGTATATTAGTCCTTCTGCGGAGTGCTATTTTGTGGGGTGCGCCGTTGCAGCGCCCTCACGTGTGTAAAAAGAAATAGTTTTGAGATGCAAGAGAATTTAGTTATTGTTGAGTCTCCCGCCAAGGCCAAGACTATAGAGAAGTTCCTCGGCAAGAACTTTATGGTTAAGTCGAGCTTCGGACATATCCGCGACCTTGCAAAGAAGGGTCTCGGTGTCGACCTCGATAAGTCGTTCGAGCCTGTCTACGAGATTCCCACAGATAAGCGTAAGGTTGTTGACGAGCTTACGAGGTTGTCGCGCGAGGCAAAGACCGTGTGGCTCGCCTCCGATGAAGACCGCGAGGGTGAGGCCATAGCATGGCACCTCGCGAAGGTCCTCGACCTACCTATTGACCGCACCAAGCGTATCGTCTTTCATGAGATCACGCAGCGTGCTATCCTCGATGCTATTGAGAACCCTCGTACCATAGACCTAAACCTTGTCAATGCACAGCAGGCACGCCGTGTGCTCGACAGATTGGTTGGCTTCGAGCTCTCACCCGTGCTATGGAAGAAGGTGCGCCCAGCACTTTCGGCAGGCCGTGTGCAGAGTGTCGCCGTGCGTCTTATCGTGGAACGAGAGAGAGATATTATAGGCTTCAAGTCTACTGCGCAGTACCGTGTTGTGGGTCAGTTCCACACTCCCGAGGATGGCACAGCGCTATTCAAGGCCACCTTGTCGCAGGCCTTTGCCACACGTCAAGAGGCCGAGGCCTTCTTGCGCAGCTGTGTTGGCGAGACCTTCACCATCTCGAAGGCCGAGGAGAAGCCTGCGCAGCGCTTCGCAGCACCTCCCTTCACCACCTCGACATTGCAGCAGGAGGCGGGCAAGAAGCTGGGCATGAGTGTGTCGCAGACGATGTCTGTTGCGCAGAAGCTCTACGAGCAGGGTCTCATCACCTATATGCGTACCGACTCTGTGAACCTCTCACAGATGGCCATCACGCAGTGTAAGAACGAGATTACTCGCCTCTTTGGTGCGAAGTACTCATACCCCCATAACTTTAAGACCAAGGCGAAGGGTGCGCAGGAGGCACACGAGGCCATCCGTCCTTCGTATATCGAACGTAGCGAGATTGAGGGAACGGCAGCCGAGAAGCGCCTCTATGACCTTATATGGAAGCGTACGGTAGCCTCGCAGATGGTGCCTGCCGAGCTCGACAGAACACAGATTGTCATCGACCTTGGCAAGCGTAGCGAGCAGTTTGTTGCGCAGGGTGAGGTTGTGCGCTTCGACGGCTTCATGCGTCTCTACTCGGAGGCTGTGGATGAGGATGTGCAGCAGGAGGGCGAGGGTGGCATCTTGCCAAAGATGGAGGTTGGCAGCAGGGTGTTGCCCAAGAGCATCACTGCCGCAGAACGCTATAGCGTGGCTCCCACACGATATAACGAGGCAGCCCTTGTCAAGCGCCTCGAGGAACTCGGCATCGGCCGTCCATCGACATATGCTCCTACCATCACTACAATCACCAACCGCGGATATGTCGTTAAGCAGAACCGCGATGGCCAGCGTCGCCAGACGTTGCAGCTGACGCTTGTTGGCGATGCCATCAGCGAGAAGATGGTTACCGAGAGCTATGGCAAGGAGAAGAATAGACTTGCCCCAACAGATATAGGTATGGTCGTTAACGACTACCTTGAGTCGCAGTTTGCCTCAATCATGGACTACCACTTCACGGCAAATGTCGAGAAGGAGTTTGACCGTGTTGCCGAGGGCGACATTGCGTGGACAGATATGATCAGCGACTTCTACGACCCCTTCCACAAGTTGGTGGATAGCGCTATAGGCACGCAGAGTGACCGTAGTGTTCAGTCTGTGCGCTTGCTGGGTGTCGACCCCAAGAGTGGCTGCAATGTCAAGGCGCGTATCGGCCGCTATGGCCCTATGGTGGAGCTCGAGTCTCCCGATGGACAGAAGGCACAGTTCGCATCGCTTAAGAAGGGTCAGCTCATTGAGTCTATAACCCTCGAGGAGGCGTTGGAGCTCTTTGCTCTGCCCCGCAACCTCGGCGAGTTGGACGGCGAGCCCCTGATGGTCGGTGTCGGTAAGTTCGGCCCCTATGTACGCCACGGCAAGACCTTTGCGTCGCTTGCCAAGGGCGATGACCCATATACCATCTCGCGTGAACGTGCCGAGCAGCTGTTGAAGGAGAACCAGGAGAAGCAGCGTGCTGCGTCGGAACCATTGCGTACCTTTGTGGAGGATGCGGGCATGGTTGTCAAGAGTGGTCTTTATGGTCCATATATCGCCTACAACGGCAAGAACTACCGTCTGCCCAAGGGTACAAAGGTGGAGTCGTTGAGCTACACCGACTGCCAGCGCATCGTTGCCCGCAGCAAGAAGTAGATTGTGGCTCGAGGCGCAGTAAATGTGTCGGTATAGGCGTAGTAGAAGTATAAAATACCTGAAACTATTATATAAATAACTATGAAGAAGATGATTGTTTTGGCACTTGCTCTTATGATTGGTGTAGGTGCTATGGCGCAGGATGCGCCAAAGGGTTATCAGTTCACTGACCAGGTGGTTAACCCAGCGACATCTGTAAAGGATCAGTCGCGCAGTGGTACATGTTGGGCATTCTCATGCCTTGGTTTCCTTGAGAGTGAGATTATGCGAAATGGTGGCGAGGAGTTAGATCTCTCTGTAATGTGGGTTGTTCGTAACATCTACTTTGAGAAGGCTGTTAAGTATGTACGTCTCCACGGTCACCTTAACTTTGCTGTTGGCGGAAATGCAGGTGATGTTCTCACAGCTATCCGTGACTACGGTATTGTTCCTACAGAGGTATACCCAGGCTTGAACTATGGCACAGCGAAGCCTCACTTCGACGAGATTGACGCTGTTCTGAAGGCCTATGTTGAGGCTGTTGTAAGCCAGAGAAAGCTCACTACAGCATGGCAGGATGGCTTGAATGGCATCCTCGATGCGTACTTCGGCGAGATGCCCGAGACATTTGTTTACAATGGCAAGGAGTATACTCCAAAGTCATTCGCCGAGTCATTGCCTCTCAACCTCGATGAGTATGTTGACTTGACATCGTTCACACACCATCCTTTCTACGAGAGATTCACTCTCGAGGTACCCGACAACTGGCGTTGCCACCAGCAGTATAACCTCCCATTGGATGAGCTAATGCGCACTTTGGACTATGCGTTGGAGCAGGGTTACACTGTAGAGTGGGCTGCTGACGTCAGCGAGCAGGGCTTCAACCGTCAGCTTGCTATCGGTATCGTTCCCGAGACAGAGCTCGAGAGCATGGAGGGTACAGAGGCCGAGAAGTGGGGTGCATTGAGCCAGGAGGAACGTATGCGTGCCCTCTATAGCTTCGATGAGCCTGTACAGGAGAGAGTAATCACACAGGAGATGCGCCAGGCTGCCTACGACAACTATGAGACTACTGACGACCACGGTATGCAGATTGTAGGTTACGCTGTTGACCAGACAGGTGCTCGCTTCTACCGTGTTAAGAACTCATGGGATGTACGTCCTCCATACGATGGCTACTACTACTTCTCACGCGCATTCTTGGAGTATAAGACTATGTCATTCCTTGTGAATGTGAACTCTATACCAAAGGATATCCGTAAGAAGCTCGGTCTATAATTACGAGGCTCATGTAGCCTGTAATAGTGAAGAGTTAAGGGGATGACACGTTAGTCATCCCCTTAACTTTTTTATCTATCTGTTATGTTGTGTGCTAACGTGCGAAGTGCATGTCGTGCTCCATGCGGCGTAGCTTGCGTATCTGGAAGATGAGCAGGCTTGCGGCAACAAGCACCGAGGCGGCATCAGCTATAGGCATCGACATCCAAGCACCCATGGCGCCATAGCGTGGTGTGAGGGTGAGGAGCAGCGGCAGGAGGAAGAGCAGCTGGCGTGTTGTTGAGAGGAACATGGCCAGGGGAGCACGTCCTATATACTGGAAGAAGCCACCCGCAACAATCTGGAAGCCTACGAGGGGGAAGAGGAGCATTGCCACGCCGAGGCCCTGTGCCACGACATCCACCATGGCGCTATCTGCCGCACCATTGCTTGTGTCGACGAAGGCACCAGCGACATAGTGTGGGAAGAGGATGCCGACGAGGAATGCAAATGTTGTGACACACGTAGCACATATTATGGTGTACTTAAGCACCTTGATGACACGTCCATACTGCTTTGCGCCGTAGTTGTATCCCACTATGGGCTGCATGCCCTGGTTGAAGCCGTTGGCAACCATGATGAAGAGCAGTAGCACGCGGTTCATGATGCCATAGGCACCCACATATACGTCACCCACATTACCGTCGAACGATGCTGCCGACACTATGTCGTCTATGCCCGTGCCACCATACTTCAATAGCGCGGTGTTCATGAAGCGTGTCACCAGCGAGGCACACACGTTGAGGAGGAAGGGGGCCATGCCTATGCTTATTATTGCCACCACAATGCTGCGCTTGAAGCGCAGGCTACGACGGCGGAAGCGCAGGAAGCTACCCTTCGAGGTGTAGTGGTGTATCTGCACCATGAGCGCTATGCTCTGTGCTATGATTGTCGCCAGCGCCGAGCCCTCGATGCCCCACTCGAAGACGAAGATGAACAGCGGGTTGAGCATCGTACATAGAGCCATCGACAGCAGCATTATGTACATCGCCTTGCGGGGATATCCCGAGGCACGTAGCTGCTCGTTGAGGCCCAGGTATAGGTGTGTGATGATGTTACCGAACATTATTATTCGCATGAAGCGACGTGCGTAGTCCAGCGTCTCAGCACTCGCCTCGCCACCCGAGAAGAAGAGGAGTATGGGGTCGAGGAAGAGGAGGAACAGCAGCATGATGCCTATGCCGAGTGTCAGGTTCAGGAGCACGGCATTTGCCAGGATGTCCTCCGCAGCACGCTTGTTACCCTCACCCAGACGTATAGATATGCGAGCTGCGGCACCCACGCCCACCATCGCACCAAAGGCTGAGGCGATGTTCATGATGGGTAGTGTTACGGCCATGCCCGATATTGCTGCGCCACCTACACCATGACCTATGAATATGCTGTCGATGATGTGGTATAGCGACGATGATGCCATGGCTATAATCGCGGGAATGGAGTAGCGCGCAAGGAGCCTGCCCAGCGAGTCGGTACCGAGTGATATTGTGTTGTTGCTTGCTGTTGCCATCACTATAAATTATATGTAGCCTGCTACTCTGCCGAGGCATACGTAGCCACAGCCACAAGTGCTGTCTCTTCAATTACTCTTATCTCAACCTTTGCCCTGATGCTGTCGCATATCTCGGCATGGAGAGTGTCTCTTGTCTCGTCGTAGCCCACTATGCGTAGGTCGTCGGTGAGGTCTATCTCGCGGTGACCATATAGCTTGTATAGCGCCTCCTTGGCTGTCCACACCCTCGCGGGCCACTGCTCGTGTGTGGCGAGTGCCATCTCTTGGGGTGTCATGTAACGGCTCTTCACAGCCTCGAAGTCACGACATAGCAACTCTATGTCTATGCCTACGGGCACATCCGCAATGGCTACGGCCACCATGCTCTTGGTGTGCGAGACGCTTATCATCCTATTTGGTGTATCTACCGTGGGTGCTCCCACAGCATTGTACTCGATGAGTGTCTTCGTGCCGAGCTCGCGGCGCACGATACGTCGCCAGGCGAGGTGCTCACAACGACGTCCCTCATGCTGGAAGCGTGAGGCGGAGGCTATGTCTGCGGCTGTGAGCAGCGCATCGCAGCATAGGTATACGGGGGGTATGGGCTCAACAAATAGATTAACCATTAACCT
>JAZLCL010000008.1:0-10034 GCA_045614205.1 Alistipes sp. | reverse complement strand
CATTTATCAACATGTTGTCACTCCTAGGTTGGAACCCAGGCACCGAGCAGGAGATTTTCTCTATGCAGGAGCTTATCGAGGCCTTCTCTCTCGACCGCGTATCAAAGGCGCGTGCTCGCTTCCAGCCCGACAAGGCGAAGTGGTTCAACGCGCAGTATATGCATAACATGAGTGACGAGCAGCTTGCACCACTCATGCAGCCGATACTCAAAGCAAAGGGCATCGAGGTATCTGACGCCATGGCAGGTAAGGCTGCGGGTATCATGAAGGAACGTATGACCCTCGTAACAGATATGTGGGACCTCACATCATTCTTCTTCGTGGCACCTACAGAGTATGAGGAGAAGCTCACAAAGAAGCAGTGGAAGGGCGACAACCCCGCTATGCTTGCCAAGCTACGCGACCTCTTGGAGGGTATCGAGGACTTCTCGAAGGAGAACACCGAGGTGGTAGTTCGTGCTTGGATTGAGCAGAACGGCTATGCCCTCGGTCAGGTGATGAACACCCTACGTCTTGCTCTTGTGGGCGCAGGTAAGGGCCCAGGCATGTTCGACGTTACGGAGTTCATAGGCAAGGATGAATGCTTGAAGCGTATCGACAGCCTTATCGCTAACGTAACACCTGTGGAGTAATGGAGATACTACAGCACATATGGGGTTCTACACCCGAGGGTGAGGGCATCATACTATATACCATGCGTAACAGCCGCGGCTCGGAGGTGCAGCTCTGCAACATTGGCGCCTCTATCGTGGGCGTTAAGTTTGCCGACCGCAATGGTAAGATTGAGGATGTGGCACTCGGCTACAAGGAGCCTACGAGCTACATCGGCGATGGTGCGGCGAGTGGTAAGAGTGTAGGCCGTGTGGCGGGTCGTATAGCACGTGGTCACATGGTCATAGATGGCGTGGAGTACCGTCTCGAGGTTAACAATGGTCCCAACCATCTACATGGTGGCTCAAAGGGCTTTGCCAACCGCTACTGGGAGGGTCGCGTGGAGACAAACCGCGTTGTCTTCAGCTACATATCGGAGGATATGGAGCAGGGATATCCTGGCGAGCTTGTGGTAGAGGCAGTCTACGACTTCGACGATGAGGACAACCTCGAGATAACATACCTCGCGAAGTCGAACAAGCGCACCGTGGTAAACCTCACAAACCATCTATACTGGAATCTTCACGGCGAGGGCTCTGACAAGACAATACTTGACCATGAGCTTACACTACGCTGCTCACAGGTGCTCGAGATGGATACGGTGCAGATACCCACAGGCAAGCTCCTCGACGTCAAGGGCACAGCCCTCGACTTTACCGAGGGTCGCATCTTCGGCACAGACATAGAGTCGGAGTTCAACAACATACGTAACTTCAGGGGTTACGACCACTGCTTTGCCGTAGATGGCTGGCAGAAGAACATCCTTGGCGAGGTTGGTGAGCTACGTTGCGAGGCTACAGGACGTAAGGTCACTATCCTATCGTCACAGCCCGCGGCAGTGCTCTACACAGGCAACTGGCTTGCCGGTGGCTGCCCACTCACCAAGTCCGACAAATACTACAAAGACTATGCGGGTGTGGCCATAGAGTGTCAGGCATTCAGCGATGCGGTAAACCACCCTAACTTCCCATCTATTGAGCTTGATGCCGACGAACTATACTGCCAGAAGATAGTCTTCAAACTTGGCACGTTCTAAAAGTATATTATAGAGAGTGAAATTATAGTGCTTAATGCATTATGTTTCACTCTTTTTTTATATTTTTGAGACCGTAAGTGTCCTAAAATTATTGAGATAACATACTATTATGAAGAAATTATCATTGCTTGCACTCCTCTCACTGCTTCTCGGAGCATGTGTAACGGAGAGTGTTGACGACATTATTAAAGCGCCATCCATATCAGACAAGATTCTTGCCTACGATGGTGATGCTCACGCTGGCCTCCTTATGGTGCGCCTTGCACCCGAGGCTACAGAGCTCAACATCGCAGACATAGAGCTCACAACCGAGCCTCTATTCCCTGGTGAGGGCAACACATGGATGGGCAACTGGATACTCGTACACTTCGACGAGAGCCTCAACCTACGCAGCGTAGCAGAACGTATAGCTCAAGAGAGTTATGTGGAGTGTGTAGAGTACGACATGCTCATACAGCGTGCGGAGAGGACATCGGTGCCAATGCCCGAAGTGCGCCCAGAGCCTACACGTGCCACAAGCATGCCATTCAACGACCCAGAGCTATCATACCAGTGGCACTACTATAACGATGGATCGTTAGGGGCCCCGGAGGCTATTGCCGGCGCCGACATCAACCTCTTCAACGCATGGAAGTATACTGCGGGCGACAACCGCATTATTGTGGCGGTGGTGGATGGTGGCATCATGGCCGACCACAGAGACCTCGCAGATAATATGTGGGTTAATGAGGCCGAGAAGAACGGAATAAGTGGCGTTGATGATGATGGCAACGGATATGTAGATGACATCCATGGTTACAACTTTGTGCACAACAACGGTAACATCACGGCTGATGCCCATGGCACGCATGTGGCAGGTACAATCTCGGCAGTCAACAACAATAGCTTTGCGACATGCGGCATCGCAGGTGGCACGGGCAATGGTGATGGTGTGAGACTTATGTCGATACAGATTTTTGATAATGGCGATGGCTGCTACTCACATCAGATTGCGCAAGGTTTCAAATATGCCGCCGACAATGGTGCTATAATCATCAATAACTCATGGGGCTTCAAACCCGATGGATGGTCTACAGATAAGCAATTCGAGAATGAGGGTGGCATATTGAAGCAGGCCATCGACTACTTCGAGGCCACAGCACGCCTCGAGGGTGTTATAGAGGGTGGTGTAGCTATCTTCGCTGCAGGTAATGAGGCGCTACCTAAAGCCAACTACCCTGGTGCCTACCACTCACACATCGCCGTATCGGCAATGGCATCTAACTTCACAGGTGCATACTACAGTAACTACGACCTTGGATGCACACTCACAGCACCTGGTGGCGACAGTAGCTACGGCACAGTATACTGCATCTCATCAACCTCAACAACAGAGAAGGATGGATATGAGTATATGCAGGGCACATCTATGGCTACGCCTCATGTGTCGGGCTGTGCAGCACTTGCGGTAGCACATGCCATGAATAGCGGCATACAGCTAACAAGTAGCGAGCTTAAGAAGATGATAGTAACATCTGTCAACGACATTAACAGGTATCAGACAGGCACAAAGAGCATATTCGACTTTGCTACAGGCAGCTACAATCAGATGGATATCTCGAAATATGCATATAAGCTCGGTGCTGGATATATCGATGCACACCTACTGCTAATGCAGGTAGAGGGCACACCATGCCTCTATTTCCCCATAGGCCAGACGGCACTCCTATCCCTCGATGAGTACTTCGGTGGCGGATCGAGCACTCTTGTATACGATGGTTGCGAGATGTCACAGGAGTCACGCACAACCCTGGGCGTGACTACAGCGCCCACAATAGAGGATGGCAAGCTAAAGATTAAGTGCACAAAGCCTGGCACTGCACGCATCACCGTACGCGCCATCATTGGTGCCGACTATGTAGGTGGTGGCGACAACATCGGCGGCATGCTTCTCGAACGCGAGTTCGAAATTGTTGTGCGCAGTGCAGTAGCAGCAAACGGCGGATGGTTGTAATATTAAAAAGAACGACTATGAAGAGACTTATTTATATACTACTCTCTGCTGCTGTGATGATGGTGGCATGCGAGCCCGAGCAGATCATCACAAAAGACCCTATCGTGGAGTTTACCTTCGGCAAAGTCAGGATCGAGACAACGGATAATAGTGCCGATATATTTGTTGATATGCCATATATTACCGTCGATGGTCAGAGATACACTGATGCTGTCGTTTATATGGAGTATTGGCCTATAAGCAGCGATGTGAAGCACAAGGTTACAGAGTATAGCACATTGGAGGATGGCGCCACTATCCACTTCGCACTCACAGGCCTCGAGCAGCTCACACAGTACAACATGCACGTGGTGCTTGATGGTGGAAACTATGGCACAGAGCACAGCGACTCCAACCAGTTTAACACCGAGGAGCACGTATATTCATACTCTACACCTATAAGTTGTGAGGTCGATACAAGAGGACTATATGCCGACATCACACTTAAGGATGTGGCATACCTTGTTGATGACCAGAGAGTCGAGATAGCCATGCTTACGTTCAAATACAAGCGCACAGCAGATGCAGCATGGATGACCACCAACATCGATGGTGACGCGTTGCTCGACAGCAAGGAGATTGTAAGGATACCCGCCGAGGGTGAGGCATGGCTCGAGGAGAACAGCGACTATATGATTAGCGCAGAGATTGTAGCCGCAGAGGAGGGAATGCCTACACTCACCGTTGACTTCGACGGTTTCAAGACATCATATGCCGAGGTTACGGCTAACATCAGCCGCCCAGCACTCACCATTGAGGATGAGATGCTAACTGTCGATGTTGAGAACGTGGAGGTGCTCTTTGATGGCATCGTTATAGCCGACTACACAGGCACCAACTACTACATCGCATACCGCAAGGCGGGTGGCAACGAGTGGTCAGCGCCTATAGCCGCAGAGTATGCAGAGGGCACGATGCGTCACACGATGTCTATTGAGACACTCGACAGAGGCAAGGTCTATGAGTTCCGTGCATCGGTGGAGGCTGGCGCAAAGCGTACCCTATGCACATCGGAGGTGGCATCTATAACCATCCCCGAGGAGGAGACTCCAGTGACACCTCCTACGCCACCTACACCTCCAATCTCTGGTGATACCGACACCTCGGATATAGCTGGCACATGGAGGCTTGCCGAGTGGCGTGGCACAACACCATCGTTCGACGTATACCTCGACATCACAGCCGACGGTATTGTCACACTATGGCAACGCATAACAACACACGAGTGGGAGTTGTACTACAGCACCGTGGCCATCGAGGAGGGCATCATCTCGGGCGTATATAGCGACGGCGTAGCTTGGAGCACCTCATATGGCATATCTCTTGGTGAGGATAGCATGACGTGGGTTGCAACAAACGATAGTAGCGATGTATCGGTATACGTGCCAGCAGAGCTACCTACAGACCTCCCAGCAGAGTCTCATGACGCGACAAGAGCTGTAACACGCTTCCTATAGTTGATGAGATTAACACAAACAGATGGGGATGGCTAATTTACTTTTTAGCCATCCCCATTGCTTATGTATAGGTCGTAAAAGGAAGTGTGTGGTGTCTTATATCTATCAACACATATAGGTTTACCACACTATTTTACCTACACACTACAGTGCATATTACTTTTTAGCACTCTTTAACCTATCATACTCCTCGACAAGACTCTTACCAAAATTTATAGCAGCATTCTCAATAGATTTATAACCTCCAACAACTCCACTCTCTATAGCCTTATAACCTCCAACAACACCACTCTCAATGCCCATATAGGTCTTTACTGCTCCCCTAACAATCTTTTTTGCCATAATCTTAATTTTTTAATATTGTTACTATTAATATCTATTTCCGAGTGCAAAGATATGAGGCTACGCAACATGAATAAAGCGCCATGAGTCGGATTGAGTAGACTAATACACCACTAGCACGAATAGTTGTAGCATATTATTCCTATCTTTGTGGAGTGATAGTCGGATTTGTAATTTAAAATAGTAGTAACATGACAGTTGCAGAGATTATAGATAAATACATAGATGGGGGTAACAATGGTAGCGCTTATAGCCTTGGCGACGAGATATCCATTATCACTAATCCATCATTTGCCATACTCCCAAGTCAACCACATCACTCGCCATTTGTCGTTGTAGCATACTGCCAGCAGGGCAGAGGGTCGGGGCGCATCAATGCACGCACCTACGACATTGAGCAGGGCGGTCTATTTATAGTTCTGCCAGGACAGATTACTGAACTTGTGGAGTTAAGCGACGACTTTGAGGCTACCTATCTACTAATGACTGATAGCTTTACCGAGAGCCTCAGCATAGGCAACACCTTCAATCTGCGCAACATCATTCAGTCGCATCCCTATAAGCTACTATCCGCACCTGCACAAGAGGCAATAGAGGACTATATGCGCATGGTTAGAAACACCATCGCCATAGAGGCAAACCCCAATCGTCTGGAGATTGTACAACTCATAACTCGAGCCTTCTTCCTGGGTCTTGGTTATTTCCTCCATGAGAAAGATGAATCAGATAGAGCTGAAAGTCGCCAGATAAGGCTTACATCTGAATTTCTGGAACTTGTCGAAAGGAACTACCACGAGCATCGAGACTTAAAGTTCTATGCCGATAAGATGGGACTCACAGCAAAGTATATATCAACCATAGTTAAGGCATCGAGCAAACGTAGTGCAATGGAGTGGATTGAACGCTACGTTACGCTTGACGCTATAACACAGCTGACCTCCACAGACCTACCAATAAAACATATTGCCTACGACCTGAACTTTCCGTCACTCTCATTCTTTGGCAAATACTTTACGCGCGTTGTAGGCCTCTCTCCAGCCACATATCGCGCCGAGCATAAAAAAAGGGAGATGGCTAAAAAGTAAATTAGCCATCTCCCATATAACCTATGAGAGTGAATAAAAAGATGTAGTTTTAGGCTTGCGAAGCCCGAAAAAGCGGAGTTTACTGTGCGTAAATGAGGATTCCCTGGGCAAGCCAATTTGTTGAGAGAACAGTGCAGATACTTTGCTCGGCGAATTTCGAGGCGATGGGCTGTACTTTGGCGTACTGCCCATTGATGAGATAATTCGTTAGCGGAAGTAGATGCGCTGTTATATCAACAAAGAACGACGAAATAGACTTTTTATTCAGCCTCCAAATCAACAGCTATTAGTTAAGCGTTGGTAGGAACGAATAGTTTGTAGAGTACTCAAGGTGCTGCTCAACGTAGCTATTGTCGTAAGAGATAGTAACGTCAATCATGTTACCCTCGGCATCGTATACAGGGGTGTATGTTGGGTTCACGAAACCACCATAAGGCTCGATATTGAGGGCCTGGTTACGTGCGATAACCTCTGCATGGAACTCTGGGTCTACCTTAACAGCATAGTTCTCAACAAGTGCCTTACCAGCCTCATAGTCACCCTCTGACTTGATGCGCTGAACCTCGCAAAGAAGCTCGCCAAACAACTCGCGGAGACGTACGAAGTCGTTAACAACAACATAGTGCTTACCATCCTGTTCTACAATCTCGATAACATTCTCTGCCTTACCCTTCTCGTAGCACCACTCGGCGATAAGCTTACGGTTACGCATGTGAGACTCCTCAACATCCTTACCAAGCTCGATACGTGAGAGCTGTGTCTGCATACCATTCATGATGTACTTGCTATACTGCGCCCATGCAACATCAAGAGTTGAGATAAGACCAATCTCTACAAGCTTCTCATCACCGAGATAGTAGAGAGCAAAGAGGTCAGCACGTGCCTCCTCGAGTGTTGATGAGTATGTGCGCAACTCGTCACCCTTAACGCCCTCTGCGAGCTGGCCAGAGCCGTGACCAAGGCACTCGTGAAGGTCGGTGTGGAGGTCGTCAGAGAGCTTACCATGGAGCAACATGCGCTCACGATCCTCGGCACGCAATACGAACTCCTCGTTGAAGCCATTACCCTCGGCAGCCTTCGCATATGCATATGTGATGTTGTCGATAGTAACAGACTTTGAGCCGTGCTCCTTACGAATCCAGTCAGCGTTAGGAAGATTGATACCGATAGCTGTTGCTGGGTAGCAGTCACCACCAAGCATAGCTACAGTGATAACCTTTGCAGATACACCCTTAACCTCCTCCTTGCGGTATGCAGGGTTGATAGGTGCGTTATCCTCAAACCACTGTGCGTGTGCTGATATGATCTCTGTACGACGGCATGCCTCAACATCGCGGAAGTTAACAACAGACTCCCATGATGCCTTGCGGCCAAGTGGATCGCCATAGCTCTCGATAAAGCCGTTAACGAAGTCTACGTTAGACTCTGTATCACGCACCCAAAGAATGTTATACTTGTCGAAGAGTGCAAGGTCACCAGTAGTGTAGTAGTCGATAAGAGCACGTACATACTCACGCTGTGTTGGGTTAGCAACAGCCTCGGCCTTCTCAAGCCAGAATACGATCTGCTCGATGGCTGCAGAGTACATACCACCGATGTGCCATACTCTCTCTACGATGTTACCATTCTCATCGCGCATGAGCTTTGAGTTAAGACCATATGATACAGGCTCTGGGTTACCAGCATCGGCAGCTGCCATGCCTGCGTAGAACGCCTCTACCTCTGTCTGGTTAACACCCTCGTAGTAGTTGTTTGCCGACTCTGTGATAACATCTACACCCTCCTTCTGGTTAAGGCGTGACGCATAAAGCGTAGGATCGAAGATGATCTGGCAGAGGAAGTCGTCATCAATCTGACGGTTGTCGTCGTTGATGTAGAGTGCCAACTGCTCACGGAACCAAGCCTCCGAGAACTCGGGAGTGAACTTGTCGTTTGAGTAGTGGTGGTGGATGCCGTTAGCAAACCATACCTTCTTCAAGTACTTCTCCATAGCCTTGAACTCTGTGCTCTCAGCCTCGGCAGTGTTGCGGCCAGCAACGTAGAGGGTCTCGAGAGTGCGGCGCACAGCAAGACCATACTTGAAGTTCTGGTCGAAGAGGATATCACGACCACACTTTGCCGCCTCGGTAAGGTAGTATACATACTCCTTCTCCTGAAGCGTGAGGTTCTCGAAACCTGGAACCTCGTAGCGTATTACCTTAATGTCGTCAAAACGATCAACAATCCATGGCTGCTCGGTAGCCTCCTGCGTTGTTGTCGCGCACGACACGGCAAAAATTCCCATAGCGGTAAATCCTAAAATTTTGTTCATCATTGGTTAGTTAATTTTTAATAATCAATAATCGCGCGAAATTACTACGAATTTATGAGATACCCAAACTTTTCGACCATAAGCGCCATCAAATAGTTATTTTTCATTACCTTTGCACCACGAAAAACATAAATCATAACACAACTATGTTAGTTAAAGGAGTATCAACGATATTACTTTTGGTATTGTCGAATGTCTTTATGACGTTGGCATGGTACGGACACATAGCCTTTAAGTCGCATTTGCAGCGCTATGGCGTGGTGGCAATAGTCCTCATAAGCTGGGGCATAGCACTCTTCGAGTACTGTTTCCAGGTGCCTGCAAACCGTATGGGTAGCGCAATAAATGGTGGCCCCTTCGACATATGGCAGCTAAAGGTCATACAGGAGGTCATCTCGCTGGTGGTATTCACACTCTTCGCTGTGCTCTTCGTCAAGGGCGACCCACTAAAGTGGAACCACCTGGCGGGCTTCGCATGCCTTGTCATGGCCGTATACTTCATCTTCAGGAAGTAGTCGCACTACCCCACTAAAAGAGACTATGGGATTGCACCTCGAGGTACAATTCCATATTTTATGTTGAAGCCGATGTCGACGCCGACATCTATGCAGCAAGAGACAAAAAAAGGGAACCGAATTTCGATTCCCTTTTTCCTTCGTGCATCGTGCGTTACTCAGCGATAGGAGTTACGCTAACGTATGACTTACCAGAAGACTTCTTGCAGAAGCTAACTGTACCGTTAACCAAAGCAAAAAGTGTGTGGTCCTTACCCATACCCACGTTCTCACCTGGGTTGTGTACTGTACCGCGCTGACGTACGATAATGTTACCCGCCTTAGCGAACTGACCACCGAAAAGCTTTACACCGAGTCGCTTGCTCTCTGACTCACGGCCGTTCTTCGAACTACCAACACCTTTTTTGTGTGCCATCTCTACTACTTTTTAGGGTTTAACAATTAATCTCCTCAACGAGAACCTGTGTCAGATACTGACGGTGACCGTTACACTTCTGATAACCTGTTCTACGCTTCTTCTTGAACACAAGAACCTTATCGTCCTTAAGGTGCTTCAAGATCTTGCACTTAACTGTGGCGCCTTCTACTACAGGTGCACCAACCTT
>JAZLCL010000007.1:0-26450 GCA_045614205.1 Alistipes sp. | reverse complement strand
CTGCATAGAGAATACCTCCTGCTCTGTACCTGGGTTCCAGCCGAGCAACGAGAGCATGTTGATGAATGCCTCGGGCAGGTAGCCATCCTCGCGGTAGCCACGCGATGTCTCGCCTGTAGGTGATGTCCAGAAGAGTGGGAATACGGGGAAACCCATCTTGTCACCGTCACGCTTCGATAGCTTACCGCTGCCTATAGGCTTAAGCAACAGTGGTAGGTGTGCGAATTCGGGCTGTGTGTCAGACCAGCCGAAGGCACGATATAGAAGGTAGTGCAAGGGTAGTGATGGCAACCACTCCTCACCACGAATGACGTGTGACACCTCCATGAGGTGGTCGTCAACGATGTTCGCAAGGTGGTACGTAGGAAGCGCATCTACCGACTTGTAGAGCACCTTGTCGTCGAGTGTCGATGTGTTCATCTCAACATGGCCACGGATGAGGTCATCCATCTTTACAACCTCATTCTCGGGCATCTTGAAGCGTACTACCCACTGGTCGCCACGTGCTATGCGTGCCTCAACCTCCTCCTTTGTCAACGACAACGATGTTGGAAGCTTCTCGCGCACCTCATAGTTGTAGGCAAATGTCTTACCAGCATCCTCGGCCTCCTTACGCAACACGTCGAGCTCCTCTGGGGTGTCGAAGGCGTAGTATGCCCAGCCAGCCTCAATAAGCTGCATAGCGTACTTAAGGTATATATCCTTACGTTCACTCTGGCGGTAGGGGGCGTGTGGGCCACCAACGCCAACACCCTCGTCGATCTCTATGCCGCACCACTTGAGTGAATCGATGATATACTCCTCGGCACCAGGCACAAAGCGCTGCGAGTCGGTATCCTCGATACGAAGAATCATCTTACCGCCGTGGCGACGTGCAAAGAGGTAGTTGTAAAGGGCGGTGCGCACACCACCGATATGTAGTGGACCCGTGGGGCTGGGTGCAAAACGAACTCTTACTTCTCGTTTCATAATATTATAACTCTTTAGTTTATACTTTAAGATGATTAGTTGTTTGCGATGTAGAACTCTGAACGCACTGTTACGCGCGCCTTTTTCTCGCGTGATGATAGGTTGAACGAGCCACCTGCCGAGAACTCCTCGTCGCCTGTAGCTGCGGTAATCTGGAAGACACCTGCACGCGATAGCTTGAGCTTGCCGAGGCTTGCGCCAGAGCTCTCTGCGATGTTCTTTGCACGGTCGCGTGCATCCTCTGCTGCGGCAGCAAGAAGGCTCAACTTAACATCCTCGAGACCTGTGTAGTAGTACATTGGGTTGTATACGTCGATGTCGATGCCCACGGCGATAAGCGATGGGAGCTCGCGTGCAGCACTCTCCGTAACGTCAACGTCGGCAGACTCTATGGTGTACTGCTGCTGAATCTCGTAGCCAGCAAATACACTTCCCTGGTAGTTGCCATTCTCGGAGTATACAGATCGTGATAGTTCATATGTTGAGGGCATGTTGAATGATATGCTCTCCTCGCTTACGCCCTTCTCCTTGAGAAACTCGATAACCTTGTTGCGGCTATCCTCAAGGATGCGGTATGCCTCGGCTGCGTCGTATGCTTCAGCCTTGATAGAGCCATTTATGACGATGAGGTCAGAGGTGAACTCTGTCTCGCCAAGGCCGGTAACAGTTATTGTGCCTGTTGTGCGGTGATTCTGTGTGTAGGCCGCAGCAAGCACCATTGCCGAGAGGACTACAGATACACCGATGATGATATATTTCCAAAGATTGTTCATTGTAGTAGTAGTTTAAAGGTTTGTTAAACGTTGAAGAGGAAGTGCATGATGTCGCCATCCTGTACTATATACTCCTTACCCTCGATACCAATCTTGCCCACATCGCGGCAAGCACGTTCCGAGCCGAGAGCCACATAGTCGTCATACTTGATAACCTCGGCACGGATGAAACCACGTTCGAAGTCGGTGTGGATGATACCAGCAGTCTCGGGGGCCTTCATGCCGCGGCGGAATGTCCACGCACGGCTCTCGTCAGCACCTGTGGTGAAGAATGTCTGGAGGTCCAAAAGACGGTATGCAGCCTTGATAAGACGACTCACGCCTGACTCCTCGAGGCCCATATCCTGGAGGAACATCTGTCTCTCCTCGTATGTCTCGAGCTCGGCAATGTCGGCCTCGGCAGATGCTGCCACGATAAGCATCTCGGCATGCTCATTTGCTATTGCTGCCTTCACAGCCTCGGTGTGCACGTTGCCTGTCACGGCAGATGCCTCGTCTACGTTGCATACGTAGAGCACAGGTTTGTCGGTGAGAAGGTTGAGGTCCCACACGCACTTGCGCTCCTCGGCTGTAAGCTCTACGGCACGTGCCGAGATGCCCTGCTCCAGGGTCTCTTTGTAGCGGCAGAGGATGTCGTACTGGCGCTTTGCGTTCTTATCGCCCGCTGTAGCCTGCTTCTGGCACTTGCCTATGCGGTTATCGATGGTCTCGAGGTCTTTGAGCTGTAGCTCGGTGTCGATGATGCCTTTGTCGCGCACAGGGTCCACGGTGCCATCTACGTGTGTGATGTTGTCGTTCTCGAAGCAGCGCAACACGTGGATGATGGCGTTTGTGTTACGGATGTTTGCGAGGAACTTATTACCGAGACCCTCACCCTTTGATGCACCCTTCACAAGACCTGCGATATCTACAATCTCGATTGTTGTGGGCACCACACGCTTGGGGTTGTCAATCTCAACGAGGCGTGTGAGACGTTCGTCGGGTACGGTGATAACACCCACGTTGGGCTCGATGGTGCAGAAGGGGAAGTTTGCTGCCTGTGCACGTGCGTTAGACAAGCAGTTGAAAAGTGTCGACTTACCTACGTTAGGTAGTCCTACAATTCCACATTGAAGTGCCATAATTCTATCTTATTTTTTATTCGTTATTATCGTTGTTGTGTAGTGTCGTTAGTCTGCCTGTGATACGTTCACCAGCGCCTCGCGGTATGAGTTGAGGATGCGAGACTTCGATATGAAGCCGAGGTAGTGATTATCCTTGTCCACCACGGGGAGCATCCACGTGTTGCTTTGCTCGAAGCGTGGCATGATGCTCTGTATCATCTCATGCTCCAAGATCTTGTCTGGTGGCTGTATCATGTAGTGTGTTATCGCCTTCGACCACTTTTCACGGTTGAACATGTCGTGGCGCAGGTCGTCGAGTTGCACGATGCCTATCAGTTTACCCTGGTTGTCCAACACGGGGAAGATGTTACGTCGCGCATTGGAGATGATGTTTACAAGGTCGCCCAGCGTTATGCTCTCGCGCAGACGTATGAAGTCGGTCTCCATGAGCTGGTCGAGGCGTAGGAAAACGAATGCTGATGAGTCCTTGTCGTGTGTCAGCAACTCACCACGCATACGCAGCTGCTTGGTGTATATCGAGTCGCGGTCGAGACCGTAGTTTACGGCAAACGATATGCACGACACGATCATCAGCGGGATGAATAGACCGTAGCCGTTCGATAGCTCGGCGATAAGGAATATCGCCGTGAGTGGCGCCTTCATCACGCCCGACATGACACCCGCCATACCGGCAAGGGTGAACGAGGTGATTGATACATCCCAACCAAATATAGAACGACATATCACGGCGAGGGTAGCTCCGGCGAAGGCACCCACGAATAGTGATGGCGCAAACGTACCGCCTACACCGCCCGCAGCATTTGTCGTGGCCATGGCTATTACCTTGAAGAGCATGATGGCTATGAGATATATGATCAGAAACCAGTCGGCATCGCTGAATGTGCTGAATAGCGTGTGGTTGAAGAGCTCCTCCGTATGTCCTGTCATCAGCGTGCCGAAGCTGCTGTGACCCTCGCCATAGAGTGGTGGGAAGATGAAGATGAGTATGCCGAGTGATATGCCGGCGTACAACCACTTGCGCCACTGCTGCGTGATGCCCTTATAGAATCCTCCCACCTTCGAGTTTACGGATGTGAAGTAGTATGCCATCACGCCACAGAAGCATCCGAGGAGTATGAAAAGGGGTACCTGTGCCACCTGGAACATGTCGCTTTCAGTAAGCGACACGGCGATGATGGGCGAGAAGCCGTGCAGCGATAGCGATATGATTGTCGCTGTCATTGATGCCATGAGCAGTGGTATGATAGACTTCGATGTTATGTCGAGCATCAGAATCTCGAGTACGAATACCACGCCCGTGATTGGGGCCTTAAAGACGGCAGCCACCGCAGCACCTGCACCGCAACATAGCAGCAACGTTATGTTCTTGTAGTTTAGCCTTGCGAGCTTACCTATGTTTGAGCCTATGGCTGCGCCTGTGAGCACGATAGGCGCCTCGGGACCTACAGAGCCACCAAAGCCGATGGTCGTAGCACCACCCACTATTGATGTCCAGCAGTTGTGGCTCTTGATGCGCGAGTCGGTGCGCGACATGGCATAGAGCACACGTGTCACACCCTCCGAGATGCCATCCTTGACGATATACTTAACGAAGAGTGTTGCCAGGATGATACCTATGGCGGGGTATACCAAGAACAACCACTGCGCCTGGTCGTCGGGTGTCCACGACGTCAGTAGGTGTGTTATGAGGTGGAGTAGGGTGTTGAAGATATAGGCACCAATACCCGCGCAGAGACCCACGAGGATGGCGAGTATGGCCATCGCCTGTGAGTTTGTTAGTCGGCGCGATATGGTGAGGTATACCTGATATATCCTCTCCTTGATGTTTAAGTTTAGTCTTGCCATCATTTACTATTTTCTGTACTCGGCAGCCTGACGAGATATGAGCTCGCTATCCTCGAAGTAGTTAATGCGCATCGAACGACGCACGTCGCCGAGTGTTGCTGCAGCAGCCTCGCGTGCCTCATCCGAGCCACGACGGAGAATCTCGTATACCTCCTCGATGTGCTGCTCGTAGTGCTTGCGACGTTCACGGATAGGCTCGAGGAGCTCCTCGAGTACTGCTATGAGCAACTTCTTGCACTTTACATCACCAAGGCCACCACGACGGTAGTGCTCCTTCATCGCCTCGAGGTTCTCGTAATCGGGGCAGTACTTTGCAAAGTGCTCGGGGCGTGAGAAGGCGTCGAGGTATGTGAATACGGTGTTGCCCTCGACCTTACCTGGGTCGGTAATCTTTAGGTGGTCGGGGTCTGTATACATGCTCATAACCTTCTTCTTTACATCCTCTGCGCTATCCGAGAGGTAGATGCAGTTGCCCAACGACTTCGACATCTTGGCCTTGCCGTCGGTGCCTGGCAGACGTAGACATGCAGCATTTGTTGGAAGCATGATCTCTGGCTCAACGAGGGTCTCGCCATATACGTGGTTGAACTTGTGTACAATCTCGCGTGTCTGCTCAATCATAGGCTCCTGGTCCTCACCTACAGGTACTGTTGTTGCGCGGAAGGCTGTGATGTCAGCGGCCTGTGATATAGGGTAAGTGAAGAATCCCACGGGCGTACCCTTGCGCTGCTGGTTCTCCTGCTCCTCGCCATTTTCTGCGAAGCCACGCATCTGAATCTCTGCTTTTACTGTTGGGTTACGCTGTAGACGCTGCACGGTAACTAGGTTCATGTAGTAGAATGCCAACTCGGTAAGCTCTGTTACGTACGACTGGATGAATATTGTCGACTTTGAGGGGTCGATGCCACACGATAGGTAGTCGAGAGCTACCTCGATGATGTTTTCGCGCACCTTGTCGGGGTTGTCGGCATTGTCGGTGAGTGCCTGTGCGTCGGCAATCATGATAAATATCTTGTCGTACTCGCCCGAGTTCTGCAGCTCTACGCGGCGGCTCAATGAGCCAACAAAGTGTCCGAGGTGAAGCTTGCCTGTGGGGCGGTCGCCTGTGAGTATAATCTTCTTTTTCATATTGAATAGTGTGTTATCGTGTTATTGCATGCGAGCCTCTACATATATTTATGCTCGTAGGCGACAAAAATACAAAAAAAATGGCGAATTATCTACATCCTGTTGTTATATATAGATTTTTTTTATAACTTTGCACAAGGCAAACAAAATACCTTATATAATTATGACTATCATCCAACTTGAATACCTGATGGCGGTGGCCAACTGTGGCAGTTTCTCGGTAGCTGCAGAGCATTGTTTTGTTACACAACCCTCGTTGTCGATGCAGATAAAGGCGTTGGAGGAGGAGCTTGGCGTGGTGTTGCTCGATAGAACGAAGAAGCCTATCATACCTACAGCTGTGGGCGAGGTTGTGTTGGAGCAGGCGCGCGAGACGCTACGTTCGTATAACTACATACGCGAGTCTGTCGCCGAGATGCGTGGCGAGACGGCGGGTAAGATGCGTCTTGGTGTCATCCCTACCATTGCACCATACTTGTTGCATAAGTTTATCCCTACGTTCATCAAGGATTATCCCAAGGTGGAACTTGAGATTCATGAGATGGTGACGGCGGATATTATCGAGGCGTTGAAACACGACCGCATAGATGCTGCGCTTGTGGCGTCTGGAACATGTGGTGAAGGTATCACGGAGCATGACCTCTTCAGTGACCATTTCTATGCCTACATATCGCCTTCGCACCCACTCTTCGAGAGATCTAACATACGTATCGAGGATATCGACTTCAAGGACCTTATACTCTTGAGTAGGGGTAATTGTATGCGTGATCAGATATTTGAGTTGTGTCAGGCGGCACACGAGATTCCTTCGCACTTCTACTTCGAGTCGGGCTCGTTGGATACGCTTATGCGAATGGTTGATTGTACGTCGTGCATGACCATCATTCCAGAGATGGCCCTCGAGTTTATCCCGTTGTCACGTCGCAATAGAGTGAAGAGTATTGCCAAGGGTGCTACATCGCGTCGTGTGGCGTTGGCGGTGAGTCGTACGTATGTTAAACAGTCGATTGTTGAGGCTCTGCGCACCACAGTTTTGCAGTGTGTAAATCAGGAGAAGGTATAGCCTAAATAGGATATATGCTTTTTGTGAGTTTGTATAATTATAGAATATTTTAGTCGTATATTACTGCTATCAGTATATAACTATTAAATATCATATTTAGAGGCTGTTATGGTGTTGTGAATAGTGTATATTCACGTACTGTGCAACCTCTTTTTTTTGTATCTGTTTGTGTGATATTTTAGATGGTATATTTTGTCTGGATATGTGAAAAAGTGGCCTGCTGTTTTGTGGGTTAGGATAGGGTATTTTGCAGTACTCATTTCTGCTCTTTTTGTAGCTCTTTTTGCTTTTTGTTTGCTTTATTGATAAGTTTTTTATAAATTTGCAAGAATTAAATGCGTGCGCGTGACGTATGATGCTACGTTGCCAAGCGCGTGTTTAGGATGTAGTAGAATAATAAACGATTGAAACAGAGAATATAAGCTATGGAAAATTTTGACAAGTTGATCGAAACGATAGTTGAGGCCATCGACGATAAGAAGGGAAAGGGTATTGTATCACTCGATCTTTCGGGTTTTGATGGCGCGATTTGCTCACATTTTGTAGTGTGTAACGCAGACTCTACAACGCAGGTAGATGCCATCTCATCGAGCATCGAGGAGAAGGTGTTTGAGGTAATGGGCGAGTGGCCTGTGCGTGTTGAGGGTCGTCAGAATGCCTTCTGGGTGGCGATGGACTATACTGATGTCATCGTTCACATCTTCCAGACAGAGCTTCGTGACTACTATCGTCTCGAGGAGTTGTGGGCAGATGCGCCTATGAAGCGTTATGAGTTTGGTGAGTAAGATAGAGAGAGAATAGTTGAAATATGGCTGTTAAGAGAGCAAACCAGCCTGGAGCACCACGCTTCAACTTCATGTGGTTCTGGGTTGTGGTGGCTGTTGTCATCATCGGTTATTCTATGTTTGGCGGCTCCGAGGCGCGACCCTTGGAGGGTGACTGGAACATGGTTGACGAGCTTGTTGAGAATGGCTACGTAGAACGTATTGAGGTTGTAGATAGGGAGAATGCGAGTGTATATCTTCGTGCCGAGTACCTCGACTCGTTGATGATGCAACCAGCGTTCAAGGATGTGCCACGCACAGGTGCGCAGGTTGTCTTCAATACGGGTGGCGATGTTCAGTACTTTGCTGAACGACTTGCTGCTGCCGAGGCCCGAGCCCACGATGCGGGCATCGAGGCAGAGGCTGTGGTTGTGAAGTATGACCGCACAGAGAAGGGTTGGATGGGTTATCTGTTTGATGCTCTGCCCTTCATCCTCATGATATTTGTCTTTATATTCATCATGCGTTCCGTGTCGCGCAATGCGGGTGGTGGCGCTGGTGGCGGTATCATGAATGTGGGTAAGGCACGTGCGCAGATGTCGGATAAGAATGCCAAGGAACGTGTCACATTCAAGGATGTTGCGGGTCTCGAGGAGGCGAAGGTCGAGATCATGGAGATCGTCGACTTCCTTAAGAATGCCGATAAGTACAAGGCTCTGGGTGCCAAGATACCCAAGGGAGCACTCCTGGCAGGCCCTCCAGGAACGGGTAAGACCTTGCTAGCAAAGGCTGTGGCGGGTGAGGCTAATGTCCCCTTCCTCTCAATTTCGGGTTCCGACTTTGTGGAGATGTTTGTGGGTGTTGGTGCATCACGTGTGCGTGACCTCTTTGAGCAGGCCAAGAAGGTTGCTCCATGTATTGTCTTCATCGACGAGATTGACGCCATAGGCCGTGCTCGTGGTAAGAACTCGGGATTCTCGGGTAACGACGAGAGGGAGAATACGCTTAACCAGCTCCTCACGGAGATGGATGGCTTCCAGACAAATGCAGGTGTCATTGTGCTTGCTGCAACAAACCGTGTTGACATCTTGGATAAGGCCCTCATGCGTGCTGGCCGCTTCGATAGACAGATTGAGGTCGGCTTGCCCGATGTTAAGGAACGTAAGGAGATCTTCGACGTGCACCTTCGCAAGCTGAAGCTCGATCCGAAGCTCGACAGGGAGTTTTTGGCGAAGCAGACACCAGGCTTTGCGGGTGCCGACATCGCAAATGTATGTAACGAGGCGGCACTCATTGCGGCACGTCATAGCAAGAGTGCTGTAACACAGGAGGACTTCCTCGCAGCCATAGACCGTATTGTGGGTGGTTTGGAACGTCGTAATATGCCTATGACGGCGGCAGAACGTCGTGCTACTGCTATACATGAGGCGGGACATGCTGTTGTCATGTGGCGACTCAAGAACTGCGATGCTGTGCTTAAGATCACCATCATACCACGTGGTCGTTCGTTGGGCGCTACATGGTACCTCCCTGAGGAACGTGTAAACCACCATGTAGAGCACTTCATGCATAAGCTTGCGGGCCTTGTTGGTGGTCGTGTTGCCGAGCAGCAACTCCTCGGTGTCACAAGCACAGGTGCGCTGAATGACTTGGAACGCACCTCGAAGACGGCATACGCTATGGTGGCATACTATGGCATGAGTGAGAAGGTGGGCAACATTAGCTTCTTCGATGGTTCGGGTCAGCGTGATATGTTCACCAAGCCCTTCTCGGAACGTACCGCAGAGGTTATCGACGAGGAGGTGCGCCGCATAGTTGACGAGGCTGTGGCCACTGCGCGCGACATCATCGTTGCTGAACGCCAGAATATAGAACGTCTTGCTGACCTACTCTTGGAGAAGGAGACAATCTTTACGGAGGATATAGAGTCTATCCTCGGCAAGAGTGCCCAGCAGGATGAGAAAGATGCTTTGGAGGCCACTGTGGAGGTCGTCGAGGCCGAGGTTGTAGACCAGGCTGATGAGGACGCCGCTGCGGAGGTTACCTATATCGTCGATAGTCCCAAGGGGGAGGAGAACGAAAAAACAGAGTAGACTATGAGTGATAAATTACGAAACCTGATAGTACGTACGTTGAGTGGTGCTGTGCTCCTTGCTGTGGTCTTCGCTGCGGCATGGTATGGCATGATGAGTTACCGAGCACTGCTGCTTGTCATCGGCATTGTGGGACTGGGTGAGTTCTATGTCCTTGCCAAGCGTCGTGGCGCCGAGCCGCAGTATGGCATGGGTCTTATCGCCGCTGTTGCACTCATGAATGGCGGTTACTACCTCTTTGAGTATATCTTCGATGCGTGCGGTTGCAGCAATGTGCTTGTTATGCTTCTTGCAATGCTCATCATCTTCATTTTCTTCCTATTTGCGATATTCGTACGTGAGGTATTTCGTAATAGGCCTACACCAATCTTTAATATAGCGACAACAGTCATGGGTGTTGTCTACGTGGCGCTGCCTATGACCATCATGATCTTCATCCCCGCACTGCTTAAAGGTGGTGCTGTATGGTCGCCATGGTACTTCTTGTGGTACCTCTTCCTCGTGTGGGGTAACGATGTCTTTGCCTACCTTACTGGTGTATGTTTCGGTAAGCATAAGATGTGTCCACGCCTCTCGCCCAAGAAGTCGTGGGAGGGCTTTGCTGGAGGTGTTGTCGGCTCGTTGGTTATGGGAGCCCTTGCTGCCTACTTCCTCGATGGCAACTACGCCATGTGGGTAGGTCTTGCTCTTGTGGTGTCGCTGTCGAGTGTCGTTGGCGACTTGGCGGAGTCTATGTTTAAGCGCGAGGCTGATGTTAAGGATTCGGGAAATATAATGCCGGGTCATGGTGGTATGCTCGATAGGTTCGATGCACTGCTCATCTCTGCGCCCTTTGCACTCATCTACATCCTCATCTACAGGATGGTGTGCACAATGCTATAAGTTGAATACTAACCTAAAAACTATATTTTTATGAAGATTAATAAGGAGGGATATATCATCATTGGCGTCACAGGTCTCATCTGTGCTGCTATATGGTTATTAGTCTTTTTCTTCATCGACACACGCTATGTGACACTATGGTTCATGGCGGGCTTTTTGCTTATCTTCTGGTTCTTTGTTGCCGCCTTTTTCCGTGAGCCACGCCGTGTGCAGATTCATGATGATGCCTTGATATTCTCGCCCTGCGACGGTCGTGTTGTTGTTACCGAAGTTGTGCATGAGGATGAGTATGTGTCGCAGGAGATGCTCCAGATATCTATCTTTATGTCAGTCACGAATGTGCATATGAATTGGTTGCCTGTTGGTGGCGAGGTGGAGTATACGAAGCACCACCACGGTCGCTTCCTCGTTGCATGGCATCCCAAGTCATCTACGGAGAATGAACGCGCTACAACTGTCGTGCGTCTCAAGGATGGCCGTAAGGTGCTCATCCGCCAGATTGCTGGCTTCGTGGCACGACGCATAGTGACATACGTTAAGCCCGATACACATGTAGACCAGAATAGCATCCTTGGTTTCATCAAGTTTGGCTCACGTGTCGATATTCTCATACCAAAGGATTCGGAGTTGTACGTGGAGATTGGCGACCCTGTCATTGGCTCGCAGACACCTATTGCACGTCTTAAGCCTGTCGAGAAGCAGGCATAGTGGTGTAGTATGAACATTACCGTGGAGAAGATATTGAAGGGCGTTGTCACGCTAGCCATCGTCGCTGCCGTGCTCTTTGCCGTGGGCTTCCTCTGGAAGGTGGTGCTCTATGTGCTTGTTGCCGCTGTGCTCGCCATCATCGGCCGCCCCCTCGTGGCGCGCATCGCGCGTACGAAGGTGTTCGGTCGTAACATCCCGAGGTCTGTGGCTGCAGCCCTCACCCTCTTTGTGATGTGGATTGTTGCAGGTGCTCTATGTGCTCTGCTCATACCACTCGTTGTGGATAAGGCCAACGAGCTTGCTGCGTTGGACTGGGATGGTGTCATGGTGGCTGTGGAGACGTCGCTGCAGAGTGTTAAGCAGTTCCTTGAGAATACCTTCTCGCTGCAGGTAGATGATGTTGGTGAGACCTTCAAGAATTTCGTCTTGGGCATGGTCGATGGTAATGTGGTTAGCACCTTCGCAAGTGTGGTATCACTCCTCGTATCCATTGCCATCGCCTTCTTCTCCATCTCGTTCATCACCTACTATTTCCTTAAGGAGGATGGTCTCTTCTACCATATTGTGACCCTCTTCTTCCCCGACCGCTATCGCCAGAATGTGCACCGTGCGCTGGACTCTGTCACAGAGCTTCTGTCGCGCTACTTCGGTGGACTTATTGCCGAGAGTCTCACGCTTATGGTCATCATATGGTTAGTGATGTGGATCTTTGGCATGAGCAGCGGTGATGCTCTTATCGTAGGCCTTATTATGGGTGTGATGAATGTTGTACCCTATGCCGGTCCTGTCATCGGCTGTGGCATATCGTTGTGCCTTGCCATCCTCACGCCTATGCATGGCG
Source organism: Alistipes sp. (assembly GCA_045614205.1). Taxonomy (GTDB): domain Bacteria; phylum Bacteroidota; class Bacteroidia; order Bacteroidales; family Rikenellaceae; genus Alistipes. The sequence goes on along the minus strand of JAZLCL010000007.1, from coordinate 14,260 downwards.
ATGTTGTCTACACCATTGCGGTTCTTGTTACTACGGTAGTTGTCGTTAAACTTATCGACGACTTCATAATACAGCCTACACTCTACTCGAAGCGTGTTCAGGCACACCCTCTCGAGGTGTTCCTCGTCATCCTCATCGCGGGATATATTGGTGGCGTCTTGGGTATGTTGTTGGCAATACCCCTTTATACTGTTGGTCGTGTCTTTGCCAGGGAGTTTTTCTCGCAGTATAGCCTCGTGCGTAAGTTGACACGTCAAATGACAGAGTAATACTATGATTACTATAGAAGCAGAAGTTATACATGGTCGTAAGATAGGTCGTGCCCTCGGCTTCCCTACGGCAAATATGAGTCTTGAGGGCTATGATGTGGATCGTGGAGTCTATCGTTCGGAGGTTGTCATCGACGGCGTTAAGTACCGCGCCATGTCGAATGTCGGCGTGCGCCCATCTGTGGGTGGCAAGGAACTGCTCCTAGAGACCCATGTCATAGACTATAGTGGCGACCTCTACGGTCGTGTGTTGCGTGTATGCCTTGTTGAAAAGTTGCGCGACGAGAAGCGCTTTGCCTCTATCGGCGACCTTAAAGAGCAGCTTATGCGTGACTATAATATGATTCGTAGATAGACTATTTACTACTCTCCCCAATGCTTATGCTCGACGTTTACACCCGCCATCTCTATGGCACGCGTTGTTATTGTTAGGCATAGCTCCTCGATGGATGTGGGGTTGAAGTAGAAGGATGGTGATGCAGGGATAACTACTGCTCCAGCCTCGGTTAGTGTCACCATGTTGCGTAGGTGAATGAGGGAGTAGGGTGCCTCGCGTACCACCACGACAAGCCTGCGTCTCTCCTTGAGCATGACGTCGGCAGCACGTTCTATAAGTGTGCGCGATATGCCTGCCGCTATGCGACCACATGTGCCCATGGATGCTGGTATTATGAGCATTGCATCCCAGCGCGATGAGCCACTTGCCGCCGATGACCACATGTCGTCGTTGGCGAAGTAGGCTATCTTTGTGCTTGTGGGCAGTGTCACTCCCTCGGCCTTAAGCACATCAGGTGCGTTGTCGCTACATATTACGCCTATTGCCTCTACGCTGTCGTTGGCGATGAGCATCTCTACAGCCTGGCGTGCATATATTGCACCACTGGCTCCTGTTATTGCTACAAGTACTCTCATCCTTACAACTCTAATATTTTACATTCGAGACCCATCTCGCGTGTTGCGCGTAGTAGTGCTGGCAGTACATAACTTGTGTTGCGGAACGACTTTGCGCTGTCGTGTAGCGATATGATGTCGCCACCACGCAGACCCTTTATTGTGCCACGCAGACACTTCTTGGGCGATATGTGGGTGTTGTAGTCACGCGACAGCACATTCCACATCACTATGCGGTAGCGTTGCGATATACTCAATAGCTGCTTGCGTGTTATCTGTGCGTAGGGTGGCCTAAAGAGCTCGGTGTGCACCATGTCGCCCGCGAGGTCCACATCCTCGACATATCTATCCAGCGACATACGCCAGCCCTTCTGGTGCGAGTATGTGTGGTTGCCAATCTTATGCCCTCGGTCGAGGATCATATGGTATAGGTCAGGGTACATCTCCACATTCTTTCCCAATACGAAGAATGTGGCCTTGGCATTATAGCGGTCGAGGGTCTGGAGTATCCACTCTGTCACGCCAGGCGTGGGGCCATCGTCGAAGGTGAGATATACTCCCTCCGGGTCGTCCATGCTCCACACAACATTTGGGAACATCCAGCGTAATAGTGCATTTTCGCGTACTCTCATTCTGCTATTCGTAGTTCTCTATAATTACCAAAGTGCAAAAGTAACTTTTTTTTCGTAAATTAAAAAATATGGTTACCTTTGTCTATATATAACGCCTCTTTTGCTCGCAAATTGCGGTATTGGGGATAAACTCTTTTGTGTTATGAGACTACGATTTTCTATCCTATGTGCGGCTGTTATTGCCGTACTCATGTGTGGCTGTAAGGTGCAGAATACAATCCCCGAGAAGACTACGGCGGGCAGTGGCTACGATGTTGTCGTGCTGTGCGACGATGCGCTGTGGATGGGTGATGTCTCTACTGCTGTTAGCGATGTCCTCGAGCTTGAGGCACCAGGCCTAACACGCCCCCAGGGCTACTTCACCATAGTTAAGCATGTGGCAGCAAATATGGCTACAGATGTAGATAAGAAGTATCCTAATATCCTTGCTCTGTCGGTGAACCCTACCGTCGAGGAGCCATCGTATAGTGTCTCGCGCAACGTCTACGCACGCCCACAGACTGTCGTTGTTGTCACAGCACCAGATAACGAGACTATGGCAACATACCTTGTGGCTGTAGGACAGCAGATACGCGATGTCATGGAGGAGGGAGAACGTCGCCGAGATATAAACTTTAGCTCGGCACGCCCTGCCGATCAGCTCATGGCATACTTCAAGGAGTTTACAGGCTTCGATATGGTCATCCCCGCAAACTTCTATAAGGCTACTACTGCCGATAAGGAGCTCCTATGGTTCATCCGCGACTATCCTAATAAGGCGCAGTACATCTTCGCCTTCACCATGCCATATGAGGCGACAGAGAATGATGATGTATATATGCGTGCTACACAATCTCTACGTGCCATAGACGAGAAGTTTAACACCATCTCTAGCAAGGGTGCTGCAGGCTCATATATGCGCATCTCGGAGCAGCCTATGTCGTGCTATGTCACCGAGGGTGTGGATGTCAATGGCCGTGAGTGGCTCGAGATTCGTGACTGGTGGGAGGTAGCTAACGACTTTATGGGTGGTCCCTTTGTTGCCTACGTGTACTTCGATGAGGCTAATTCCGAGGCCAAGGTCATCATCTTTGCTCTCTATGCGCCCGAGGATCCACAACGCAATCTCCTTCGAGAGCTCGAGCACCTAATCTATACTGTGAAATAAGGCGTGATGTAATACATATAAAAGAGAGGGATTGTCGAAAGTGACAACCCCTCTCTTATTGTTTGCTAGGCACAGATTACTTGATGCGCTCGTAGTACTCACGAGTGCGAGTATCAACGCGGATCTTGTCACCAGTGTTGATGAACAAAGGCACCTTGATAGTTGCACCTGTGTTTACAGTAGCAGCCTTCAATGAGTTTGTAGAGGCAGTATCGCCACGTACACCTGGCTCTGTGTATGTGATCTCCATGTCAACGATAGGAGGCAACTCTGCTGAAAGAACTGTCTCCTTCTCAGTGTGGAACATAACCTCCACGATCTGGCCATCAGCCATAAGGTCGGCGTTGTTGATGAGGTTCTTGTCGATGTTGATCTCCTCGAATGTCTCTGTGTGCATGAAGTGTGCACCGAGGTCATCCTCATATGTGAACTGGTAAGGACGACGTTCTACACGTACCTGCTCAATCTTCTGTGATACTGAAGAGAAAGTCTTGTCGAGAACGTTACCATTCTCGAGGTTCTTGAGCTTTGAACGCACGAATGCGGGACCCTTACCGGGCTTGCAGTGCTGGAAGTCAACAACGATAAATGTCTTGCCATCCATCTCTACGCACATGCCAATCTTAATGTCAGATGCTGTAATTGTCATAGTAATGTTATTATTTAGTTAATTTATATGTTCTTAATGGGTGTTGTAAGCATCTCTACAACCGCGCAAAGATATAAATTTATTCCCAAAACGACAAAAAAAGGTGTCGCTTCGGAGTGAATTTATTCGTGTTGTTGCTACCGTTGCTATCTGTCGAATGCCTGTGCCTTGAGTGCTATGCCCTCGCCGTCGGGTGTCACCAGCACAACGCCTGCCTCCTCACGTGTGATATGTCCTATGACATCCACCAGGCCCAGGCGCATTACCTTCTCCTGCATCTCGAGTGGCACGGTGAAGAGCAACTCGTGGTCCTCGCCACCGTTGAGTGCCGCGATAACGGGGTCTATGTGCATCTCCTCTGCAAGGTCTGTTGTCTGCTTGGCGATAGGTATACGTTCGAGGTAAATGCGTGCTCCGCACTTCGACGAACGACATATCTGGCGTAGGTCAGAGGCTAAGCCATCTGATAGGTCTATCATAGATGTTGGCATGATGCCCTCCTCGCGTAGTGCCTCAAGGACATTCTTGCGTGCGCGGGGCTTGAGGTAGCGTTCAAGGAGGTACTCATAGCCTGCGAACTGTGGCTCGGGGTTCTCCATATCCTTCAACACGCGCTTCTCGCGTTCCAGAAGGTGAAGACCCATGTATGCGGCACCGAGGTTCGAGGTTATACATATGAGGTCGTGCTCTTTGGCGCCCGAACGGTATACCACGTCACTCTTCTTTGCTCGACCTGTTGCTGTCACAGTTATTACGAGGCCATTTACGGATGCTGTGGTGTCGCCACCAACAAGGTCTACGCCGAGCTCCTCGCATGCGCACTCCATACCCTCGTATAGTGCGTCGAGGGCCTCTACAGATATCTTTGCCGAGATGCCGAGGGCTACGACAAGCTGTTCGGGCTTACCATTCATCGCGAGGATGTCGCACACGCCACGCACCACGCACTTGTAGCCGAGGTGCTTGAGTGGGAAGTAGCCGAGGTCGAAGTCTATACCTTCGGTCATCATATCTGTTGACATGAGCATCACCTCGTCGCCGAGGTCTATTACTGCGGCATCGTCGCCAGCGCCCATAAGCGTGCTGTTGTTGCGTCTTTTGAGACGTGATGTTAGGCGGTCGATAAGACCAAATTCGCCCAATGAGGCAATCTCCGTAGTGTTCCTATTAGCCATTTTGTGACAATAAATAAAATTTTTGCAAAAATACTTTTTTGATTGGATAATTGCAAAAAAAAATATATCTTTGCCTCAAATTTTTTTAACCCAAGACACTATAAATTGTTTTAGAGATGTTAAATATCATACTTTTTGGTGCACCAGGATGTGGTAAGGGAACGCAGGCAGCGCGTCTTGCGCAGCACTACGACCTATACCATATCTCAACAGGCGAGGTTATACGTTCAGAGATACAGCGTGGTACGGAACTCGGCAAGAGCATGGAGGGTTACATATCACGTGGCGAGCTTGCCCCCGACTCGATCGTCGTTGAGATGGTGCGCGACTATATGCGTACGCATAGCGATAAGGGCTGTATCTTTGATGGCTTCCCACGTACCACTGCGCAGGCCGAGATCTTTGATAAGTTGCTTGCAGAGATGAACTCGAAGGTGGATGTGATGATCTACATGGATGTCCCAGAGGAGGAGCTCGTTAAGCGTATCTTGTTGCGTGGTAAGGACTCTGGCCGTGCTGACGATGCATCGGAGGATGTCATCCGCAATCGTATCGAGGTATACCGTGCGCAGACAGCCATCGTTGCGGAGTACTACACGGCACAGCAGAAGTATGCCGAGATTGATGGTCTTGGCACTATGGATGAGGTATTCGGCCGTCTATCAGAGGTTATAGATGCCAAAAGGTAGGATAAAGTGGTATGAATAGACTTTACGGGCGATGCTGAACAATAAATTCGGTATCGCCCGTGTTCTTATAATATGATTAGTAAAGGAATGAAAAGGTGTGCTTTAATCGTCGTTATGCTTTTGGGTGTGGTTACGGCCATGGCCCAGGGCTATGGCATACGCGATATTAGCAATGTGCACCGCATGGACGAACGACGCTTCGTGACAAATCCCGATGGTATACTCTCGCACGAGGCTGTCGCGGCGATAGACTCTATGTGCTACTCGCTTAAGCAGCGTGGCATTGCGGAGGTTGTTGTTGTGGCTGTAAACGACATAGAGCCACGCGATATGCTCGGCTTCTCGCAGGACCTATTCGAGGGGTGGGGTGTCGGTGATGATGAACTCGACAATGGTCTCGGTATCCTGTTGGTTAAGGATATGCGCGAGGTGCGCTTCCATACGGGCTATGGCCTCGAGGCGGCACTCCCCGATGCGCTGTGCTATAAGATACAGCAGGACTATATGGTGCCTCTATTCCGTGATGGCGACTACTCGTCGGGTATGGTGCTCGGCATGCGTGCTATAGATGCCACACTGTCGGGTGTGGAGCTTCCTACGGCGGTGAGTGAGGCAGATGAGGATGCGATGATGATGGCTCTTGTTATCGTTGTTGTACTCTTTCTTTTGCCTATGTTACTGCTTGTGCGTCACTCATATAACCTCACGAAGTGTCCTAACTGTGGTAAGCATGCGCTTAAGGTTGTCGAGAAGCGCGAGGTTAAGGAGTCTGCGGCTACGACACTTGTTGTCGAGAAGCTTGTGTGTGACAATTGTCACTCGGACCATACGCGCACCACGCGCCGTAATAATGGAGGTCGTGGTGGCGGCATATGGATATTCCCTATGGGTGGCGGCATGGGTCGTGGTGGTGGCTTCGGTGGTGGATCGTTTGGCGGTGGATCGTTTGGTGGCGGCGGCTCAAGCTCCAGCTGGTAGACTTTAATTGAATTATTAACTAAAAATCTAATATTATGAAAAACAAGGGTTTATGGATTGTCATCGGCATAGTTGTCGTGGTTGTCATAGTGGTGATATCGAGCTACAATGGTCTCGTTAAGAAGAACGAAGGGGCGATGATGGCGTGGTCGAATGTTGAGACAGCATACCAGCGCCGTAGCGACCTCATCCCCAACCTCGTAAATACAGTTAAGGGCTATGCCGCACATGAGACGGAGACTCTACAGTCTGTTACTGATGCGCGTACCAAGGCTACATCTGTCACTATCGACCCATCTTCAGCCACTCCCGAGCAGATGGAGGCATGGATAGCGGCGCAGGATGAGGTTAATGGTGCATTGGGTCGTCTCATCGCTGTTGCCGAGAGTTACCCCGACCTCAAGGCTAACGAGAACTTCATGCAGCTACAGCAGCAGCTCGAGGGCACAGAGAATCGTATATCTACCGAACGTAGAAAGTATAACGAGGCTGTCCGTGAGTATAACGTGGCCATTCGCCGCTTCCCATCAAACATCATTGCTGGTATGTTTGGCTTCGAGAAGATGGAGTTGTTTGAGGCTGCGGAGGGTGCCGAAGCTGTGCCAGTAGTTGAGTTCTAGATTGTAGGGGCTTTGTTGTGGTAATGGTGCATTTACTGCTGCTAACGAATTATCTCGACAATGGGCAGTATGCTTGTGTATGATGTGGGTTTTCGGTCATCGTAAGCCTAAAATCAACTATTGTTATACAACTTCTTGATGTATGGGGTTGTCCGACTAAATCGTTGGGCAACCCTTTTTTATTCTTGAATCTTTTGGATTTACCTCTTGCTCTTTCCAACTATTTTTAGTATATTTGCGCATACTTTATATTAATGTAAACGGAATAAGATAGATATGAGATTTGTAGGTAGACTTCTCACTGCGATATTTACCCTTGGATTGTTAAGCATCACGACCTCCATGGCGCAGGTTAACGAGCCTGATGCCGACCAGGCACTTGCTCCCACAGAGGAGTGGGTGCGCATGACCCCCGAGGAGTATATCTACAGGTGGCGCACAACGGCGGTGGAGCATATGGAACACTATGGTATCCCCGCGAGCATAACCCTCGGCCAGGCGATACTCGAGTCGGGATATGGCAATGGTTACCTGGCACGTGTGGCAAACAACCACTTCTGCATAAAGTGTAAGAAGTCGTGGACGGGAGGTCGCATAACTCATGCTGACGACAACCCCGACGATTGTTTCCGTGTATACGATAGTCCCGAGGCATCGTTCCGCGACCATGCCGACTTCCTAAACGAGGGTACACGCTACGACTTTCTCTTTGCTTACGACACTGACGACTATAAGAACTGGGCAAAGGGCCTTAAGCAGGCGGGCTATGCCACTGCACACGACTACGACCAGCGCCTTATAAACATCATTGAACGCTATAGCCTCCATATCCTCGATGGCAAGGATGGCATTGCGCGCTATGACGAGTATATGGCACGCGAGCTCGGCATAGACCTCCAGGTGCTTGCTGGAGATGTTGCCCAGGAGATAGCTACGGAGACTGCGGAACGTGCTACGGCGCCTCGCGATATAGCTACGGCATATGCTGATAGAGGCATTGATCCCAACAACTTCCGTGTGACGATGAACTCGCACCATGGTTACAACGTATATCTCACTAATGGTGTTCACTACATCGTTGCCAAGGCGGGTGATAGCTTTGCAAGCCTCGGTGCTCTCTTCGATATTGCCCCCGCCACACTGCGTAAATTCAACGACCTTAAGGATGATGTGGAGCCTGCAGCGGGAGATATAGTATACATCGAACGTAAGGCGTCGCGCTGGAATGGTGATGCTGTGTACCACACCGTTGTGGCGGGTGAGAACCTATACCTCATCTCGCAGCTCTACGGCATACGTCTACACCCGCTGTCGAAGCTCAATAGGGTGCGTGCCAGCGAGACGTTGACACCTGGCCAGACAATAAAGTTGAGATAGAACGAAAGATAAAAACATATACTCATGAGTACATTAAGAGAGAAAATCTTGGAGGCGATAGTTAAGAAGTCGACCCTCAAACAGCAGATCTTCGATAACACCTTCTCGGTGTTCAACGAGCTCAAGGAGACACTCTTTGAGATGGCGTCGGAGATAGATGATGAGCTTGATGGTAAGCTCGACCGTCGTGTGCGTATCGAGTACCGTGACCGTGGTAAGTTCGAGGCGCAGTTGCAGGTGGCAAGCGACATCTTGCTCTTCCAGATGCATACCGACGTATTCGAGTTTGATTCCAACCATATCATTTGGCAGAATGGCTACGTGCAGCAGGATAGGGATAACTCATATGTTGGCGTTATCAACATCTACAACTTCTTGTCTGACTCGTTGAAGTATAACCGTAATGCCGATGAGGGCTACCTCATTGGTCGCATCTTCATCAACCGCGAGAGATGCTTCTTCGTTGAGGGTAAGCGCCAGACGCTTGTGCGCCCCATGGCCTTCGGCACACGTAAGATTGACCGCGAGGGTCTTGTCGGTGTTATCGAGACGGCTATAAACTATGCCCTTAACTTTGACCTCTTGATGCCTCCCTACGAGGAAAATATACGTGTCACTGTCGACCAGTTTAACTCGAAGCTCGATAACTCGAAGTTCATGACGGGTAAGCGCTTGAGCTACGACTTCTCTATCGACGACATATAGCAGAAGAGTGTAAAGGATAACTACGAACTAAAACTATACTATTATGAGAAGATTGTTTATGGCTATAGGCCTGCTCCTCGCTGTTGTTACAGCCTCTGCGCAGGTAAGCTATCTCGAGATGGTAGATGCGCGCCAGGTGCCTACATCCTACATCGCGCCCTCATCTCTTACGCCCGTTGATGGCACACACCAGTATATGGAACTCGATGGCAAGCGCGTTGTGCTCTACGACTATGCCAAGCCAGGTAATGGTAGGGTGGTGTTTACGGCTAGTGATGTGATCCTATCGTACCAGAAGTCGCCATGTGGCACTATGGCTATGTATGAGTTATGGAAGGATGGTTCACCACGCACCGAGATCTACCGCCACTCGTTCACCTCGGACTACTACATTGCATGCCCCGATGGCTCGACGATACTTATCGAGGATGTGCGCGATATATCGTTCTCACCCGACTCAAAGTTCTTGGCTATGAGCTACCAGAACGACCTCTTTGTCTATAACCTCGAGACAAATGAGATTTATAACATCACAGATGATGGTAGATGGAATCATATCATTAACGGTACTACCGACTGGGTGTATGAGGAGGAGTATGGCTTCACACAGGCCTATGCCTTCTCTACTGATGGTCAGGAGATAGCATACCTCAAGTTCGACGAGAGCAGCGTTCGTGAGTTCGAGATGATGCGCTTCGACAATGAGCTCTACAACACTGCCTACCGCTTCAAGTACCCAAAGGCTGGTGACGACAACTCTATCGTTACTCTCCACGTATACAACCTTGCTACGCGCGAGACTCGCCAGGTGGATACAGGTGCCGAGATAGACCAGTACATCCCACGTATCGGCTACACGCCTGCTGGCAACCTCTTCTACTATCGTGTCAACCGCCTTCAGAACCACTTCGAGGTGGTGCTCGTTGAGGATGATGGCACACAGCGTGTGATATATGATGAGAGAGATGAGAGATATGTAGAACGTCCTAATGCTGCCACCATCACCTTCATCGATGAGGATCGCTTCATCGTGCGTGAGGAGACAACAACTGGCTGGTTCCACCTATACCTTCACTCTGTGGCTAATGGTCGCCTTAATGCTATCACATCGGGTGAGTGGGAGGTGACACAGCTTGTGGGCCTTGCTCCAAACAACAAGAGCCTCTACTACATCTCTACCGAGCAGTCGCCAGAGGAACGTCACCTCTATGTCGTGAACCTCGATGGCAGCAAGAAGCGTTGCTTGCTCTCGAAGCCTGGCTACTGGAGGGTATATCCATCTGCTGATATGAAGTATTTTGCTGCCGAGCACTCGGCAACAGACTGCTATCCTACAGCTGCTGTGTACGATGCAAATGGCAAGGAGGTACGTTCGTTGATGTTGGGCGATGTTGATCATACTGCCGTGCCAGCTTATCAGCGTAACTACTACAGCTTCACTACAGAACGTGGCGATGTTCTCCGCTACTTCCTTATCTATCCAAAGAACTACGACCCATCGAAGAAGTACCCTGTGCTCCTCACACAGTACTCTGGTCCTGGCTCACAGCAGATAGAGAACCGCTATACAACAGACTGGGAGGAGACACTCGCACGTAATGGCTATATCGTGGCATGCTGCGATGCTCGTGGTACAGGCTACCGTGGTGAGGACTTCAAGAAGGTTACTTATGGCAACCTCGGCTATGCGGAGGTTCAGGATCAGATATCGTTCGCCCGTCACCTCTCACGTCAGCCATTCATCGATGCATCACGCATAGGTATCTACGGTTGGTCGTATGGTGGCTTCATGGCACTCGGTTGTGCTCTCAAGGGTGATGGTCTCTTCAAGATGGCTATAGCTGTTGCTCCTGTGACATCATGGCGCTACTATGACTCTATCTATACCGAGATCTACAACGGCCTACCACAGGATAATCCTACGGGCTACGACGATAACTCGCCTATCAACTTCGCTGACCGCCTATCTAACAAGACGCGTCTACTCATCATCCACGGTACTGCCGATGATAACGTACACTTCCAGAACACTATGGAGATGTGCCGTGCGTTGAATGCTGCGGGTAAGCAGTACGACATGATGATCTATCCAGACCAGAACCACTCTATGCGTCCTAACGATATGATTAACATTCGTCAGAAGATGGTAGATTACTGTCTTGAGAATCTATAATTAGTTCTTGTTATACAACTTGAAAAAGGAAAAGGGTTGTCCGAAACGGACAACCCTTTTTCGGCGGTGAATGATATTTTACCGCCGAATTTATTTATATACAACATATTAAGCATTCGTATTGTGAAATGACTTTTTTTGTACAAACGGGGTTAAGTGTTGATCTTCCCCTTCTCATGTAGTTTTCTATGTAGTCTAAATTAAGGGTTATTAAATAAATTCCCATTATTTAGTCTTTCGCTTGATAGCAAGAGGTGTTTTCTGTATTCTCGTTGAACAATGTCCTGCAGGAGTGTTGTTCGTTTCGAAAATTCTTTTTAATTTTGTAGTGCCGAGCAGATAGATTGGCATTTACATACGAAAGTGTTTTCGCAGTCCTGAATAGAAAATGTGGTAGTTTTCAATGCGATAGGACGACGAACAGCACTCATTTCTTGTATAGCTATGTGTGGCTATGCACTTTTGTGCGTACACCCCATACTATCCAAGTTTGGGGCATTGTATCGTTTATTCTCTTAAGGTCTTTCCACAACCTTCTATTCAATAAACGGAAATCGACTCCACACTTTCTTTTTTTACACAACTCGTCCTACTGGAGTTGTCGGACACCTTACACACTACTATTATGAAGAAGCTTTTACTTTTATTGATTGCTGCAACACTATCGCTATCGGCAAAAGCACAGGAGTATGTCGACTTAGGCCTAAGTGTTAACTGGGCAACGTGCGATGTAGGCGCTAATACACCTTATGAAGCAGGTACTATATTCATAGTTGGAACAGCCATAGAGGCTCGTTCAGTAAATTTTTCAACTAAACACTATATGCCCCACCAACAGGATATATCGGGTAATCCACAATATGACGCTGCAACAGCCAACTTGGGCTCTGAGTGGCGTACTCCAACTTATACGGAGTGGTCTGAGTTGATGGCTTCATGCACTTGGGTATACGAGAAACTACTTATTAATGGAGAAACCATCAAAGGATTCAAGATAACTGGACCTAATGGTAATAGTATATTTATGCACACATTCACAAACGGAGTAATAGGAGTACCTACACAAAGATTGTGCTCAACTCCAAATGCTACAAAGAAAGGAAAGATGTGGGTATTTATGGACTTCAGAAAGAAACATTATATGTGGACTCCTGGCAAAGGTTTAGGGTATGGCTGGGGTGCTGTTCGTGCAGTAAGAGATAAATAATAGATAAAGATATGAAAAAGATAATTTTAAGCCTATTGTTGTGCCTAATCTCGCACTCGCTATATGCTCAAGATATCATCACGTTTAGAGATGGAAAGAGCGTAGAAGCTAAGGTGCTTGAAATCACACAAACCGAGATTAAATACAAGAGATTCAGCAACCTTGACGGTCCTCTTTATACAATTAACAAGAACACTGTAACACAGATTCAGTACAAGGGAGGCGACATTGAGGAGTTCTCGAACGAGCCAGTGGCAAGCAGTTCTACAAACAGCAGCAGTGTTGCAAGTGATCCAAATGCACCACAGCTCATAGAACATGAGCCCGACGAGAGAAATGCTGAGATAATTCGTCAATCGAGATATGGATCAAATGGTTGTGGTGATATGTTCCCTAAACGCACGGCGCGTTTTAGGCCAGCCGACTTAGCTGTTGCCAAACTGGTATTTACCGAATCGTCAGTAGTATCAACTAGTGAGGTAGAAGTATCAACTAGTAATGACTGGATGAAACCTAAAGGAGCACTATATGCCTTTTTAGGAGTAAACATTGCCCTTAAAAATAAAACTGACAAGGTTATTTATGTCGATTTAGGAAACAGCTTCTCTACTGATAAATTTACGACCCGATGCTACTACGATCCATCAAAAGTTGTATCGATCAACGACGGCAAAACATCTGGATCAAGTCTAAATTTGGGTGCTGTAGCTGGAGTATTTGGTATTGGAGGTACCATTGTGGGAAGATTAGCAAGTGGAGTCAATGTTGGTAGTGCAGAAACTGGTGGCACAACAACCACTTATTCACCCCAACAATATGTTGCGATACCACCTGGAGGCAGAGGCTATATCTCAAAATGGGAAAAAGAATCTGACGGTCCAATTCAACGAGAGGGCGAGAGTATATTACGAGAGGGCGAGAGTTTCAGGTTACTTCTCAAGAGCGTGGGTGTTAATATAAATGACTCAAAGGTTTTTAGCGAGGCAAACTCTCCGTGCAAAAGAGATTATTATATCACCTACTCCACAGATCCACAATTCAAGACATATTCAGTAATTAGGTTCTCTGTTTATGTTCAACAAATTGTTGGATCGAGGCCCTCTGATATTGATATTCCTGAAGGTATTTGCACTGCTTTGGAGTACATTGGTGAATAAGGAATATGCGCCAGCGAGGGAGTGGCATGTAGTCCAATTAATGTATCCTGAAATTCCTGAGAATTACAATATGGACGACTTCAAAAAGGCATACCACGAAGCATTTAGTCAATTCGCCATGCAACATCATAACAAGTAAACTATCACTTGTATAGAAGCGATGGGGTCAAAATGTATGTAGAAGAAAAGTGGCGTATGTAGTGAACCTTGTAGTTCGCTCATACGCCACATTAGTTTATTCACAATGCATCTTCGAAAGATGCTTGATTTCAGTATTTTACTTTCAAAAGTTTTATATACCTTTACACTCGTAGTTTTGGGACTTAATAACGACCTCCATGTAGTCTTCTATGTAGAATTTTGTAATTTTCGTAAAAGCTAATACTGATAATCAATTAGTTAAAAATTAAAAGGTCTATCCAAATTGGACAACCCATTCTTATTTCATTTTTGTCCTGTCCTGAAATAGCGTTACACAATAAAAAGTAAAGCTATGGAAGAAAAGAGTAAAAGCTTGTATGTCAAGCATACGCAACGCGACTATCCGATGAGTTTTAAGTTGGCGGTAGTCCGAGAAGTAGAAAGTGGTGC
>JAZLCL010000006.1:0-43847 GCA_045614205.1 Alistipes sp. | reverse complement strand
CGATGGTACTGTGTACGACGACTGGCGTCTACCCACAGCGTCAGAGTTGCGCATTATCATGCAACTTCAGGGCACATCATCGCAGAGTGCCGATGCTATCGACTACCTCCTCAATGCCGACTACTACTACTCGGCATCAGGCCCGGTATTTAATCCAAAGAATGATGGCAACGTGAGTGAAAGCCGTGCTGATGAGGATTCGTGGGCTATACGTTGCATCCGCGATGCTTATTAGACTTGGCGATAATAGATAACTGATAATCTAAAGGTATTATGATAAGACGATTTTCATATATAGTAACAGCCATCGTGGCTATGTTTGCCATGGCGTGTCAGACCGATGTAGAGGTGTTGCCTTCTACTGGTGATGGCACGCCCGAGGGCTGGACACGTATCGAGTTTACTGCCAACACACCTCTTATGACCGAGGTTGTGGTGCGTGGCGCCGACCCTGATGGTATCGATGTGCAGAACCTCACACTCTTCTGCTTCAACGACTTTGGCCTATACATCGCCCATGTGGAGGCGGAGCTCTCTCCTGCCATTGAGACACCATCGTTGTCGGGTAAGTATACAGCCCTTATCCCTGAGGAGACACGTATCATACACTTCGTTGGTAACCAGAATCCTAACCTCTACGATGAGAGCATGTTCCTCAACCGCACGGAGGATGAGATTCAGGTGGACATGGTGGGTGCTTCGGGCATGATCATCTATTGGAGCCGCTTCATCTTCAATGGCGAAGGTGGCCACCAGCAGCAGCTCGTGGCGGCCAACGACGGCGAGGGCATAAAGCTCATCCGCAACCAGGCGAAGATCACCATCGCAAACCCTACGTCGAATGGGTTTATCGACGTCACTGGCTGGACGATAACAAATATAAATGCCTACGGCACTACTGCGCCCTACCACCCCGACAAGCGCTTCCCAACGGATGGCACAGCCTTTGAGTGGCCTGGCGACGACTTTGTGACCTTGCCAAACAACCGTCTGAAGCTCTCTGACATCACGGATGTTACGTCGAAGCCCGAGGAGTATATCTTCGAGCATGAGAACTCGTTGTACGACCCTGTTAGTGTCATCATCAAGGGTAGACCTGTTGGTGGCAGCGAGGAGCTATACTACCGCGTGATGATCATCGACGAGGTTGGCGAGCAGCTTATGATTCGCCGTAACCACCACTATGTGCTCAACATCAATGGCCGCCTCACATATGGCTCGAAGAGCTTCGATGAGGCGTTGACATCTCCAGCAACAAATAACATATGGGTTGCCGTTGCTGACTGGGTTAATGAGGTGTCGTTCGATGGTGTAACACTCACGGTGAGTGACACGGAGGTTGTCCTTGGCGAGGATAGGGCAGGTGGAACACTCGAGCTTGGATATACCATAGCGAGTGATACGCCCCTTACGGCGGAGGATGCTGCGCAGGTGACATGGATTGAGGGTAACACCGTGGCGGCGCACAACTTCAACCACACATTTACTGCTGATGGATATAGTGGCAGTGGTAAGGTTACAATACACCTCTTGGAGATGGGCGATAATGCTATGCTTGAGGGTACCCTCATCGTCAGAAAGGGACGTCTGCAGCGTGCCATAAGGGTTGTGCTCATCAAGACGCAGAGCTTCACTCCTGTGTGGGCAGCTACGCAGATCTATGGTGGTGATGTGGGTGAGCTTGCGACATGTAAGTTCTCTATCCCCGATGACTTCCCATTCTTCCCCTTCAAGGTGTATGTATCGGTTAATAGCCTCGATGTGCGCACAGCGACAACGGGCCGTGTGTTGCCCGTAGTGCGTAAGGGCGATGAGGGATGGTATGGCGATGATAATAGCTTGGGATACAAGTATGTATATACCGTCACCGAGCCTGGCGTGCAGCGCATATACCTACATAGCATCCTTGAGCACCAGGCAGGTGGTGTGGATGAGATAACCCTTGAGGCGGAGTTCTTCAAGAAGGAGACAAAGGAGTTCCACTATGCTACGCACCAGAATGCTATAAATGTTGCAGACCTAAATACATATAGTATGTCTGGCGTAAGTGACGAGCCTATATACTATCGCCTCGTACCACGTAAGGTGAATGCTCCTGTGCAGTTCGATGTGTTGTTGCAGAATGTCTCGGAGGGCGAGAATAACCCCAAGCCTATCGATGCTGGTCCCGTTGATGAGTTCTTTATCTACACTCGCACGCTAGACACCCTTGCAAATGCCTCTGACCTTGCTATGTTTGGTCTTCCAACAACATGGCAGCGCGACTGCCACTACTACGATGTTAATGAGGCATATTGGCAACCAAGCATCAATGGCCGTATGTTCATGTTCCAGCCTGTAGACCCTGTTAAGGAGGCACCAGAGAAGGGTCACTACGCACTCCTTCTCAAGACTAATACGTCGCGTAGCGATGACATGATACGCATTGCCTCTAACAGCAGTGATCGCCTATCGGTCATTGGCCACGATGCCGAGGTTATGTACGACGGTAACACCTACCGTTCCTTCATCTTCGAGCTGTCTACCTATCGTCCCTTCCGCTTTGCGGCACAGGTGGCAATAAATGGTGGAGAGCCTGTGGGCACGTGGAATACCGCTGCCGATAAGCTCACCGAGCCCGATCCTGTGGATAATCTCCATTGGACATATATCCCTGACCAGAAGGTAGATATAAATATAGATATCACAAGCTTTGTGGGTAGTGATGGTCGTTCTGCCGACCCCTTCGGCACATCGTTCGAGGTATATATCGATGCTCCGATGCTCGAGATAGACAATAGCCGCCTCACGGCCGAGATGGCTGCCAAGCTTAAGCCTCATGCTACAATACCTGGTAGATTTGTATATACCGTGAATGCCTCACGCGAGGAGGAACGTAAGTCGGGTAGTGGTGCAGCGGTAATGGTTGTGGATCCCGTGGCAGTATCGCAGCAGGGAGAACGTAAGACATTGCCATTCGTAACTTCAAGCATCACATCTGCTGGTGAGATTGTTATAAGCTCACAGACCGAGGTGTGCGAGTTCTTCGAGAAGCGCTTCAAGGTCAATAATGTACTTATCGAGGGTGATATAAAGTATCTCGAGGGCAGTCAGCAGTATAATGTTGCCAAGGGTGAGTTCGTTAGCTTTGCCGTAGAACGTACGGGCGTGCGTATCGGCTCAATGAATGTCGTAGCCGACGGTAGGTTTACCCTTAACCTACGTGCCGAGTACTCCTTCACTTGGGATGATGACCCAGTACGCCTTGTTTACATCAGAGATGGTAAGGTCTACGAGAGGGTCTTCAACAACCTCAAGCAGCTCTACGATAGTGTTGTCACTAATCAAGAGTCTATAATCCTTGCAGAGGAGTAGACGCTTTGTAACTTCTAAAGAAAATGGGTTGTCCGTCGGACAACCCATTCGTTTTGATAAATAGGTTATTATAACCTTGCTATCTGTTGTAGTATATCGTCTACATAGGTGGCGTTATACTCAATAGTCGTGTAGCGTATAACTCCCTCTTCATCCACAAGATATGTTCTTGGCACGTAGGTAGTAGCATATAGCTTGTATATAGAGGCGCTGCTGTCGGCAATGGCATCGAACGTATAGCCATTCGAACGCATATACTCCTCTATCTCGTGCTGCGCACCACCACGCGATACGGCAATAATCCTTGCACCCGAGGTCTCTATATCCTTTATGCGTGGCATGATGTCGTTGAATAGCGCCTTGCAGTCGGGACATGTGTGAGTGAAGAGCACGACAAGGACCACATTGCCACGTTTTTCAGATAGGGTGAAGCTCTCACCCTTGAGTGTCGTAGCCGTAAAGTCGGGAGCCATGTCACCGACGGTCACCAGCGACGACTCCTTGTACGAAGGTAGCTCGTCGTTAATCATGTCGCAGCTGACGCATAGGAGTGTGGCCATGCCCACAACGAAGGGCGTAAAAATATTGCATAGTCTCATATCCTAAATCTGTGATGTCGATACATCTTTTAAAAAAGAGCCTGTCCATGTTGTTGGACAGGCCTTGGTTACTTTACGGTGTCTGCTAGTTACTACGTGCCACGCGCGCCTCACGCACAACGCAGCCTATGAAGTTATTAGCATTTGCTACACCATTTACCCTGAATGTGGTAGCGTCGATGAAAGCGTTACCATCCTTCGCCTCATCGTCAACCTTTGCATTTGGGTCATTCAAGCGAGAATAGGCCTCCTCAAGCGCACCAAAGCGGTTATCCCAGATCTTACCCTCTATAGGGCTCAATGTACCCACCTTGCGGTACGACATATGACCATTATTGTCGATGACAGGCATCAGCACCTCATATGTCGATCTCTTGTTAACACCCTCCTTGAGACCTATCTGCACGTCTACCGTACCGTCAGTGTTGACACGGTAGATAGGCACGTTAACCTTAAACTCCTCATAGTCGCGTTGTAGCTGCACGATAGACTTATCCACGGCACGTGTACAAGCCACGAACATCTGCTCATCCTTACTCTTGTCAGAGAAGTACTTCGACGATACGACAGCTGCCGATGTCGTTGTACGACCCACGTACTCGAGGCGGAAGAGTGTTGTGTCGGCGCCGCTTACGGCGTCGAACGCATCACGACGACGTGTGCGCTCTGCATCGTCATGGCGGGCACTCACGTAGTAGCTTGCGTAGAAGTCCTGGAGACGGCTCTCATCCCATACAAGGCGGTATAGGTATGATGTTACATTCACGTTGAAGCCGTCAAACATGTCCACGCCCATTGCCACAAGGTCTGTAGCAGGTGATATGTCGCGGCCAGTTGCCATAGAGAAGATGTCGCCAGCAATACTTAATATTGCTGCTGCGATGCCTGTTCTCTTGCCCGTGTCGGCGAATGTGATGTCGTTTACAAGCAAGAATGTGTTGCCTATGAGTGACTCACCTCTGTCGGCGAGCTGCTCACGACCCATGATTGTGAGGTCGGCAAGGCTGATGTCGAGCTGCGAAGCGTCATAGAGACCACGTTCGCCGATGAGGTTGAGGTTGCAGACACCAGTTCTGGGGTCGCGGTTGAACCACTTGGCCCACAAATTCTTTGCGATGCTATTCTCGGTGATAAACGACTCGATATCTGCGAGGTTTGTCTTATCCTTCTTCTTGCTCTTTGCCTTTGTCTTAACCTTCTTTGCCGATGACTCAAAGGCTCTTATGTTCAAGTTGTGGTCATCGAACTTGTCGGGCATAGGCATGTTAAGAAACGCCGATGCTATGGAACGACCATATTCGAGGTTAGAGTGTGTGATAAGCACCGAGTAAAGCGAGCTGCGATGATACTGCACAAGCGAGTCGGGGCGACGCTGTGCCCATACGGTAAGCGCTGTACATACGAGTATCAATGTCAGTAATAGTCGCTTCATGGTTGATTATTGTTAGTAGTGTATGTTGTCCGTAAGAAAGTTTGGTGGACTAATGCCACCAAACTTCGTAGTTAATAGGCTGCTGGTTGTTACCATAAGCCATACCTACATCGCGCCATGCCTCGAGACGACGGTCCTGGTGCTGGTAGTACCAGTTGCGGAACTGCTCTGTCTGCTCACGTGTCCAGCTGTGCTCGTCGACACCGAACGCCTTAATCTCGGCAGCCAACGCCTCGGCCTCGGCATAGCATGTAGAGTATGGAGATACCTGTGCGAGGTACTCGCAAGCTGCTACAGCAGCCTCGTAGCTATGTGATGATGCCCATGCCGCCTTTGCGTGCTGAAGAGCAATGAGTGAGTCGTAGTCGATCATGATCTGGTAGATGCCCAACGCTGCCTCGTTAACCTTCTCGTAACCCTCACATACGTCAGGAATGCAAGCGAGGATGAAGAGTGCCTCGTTGTAGTCGCCGAGCTTCGCCACGGCCTCTGCCTGTGCGATGAAGAAGTCGAGCTGTGACTCATAGTAGTCAACAATCTTGTCGTTGGCTGACGCTATGAAGCTGCTTATCTGCGATGAACGTATGTTGAGGCTGTTGAAGGCGTTTGCAAGAGCCTCATTCTCACTCTTGCCGATACCCTCATGGCTGATTGTGACAGTCTCGTAGAGACGCTTTGTGTGGATGTCGGCGATGTAGAATGTTGTCTCCACCTTCTGGATAACCTTTACGGGAGCGCCACCCAACACCTGCTTGTCTGTGCATGCCACGAAGCATGTGATGAAGAACGATGAGCTGTCGAGTGAGCCCACGCCATGTGTTGTTACTATCTGGCGCATCTTATTCTCGAGAATGCTCTGCGCATATGCTGGTACTATCTCTGTATCGTTTGATACGAATACACCCATTGGCACTGTTAGCTTTGCCTCCTGTGCCATAGCGCCAACCATGAATATGGTGGCAAGTGCTGTTAAAAGTATCTTTTTCATACCCTTAAATCATCATTTCGTTATTAACCAATCTCGATGCGGCATGAGCCCAGACCGAGAGTCACAATCTTAATAGGTGTAACACCATATTCGCTGCGTAGCTTGCGTACGAGGGTGTTTATGTAGCGACGTGCGTCGATGGCTGTGCCACGTTCGTCGTAGAGAGGTATGCGTACCTGCTCGAATACCCAGCGTGTGTCAGATGCTGTAGGTACTGTGTAGCGGCCCTGCACGGTGTTGTCGTCGAACCACATCTCCATGATGTCACTCAAGAGGTAACCCTCTGTGCCGACCTCTGATGAGAAGTCGTAAGCCGAGCTATTCTTGATGAGGAATGTGTAGCTCACCTCGCGGCCGTTAGTGCCCATGTCGCGGAAGTAGCTGTCGAGACGTGTGCAGAAGCTGTCGAAGGCGTCTGTAGTAACCTGCTTGAGCTGACGTGCTGGGCTCACGAAGCCTGACTCAGGGCCGATAAGGTCACAACCTGTAATCTGCTTGCGTGAGTATGAGTCCACACCCTTGATGTTGTAGCGTACAGAGAACTTGTCGGGGCTTGTCTCGACAACATCCCATGACACCTCCACTGTGATGTCGGCCTTTGCACGGTTAAGAATCATATCTGTGCGTGACATTGCCAAATCCTCGCTTAATGCCTCGTCGAGCTTTATAGCCTCGATTGTTGCTGCGAGGTCCTGCAAAGGGAAGCCACGGTCGGCCATCTCGTTACCGAAGCCTATCATTACGGCGTTGAGGTCTGCATTGCCGAGTACTGCCTTCTCGTAGTTTACCACCTGTGTCTTTGTGCCATAAACGTCAACCTCGTCGTAGTAGCCATTAGCTATACACCACTGGTTTGAAGGCACCACCATGATTGTAGGTTTCTTTGCCTGACCGAAGGCGCTTATTGAAACCATTGCGCAAAGCGCAACCAATAAAAGTCTCTTCATAACTATCTCTATTCTTTAATTATTCCCTGCTCCTTAAGATATGCCTTTAGGCGTGCACGTTCTACGGTTACTGTAGTAGACATCTTTGTCTGTGTGCCACCCCATGACTTCTCGTTGGTGTCATCCTTCTTATCCTTCTTGTTCACGAAACGTGTGTAGTCGCCACCGTCAGCGAAGAAGGCGTTGAAGAAGTCCTCGTAGCGCTGCTGTGCGTTAGCCTCGTAAATCAAAGGGCGTGAGAGTGATGGGTTGTTAGGTACGTTCACACCCTCGAAGATAACCTGATATACGGCATTTTTGCGTGCCTGTGTACGTGCGTCGATGCGGTTTCGACCCTGGCCGTATGCGCGTAGTGTCAATGAGCCATCCAACTCGGTGTTGAGGAACTCACACTTGTTGAGGTAGAAGGCGTCTGTAGAGTGCTCCTTTGTAGCATAGCACGCGGTGAAGAGGAGTGCGATGCTCATTACAGCTATTAGTAGTGATGCTCTTTTCATTGTTGTCTATAGTTTAAGTGTCGTTACAATTAGAATAGGCCGCCGCCGAGTGGCTGTATGATGCCTGCCTCCTCGAGGTGCTGGCGGAGAAGACGGTGGTTAACGGTAACCACAACACCTGCCTTGTACTCCTTGCCCACCTTGATTACCTGTGCGGAGCTATCCAGAACGCTTGGTGCATAGCGTGCATATTCACCTGTCTCGTCGTTGAAGAATGCGCGGAAGAAGTCCTCGTGACGTGACTCTACAGCAGCATCTCGAACAAGTGGAGATACAGATGCGTAGCCGGGCTCTGTTGATGCATAACCACGGAATATTACGCCGTGTACAGCATTCTTACGCGCCTGCTCGAGGGCGATGCGTGACTTCTTTGAGTAGCTCCATACCTTCACGAGAAGGAAACCGTCAGAGTTGCGGCAGTACTCAATGTCGTAGCGGAACTGCTCGGTGTCCTCGTTAGCCTTCTGCTTCTTGTCCGCGAAAGATGGCGTGATGGCCATAAGAAGCAGCGCCATTAGAAGAAAAATCCTTTTCATTAATCTGTAATTGTTTATGTCGCCATCAGCCTCATGGTGGCATTGTTATAGTAATAGAAAGTGTGAGGCTTCCGTCGTTATCGTAAACGGGTTATGTTTGCTTCAAGGGTTGAGGGATTGTTGCCTACCTTCTTGACGCTGCCGATTCCCCGTTATCTCTCATTTCTGATGCACGTAGACGATTGACGAAACACTTCCGCTAACATATGTTGCAGTTGTTCGTAACACAAAATTAATAAAAGTTTTGTAAATAGTTCAAAAAAGATGAATTTTTTAGACTGTAAGTAACTCTTTTTTTCAACAAAAATGTTATAATGGCTCGTAGTGTGATATATGTTACTAAAAACGGGAAAACTTTTTTTGTTTTTTGAGTTTTCTTTCATATATTTGCACCGTGATAAACTATCGTTACAAATGACACAGAGGGATAATATAATACATCACGCATCGAAGATGTTCGTTGAGCAGGGCATTAAGGCTGTGCGCATGGATGACATTGCGCAGGAGCTTTCAATATCTAAACGAACACTTTATGAGTTGTTTGGCGATAAGGAGGAACTCATCTATCAAAGCATAAAGCACTACTCCGAACAGGCGCGCGAACGTCGCATAAAGCAGATATTGGATCTGGAGAATCCTCTCGAGATCATGGTCATCAGCCTCCGCGATATGATCGATGCTGCACCCGTGGCGGGCCGCATACGCCGTAATATGCGTAGGTTCTATCCTACGGTATATGCTAAATTGGAGGAGGAGGTGCAGGTAACCTCGCAGAACGACCTTAAGCGTTGGGTGTCGGAGTGTCTGGAGTGTGGCTATTTCGACCGTAGGATACGTTCGGAGTATGCCATAAAACTCATTCATCACTCGGTGCATGGTGTGCTTGTAAACACACTACATGAGGAGACACCGTCGGATGAGCTCGTATCGTTGATATCATATTCGTTGCTGATCTTCATACGCGGTCTCTGCACTGTCGAGGGTCAGCGTGTCATAGATGAGTGCACACAGAAGTATTTTGATATATAGTATCTGTGGTCGTAGGAGAATAAACAAGTAAAATATATTAATAGGATGAAAAAGATTTTAATGACTATCTGTATGGCTCTTGCCTCGCTATGCGTGGCAGAGGCACAGGTGCAGCTCTCGCTTGACAAGGCGATAGAGATTGCGTTGAGTGACAACCCAACAATCCAGGTTGCCGACCTCGAGATTGAACGCTACGACTATGTCTACAAGCAGACCGTGGCGACACTCTATCCACAGGTAGATGCTTCGGGCCAATATGCTCTTGCCCTTCGTCGTCAGGAGATGACCGAAGGCTTCTCGTTTGGTGGTAAGAACACCATCACAGTATCTGGTAGCATCTCGCTTCCACTCTTCGTACCTTCGGTATACCGACAGATGAAGATGAACCGTACGCAGATGGCCACTGCAGTGGAGAGTGCACGTGCCAACCGCATCGACCTTGTTGCAGCGGTGCGTGCTGCATACTACAATGTGTTGCTCGCCGAGCAGTCGTTGGAGGTGTTGCAGGAGGCTATAGCAACAACACAGCGTGTTGTGGACAACACCAAGACCCTCTACGATAATGGTCTTGCTGCCGAGTACGACTACCTCACAGCACAGGTGCAGCTCTCTAACTTGCGACCACAGGCGTTGCAGGCACAGAATGCCATAGAGATTACGAAGCTTCAGCTCAAGATGTACCTCTCTATTCCCGAGGAGGTAGATATCACCGTTACAGGTAACCTCGACGACTTCCGTACACAGGTACTCCTTGCCGAGGACTACTCTATGGATATCAGCGAGAATACAACACTCCGCACGCTGGATCTTCAGCGTGAGTTGCTCGAGCACCAGGAGAAGCTCATCCAGACAACACGTATGCCTACCGTTGCAGCCTTTGGTAGCATATCATACCTCGGTCAGGAACGTGTTGACTTGAGTGGTCTTATGGGTGGCGCTATGGGTGGCGCAACAGCAGCTGCACAGGCTAATCAGTCGAAGATGTGGTGGCAGTATCCTATCTCTGTTGGTGCACAGATCTCTATTCCTATCTTTGCGGGCTTCAAGAAGACTAACCAGTTGCGTGAGGTGCGTAACCAGATGGCGCAGCTCGACTTGCAGCGCGAGTATGCTGCTGAGGGTGTACGTCTGCAGATCCAGCAGGCCATAAACACGTTGCTCACAGCGCGTGAGACGATGCTTGCCAATGAGCTCACGGTGGAGCAGGCACAGAAGGCCTACGACATCACCTACACTCGTTACAATGCTGGTGCTGGAACCATCATCGAACTTAACAGCGCGCAGCTATCGCTTACGCAGGCGCAGTTGAGCTACTCGCAGTCCATCTACGACTATCTCTCGGCACATGCCCAGTATGAGAAGGCTCTCGGCGTTGAGAACTTCTACGGTGTTACAAACAAGTAGCCTATAGAAAGCAAATAAATTAAAAATGATATAAGACTATGAAGAAGAGTTTAATGCTTATTATTGCAGCTGCAGCGTTTGTTGCCTGCAACTCTAACCAGAACACCGCAACAGAGGATGCTGCTGAAAGCACTGCTGTGGCTGTTAAGACCTCTACAGCCGAGCTTGTCACTGTAGACCTCTTGGAGACCTACACATCAGAGATTCTCCCATATAAGGAGAATGACATTACCCCAGCTGCCCAGGGCTTGCACATCGACCGCATCATGGTTGACGTAGGTGACAAGGTTAAGGCTGGCCAGGTGCTTGTAACCCTCAATCGCACTAACCTCCGTCAGTTGGAGCTCAACTTGGCAACTGTGCAGGATACATACGACCGTATGGTTCCTGTTCATGCTGCGGGTGGCATCTCTGATCAGCAGCTCATAGAGCTCGAGAACACCCTCAACCTCCAGCATGAGATGGTTGAGCATATGCGCGAGAACTCGGAGATAGTATCACCTATCTCGGGTGTTGTTACGGCGCGCAACTTCGAGGATGGCGACCTTTTTGCCTCTATGCCTATCCTCCACATCATGCAGATCGACAAGCTCAAGGTTATGGCGAACGTGTCGGAGCAGTTCTATCCTGTTGTTAAGGTAGGTCAGCCTGTTGAGATTCATGTAGACATCTTCCCTGGTGAGGTATTCGAGGGTAAGGTATCGCGAATTAACCCAGCTCTTGATGCTGCAACACGCACCTTCGGCGTTGAGGTTACTATCCCTAATGGCGACGAACGTCTCCGCCCAGGTATGTACGCACGTGCTACCTTCAATATGGGTCAGCGCACAAGCGTTATGGTCTCTGACGTAGCCGTGCAGAAGCAGGCGGGCTCATCAGAACGCTACGTATATGTCATCAAGGATGGTGTTGCTGACTACCGCCTCGTGCGCGATGGTCGTCGTGTAGATGGCATGGTTGAGATTCTCTCGGGCGTTGAGGTTGGCGAGGATGTTGCCACTACCTCATTTGTGCGTCTCATGGATGGCACAGCCGTAGAGGTTGTTAACGAGTAGCCGTCGGGCCAGTTATAAACATCATAAGACTTTTTTAAGATGAAGATATACGAATCGGCGGTACGTAAACCTATCTCTACCGCGCTAATATTCATAGGCGTCATCGTCTTTGGCTTGTTCTCTGTGAGCAAGCTCGGCATTGACCAGTTCCCCGATATCGAGGTGCCATACATCAGTGTTATCACTATGTATCCTGGTGGTAATGCCGAAGATATCGAGACAAACATCACACGTGTCTTGGAGGACCAGCTTAACTCTATCGATAACCTCGATAAGATAACCTCGAAGTCGTCGGATAACGTCTCAATGGTAACCCTCGAGTTTGAGTATGGCTGTGACCTTACGGAGGCGGCAAACGACGTACGTGATGTCGTGAGCCGTTCGCAGTCGCTTCTTCCTGACAATGTGGAGTATCCTACTGTCATGAAGTTCTCTACATCCATGATGCCCGTGATGATGCTCTCTATCACTGCTGATGAGAGTTATACGGCTCTTGCCAAGATCCTCGACGACAAGATGGTCAACGAGCTTAACCGTATCAACGGTATCGGTTCTGTTGCCGTTATTGGTGCTCGTGAGCGCGAGGTGCAAGTAAATGTAGATCCCCAGAAGATGGAGGCCTACGGTCTTACTGTTGAGACCATCGGTAACCTCATCGCTGGTGAGAATGTGAATGTCCCTGCAGGATCTTTGGACCTCGGCAACCAGACATTCAACCTAAAGTCAGACTTGGAGTTTGATGATAGCCGTGAGCTTAACGACATCATCATCTCGAATATGGGAGGTCGCACAATACGCCTTACTGACATCGCAGATATCCGCGATACGCTTGAGAAGGCTACCATGGATGAACGTATCAACGGTCGTCAGGGTGTGCGTGTCATCGTGCAGAAGCAGACAGGCTCGAACACTGTGCAGATCATCGAGGATGTTCAGGCAAAGTTGACAGAGATTATACCTACGTTGCCACCCGACTGTAAGGTTGAGACAATCTACGAGTCATCAGAGGAGATTAAGAACGCCATCAACTCACTCTCCGAGACAATCATGTTTGCGTTCATCTTCGTGATCCTTGTGGTTATGTTCTTCCTTGGTCGTTGGCGTGCTACGTTCATCATCTGCCTCACCATCCCTATCTCGCTTATATGTGCCTTCATCTACCTATATGCTGTTGGCTCAACGCTTAACATCATCTCACTCTCGGCGTTGTCTATCGCCATCGGTATGGTTGTGGATGATGCCATTGTGGTGTTGGAGAATATCACTACCCATATTGAGAAGGGTTCGAAGCCCAAGGAGGCGGCCATCTATGCTACTAATGAGGTGTGGTTGTCAGTTATCGCAACAACGCTTGTTGTCGTTGCCGTGTTTATGCCATTGACCATGCTCCCAGGTATGTCGGGTATCATGTTCCGTGAGCTCGGTTGGATTGTGACTATCGTGGTTAGTGTTTCTACTACTGCGGCCATCACCCTCACACCTATGATGTCGGCATATATGCTTAAGCTCGATGGTGGTGCTCACACATATAAGGGCATCGGTATCATCTATAAGCCTATCGACTTGTTCCTTCAGTGGCTCGATGGCATCTACGAACGTATGTTGCGCTTTGTGGTACGCTGGAAGAAGACAACCGTGTTGGTGCTCATGGCAATCTTCTGTTTGTCGTTGATGCTTGTTACCAAGGTGCCTACCGAGTTCTTCCCACCATCAGATAATGCACGTATTACGATGATGATTAAGATGCCACAGAACGTACACGTAGACTACACTACGAATGTGGCACGACAGATCGACTCAATCATCGCTACCAAGTATCCATATATTAATATGGTATCTACATCTGCTGGTGAGAGTTCATCTGACAACGCCTTTGCTGCTATGCAGACCACAGGCTCGCATATCATCAACTACAACATACGTATGCCACGTCGTTCAGAGCTCGAACGTCCATCTATCTATGAGATCGCCGATGGTCTACGTGTCGAGTTGGCTGCCATTCCCGAGATTCGTGAGTTCTCGGTAACACCTGGTGGTCAGAGTGGTGGTATGGGTGGTGCAAGTACTGTTGATGTCAAGGTCTTCGGCCACGACATGCAGGATGCGATGAACACTGCCAAGGATCTTCAGAATAAGCTTGCAGGCCTCTCTACTATGCGTGACGTGCAGCTCTCGCGTGAGGACTTGCAGCCAGAGTATAATGTCATCTTCGACCGCGAGAAGCTCTCATATTTCGGCATGAACTCGGCTACTGCTGCGCAGTTCATCCGTAACCGCATCTACGGTTTCGAGTGCTCGAAGTATCGTGAGGATGGTGACGAGTATAACATTGTTGTCCGTTACGATGAGCCTTTCCGCCAGAGCATCGAGGAGGTTGAGAATATCATCCTCTACACCGCTATGGGTCGTCCTATACGCCTTAAGGAGGTTGCCGAGGTGCGCGAGGAGTTCTCATCACCACAGATTGAACGTGAGAATCGTCAGCGTATCGTCACTGTCAAGGGTATGGTTGGTGCTAATGTGGCGCTTGGTGATGCTGTAGCCGAGGTTAACGGTCTGCTTGCGGACTATGAGGCACCTTCGGGCATCACTCTCGAGCTCGGTGGTTCTATCGAGGATCAGGGTGAGGCATTTGGCGATATCGGTCTCTTGCTTATCCTTATCGTAGTCCTTGTATACATCGTTATGGCTACGCAGTTCGAGTCGCTTATCTACCCATTTATCATTATGTTTACACTCCCCTTCGCTATGTCGGGTGTATTCATCGCGTTGTGGCTCACTAACACGCCACTCTCTATCATCGCGCTTATCGGTGCCATCATGCTTGTGGGTATCGTTACGAAGAACGGTATCGTTATGGTGGACTACATGAACTTGCTCGTCGAGAGAGGCATGCCTGTGCGTGATGCTGTTATCGAGGGCGGTAAGAGCCGTCTTCGCCCTGTGCTCATGACATCACTCACCACAGTCCTTGGTATGATGCCTATGTCACTCGGTATCGGTGAGGGCTCGGAGATATGGCAGCCTATGGGTATCTCGGTTGTTGGTGGTCTGTTCATGTCCACACTCCTTACTCTGTTCATTGTGCCATCGCTTTATGCTATGCTCGAGGGACGTAAGGAACGTAAGGCAGAACGTGAGGCACGTATCTTGGCACAGGAGGAGGCCTTCATCCGCGAGCAGCAGGCAAAGTTAAATAAGTAGTATCAACGTCGTTGTCGGTGGCGATACACTGCCGACAACGACACAACTAAATATAGCATATGAAAGCATTCTTTTTATCATATAACCAGGCACTTACAGACCGTGTGAATAAGATGCTCGACGACCATGGTGTTCGTGGCTTCACACGCTGGGCTCTCACCGAGGGTCGTGGCTCTGTAGATGGCGAGCCTCACTATGGCACACATGCGTGGCCCTCAATGAACACCTCTATCCTTGCTATCGTTGAGGATGAGAAGATCCCAGTATTGCTCGAGGCGATGCGCGAGATTGACTCGACAACCAAGATGCAGGGCTCGAGAGCATTTGTGTGGGATATTACCGCAGCGATGTAGTGTTGTGATATTATAAAAATAGAAGAGAGTGAATAAAAAGTGTATTTTGTCGTTACGCTTGCCCCCAAAATGCTCATTTACGTTCAGTAAACTCCGCTTTTTCGGGCTTCGCAACGCCGCGAGTAAGCGAGAGCAGAGGCCGCTTGTGGACTATGCCGAGCGTGAGCGGTGAAAAGGAACTTAAGCCTAAAACTACATCTTTTTATTCACTCTCTTATGTTATGGGGCTGGCTATGTTACTTTTTAGTCAGCCCCATCTTTTTTGTAGGTATCTACTTAACCCTTATGCGCTGACCGATAGATATGCGGTCGATGTTGATGTCGGGGTTGAGCTCGGCAATGCGTCTCGATGTTGTGCCATGACGCTGCGCTATGCGGCTGATCAGGTCGCCATCCTGGATTGTATACCACACCTCATCATCACCCTCCGCTACGGGTGTAGGCGCTGGGGTAGTCTCCACCGTAGCGGTGCTCTCCTCAACACGTGCTGTGCCACTAATACGTATGCGCTGACCTATAGATATGCGGTCTACGTTTAGTTCGGGGTTGAGGCGCTTAATCTCGCTGATGGTGGTACCATACTGATATGCTATGCGGCTAATAAGGTCACCATCTTTGATTGTGTACCACTCTACGTCCTCGTCAACCTGTGGCTCTGGTATCACCGTCACGGCATGTTCACTCTCCGCAGCAGGTGTCACCACCTCTGCCACCACCTCTAAGCTTTGCTCCATAGGGGTGCCTATTCTACGTGGCTCGCCACTTGTTGGTGCCATCTGTGGCTCCTCCACGATGCCATCTGCATGGCGGTCTGCTGCCGAGCTCTCGATACGCACTGCCATGCCTATGTGCACGAGGGGCTTGAGGCTATCGAGGTTGCTGTTCTCGAGGCGTATGCAGCCCTCTGTGGCGCGTGTGCCTATGGATGCGGGGTCGTGGGTGCCATGTATGCCAATACCTTTATGTGGTGGGGTCTTAAGGCGTAAGAACCAGTTGCCGTAGCAGCCAGCAATCATTCCCTTGCCATCACCGAAGTCGTGACACCACGTCTCGGCATTCTGTATCTGCTCTATGCTGAACAATCCCTCGGGGGTCTTCATGTCGCCACGGCGCTGCTTGTTGCCCAAGTTCTTACCCACAGCAATGGGGAAGCGGCATACAACAAGACTATCGCTATCGTATAGCGTGAGTGTCATCGTCTCCTTCGAGATTATTATGTGGTTTGCCTTTGTGGCATCACCCATAGGCTCCTGCTCAACAACCTCTACGGTCACAACCTGCTGTGGCTCGTCGGCTGTGGCCTCTACTGTCTGGTTGCCACATGCTACAATCGTAAGTAGCAGGGCGGGTAGTATCATCATTATCCTCTTCATATCACCTCTCTTCACTACTCCTCCCACTTAAGCACTATGCCTGTGCGTGAGGTGTTATAAATATTTATTGTGTAGTACTCTGTGCCATCCTCGGCCTTGTGTGTTGTTGTGAAGTGCTCACTGCTGATGTCGGCGCGGTCGTGGCCACCGAAGCGCTTCTCGTCGGATGAGAATAGCACGGTATACTTGCCTGGCCATGGCACGTTGAGCTGATAGTCGGGTATCGATGCTGTGGGGTGCCAGTTGAGCACAAAGAGCAGACCACGGTGTGAGTATACCATAGTCTTGTTGTTCTCATCCATCATGTGGTTGTAAGGATATCCGTCGCCCAGTACACCGTACTCCTTCACCACCTCTATCATCGCCTTGTCGAACTCGGCAAGGAGGGCATAGCGTAGGAAGCCATTCTCTGCGAGTGACCACTGGCGGCGTGCATGCTTATACGACCAGCCGTTGCCCTCACGTGGGAAGTCTATCCACTCGGGGTGTCCGAACTCGTTACCCATGAAGTTGAGGTACGCCTCGCCACCTGTGGTTATAGTCATCAGGCGTATGAGCTTGTGAAGCGCCATGCCTCGGTCAATCATCAGGTTCTCCGATGCTCTATCCATTGCGAAGTACATCTCCTTGTCCATAAGGCGGAAGGCGAGGGTCTTATCGCCCACGAGAGCCTGGTCGTGCGACTCGGCATATGCCACCGTGCGTACCGAAGGCAGGCGGTTTGTCATGACTGACCATATCTCCCATATGTTCCAATCCTCATCCTTCTGCTCTTTGAGTAGCTTTATCCAGTAGTCAGGTATCGCCATGCCCAGACGGTAGTCGAAGCCTATACCTCCCTCCTCGGGCTTTACGCATGAGCCAGGCATGCCGCTTACATCCTCGGCGATGGTTATAGCGTCGTCACGTAGGTCGTGGATGAGTTTGTTGGCTAAAGTTAGGTATACTATGGCATCACGGTTTACTCCCTCATCGAAGAATCGTTCGCGGCAGTCGAACTCAACATATCCGTGGTGGTGGTATAGCATCGATGTCACGCCATCGAAGCGGTAGCCGTCGAAGTGGAACTCTTCGAGCCAGTACTTTACGTTCGATAGTAGGAAGTGCTCCACCTCGCGCTTGCCATAGTCGAATATCATTGAGTCCCAGTACTGCTGATATCCAGCACCTCCCTCCTTCGAGTAGTGGTGCTTCGAGCCATCAAGCTCGTTTATGCCCTCGTCGAAGTTCTTTACGTAGTGTGCGTGCACAAGGTCCATGATCACGGCTATACCAAGCTCGTGGGCACGGTCTACAAGCGAACGTAGCTCCTCGGGTGTGCCGAAGCGTGATGAGGGGGCAAAGAAGCTCGATACGTGGTAGCCAAATGATCCGTAGTAGGGGTGCTCGGCGATGGCCATCAGCTGCACGGCATTGTATCCTGCAGCCTTGATGCGTGGTAGTATGTTGTCGCGGAACTCCACATATGTGCCTACGCCCTCACGTTCCTCGGCCATGCCTACGTGGGCCTCATATATGAGCAACTCACCTACCTTTGGAGCTCGGAAGTCGTCATGCTTCCACTCGTATGGACGTTCTACGACAAACTGTGCTGTGTAGTTCTTCGTTGTCTCATCCTGCACCACGCGCTTTGCGTATGCTGGTATGCGGTCGCGCCAGCCGTTATCTCCGTGTATGTGTAGTTTGTATAGTGAGCCATCTGTTAGGCGTGCCTCATACATGGCATCGGGCAGAAATATGCTCCATATACCCTCTCTGTTGCGGTCGAGACGCAGCTCTGTGCGCTGCCAATTGTTGAAGTCGCCAAAGATGTATACATCCTTTGCCTCAGGGAGCCACTCGCGGAACCACCAGCCCTTCATCGCCTCGTCGCGCTGCCAACCATAGTAGCGGTAGCCGTTGGCGTAGTCCACGATGCTGCCCGCCGCCTTCTCAATCTGCTCCAGACGGTTAGCATACATATCATGTCGGCGCTGTATCTCATCCTCTACGGGCTGCAGCCACTCGTCAGCAGCTACAATTGGGAGTCTTGAATTCTGCTCTTTCATACTTTTTTTGTTTAATTTTAGCAAAGATATAAAAAATCTTCGTATCTTTGCCAAATATATTGTGTTAGTTGAATAACAAATAACAATTTATTATATTAACTAAAACTTTTATTTTATGTTTAAAGGACATCCAAAAGGTCTGTATGCCTTAGCCCTCGCTAACACAGGTGAGCGTTTTGGTTATTACACAATGTTGGCCGTATTTGCCCTCTTCCTTCGTGAGAACTTTGGTCTCGAGGCTGGTGTAGCAGGTGCTATCTACTCAACCTTCCTCGGCTTGGTTTATTTCATGCCATTGGTAGGTGGTATCATGGCCGATAAGTTTGGTTTCGGCCGTATGGTTACTACCGGTATCATGGTCATGTTCGGTGGTTACCTTCTTCTCTCTGCGCCTCTTGGTGGCGAGACATTCGCTATGATTGCGATGATGGCTGCGTTGATACTCATCAGTGTTGGTACTGGTTTGTTCAAGGGTAACCTTCAGGTTATGGTTGGTAACCTCTATGACGATCCTAAATATGCTGATAAGCGTGACTCGGGCTTCTCACTCTTCTACATGGCCATCAACGTAGGTTCTTTGTTTGCTCCTACAACAGCCGTTGGTATCAAGAACTGGGCAGAGCAGAGCCTTGGCTACAGCTCTAACGACGCATACCACTTCTCATTCATGGTGGCTTGTGCAGCTCTTGTACTCTCTATCCTCATCTACTACGTGTTCCGTTCTTCATTCCGTCACGTTGAGGGTGGTAAGAGAAAGGGTGAGGCAGCACAGGTTGTTGACAACCTTACTCCAGCGGAGACAAAGCAGCGCATCGTGGCTCTATGCCTCGTATTTGCCGTTGTAATCTTCTTCTGGATGGCCTTCCACCAGAATGGTCTTACACTCACTTACTTCGCTGATGAGTTCACTACAACAACAGCATTTGGCTTCGACACTATGTTGTTCGACGTATGGAACCTCGCACTCCTCATCGTTGCTGTATACGCTACATTCTCAATCTTCCAGAGTGATAGCGCAAAGGGTAAGCTCTTCTCGGGTGTTCTTGCATCTGCAGTTCTTGCGTTCCTCGTATACCGCGCTATGGGTGTTGAGCCATCAACAGAGGTTTCTGTTGCTGCGCCTATCTTCCAGCAGTTTAACCCATTCTATGTTGTAGCATTGACTCCAGTATCAATGGCTATCTTCGGCTCATTGGCACGTAAGGGTAAGGAGCCATCAGCACCACGTAAGATCGCTTACGGTATGTTGGTTGCTGCCATCGGTTTCGCTATCATGGCCTTCGGTTCAGATGGTCTTAACACACCTAACGAGCAGGCTCGCGCTATCGCAGTTGATAAGGCAGAGTTGTTCGCTGAGAACTGCTACACTGTAGCTGCTGATGTTGAGGCTCTTAAGGCTGCTGATGGTAAGGAGAATGCTGATGTTAAGGCTGCCCAGGACTTCATGGGTAAGCTCACAGAGACTACTCGTCCAATCTTCAACGATGTATACAACGCTTCATGCGTAATCCTTGCTGCCCAGGCACCTGTTGTAGTAGAGGAGGCACCTGTAGTTGAGGAGACTGTTGAGGTTGAGGAGACAGCAGCACCTGCTGATGTAGAGGTTGTTGCAGAGGCTGTGGTTGCTCCTGTTGAGGAGAATACAGCTGTTGCAGAGGCAGAGGCTACACTCCTCGCAATCAAGGCTGATACAAAGGAGCAGACTCGTACTTCACCATACTGGTTGATCTTCACATACTTGATTCTTACCTTCGCCGAGCTCTTGCTCTCACCAATGGGTATCTCATTCGTATCGAAGGTTGCTCCTCCAAAGCTCAAGGGTCTTATGATGGGTGGTTGGTTCGTGGCTACTGCTATCGGTAACCTTCTCGTTGCCGTTGGTGGTTTCCTCTGGGCAGGTATTCCATTGTGGTCTGTATGGGCAGTGTTCATCGTACTCTGCTTGCTCTCGGCTCTCTTCATGTTCGTCATGATGAAGCGTTTGGAGAGTGTAGCAAAGTAATTATACACTCTATTAGTTATGGGGCTGGCTATTTAGTCAGTCCCATTTTTTTGTATACAAGTGTGGCTCTGTTGTTGCATAGCGTGGTGTATATGTCTAACTAATACCGTATTTTATGACTATGACAACACTTGCTGCCGTTGCTCTCACGCTTGTTGAGCTTCCCTATGCCTACGACGCTTTAGAGCCTTACATCTCTGCCGAGACGTTACACTTCCACCACGACAAGCACTATGCTGGCTATGTTGCCAAGCTCGGTGAGCTCATCGAGGGTACTCGCTATGCTACAATGTCGTTGGAGGATATAGTATTGAATAGCGAGGGTGCCATCTTTAATAATGCTGCGCAGGCATGGAATCATGTATTCTACTTCGAGCAGTTGTCGCCCCACGCGAAGCATAAGCCATCGGGTGAGTTACGTAGGGCTATAGATGAGGAGTTTGGAAGTCTTGAGGAGCTTAAACGCCGCATGACGGCTACCGCCATCACACTCTTTGGCTCGGGATGGGTGTGGCTCGCTACAGACGCGGATGGCACACTCTTCATCCTCGCCAAGCAGAATGCTGGCACGCCACTGACGGATGGACTGACACCTATCATGGTTATCGATGTCTGGGAGCATGCTTACTACCTCGACTACCGCAATATCCGCAAGGAGGCGGTAGAGGATATATGGAATATCGTTGACTGGCGGGTATTGGAGGATAGGTATGCTGCCGCCGTAGGGTAGTCTATCTCTTTATGTAGCATATAAATTGAGGCTGAATAAAAAGTGTATTTTGTCGTTATACTCGCCCTCAAAATCCTCATTTACGCATAGTAAACTGCGGTTTTTCGGGCTTCGCAAGCCTAAAACTACATCTTTTTATTCAACCTCCTAACATATGAAGGGATGACTAATTTACTTTTTAGTCATCCCTCTATTTGTGCGTCGTGTGATGACGCTATCGGAGTGTTACTCGATAACTACGAGTGGCTGATCTGCCTGAACGGTGTCACCCTCGGCAACGAGGAGACCGAGCACCTTACCAGCGTAGTCTGAAGAGATTGAGTTCTCCATCTTCATAGCCTCGAGGATCATGACCTCCTGACCCATTGTCACGGTGTCACCAGCCTTAACCTTAATCTCGATAACGCGACCTGGGAGTGGAGCATTCACAGTCTTGCCATCGGCAGCTGTCACCTTGCGCTCAGCAGCCTCCTCGCCGCTATCCTCCATAGAGTCAGCAACCTCGATAAGTATTGCATCAGCAGCCACGGTGTCGCCCTCGGCAACGAGGATCTGCTTAACGAAGCCTGCGTGGTCAGTAGTGATAGAGTTCTCCATCTTCATGGCCTCGAGGATCATCACCTCCTGGCCTACAGATACCTTGTCGCCCACCTTAACCTTAAGCTCGATAACGCGACCTGGAAGTGGAGCACATACTGTCTTACCTGTTACAGGGCGCTTTGCTGAAGCACCAGCACCTGCCTTTGCACTCTCAATCTCGATGATGATGCCCTCGGCCTGAACAGTGTCACCCTCCTTAACGATAATCTGCTTAACCTTACCAGCGTAGTCTGATGTGATAGAGTTCTCCATCTTCATAGCCTCGAGGATAGCTACCTCCTGGCCTACAGCTACAGTGTCGCCCACCTTAACCTTAAGCTCGATAACGCGGCCTGGGAGTGGAGCAACGATAGTGTCGCCAGTGATAGGCTGAAGCTCTACAACCTCCTCCTTCTTGAGTGATGGGTCTGCAGCTACCTTCTCGGCATATGCAGCCTCCTTAACACCTGTGAGGTATGCCTTTGCTACCAATGGGAACAACTCGAGCAAGAGCTCCTCCTTCTCGTTCTCGGCAAGGAGAACACCACCTGCCTTCTCCAATACTGGGTTAGGCTGCTTCTGGTACTTCGATGTATCGTAAGGACGTTCCTCGCGGAAGCCGCAAATCTTCTCGCGGAAGTCCTCTGAAATCTTAACAGGAGTACGGCCGTAGTCACCCTTCACGAGACCTACGAACTGTGCCGACTTGTTAGTGTACATAGCACGACCTGCCTTCTCGTCCATTGCGCAGTTTACCGCCTGTGCACCTACGATCTGTGATGTTGGTGTTACGAGAGGTGGAAGACCTGCTGCGAGACGTACTGGAGGAATAAGCTCCATAGCGCGTGGGAGGATGTCCTCTGCGCCGAGCTGCTTGAGCTGTGCCACCATGTTAGAGTACATACCACCAGGAATCTCGGCATCCTGAACGAGCTTGTTAGGTGCTGGGAAGCCGAAGTATGCCTCGATAGCCTGTGATGCCTCGAGAAGCTCATCCCAGTTCTCCTCTGTAGCGGCCTTCACGCAGCGGTCGAGCAATGCGTCAACCTCGGCAGGAGTCTCGTCAGTGAGTGGGTTGAATGGCTTAGGAAGTGGCTTCTCTGCACCAAATACAGAGATCTCGAGTTCCTTGCGGATATCCTTAAGCTGCTCGTTGATCTTCGCTACAGCCTCCATGTTTGCGCCGAGCTCAATGCCGAGCTTCTTGCAGAAGAGGTATACGAGCTCTACGGCAGGGGCACCTGTACCGCCACCGAACCACCAGCAGTTTGTATCTACGATGTCTACACCAGCTACGATGGCTGCATATACAGAGCCGAGGCCATAGCCAGGAGTACAGTGTGTGTGGAAGTCAACGGTCACGCCGAGCTCCTTCTTGAGAAGCTTGATGAGGCCAGCCACACGTGCTGGAGGGATAAGACCCGACATATCCTTGATTGTGATCATGTCGGCGCCGAGCTCTGCCATCTGGCGAGCCTTATCGAGGAAGTACTCATCGGTAAACACCTTCTCGTGCTCCTCGCCATCCGAGTACTTTGGATCTACGGTGTAGCATACTGCGCAGTCAGCAATACCACCATACTGCTTGATATACTTGATTGTTGACTTTACGTTATCAACGTCGTTCAACGCGTCGAAGATACGCATGATGCCAAGACCGCTGTCGATGGCGTTACGTGAGAAGCCGTCGATGATCTCGTCTGTATAGGGGGCATAACCGAAGAGGTTACGACCACGTGAGAGTGCTGTAAGCTTCGATACGTCGCCCACTGCGCGCTTGATAGTCTCAAGACGTGTCCATGGGTTCTCGTTAAGGTAGCGCATCACTGAGTCGGGCACTGCACCACCCCATACCTCCATAGCATAGAAACCGGCATCCTTGTAGTAAGGAAGGCAGCGGTCAACCTGCTGCTGTGTCATACGTGTTGCAAAAGAGGACTGCTGTCCGTCACGCAACGTTAGATCGCGAATTTTAAGGATCCTTGTCATAGTTTCAAAAAAGGTTTATTTAGTTAGTTTTAAGTTGTCAATCTCTCATTAACATACACACTGCTGTTATTCGAATAACAAATATAACATTTTTTTTCTAAAAATCCAAATATTTAGTTATAAAAGATAAAAAAAGCAATCCCGCATAGCATTGTGCCATGCGGGACTGCCCGAAATATACTTACATTACTTGGTCTTACTCTCTTACAAGAACGATGTAGTCGCTACCGTTCAATGTGAAGTTGTGCGATGCGCCGAGCTGAACCTTCTCACCTGTCATAAGGTTAGTCCACTCGCCTGACTGTGGCACGTTCACGCTTGTTGTAGCCGATGCGTTAGTGAAGTTTGCAACAACGATAACACGATCCATAACGAGAACCTTGCCACTCATGTTTGCATCACCAACGGTCCATGTCTTAACTGCGAGGTTGTCCTGGCCGTAGTACTCCTCGTTGTTAGTACGCCATGTCAACACCTTCGACATGGCATCGTAAAGTGCACGGCGGTTAGCATCGTCATAGTACTCCCAACGTACTGGCTTGCGGTGTGTACGATACTCGTCGCCTGTACCCACAACACCCTGGTCGTTGGCGTTGATAGATACGTCGTAGCCGAGCTCACCGAACTGCCACATCATCTTTGGATATGGAGTGAGGAAGTGGAAGGCATAAACGGCCTGCATACGCTTTGAGATAACTGCCCAGTTGCTCTTAATGTATGTGTCACCCCATGTGATGGCCTTGTAGCCTATGCGCTCCTCATCGTGTGTCTCGATGTTGTTCATGCGGCCACGCTTGAAATCTGAGAAGTTACTCTTGTTGTTACCTGTCCAGCCCATCACAGACTCCATGTAACCACCCATGGCGTTGTTGTTCCAGCACAAGCCACCAACGGTGTTGTATAGCTCTGTCTCCTCACTCTCGGCGCAGAAGTGCTCGAAGATGATGTATGCATCCTCTTCAACCTCGCGGATGGCGTTAGCATAGTATGTGAGGATGTCGATACGTTCTTTAGAGTAGCCACCAGCGTCGTATGATGATGGGTTCTGCACAAGACCCTTTGTGAGGTCAAAGCGGAAGCCGTCGACATTGTACTCCTCCAACCAATACTGAAGAACATCACGGAAGTACTCCTTTGTCTTTGGGTATAGGTGCTTGAAGTCGTGGTATACGCTGAAGTTGTGTGGCGCAGTGACGTTGAAGAATGGGTTGTCTGCAGCGGTGCAGTTCTTCGACTCATCCCACCACATCTTTGCCCATGGGAACTGACCTGTGGCGTGGTTGAATACTACGTCGAGGATTACGGCGATGCCGCGCTTGTGACACTCGTCGATGAAGCGCTTGTAAGCCTCTTCTGTACCGTATGCCTTGTCTGCTGCGAAGTAGAAGCATGGGTTGTAGCCCCATGAGTCGTTACCGTCGAACTCCTGGATAGGCATAAGCTCGATGGCGTTAACGCCGAGAGTCTCGAGGTAGTCGAGCTTCGCTGTCACAGCGTCGATAGAGCTTGTCTCGCTGAAGTCACGGATGAGCAACTCGTATACCGCCAATGAGTTCTCTGCTGGGCGGTCGAAGTCTGTAACAATCCAGTTGTACTCCACGGCATCAATCTCAAATACAGATACGATGTCTGTAGTGTATTTGCTTGGGTATGCCTTGAGGTTAGGATATACAGAGGCGTCGATCCACTTATCGTTCCATGGGTCGAGGATCTTTGTTGCATATGGGTCACCCACCAAGATAGAGCCGTCAACGAGGAACTGGTAGCCATACTCAACGCCCTTCTCGAGGTTCTCTATTGTTGCCCAGAAGTAGTCGCCATCGCGCTTCATCATCGCACTGTTAGATGGTACATAGTCGTTGAAGTCACCGAGGAGCAATACTGACTCCTTGCCTGGTGCGTAGAGCACGAATGTAGCAGTTGTGCCGTCGATGTTAACACCATCCTTGGTGCCCGCAGGACGTGCTGCCTCCTCTGTCTCGTTCAATACTGCAACATTTACTGTCACCTCCTTGGTGTCAGTGCCATCTGTCGCTACGGCCTTGAATACCACATCCTCGGCCTGTGTTGCTGTGTATGTGTAGTTCAATGTTGATGTCTTACCCTCGGCAACAACCTCATCATTCTTGTAGAGGGTTACCTTTGTAGCCTTCTGCTGAAGCACCTGAACTGCGCACTCCTCGCCAATATTGAGTATTGTGCCATTCTTTGGTGTGAGGAACTTAACATCAAGACCCTCAATGCCGAGTTCAATAAGGATATCCTTGCCAGCATCCTTGACCTCTGTCTTGCCATCTGCTGAACGGAATACAAAGGCAAGGTGTGTGATGCTCTCTGTCTCAGGTACGCCGTAGAAGGCACGTGGACCACCCTTGATTGTGAGGTGCCAGATGTTGTCCTCTACGTTCTCCAACTTACAGTCGTCAATGTTTTCTGTCCACTCTGCCTTGACATACTTCCAGTCGCCAGAGTCTGCGCTGCTTGTTGTCAGTACGCCTGTGTGGGCGTAGAGGTCGCCATAGAAGCCATCGGCAGCAGTGCCAGCGGTGTTGAGGATGATAGTGACATCCTCTGTATAGTTCTCGGTGAAGAATGCTGGATCTGTCGAGATAAGAGGATACTCGCCTGGTGTGTTAGGGTTGTCTGGTGTTGGTGCTGGTCTGTCGGGTGGAAGTACGATGCCACCGTCATCAGCGCAACCAAACATCATTATGGCCATCATTGCCATAGCCAAAAAGCGTAATGTTTTCATCTGCGTAGTGTTTATTTAGTTTTGTCCAATTATTTCGACTTGTTATTGTTAACACGCGTGTGCGGCGGCCTGTGTACGTACGCAGGCGCGTATAATCACGGCAAAGTTACAATAAATATCCGACAACAAAAAACACCATCGAAGGTTTTTACCCGATGGTGATATTTTGTGTATGAGTGGATTGAATGGGGCTATGAGTGGATGAGGTACTCGGCGAGTTTTGATCGCCACTCCTCGGGCATAGCAACACTCTTCTGTAGTTCGAAGTCGAAGGCTACCATGACCGAGCTACTCTCCGTTAGGCACTTCTCGCCACACATAATGCGCTGGTGCAGTGTCATGCTCTTTGTGCCTATGCGCGAGATGTCGGTCACCACCACTATGTCGTCCAAAAGGCGCACCTGGTCGTAGTAGTCGGTGTGTGTCGAGGCTGTTATTATGCGTAGCTTGTCGAAGACACCTGTTGTGCCGAGCACCGTGGTGTAGAAGTCAGTCTTGCCCATGTCGAAGTAGCTCTGCTGCCATATGTTGTTGACATGCATGAATGAGTCTACGTCGGAGAAGCGCTTCTGTACGCGTGTTGTTAACTGCTTTGCCATAGGTCTTTAGTTTCTTATAACCTCCACTTCGCCGCCCTCGCCGAAGGCGATTATAGAGCTTGGCTTAAGCGTTGGC
This sequence comes from Alistipes sp., assembly GCA_045614205.1. Classification (GTDB taxonomy): domain Bacteria; phylum Bacteroidota; class Bacteroidia; order Bacteroidales; family Rikenellaceae; genus Alistipes. Next base: position 16,301 of record JAZLCL010000006.1, on the reverse strand, counting down.
TTACCCTCGAAGCGTGGGTGTACGACATAGTCTACGCCATCAATAATCTCCTGTGCAACCTCCTTTAGTCGCTTTGCTGCGGGCTCACCCGAGATGTTGGCAGAGGTGGATACTATAGGACGGCCAAACTTACGTAGTAGTGCCTGGCAGAACTCGTGCTGTGGTATGCGCACGCCGAGTGTTTTGGCCTCGGGGATGAGGCTTGGTGCCACGCCCACGGCGCCTGGTAGTATCGCTGTGAGTGGCTTGTCGGCAAGTTCCATAACCTCGAAGGCGATGCCTGGAGCCTTGTTGACATAGCGCACAATCATGTCGGCGTTGTGCATGAGGGATAGCATGGAGTGCTTATCCTCGCTTCTCTTGAGTGCATATACGCGCTGCACGGCCTCCTCGTTTGTTGCATCACAACCGATGCCCCATACCGTGTCGGTGGGGTAGAGGATGATGCCTCCGCCACGAAGCACCTCGATACACTTCTCTATTGTCTTTAGCATGATATCTACTTGTTTCTTAATTCGTTAAAGCAGTGGCGGCATATAGGCTGGTAGGTATCCTGTGCGCCGAGCAACACCTGCTTGTCGTCTGATGTGAGGCGGTGGGAGTGGTGTGCCAGGTCGCCACAGCGCACGCATATGGCGTGTACCTTTGTGACATACTCTGCCGTAGCCATGAGTGCTGGCATAGGGCCGAAGGGTGTACCCATGTAGTCCATGTCGAGGCCCGCAACGATCACACGTATGCCGCTGTCGGCAAGCTTACGGCACACCTCGATGATGCCATCGTCAAAGAACTGCGCCTCATCGATACCCACAACATCTACGTCGGATGCCATGAGGAGTATGTTCTGTGCCGACTCTACGGGTGTCGACTGTATGGCGTTTGCGTCGTGCGACACTACCTCCTCCTCGGAGTAGCGCACGTCGATTGAGGGCTTGAAGATCTCAACCTTAAGGTTGGCGAACTGTGCACGCTTCATGCGACGGATGAGCTCCTCGGTCTTTCCCGAGAACATAGATCCGCAGATGACCTCAATCCATCCTTTGTGCTTATTATTCTCTAAAAACATTATCTATCTTTTTTTTGATTCTATTAACGTCTGGGGTGTTACTCATCGAGGCGTATGATCTTGGCACCTAGGGCATTTAGGCGCTTGTCTATGTCGCGGTAGCCACGGTCTATCTGCTCGATGTTCTGTATCGTGCTTGTGCCCTGTGCACTCATCGCGGCGATGAGCAGTGCCACACCGGCACGTATGTCGGGCGATGTCATGTTTGCTGCGCGCAGAGGTATGCGGTGGTCGTGGCCTATGACTGTGGCGCGGTGTGGGTCACAGAGGATAATCTGTGCACCCATGTCGATGAGCTTGTCGACGAAGAAGAGACGACTCTCGAACATCTTCTGGTGTATGAGCACCGAGCCTTTTGCCTGTGTTGCCACAACGAGGAATATAGAGAGCAGGTCGGGTGTGAGACCTGGCCATGGAGCATCGGCAATGGTCATGATAGAGCCATCGATGAAGCTCTCGATGCTGTAGTTCTCCTGTGTGGGGATATATATGTCGTCGCCACGCTGCTCGAAGCGTATACCCATGCGTGCAAACTGCTGTGGTATGATGCCGAGGTTGTCGTACGATACGTTCTTTATTGTCAGCTCTGAACGTGTCATCGCTGCCATGCCTATGAAGCTGCCCACCTCAATCATGTCGGGGAGCATGGTGTGCTCCGTACCACCGAGGCTCTCCACGCCGTCAATGGTGAGTAGGTTAGATGCTATGCCCGAGATTTTGGCACCCATGCGGTTGAGCATCTTACATAGCTGCTGGAGGTATGGCTCGCATGCTGCATTGTATATTGTTGTGCGTCCCTCGGCGAGCACCGCTGCCATGACGATGTTTGCAGTGCCTGTCACCGATGCCTCATCCAGGAGCATGTATGTACCCTTAAGGCGTTTTGCCTCCACGGTGTAGAACTCGTCGCTGATGTCGAAGTTGAAGTCTGCGCCGAGCTTCTGGAAGCCGAGGAAGTGGGTGTCGAGGCGTCTACGGCCAATCTTATCGCCACCGGGCTTGGGCATGAATCCCACGCCAAAGCGTGTGAGCAGTGGACCTATCATCATCACCGAGCCACGTAGGCGGCGGCAGCGCTTGTGGTAGTCGGCTGTGCGTAGGTAGTCGAGGTCAATATCGCTGGCCTGGAATGCGAAGATGTCGTCGCCGAGGCGTTCCACCTTCACGCCCATCTTCTGCATGAGCTCTATGAGTTGCATCACATCGGCGATGATGGGTACGTTGTGTAGCACCACACGTTCCGATGTAAGTAGTGTTGCGCAAATTATTTGAAGTGCCTCATTCTTGGCGCCTTGTGGCATAATCTCACCCTTAAGGCGATGGCCACCCTCGACGATAAACTTTGCCATAGGTTATATTTTTATTCTATCAGATTCAATCTTGTGTCACTTTGCGTGACTTGGCTCTACGTGGCATACTTGCAGTAGGGCTATCTTTGATTGCAAAGATAATAAATTTTGTGAAATAACGGCAAATAAAGTGATGATAAGTTTTCAACAATTGGGCTTTTGATGATGTATATGTCGTTGCCGCGTTGGTTTGTTATATTTGCCGATTCATCGTATTTTAAGAGCTTTGGTAGACGAAAAGTGTTATAATGTTGGTCAAAAGGGTGAAAGAGCTATTGTGGTGTCAAATATTATTTGTTACTTTGCATCTGCTGCTATGGCATAAAACTCAAAATGTGAAGTGTTATGAAGCGATTTATACATAGTCTTGGTATCGACAGCATCCCTTCGGACTCTATAGTCGTAGGTGACGACCTTGCGCTTGTACCTATGAGTAGTAGTCATGGTAATGTGGTGCGCGAACCCTATAAGCTCGAGCATGCCTTAATAGGCATATGTGCTACGGGTCGTTGCGAGATAAAGATAAACCTGCAGGGTTACGATGTGGAGAGCCCTATGCTCATCACGATGATGCCTGGGCAGATTATCGAGGGTGTTAACTTCAGCGATAACTTCGCTGGCTTCTTCATCATGCTCTCGAAGAGATTCCTCGATATGCTCAACCTGCCTGGTTGGCAGCAGCAGTATATGTTGATATTCAACAATCCTGTGAGTGCTATATCGGCCGATACGCTACACCATATTAAGATTTTCTACACCATCCTTCATCGTGCTGCCTCGGATGTGGAGAACCCCTTCCGTCTGCAGGTCATAGAGAATCTGATACGTGTATTCTACTACGGTGGTGTTAGCAAGTTTCATAGGTTTGAGGGTGGTGCTTTGAAGAATAGCATCGTTGAGAACTTCATGAAACTTGTGCAGGAGCACTACCGCGAACAGCGCCTCATAGGCTTCTATGCCGATAAGCTGTGCGTAACGCCCAAGTACCTCTCGAAGCTCGTGAAGGATCATACGGGCAGGTCGGCAGGTGAGTGGATTGAGAGTCATGTCATCCTCGAGGCGCGTGCCATGCTTCAATCGTCGGACATGACAATACAGCAGATTGCCGTGTCGCTAAACTTCCCCAATCAATCATTCTTCGGAAAATATTTCAAGCGTGCCACGGGTCTCTCACCAAAGCAGTATAGACACTCAAAGTAGTAATTACCAGTGTATTGGCTCCTTGCCCTGCGCTGTGAGGTAGTCGTTGGCTGCCGAGAAGTGCTTGCAGCCGAAGAAACCTCGGTATGCCGATAGTGGCGATGGGTGCACAGCCTTGAGTATAAGGTTACGTGTGGGGTCTGCTATGGCTCCCTTCTTCTGTGCATAGCTGCCCCATAGCATATATACTATGCCCTCCTTGCGCTGCGCTATGGCACGTACCACGGCGTCGGTGAACTGCTCCCATCCCTGTCCTGCGTGCGATGCTGCGGCATGTGCGCGCACCGTGAGTACGGCATTCAGTAGTAGCACACCCTGCTCTGCCCATCTGTCGAGCTCGCCGGTGGGGGGTATGGGTGTTCCTATATCGGAGGCCACCTCTTTAAAGATGTTCTGCAGCGATGGTGGGAAGGGTACGCCAGCACCTACCGAGAAGCATAGTCCGTTTGCCTGTCCAGGACCATGGTAGGGGTCTTGGCCTATGATTACCACCTTGAGCTTGTCGAAGGGGCACTTGTCGAAGGCGCGGAAGATGTTACGCCCTGCGGGAAACACCTCGCCTGTGGCATACTCACTCTTCACGAATGACACGAGCCTATCGAAGTATGGCTTCTCGAACTCTTCGCCGAGCACATCCTTCCAATCTTGAGCTATACGAACATCTGCCATGGTGCTAATCTTTTTGAATATATTGCGAAGATACGATATTTTAGTTAATTTTGCAAAATGATAAAATATGATAGTATGAAACGACTAATAACACTTATCTCGGCAGTTATGTTCCTTGCTGCCACAGCTACAGCACAGGAGGTTAAGAATATAATCTACCTTATCGGCGACGGCATGGGTCTCTCATCGGTCACTATGATGCTTCTTGAGGGTGGCTATGAGGCCACTATCTTCGATGAGGCAGATAATGTGGCTCTGCAGAAGACCTACTCGATGGATAACCGTGTTACCGACTCGGCAGCCTCGGGCACAGCACTCGCTACGGGTAGTAAGACTAATAATACATATATAAGTGTCACACCTGATGGCGAGCCCCTCGTCTCGCTTATGGATGTGGCAGAGGATAAGGGTATGGCCACAGGCATTGTCGTTACAACCATTATTCAGCACGCCACCCCCGCGGTGTTCTATGCTCACACGAAGAGTAGAAGCGAGTATGTGAACATCACCGAGCAGCTCGTGGCCAGTCGTCTCGATGTGGCTATAGGTGGTGGTATGACACTCTTCAATGAGCTGTATGGCTCATCGGAGGCGGCTCAAGAGGCTATACGCGGTGCGGGCTTTAACTTTGTGCAGGATATTGATGCTGTGGGCGAGTGCGATGGCAGAGATGCTGTCATGGCCATCGTCGCTGATGGCGAGGTGGGTACTAACCAGGGCGATTACCTTGAGACTGCCACACGTGAGGCGTTGCGACTCCTCGAGATGCGTGGTGGTGATGAGGGCTTCGTGCTTATGGTCGAGGGCTCACTCATCGATGGTATGGGTCATGGCAACGACGCCGTGGCGCAGCAGATAGAGATGCGCGGCTTTATGAGGGCTATTGAGGCGGCTGTTGAGTATGCTGATAGCCATGAGGATACACTCGTTGTCGTCACTGCTGACCACGACACTGGAGGCCTCTCTATTGTTAGTAGCGATGCAGACTTCACCCTCTCGGAACAGGGTGTCGAGTACCGCTGGTCTACACGCGGTCACTCGGGCGTGATGGTGCCTATATACCTATATGGTGCTGGTGTCGAGATGATCAATGGCATCATGGAGAATGCCGAGCTCGGTGCAAAGCTTAAGGAGATTATTGCACAGCGATAGGTGCTATTGGTTCCTCTACGATATCCTCGCCCTCTACGACATCTGTTGAGGATGTGAGAGGCTCAATTACGATATCCTCGGTGCCTTCGGCATCGGGGATATTTTCCTCTACGACAGTCTCAACAACCTCTATGGTGGTTGATGCTACCTCCTCTTCGGCTGTGAAGCACATAGAACGGTAGTTTCCAGTGTTGAGGATTGCAAAGGCGACAATGGCTATTGTGGCGAGTGCGAAGAGCACTCCTATGACTCTATTCATGATGCTATTATCTCTTAATCGATCTCTTAAGCTCCTTCACTGCGCGCTGCATGGCGTCGTCGATGGCGTATATGTTGCTGTAGAATCCCGACTCGTCGGTGAGACAGTTACGGCCTATGTACGCCCTTATCTGCGCCTCTATAACCTTGCGTGATTTGCGTATTCCCGCCTCGTCGCGCTGTATGCCGTTGCGCTCTGCGTATGCTATAAACTCATCCACGAGGTTGGCACCATCGAGCAACGAGTCGAGCATCTCGATAGATGTTATTCTCTCCATCGCCTCGAGGTTGCGGTCAGTGAAGTCTATGGTGTAGCGGTATAGCACATTCTTGTCCCACACCTGGTTGTAGTAGTCAGATAGCGATGTGGTGTCTAGAGGTATGAATATGTCGGGCATGATGCCACCACCGCCATATACGGTACGACCACCAGGTGTCCTGAACTTCATGCTGTCGTCGAAGTGTATCGAGTCTGCCGAGAAGAATTCGCTGTGGTTGTATCTGTTGAGGATGTCCATGTGGTACGACATCTCGTCACCGTTGATATATGGCTTCTGTATAGAACGACCCGTTGGCGTGTAGTAGCGTGCTATCGTCAGGCGCATCGCCGAGCCATCAGCAAATGGTATCTGTGCCTGTACGAGGCCCTTGCCGAAGGTGCGTCGGCCGATGATTAGTCCTCTGTCGTTGTCCTGGATGGCACCCGCGAGGATTTCGCTTGATGAGGCACTCGTCTCATCGACGAGTATTGCCACCTCTATGTCCTGATACTTGCCCTTGCCGTTGCTGTACTCGTTTGCACGACGGCCGTAGCGGTCCTCGGTGTATACTATGAGCTTGCCCTCGGGGAGGAACTCGTTGACCATAGGTATCACCTGGTCGAGGAAGCCGCCGCTGTTGCCACGAAGGTCTATTATTACGCCGCGCATTCCCTCCTCGTGTAGTTTGTCGAGGGCTGTGCGCATCTCGGTGTATGATGTGCGGGCAAACTGCGATAGACGTATGAAACCAATATTGGACTCTTTGTCGAGCATGAAGGCTGTCTCGATGCTGTGCAGCTCAATGGCGGCACGTGTCACATCTATATCTACAAGCTCATCTATGCTTGCGCGCTTTATTGATAGTCTGACGTGCGAGCCACGTGGGCCACGCATCATGCGCACCATGGAGTCTTGAGGTATGCCCTTGCCTGCAACCTCCATGCCGTCAATCTTCATCACACGGTCGCCAGCGCGCACACCCGCCTTGTCCGAGGGACCCTGGGGTATGACGTTGAGCACGGTGATGGTGTCTGTCATGGCGTTGAAGACTATGCCTATGCCGTCGAACTCGCCCTCGAGTGACTCATTCACGCGGTTGAACATCTTTGCGGGGATATACTCCGAGTGCGGATCGAGCTCCGAGAGTAGTGCTGGTATGGCCCTCTCATAGAGAGTGTCGAGGCTCACGGGGTCTACATAGTTGTTGCGGATGTTGATGATGGTACTCATCATCTTATCATCGCCAGCCATGTATCTCTCCATCGCTGCTATGTCGCTTGCGACCTCCGACATGGCCATCTCGTAGACGTTGACACTATCCGACATCGCCTTCATAGTGTTGTAGAGGCGTACCTGCTCTGCACCACGGCCTATGTTTACTCCGATCCACACTGCACATATCAGACCTATGGCCGATATTACTATCCTCATTGTTGCGTAATCCTGTTTCACTCTCCTCTGTAATCGTTATACCACCCTTGGGTGTGCAATTGTCGCGCCGCAATACTTCTCTGCCGCGTGCTCTTCTACTTATTCTTAAATGTGTATGTAAGACCGACACTTAACATCGACGATACCTGCAACTGATGCCACTCCGCCTTGTTGTAGTATAGCTGGAAGTATATCTGTGTTGATATATACTTTGTAGCCTTGATGTCGATGGTGTTCTCCCAACGTATTGTTGGCACAACATGCTCATAGCGTGACATTGTTCCATCTTCCAACTCTTTGGGTGTGAACTTCTTCTGTGCCCATATGTCGGTTATCCAGCCGTAGAATGAGTATGCTGTTGTGCGGTAGCGTAACCATCCATCCTTACCCCATGACTTGTCGAAGTCGAGCTGTATGGAGAGACCACCCTCATATTTCGACTTCAGACCCTGCTCCACACCATAATTGTTAGATGTTGCCTGGTCGTGACGATATGTGGCACTCAAGGCTGCAGGCGCAAGTGTCACCTTGAGTGGGAACTTCTCTGATGGAAGTATGTAGGTAAAACCGAGTGATGCGTCGAGATATCCTGGTGTCATGAAGTTCGACACGCGAGGTTTGCCGTTCTGCTTGTCGCCACGTGCAGAGTAACCTGGGGCAAACTGCGTACGGAATTTGAGGTTAGCACCATATGTCCAGTTCTTCACCATGTCGAACTGTGGCGCTGTAGAGATGAGTATCTCGTCGACATTCTTGAACCATACACCGCGGTTGTCACCATTCTCGAGCTCTGTCTTCATGTTGTTGTAGCCGAGCTTTGCTGTGGCAATGTTCGTGAGAGTGAACTTACCACGCTTGTAGGTGTGTTGGAAGTTGATGTTGGCTAGTATCGTCACGGTGTTATCACCCGCTGCCTGCCACGACTTGCTATAGGCTGTTAGTGAGCCGTGTAGGTTTGCCGAGAAATCGATGGTGTTACGTTCGTTGCGTATCGCTGCACGTTCTGCACGGTATGCTGCCTCCGAGAAGTATGTGGCATCCACGGACTGTGTCTTCATGTCGGTCACAAACGTGGGTTTCTCCTCTACAGTTGTCACATCGTCTATAGAGACCTGTGCTGTGGCTGTCGTAAGCGTGGTGACAGCAAACATGAGCATTAGATAGATTCTCTTCATAGTATTTTAGTGAGTTATAGTATTTGCTTATATAGTGATTTGAATTTACAATTGCAAAGATATAAATCTTTTCTCAAATTTTTCCTATCTTTGTGGTGATAAAAATGAATATTTGGAAAATAAGTAAGAATAGAATATACCATGAAATATTTTGGAGCACATGTAAGCGCACAGGGCGGTGTGGAGAATGCCGTCAAGAATGCCAAGGATATAGGGGCTACGGCCTTCGCACTATTCACGAAGAATCAGCGCCAGTGGATGGTTTCTGCACTGACACCCACACAGATAGACCTTTTCAAGAGGTCTGTAGATGCTGCGGGCTATAGTGCCGCCACCATCCTTCCTCACGATAGCTACCTCATAAACCTCGGTCATCCCGAGGCGGAGGGCCTCGATAAGTCGCGTGAGTCGTTCTTCGAGGAGATGCGTAGATGCGAGTTGCTCGGCCTCGATCGCCTAAACTTCCATCCTGGCAGCCATCTCAAGCGCATAAGCGCCGAGGAGTCCCTCGATCGTATCGCCGAGTCGATAAATATGGCCCTCGACCGTACGAAGGGTGTCACTGCCGTGTTGGAGAATACTGCGGGCCAGGGTTCAAACCTCGGCTACCGCTTCGAGCACCTCGCCTACATCATCGACCGTGTGGAGGATAAGAGTCGTGTTGGAGTGTGCCTCGACACGTGCCACACCTTTGCTGCGGGCTACGACTTGCGCACCCGTGAGGCGTGCGACGCTACCTTTGCTGCCTTCGACAGCATCGTGGGCTTCGGTTACTTGCGTGGCATGCATCTTAACGATGCCTTGCGCCCTCTGGGTAGCCGTGTAGACCGTCACGCGCCACTTGGCGATGGAGAGATTGGTTGGGAGTGCTTCCGCTATATAGCCCAGGATAGCCGCTTCGATAACATTCCTCTCATCCTCGAGACTCCCGACGAGTCGCGTTGGGCAGAGGAGATTGCCAAGCTTAAGGAGTTTGCTAACGTTTAACTAAAATAGTTGATTATGAGACGTTTTATCTTAATGGCGGTGGTGGCATTGACGGTGTCGATGGCCACTGCGCAGGTGACGGTGGAGAGACCATATGCTGTTGGTGCCGACATATCATGGCTACAGGCACAGGAGGACTATGGTGTGGTGTTTAGTGATGGAGGTGTTGAGGGCGATGCCATTGAGATATTGCGCGACAATGGCTTCAACTACATACGTCTGCGCATCTTCGTTAACCCTCGTTCGGAGCTTGGCTACTCGCAGCGTGATGGCTACTGCGACCTTGAGCATACACTACAGATGGCACGCCGCATCAAGGCCGCTGGTATGTATCTGCTCCTCGACTTCCACTACTCGGATAACTGGGCTGATCCACAGAAGCAGATAATGCCACAGGCATGGCAGACATACTCTTATGATGAGGTGTGTGACGAGGTGTATAACCACACACGTGAGGTGTTGCAGGCCCTCGAGGCGCAGGGAACTGTGCCAGACATGGTGCAGGTGGGTAATGAGGTGAGCAACGGCATGCTATGGCCCTATGGTTCTGTGCGTCACTCGTTTGAAGGCTTGTGCGGACTCCTCAAAGAGGGTGTGCGTGCTACGCGCGAGTATGCACCAGGTGCCGAGGTGATGATTCATGTGGCTCTGGGTGGTCAGGCCGAGGAGTCGGAACGTTTCTTTGATGCTATGGCGCAGTATGGCGTGGAGTATGACATCATAGGTCAGTCGTACTATCCCGAGTGGCATGGTACGTTGGAGGAGCTCGAGGCAAATACCAGGGCGCTTGTTACAAAGTATATGAAGCCACTCATCGTTGTAGAGTACCGCGACCACTTCCTCGAGATAGAACGCATCGTCAGCTCACTGCCCAACGGCATGGGTCGTGGCACATTCACCTGGGAGGCAACATCGCCACAGTGGGGTGGTCTGTTTGATGAGAGGGGTGCTGCCACCGAGGCTCTCGATAGATACAATGGCATCCTGAAGTAGATATGGGTATTATCGAACTATTGTTGATAGCCGTAGGTCTGGCTATGGATGCCTTTGCCGTCTCTGTCGGCAAGGGCCTCACGCTACGTAATGTCACGCCACGTCATGGTCTTCTTGTAGGTGTGTGGTTTGGTGGCTTTCAGGCCCTCATGCCTATTATCGGTTATCTCCTTGGCACCAGCTTCTCGAGCATCGTGGAGAGTGTGGATCACTGGATTGCCTTTGGTCTGCTTGCGCTTATAGGTCTTAATATGATCCGTGAGACGTTGTCGGGCGATGAGGAGGGTCATAGTGCCGACTTCGGCTTTAAGCATATGCTCCTTATGGCTATTGCCACAAGCATTGATGCTCTGGCTGTGGGTATAAGCATGGCGTTCCTGAATGTTAGCATATGGGTTGCTGCGCTAATCATAGGCGTTGTGACATTCATCATATCTGCTGCGGGCATATACCTTGGTGCACGCTTTGGCTCGCGCATAGGCACGAAGGCGGGCATTATTGGTGGTGTGATACTCATAGCCATAGGCATCAAGATAGTTATAGAGCACATCTACTTCTAAAGATTGTAGAAGTTTGTTAAAACAAAATAAGTGGTTGTCCGCGGACAACCACTTATTTATTTGTTATGGATAGTTGTTACTCTGCCTGGTGGAGAATAACACGTTCTATGGCTCGTTCGCATACGGGGCAGAATCTCTCTGCTGTGTTGTTACGCATGCGGCATACGTCTGTTGGGCGATATATGCCCTTTGAACGGTAGCCACCACCCTCATATACGCCCACGACATAGTCTTGTGTTCGCTGCTCGGTAACCTGTGTTGGAATCTCTATACCCTCTGCAACCATGTCTGCCCACTTCGAGTCGAAGTTAACAAGTGTTGTGATGTTGGGCTCCCATGGCTCGTGTGATAGTGAGTGCATCTCGTCGTTGTTGTCGGCATTGTCATAGAAGTACTCATCACCGAGGCCCGCAAACGAGTGACCAAACTCATGCACAACAACAGGCTTGAAGTCGCGGTGGTGTGCTGTGGTTAGGGTGTATGAGTTGTAGATGCCACCACCACCATATGTGTCGGTGTTGGCAAGGATCACGAAGTGCTCACATGGGATGTTGGTTACAAGGTCGTACATGTCGTATACCCTTGAGGATGTGAGGTAGCGAGGCATGTAGAATGTCATGAAGTTAGAGCCCACAGCGGTGCTGCGCCATGCTCCCTCCTGTGGCACACTCACGTTGCTGTCAAGCGATGGTGTGGTTACGGCAATGAAGTTAAACTTGTCGCTGTGTGTCTTGAATGGCTCGTATGAGAGTATCTCATCTGCAGTTATCTTGGCATCTGCCATGAAAATATCCATCTCCTCTGTTGTGTATCCCTCTGCCAATATCACCACATCTATGCACTCCTTTGAGTCGCCACCCTTGTGTATATATGTGTAGGGTAGTGCTGCCTCGTTTGCGCGGTCACGAATGAGCACATCCGAGGGGTCGATGGTGAAGGTGTGTGTGCTCTCCTTGCCAGTGTTGTCGCGTAGCACGAGTGTCGCTACCGTAGCCTTAAGAGGCATGGGCACGAGGAGTGTGAACTCGAAGCTGCGTGTTATAGTCTCGGCCTCGGGTGTTGTTATCCACTCCTGGAAGAGTGACGAGAACGATGTCTTGTATATCACGCTGTTTGTCTCGGCATCAGTAAGCGTAAGGTCGCCATTACCCTCCAATGGTACGCTGTCGAGGTTTATGCGGCGACCCCACCAACCGGGTGTCTTCGACATATCTCCGAGGGCTACATACTGATCGTGGGCATTACCTGCGAAGGTGTAGTCAAGGCGTAGTGTGTTGTCGCTGAACGATGCCTCGAAGTCCTGGGCGTGGAGCACCGATGTTGCCAATACGGCTATTACGCATAATAGAAACTTTTTCATCTCAATATTGTTTTATGTTGTTACTTATCCTTCTGGTTAGGGTCTCCCCATATGTATATCTTTGACTCTGTGCCCTCACGCAGGCGGTCTATATTCTTGCGGTGTGTCCAGACCAGGAGTATCGCCACAACCCACGAGAAGATGATGAATGGTATGCTCTGGAAGGGTGCCGCCTTGTCGAATGTCATCGTTGAGAATATGAGCACGAAGCAAGGGTAGCAGCATCCAGCGACCATCGATGCCAACGACACGTAGTGCCATATGGCAAATACAAGACACCATATGCCGAAGCATAACATGAGTATAGGTGCATATATTCCTGTTCCTGCGCCGAGGAGTGTTGCCACGCCCTTGCCGCCCTTGAAGCCAGCAAATATGGGGAATATGTGGCCGAGGACCACGAAAATGGTTGCTATGATACGTAGGTTTATCAGCCACGCATCACTCACAGCATCATCATAGCGCATCAACGATGTTAGTATCACGGCGATGAAGCCCTTGAAGTAGTCGATGATGAATACAGGTATTGCGGCACGCTTGCCGAGCACGCGTAGCATATTTGTTGTGCCGGCATTCTTGCTGCCATGTTCACGAATATCTATGCCATAATATTTCTTGCCAATCCATACTGCGCTGGGTATCGAGCCGAGTAGATAGGCGGCTATCATAAGCGCTATTACCGATAACCATGTTATTGCATCCCAAGCCTCCATAGTGAGTCTATTGTGTTGTAAATAAATGTTTTGCACAGCGACGAACGGATGTCGCTAAATACAAAGTTACAAAGAATATCGTTATTTGCAAATTTTTAAGCCTTGCATCCGCCATTCTTGATATATGCCCAGAGGCTTGTGTTGAGGTGGTGTCGCAAGAAAATAGATAAAATTAGTTGCAGTTATGAAAAAAATGTGTAAATTTGTTTTTGATTATTACATAAACGCATATTTATGAAACTACAACTTAACTTTGCTAACCTAGCAGCGTCGGCTCGTGAGTCGATAACAGATTGGCGTTGGTGGTCATCAATGGGCCAGATTGTCCTTGGTTGCTTCCTTGTAGCGGTCGCTTTCGTAGTATTTATCAACCCTTATGACCTTGTGCCTGGTGGTATCTACGGTCTTGCTTTGGTGTTGCATAACATCTTCCCATCGGTGCAGGTGGGTACCTTTGGTTATATGTTCGATGTACCGTTGATTCTCACTGCCCTCGTGCTCTTTGGTGGTACGTTTGGCGGTCGCACAATCTTCGCATCGTTCCTCACGCCTGGTATCATGAACATCCTCGACTACCTCGTCTACCCTTCGCGTGAGGCTATTGAGGCACTCGACCCTACACAGCTTCTCTTCGGTCAGATTGACCTATCGAATCACCTTATGCTCGCTGCCATCATCGGTGGTTGCTTTAGTGGTGTAGGCGTAGGTATCGTCATCCGCAATAATGCCGCTACGGGAGGTACAGATATCACAGGTATGTTACTGCACAAGTTCGCAAAGATGAAGTTCGCTAATGGCGTGCTCCTCTCGGATGCCATCATCGTGTTGAGTGGTCTTTTGGTAATAGGCTTCGGCTTGGGTATAGATGGTCCTGGTCAGGGTGTCATGCTATCACTCTACTCTGGTGTCTGCATCTTTGTCAATGCCAAGATTTTGGGCTACACTATCGATGGTGCATCACGCGATAAGCTGCTATACATTATTTGTGAGAACCACTCAGAGGAGATGCGTAACTATATCCTCAACGACCTCGACCGTGGTGGTACCTATCTCAAGGCAAAGGGTATGTACACAGGTCACGATAAGGAGATGATCTTCCTTGTTGTAAGCCGTAAGGAGGTGCGTAACGTGCAGCAGAAGATTAAGGAGTTCGACCCCAAGGCTTTCGTTGTTGTAACCGACGCTTACGATACCTTCGGTCAGGGCTTCAAGCCATTCCCACAGGAGGATGGCATGCCTACAGAGTAACCTGCCAAATGATGAGTATTACGGGTGTCATGCTACGGCTATGATACCCGTTTATTAAGTTTAAGGATATGAATATTAACATTAATAACTTACGCCCACTCACAGGCAGTGGTCGTAAACTATACATCGAGACCTATGGCTGCCAGATGAATGTCGGCGACTCGGAGATTGTCGTCTCTATCATGCAGCAGGAGGGTTATCGCTATACCGAGGTGCTTGAAGAGGCCGATGTGGTGCTCATCAACACCTGCTCTATACGTGATAATGCCGAGCAGCGTATATGGGGTCGCTTAAGTGAGATGCGCCGTATGCGTAAGCAGAAGCCATCGCTAATCATCGGCATCATCGGCTGTATGGCAGAACGCCTCAAGGAGGATCTCACGAAGGGTAATACGGGTGTCGACATCGTTGCGGGCCCTGATGCCTACCGCGACCTTCCACGCCTCGTTCGTGAGGTGGACAACGGATCTACGGGTGTTAATGTTGAGCTCTCGAAGGAGGAGACATATGCCGAGATTGCCCCTGTGCGTCTCGACCGTAATGGTGTTAGCGCCTTCATCGCCATCATGCGTGGCTGTAACAACTACTGCTCATACTGCGTTGTGCCCTACACACGTGGTATAGAACGTAGCCGCGATGCCGAGACTATCATCGCGGAGGCACGCACACTCTTCGAGAATGGCTACCGTGAGGTGACACTTCTGGGTCAGAATGTCAACTCGTACCACACAGGAGAGGTTGACTTCCCAGAGTTGTTGAAGCGTGTTGCCGAGATATCGCCACTCTTGCGTGTGCGTTTTGCCACGTCGCACCCCAAGGATATCAGCGACAAGCTCCTCGAGACTATGGCCTCTATGCCTAACATATGTAAGGCTATTCATCTGCCTGCGCAGTCAGGCTCTACGGAGATGCTCAAGCGCATGAATCGTAAGTATACACGCGAGTGGTACTTGGAACGTGTCGCTGCTATACGTCGTTATATGCCCGACTGTGCTATTACGACCGACCTCATCGCAGGCTTTGCACACGAGACCGAGGAGGAGCACCACGAGACTATCACTCTTATGCAGGAGGTAGGCTACGACTTCGCCTATATGTTCAAGTACTCGGAACGCCCAGGTACCTTTGCACAGCGCAACCTCGGTGACGATATCCCCGAGGATGTCAAGACACGTCGTCTGACAGAGATTATAGATCTGCAGAATAGGCTCTCGGAGGAGAGTAATAAGAGAGATGTGGGTAAGGAGTTCGAGATTCTTGTTGAGTGTACCTCGAAGCGTAGCGAGGAGCAGCTCTCTGGCCGCACATCACAGAATAAGATGGTTGTATTCGATAGGGGCGACCACAAGGTTGGTGACTACGTCAAGGTGCGTATCACTGGTTGCTCATCTGCTACACTCTTCGGCGTCGAGGTTAAGTAGTATAGACGTATACCTATAAATATTAAGGGGTTATCCAAACGGATAATCCCTTTTTTTAGGTTGTATAACAAATGCTAATTTTAGGCTGCGCAGCTCTAAAAGGCGGAGTTTTACCTTAAATATATTTGTTGTTAGAATAGTGCAGATACAATGCTCGGTGAGATAATTCGTTAGCAGCAGTAGATGCGCTATTATTACAACAAATACGAAAAGAGGGTGCCATACATGACACCCTCTATTCTTCTACATCCGCCTGGGACTAGTTGTACTTGAATGTTGCCTCGTCTGATACAGTCAACTTCTTACGACCCTTTGCGCGACGTGCAGCCAATACCTTACGGCCATTGGCAGTAGCCATTCTCTGACGGAAACCATGCTTGTTGATTCTCTTACGACGAGAAGGCTGGTAAGTTCTTTTCATTGCCATAGTTGTATCTGTTTTTTATTGTTTTTGTTCCG
>JAZLCL010000005.1:0-4384 GCA_045614205.1 Alistipes sp. | reverse complement strand
AGGTGGTGGCGGTGCAATTTTTCGGCACTATTTTCGTATATTTGCAAACCCTTATAGAGAATAGCTCAAGTATGAAGATTGGCGTTATATCCGACACACATGGCACCTTCGACAGCGTACTCGAAGAGTTCCTCGCACCCTGCGACGAGGTGTGGCATGCTGGCGACTTCGGATCTATGGAGTGCGCAGACCGTATTGCAGCCTTCAAGCCCTTGCGTGCCGTACATGGCAACATCGACGGCGGTGTGATGCGCCGTGTATACCACGAGGTTAACTGCTTCGAGAGAGAGGGCGTCAAGGTGTTGATGATGCACATAGGCGGCTACCCCCGCAACTACTCACCAAAGGCTCTACAACACATACACGTCTCTCGGCCACGCATCTTCATCGCTGGACACTCCCACATCCTCAAGGTAATATATGACCCCGTGTACGACCTTCTACACATAAACCCTGGCGCCGCTGGTCTGTACGGCATACACAAGGTGCGCACGGCGATACGCTTCGACATAGAGAACGGCGAGATTAAGAACATGGAGATCGGAGAATGGAATAAATAACATATTATGAAAAACTTACTACTTATCATCAGCACCCTAATCATCGGCACCGCAACACTCGCGGCACAGGAGCTGACACGCACAACGCTACACTACGCCACTAACGATAATACCGAGTTATACCTCGACCGCTATATGCTTGCCGAGATGCCCGAGACGCCACGCCCATGTATGATCTTTGCCTTCGGCGGAGGCTTCGTGGGTGGCAAGCGCGACCAGGACTACTACATGCCATACTTCACACGTCTTGCGGAGGCGGGATACGTGGTGCTATCGATAGACTATCGCCTGGGGCTCAAGAACCTGCCCTCGGATATCAACATCGTGGGTATGATAGAGGCGATGGTGAACGCCGTGACAATCGCCGTGGAGGACATCTACTCGGCAACAAACTACGCCATAGCCAACACCGAGGAGTGGATGATAGATACTAACAAGATTATGATCAGCGGCTCGAGTGCCGGCGCAATCACCGCTGTACAGGCAGAGTGGCTACGTTGCAACGGCGCCCCCGAGGCAGAGGTACTACCCGAGGAGTTTAGATATGCCGCCGTGGTGTCGTGCGCAGGTGCCATCTTCTCGACAAATGGCAAGCCCAAGTTCGAGGATAAGCCAGCACCCATGCTCCTCTTCCATGGCACATCGGACAGCAACGTACCCTACAACCACGCATCTATATTTGGCATCGGATACTACGGCTCGGAGTATATAGCCAAGCAGCTCGACAAACTCGATGCTCCATACTACTTCTACTCCGCAGAGTATGTAGACCATTCGTTGGCGGGCACACCCCTATTCGAGCAGTGCGACCTCATCCTTCAGTTCATCAACGACTATGTCATCGAGGGCCGCACATTACGCACACGTTGCGACGTGCAGTGCATAGGTGCCGAGCGCAAACCAACACGCTTTAGCGTGAAGGACTACCTCAATGCCAACTACTCAAAATAACATTGTAGGCATACTGTTTTGTCGTTTGCCTATTTTTTAGTACCTTTGCACGATTGTCATCGCCTGCACGTACGCACAGGCGACCGGCAAGATAAGTTGATTAGATAGTAACATTAGACAACACATGGCATACCTAAAGATAATCTTTTTCGGCATACTTGCCGCAATAGAACGCCACCCCGTGTTCTTCATCATCATGGCCCTCATAGCCATCTTCGCACCATTTGTCTTTAAGTGGTTCTTGTGGGTGCTCCTTGGCATCCTCGTGCTCGTCATCCTCGGCATACTCTTCGCCGTGCTACGCTTCCGCAGAATGAAGCGACAGCTCGAGAAGCAGATGCGCCAGATGGGCGGCGGTGCAGGTTTCGGTAATATGGGAGGCGCAGGCTTTGGTGGCTTCGGTAACATGGGTGGTGCCGCAGGCTTCGGCGGCATGGGTGCAAACCCCAACATGACCCTCGAGGACTTCGTGCGCGAGATGCAGGCGGCAGCCGACGCACGACAGCAGCAGAGACCACAACAGCAGAACAACGGTGGCTCGTCACAGACCTCAAGCGTAGACTCTTCAGACTACGTAGACTTCGAGGAGGTGAAGTAATCGGCTTACTCAAACGTATAAAAACAGATAACAATGATAGCTCTATTTGAGAACATAGGACGCTACTTCATGCTTCTTGGCAAGGTATTCTCGCGTCCCGAGAAGATGAGCATTTACTACCGTAAGATATGGTTCGAGGTTGAGGCCTTGGGTTTCAACTCCATATCATTGACTGCCATCATCTCCGCCTTCATCGGTGCCGTTGTAGCACTCCAGATGGCCATAACCCTCGAGTCACCCTTCATTCCACAGTTCATGATCGGTTACGCCACACGCGAGGTGATGGTCCTCGAGTTCTCATCAACGGTTGTTGCCCTCATCCTGGCAGGTAAGATCGGTTCGAACATCGCATCCGAGATCGGTACCATGCGTATCACCGAGCAGATCGATGCCCTCGAGATTATGGGTGTCAACTCGGCATCATACCTCATCCTACCAAAGATTGTGGCTACGGTGCTCTTCTTCCCACTGCTCACACTCTTCAGTATCTTTGTCGGCATCGTGGGCGGTTATGCCATCGCCTACCTCACAGGCATCATGCTCCCTGGCGACTACATCGAGGGTCTCTTCTACTACTTCGAGCCCTTCGCCATCACCTATGCACTTGTTAAAGGCTCTGTCTTTGCCTTCATCATAACCTCTATATCGGCATATTGTGGCTACTACGCCAAGGGTAACTCATTGGAGGTGGGTAGAGCCTCTACACGTGCTGTGGTATCGAGCTCTGTGACAATCATGATTTTCGACCTCATCCTAACACAAATTATGCGTGTATGATACGAGCAGACCATATATCAAAGACCTTCGACGGCCGTACCGTGCTTGACGACATAAGCGTTGAGTTCGACACAGGCAAGACTAACCTAATCATCGGTCGTAGTGGCTCGGGTAAGACCGTGCTCCTTAAGTCACTTGTGGGCCTCCACGATGTCGACAAGGGTAACATCTTCTTCGACGACGTGTGCTACACGAAGCTCAACTTCATCGAACGTAAGGCTATACGCAAGGATATAGGCATGATCTTCCAGGGCGGAGCACTCCTCGACTCATCTACCGTAAGAGAGAATGTACGCCTACCCCTCGACCTCTTCACCGAGATGACCGAGGGCGAGAAGCGTGACAGGGTGAACTTCTGCTTGGAACGTGTGCATCTTAATGGTGCCGACCACCTCTACCCCTCGGAGTTGAGTGGTGGTATGATTAAGCGTGTTGCCATAGCCCGCGCCATAGTATTAAACCCCCGCTACCTCTTCTGCGACGAGCCCAACTCGGGTCTCGACCCACAGACATCGGTGGTCATCGACAACCTCATCCACGACATCACCAAGGAGTTTAATATCACCACGATAATAAACACTCATGACATGAACTCTGTGATGGAGATTGGCGAGAAGATTGTATACATTCACGAGGGTCACAAGTGGTGGGAAGGCTCGAAAGATAACATCCTTGAGGCCGACAACCGCGAGCTCAACGACTTTGTCTTCGCCTCGGCAATGGCAAAACGAGCAAAAAGCGTATCGCGATAGAGTTTTTTATTAAGAAATTTTAATTTTGTTTGCTTTATACGCTAAATATTGCTAAATTTGTCAAACTAAATTTATCGAAATTTAATTTATTTATTCACTATAACTATTAAAACTATGTCACAGATTAAGATTGGTATCAACGGTTTCGGACGTATCGGCCGTATGGTATTCCGTGCAGCTTGCGCACAGGCTGATAAGTATCAGGTTGTAGGTATCAACGACCTTTGCCCAGTTGACTACTTGGCATACATGCTCAAGTATGACACTATGCACGGTAAGTTCGACGGTACTGTTGACTACTGCACAGAGAACAACACACTCATCGTTAATGGCAACGCTATCCGCGTAACTGCAGAGAAGGATCCTGCACAGTTGAAGTGGAACGAGGTTGAGGCAGAGTACATTGTTGAGTCTACAGGTTTGTTCCTTTCAGCTGATAAGGCAGAGGCTCACCTCGCTGCTGGTGCAAAGTATGTTGTTATGTCAGCACCTTCAAAGGACGACACTCCTATGTTCGTATGCGGTGTTAACACATCAGAGTACGCAGGTCAGAAGATCGTATCTAACGCTTCATGTACAACAAACTGCTTGGCTCCTATCGCCAAGGTTCTTAACGACAACTTCGGTCTTGTAAACGGTCTTATGACAACTGTTCACTCTGTGACAGCTACACAGAAGACTGTTGACGGTCCATCATTGAAGGACTGGCGTGGTGGCCGCGCAGCTTGCGGTAACATCATCCCATC
>JAZLCL010000004.1:0-11630 GCA_045614205.1 Alistipes sp. | reverse complement strand
GTTTGATTGAAGCGTCGCAGATGCGCCGCTATCACATGAAATTTAATTTCTTGTTAGAAGGGGTTAGATGTGGCCTCGATAAAGAGATTGCCCCGGATGGGTAGTACTTGATGTACGTCCCATTCTGGCGTTTGATTGAAGAGCTCAAATATTTTTAACCTCGCCAGCGTGAGACCAATTTCTTGTTAGAAGGGGTTAGGCTTGGACTCGATAAAGAGAAAGTCCGGATGGGACATACTTGACGTATTTCCCATTCGGACTTTAGATTGAGAGGCCGAGAATGACCACTTATCACAAGAAATTACTCGAAGTAGGTCTCCTGCGTTCCACTATGACGTCCATCAATATATATATCTACTTTATATGTACCCTTCTCGAAGGCGGAGCCATCGTAGTAGATGCTGACGGGGACAGACTGGTTTTCGTAGTCTACCTTACGCATGGCGGATGCCATCATCTCGTCGCCCTCGAACATGAAGAGGATCATATTCTCGGATGATAGGACGTAGCCATCGGGGGCGGTGATACATACATATACACTCTTCTCGCCTGGCTCGGCAAGCTCATTTGCGGTGAGCTCGAAGTCTACCCTCAAGCGTGAGGCCTGACGTACGCGACGCACCTCCTTGGAGTTGGAGTTGAGCATGACCATGCGGATGCCGCTGGAACGTATAACAGCGCCTATGCGCACCTTTGTATTTAGCTCGTCAGCCTTCTCCTCGGCAACATCGGCACGCTGTTGGGCTGTAGATATCTCACGGCGGTATGCCACATTCTGCGCCTGGAGGTTGCTGTTTATGGTGTTCAGCGAGTCTATCTGGCGGAGGTAGCCACGCATGACACCACGCAATGTCTCCACCTCGCGCTTATACTTGGCAAGCTGCTCGTAGTTGTATGTCTTCTCCCTCTGCAGCTGTTCGAGCATGACGACAGCCTCCTGGTACTTAACAAGCATGGTGTCGTTCTGGTCCTTGAGGCTCTCGAGCTCCGACACCAGACTCTCGGCATCGCGCTGAAGCATGGTGTTCTGCTCCTCGAAGAGCTTACGTGCCGACTGCACGATGGCATAGTCGTCAGAGATAGCCTTATTCTTTATGCCGTAGCTCACGCTGAAGTATGTCGCGGGGAGCAACAACACGGCAAGGAGCACAACGACCATCGTCAGTCCCTTTATCGAACGGCGCTGTCGTTCTATCTCATCCTCGTAGTCGTCGACATTAGCGGACTGCGCAGCGGAGGGATTCTGCACTTCGGCACTCCTCACCTCACTCTTATGTTCTGTGGTAGGCATGGCCTCACTCTTCTGCGTAGCACTCTGCGCGGGTGCTTCGGCCACGGGGCTCTGCGCCTCGGGCGCCACGGTGCGGGCATGAGCATCGTTCAGGGTGTTCTGCGTGGTGGCACGCTGCGCCATGATGTCGTTGATAGTCTTGGGCTGCGAGCTCTCCACAGGTGTCGCGTGAGCTTCAGGAGCTACAGGAGCAGGCTCTGCGGGTGGTGTAGGTGTTGTGGGCACAGCCGCGGTGGGCTCGCCACAGATGGGGCAGGCGGCCGACTTGCTCGACACTGGGTTACCACATCTCTTACATCTTATAAGTGCCATATTCTTATGGTATTATACGTTTAATATTACGGGGTTACAAAGATAACGCTTTTATCTAAATCTATATTACGATATATCTGAAAAATCTATACGTTCGCGCTTGCAGTGTCTGTCACGCAGCGCACGAAGTGCCACATTCTCTGGGCGTTGCAGCGCAGGGTCGGCATCGAGGATGGCTATTGCCTCGTTGCGCGTGACCTCCATGATCTGGGTGTCGGTGGCGAGGTTTGCAACATTAAGCTCGAAGGCATCGTCACTCTGCTGTGTGCCGTGTATGTCGCCCGCACCGCGCAACTTGAGGTCTAACTCCGAGAGCTGGAAGCCGTCATTTGTGGCACACATAGCCTCAAGGCGCGCACGGCCCTCCTTCGAGAGCTTATCGCCCGACATGAGTATGCAGTATGACTGCTCCGAGCCACGACCCACACGGCCACGCAGCTGGTGCAACTGCGACAGGCCGAAGCGTTCTGCCGACTCTATGACCATGACCGTGGCATTAGGAACATCGACACCCACCTCTATGACGGAGGTGGCAACGAGGATGTCGGCCTCACCACGCTTGAACTGCAACATCGCAGCATCCTTATCCGCGGGTTTCATCTTGCCATGACACACCGTGGTGCGGTATGTGGGCAGCGGGAAGTCGCGTGTGATGGAGTCGAAGCCATCGTAGAGATCCTTATAGTCCATCTTCTCGGAGCCCTGGATGAGGGGGTAGACGATATATACCTGCCTACCCTTGGCAATCTCGCGCTTGAGGAAGCCGAACATCTTGAGGCGTGCCGAGTCGAAGTAGTGGTATGTGCGTATAGGCTGACGCCCTGGGGGCAGCTCATCGATGACCGACACCTCGAGGTCGCCATACAGCGTCATGGCAAGGGTGCGGGGTATGGGTGTTGCCGTCATCACGAGGATGTGTGGTGGCTGCTGGTTCTTTGTCCATAGCTTGGCACGCTGCTCCACACCGAAGCGGTGCTGCTCGTCGATGACCACATAGCCGAGGTTGGCAAACTGCACCCTATCCTCAATCAGCGCGTGTGTGCCCACAAGGATGTCGACACTACCCGAGGCTATGCCCTCGAGGGCTGTGCGTCGTTCCGCACTTTTCGAGGAGCCCGTGAGCACCGCAACACGCACACCGAGGCCCTCGGCAAAGCGTACCATAGAGGCGTAGTGCTGGCGCGCGAGAATCTCGGTGGGCGCCATGATGCAGGCCTGGAAGCCGTTGTCCACAGCCAGGAGCATAGACATGAATGCCACCATCGTCTTGCCACTGCCCACATCACCCTGCAGCAGGCGGTTCATCTGCCTGCCCGAGATCATGTCGGCACGTATCTCCTTGATAACCCTCTGCTGTGCTGCGGTGAGTGCGAAGGGTAGCTTCTCGCGGTAGAAGGTGTTGAAGGCCTCGCCCACACGTGGGAAGATGAAGCCTCCGCCACGCTTATGGCGCGAGGTGCGACGCGCCTGTATGGTTAGTTGCACGCCGAGGAGCTCATCGAACTTAAGGCGATACTGCGCCTGCTTGAGCCTCTCTGCCGACTGCGGGAAGTGCATATTATACACCGCCTCCTTGAGGGGTATGAGGCCGTGACGCCTACGCATATCCTCGCATAGCGGATCACGAAAGGCGTTGGCATCGTTGGCGACAAGTTGCCAGGCATTTGCCACGATAGTCTGCATAGCCTTGGTCTGTATCGCCGACGAGAGGCGTTCTGTGGTCGAGTAGACACCCCTGAAGCTACTCTCACTCTTACGCGACAGCGCAACCTCTATAGGCTCAATCTCGGGGTGCACAATGCTTATGCGGCCCTTGAAGAGTGATGGGCGGCCGAAGATTAGGTACTCGCGGTTTAGCTCTATGCGCTTCTCTATCCACTTTATGCCGTGGAACCATAGCAGCTCGGCACCTCCTGTGGGGTCTGTGACATCTACTATAAGGCGGCGCTTGGCACCCTCGCCAACGTACGACATGCCCACTATGCGGCAGCGTAGCTGCACATAGCTCGACTCCATAGACTCATCCACATCCATGAGGCGTAGTATGCGCGAACGGTCAACATAGCGATAGGGGAAGCGCATGAGCAGGTCGCCAACGGTACGCACGCCCACCTCACGTTCCAGCAGACGAGCACGCACATCGCCAACACCCGCAACATACTTTATCTCTCGAGCCAATATATCCGCCATAATAATGCTATAGGCCACTATACCACAGCGACGTGCAACAGCCCAGCAACGAGCCGCTGCACGACGCACAAAACTCTATTAATGACTAAATCTCGGTGATGGAACGCACGGGAGCAATCTTCTCGAGGCGCGCCTTGCCTCCGAGCTCGGCAATCTCCACGATGAAGACGAACTCCTTGACCTTGACGCCATAGCGCTTACCCTCGTGCTCAATCTCGAGGCTCTCGAGGCTCTGTGCGAGACCCTCGGCAGTGCCTCCCGTAGCCAACACGTCGTCGAGGATTGTAACCTCGAACCTGTCACCCACAGGCTCACCAGCAAGGATGTCGCTAACACGGTAGTAGAGCTTATCGAAGCCATACTCCTTCTCTATGAGCACCTCGTGGAGGTCGCCCTCGGCGAAGGGCAGCTTGCCACTCTTACGCACAGGCACAATATTCTTAACATGGTCTGCCTCGGTGAGCAGGGGCGCAGCAAAGAGGAAGCCACGAGCCTCGGGGGCTATGATATTTGCCGTCGTGGTAGCCTCGGCAACCTTGCCTATAAGCTCCTTAAAGACACTCTTACTCTGCAAGAAGGGGATGATGTCGACAAAGACGATGCCCTCCTTTGGGAAATCTTTATAATACTTAAGTACCTCTTTCATATGTTGTTATACA
Organism: Alistipes sp.; assembly: GCA_045614205.1. GTDB lineage: Bacteria > Bacteroidota > Bacteroidia > Bacteroidales > Rikenellaceae > Alistipes. The sequence continues at coordinate 7,178 of JAZLCL010000004.1, read as the reverse complement.
ATATTTCGTTGTTACTCCTTGCTATAGCGATACTTGCCATCGGTGATATCCTCGATGTCGAAGCACTCGTAAACGATGGTGTAGCCACCGTATGCCAGATCACTCTTGCCGTGCGACTCCTCCTCGTAGAGGAAGCCGAGGCGATTGTCGGCCTGCCATGCCATTGTCGAGTATGCCGAGTTGATGGTTGTCACCTGCTTCACGCCATCCCACTCTGCGGCGAGGAACGAGGGCAGGAAGTAGTCATCCTCCGAGGCGAGCTCCTTGTAGTAGATGCCTACACTCTTTCTGTCGGGACCGAGGGGCAACGACTGCAGCAGAAGGTGCATCTTCTGGCCGTCGGCAACACGTTCCACGCTGATGACCATGACCTCGCCATTTGTAGAGTTAGCCTTGGCCTCGACGCCATTGTTCGCAGCACCCGAGAAGGCGGCAGCCTCCCAACTACCCTGGCCTGTAGCCACGTCGCTGAAGATGAAGATGTTGAAGTAGCGACCCTCGTTGTAGCGCGAGCTGATGAGCAGTGTGCCATTAGGCAGCTCCTCGACCTTGGGCTCATCAGCAGTCTTATACACCGCTGGGGTGTCTATGCTGCCGAGCACCCTCCAGCTGCCACCGAAGTCGTCAGAGAAGAGCACATAGTTCATGTTTGTGCCACTCTTGTCGCGAGCAAGGATTGCGCAGTATAGGCGGTAGTAGGCGCCCACCTTCACCGTGCGGCTCTGCATGACGCGACCCGAGGCGATGAACATAGAACGCACAGGACCATACTTCGAGGCGTCGAACTGCGAGTATATGCTCTCGGCGATATCCTCGGGAGTACCCCACGTCTTACCACCATCCTCGCTGTAGAAGCGCGCTATGTTCTGGTGGTTTGTGCGTGTGCCATTCTGGAACGAGACGTTACCCGCGCAGCTCATCATGAGCACTCTGCTGGACTCTCTATCTGCCACGATGCATGGGTCGCCGAAGCCTACGTGCATGAAGTCAGGCGAGTTGACACCCTTACCCTCGATAAGGGGCATAGCCTCGGTCCATGTGTTACCATTGTCGTAGCTCAAGCTGTAGTGCAGGTCTATACGACCATAGTTGGTAACGCCGATGTCAGTGCCGCTATGACGGTAGTCGGCAACGGCGATAAGCGTACCTGTATTGGTGCATGCCAACGCAGGGATGCGGTATGGGATATCTGTTGGGTTGAGGAGTGGGAAGACCTCGTAGCGTGGTGCTGCGGGGGCTGAAGGTGTTGGCGTAGGGGTCTCGCCGACATTATCGTTGCCACACGCCACCATGAGTGCTACAGCCGAGGCCATAGCCATCATCACTCTAAATGCTCTATTCATTATCATCACACTTTAATGTTTGTTACTTACGGTATGTGTAGTATGCACCCGCCTGACATGTAGGCATGAGCACTATATCGTTCACGTTCATGTGTGCTGGTAGCGACAACATCCAGTGTATAGCCTCGGCGATATCCTCACCCTGGAGAGCCTCAACACCGCGGTATACGCCCTCGGCACGCTGCTTGTCGCCATGGAAGCGCACCTCCGAGAACTCCGTCTCCACCATGCCTGGGCGCACCTCACCCACCTTGATGCCGGCACTCAACAGGTCGGCACGCATAGCCTGCGAGATGGCATGCACAGCATGCTTCGAGGCGCAGTATACAGCACCATTCTCATATGGCTCGGTACCAGCGATAGAGCCTATGTTGATGATGTGACCACCCTGGCCCGCCTCAACCATCGCACGGCTGATAATCTTGGTGACATAGAGCAGACCCTTGACATTGGTGTCAATCATAGCATCCCAGTCGCGCGAGTCGCCCTTATCGATATGCTCGAGGCCCGCGGCAAGACCCGCATTGTTGATGAGCACATCCACACGGCCCAGGGGTTCGAGGTGCTCGATACACTCTGCCTCACTTCTTACGTCGAAGTTAAGCACCACACACTCTGCGCCACGTGCCTCGACCTCACCCTTGAGGGCCTCGAGACGATCCTTACGACGGCCTGTGATAATAATCTGCGTATCCTCGCCAGCGAGGCGTAGTGCTGTAGCTCGGCCAATGCCCGATGTCGCACCAGTAACAACTATTCGTTTCATTCTGATATATGTTTTAGTTTTTCTCTCCTACACCATAGAGCACAGCTCTACAACATGCAAAAATAGGAATTTTTACTCTACATCACAAATTTATCGGCTAAAAAAGATGGCATCATGGTGGGGCGAGGGCCACATATAGCAAATTTGGGGAGCTCGGCGACTCGTTGGGCGACACACACGCCTCGCAACGACACCCCTACAGCTCCCCACACACGACACTACCTACCCGCCACCGACTCCTCGAACAGACCCCAGCCAGCCCACACATCTGCCATCCTTGCCGCCACACCATTCTCCACCTTCGATATTGCCGCCACGAAGGGCACCATGTCGTGGGGCGAGAGGGTGTCAAGACTCTCGTCGGGGGCTATGCCCGTCTGCGTGACGACATATCGCACATACCCCTCGGTGAAGTTCTCCGAGGGCGGAGCATAGCGGTTGAGCATCTGGCGTATGGTGCAGAGCCCATACTTACGTCTGTAGCTGTCAAGCAACACGAAGATGGCACGATAGCCATATGCCATGCTCCGAAAGGCCTTGAACGATACATCTGCCGAGGGCACCTCACCCTCGTAGCGCACCCTCGAACGACGTATGTTGCCAGGGTTGTTGTTGCGCAATCCTCTACTCATCTGTCACCTCCTCTCCCATGCGTCGCTTCACCCAGCGACCCATCCACTCGAACAGCGGAGAGCCACTGATGGCTGCGGCATTCTCCAGGAACGACCATAGCTCCACACCACACACAAAGCCCGTGAAGAGCTTTGCGAGGTTCAGGTGCATGAAGTCGAGGATCGCCGAGTCAATTACCCACATCATAACTATTGCGAGGGCCACGAAGCCCGCCTTGAATACCGTGCGCCACGCCTTGCGACTCTCTATGCGCCACTCGCAACCCTCACGACGTGCCACAGCACGCGAGGCGGCGATGCCCGTCACAAAGTCTATGGCGATAAAGAGCAGTGCGGCGGTGACAAGGGGCGAGACGGGACATAGCATGGCGGCGAGGGCCGCCACCACCCCACTAACGTACTTGAATAATGCCACCATCTATGCTACAACGATTTAATGAACAATCCTCCATGTTATACTCCGCATACTCCACCTCGTCAAGGTGGCGCACAAGGCGACGTGTCAGCGCCTCGGCGATGCTCCTGCGGCAGCGCATCACGACCCTCTCAATCTCCACCAGCGAGGCCCCCGTCGTGGGCAGATGCTCATCTCGGCATCGTGCCGCAAGGAAGGGCTCGACGATGTAGCGCACCCAAGCTGCCAGCGCGGGTGCCACATACCCCTCGAGTAGCTCGCCATACTCGCCCTCCATCAATTTATCGTACAGTGCCCTGCCGATGACGGGCACGAGGTATCGGCACTCGGCCACATATATATCCAACTCACTGATGACATGACCGCGGCAGCCCTCCTCGGCGGTGAAGGCCATGCGCATGACATCCTCAACATTTATAAGTGTACTCATACTAATCTATCGACTTAATGTTATACTTCGTAATCTCGGCAAGGAACCTACACTGCTCGGGGTCTGTGGCATCGTAGTCGAGACCATCGGCCTTACGCGCCTCCCAAACACGCATATATAGGGGCTTGGAACGTGTAGGTGGGCGGTTTACAATCTCCAGCGACGAGGCATTTATGCCCAGCGTCTGGCCTATGATGCTACGCAGAGGCTCCATTATCTGCTCCTGACGTGGCAGGATGACGGTGTTAAGTGCCACCTCATACTCCTGCAATATCCTATCTGTGGAGAAGCCCGAGGCGTAGTCCAGACCACTCAACGACCTGAACCACGAGTGTGCCACCACAAGGTCCGACTCTGCCTGTGTGTGGAGCTTCGACCAGTCGCCCTCCGATGTGGAGTCTATAGGTATGAAGCGTGAGTTATCGCCATCGTGGTGGTCGCGCAGCACGAAGAGCACCTGACCGGGGTTACCGGCGAACTTCTCCTCGGCAAGGCGCACTATGCGGTCTGCCTCCTCCTCGGTGTCGACAGCGCCATCGAGCATCATCACTCCCGAGAGCTGAAAGGCGTTGTCTATGCGTGATATATTCCACCTGTCGGTCTTATAGACTATCGCTGCGGCATCCATGCCCGCGACATATGGTGCCACGCCATAGTGCGTGAACATAGGCTCATACTCCTTGTAGTGCACCACGCTGCGCAGCGTGCCATCGTCACACCTCTCAAAGAGTGGGTATAGGGGCAGCACCCGTGCCTGCGACATACGGAACGACGACCAGTCGTGGTGCAGCACCACATGCTCCGCGTCGTGCGCCAGGCGACACTGCGAGGCATCAATGTGGTAGAACGAGAGGAAGGAGTGTGCAGCATCTGTGACCACCTCCATAAAGGCGTTGCCGAAGAGTGCCTCGTCGCGTGCTATTCGAGCTATGACAGCACGCAGCGTCTCGCCACTGCCATTGGCATTATCCACCAGGTAGCGCAACATAGGCTCTGCCTCGGCACACGTGAGACCCTTACCGGCGATGTAGTCCGCCTTGTCGTTTATTATGCGTCTGTGTGCCACGGAACGGCGTGCCAGAAGCGATAGGGCCATGGGCAGCATGTTATCCCCACCCCAGCGCCACACCTTATCGACCACTGCCGCACCACCAGCCGCACCAGAGCCCACGAGGGGCTCGGTACGGTTCTCGGGGGCAACAACGCGTGTTGCAATCCTCTTATCACTCATACTCCTACACTGTAGCCTGGTTAAACTGTCCGTATACGAGCAACGTCTCATCGAGGATCTCGGTGCCCACCATGAATGTTGCACGCTGGCGGTTCTCCATCTCGTCGGGGTTATACCACATACGCACCTCGGAGCCTGGGTAGTCGGCAGTGTTCACCGCAAGGATAAGGTTACGGCGGTCGGTGAGTATGCAGTGCGTAGAACGGCGGTTGTAGTGCAGAGGCATATACTGCGAGATGCCCATGTCGATGAGCTTTATGCCGTGGTACGAGAGCTCGCGACGTCCCGACATGAGGCCGGTATATGCGCCATCGGCACCACACTGGTCGAGATACTGCTCATAGGCATCGTATATGTCTGTTGTCACGAAGAATGCGAGATTACCCTCACTCTTCAACGCCTTGAGCTCGGGCGATGCTGCCTTCCACATGCCACCGAGGATGTCGAGGATGTTGTCGGGTGTGACAGGTATATTTTGGCAGTTGAAGGCGGGAATATCTTCACCATCCTGCGTATACTGGTATAGGCGCACAAGCAGGCCGTCGAACTCGTTGAAGGTATCTGACGAGGTGTCACCCATCCACATCATCACACGTAGGCTCTCGGCGATGGCAGCACGGAAGAGCTCCGTCTCGGCCTTCTCAAGCTCTGTGCCTGTGAGGTCGTCGAGGTTCACATCGGCGCTACCCACGATAAGCTCATATACCTGCTGGAAGTAGTCCGATGCCGAGAATCCTACCTCTGCCTTCACCTTCGTAAGCTCGATATGCTTCTGCAGTCGCTGTGCCGACTTACCACCCTCCCAGCCCGAGGTGTAGGCACGCAACACATCGTGACGTGGGCTCCACACCTGCACCGTCGTCGGCACAGGCATATTATACATCATGCGGATGCCAAGCTGCTCGGCATTGGGGCCCACGAACATTGGGCGAAAGAAGATAGTCTCGAGTTCACGACCCTTGTAGGTCTTTGGATTTTCAATAAGTCTCATTGTTGTAAAGTTTTAGATGTTAATATGTTATTTGTTTAGGTTATCGCATACGCATGTTACGAGCATCACTCTCGTATGCCGCCTGACGGGGGTTGCTCACCACCTCCACCATCGCGGGGTCCTCGGTGGGCTTCACCTCGGTGGGCTTCACGGCGCGCTGTGCCTCCTCGAAGGCTATCATCGAGCTACCGGCAGAGGCCTCGGGCGTAGGACATGGCTGCGGTGCTCGGCGCATCGTGTAGTTCACATCCTCGGGGCGAGCACCCTCACCCAGACCTATGGTGCGCAGCAACGCCTTGACACCACCCACGGCACGCTGCACCAGCGTCTGCTCATCGAGGCTATCCACGAGGCCTGCGGCGATGGCCTCGGCGGGAGATAGCCAGCGGCCACGGCCACCATTCTCGGCCATCAACGATGCCACCTCCTCCACGCTACGTCCCGAACGTGTGGCGTATATCTCCGCGAGGCGCGCATCTGTCTGTCGGAGCATAGCCACCTCTGCCTCCAGCTCCTCGGCATTACCCTCTGCCGAGCATAGCGAGTTATGGATGAGGTATAGTGCCGAGGGTGCTATGAGGCGACGGCCTGGTGAGGCTGCCTGTGCCACGATGGTGGCCGCCGAGGCGGTATATCCGTAGCAGCATGTCGTCACCACAGCGCCCGTAGCACGCAGCGCCTCGTAGATGAGCAGTGCGTCGTTCACATCGCCACCCGTGGAACGTATGTTTACACGTATCTCGCTACCACGGATGTCGGCAATGCGCGATACACTCTCCTTGAATCTCTCGTAGGTGGCAACACGGCTCTCGGGGTTCTCGAACTGCCACTCCTCGGCAATGCCGATGATGCCCTCGATGTCGATAGTCGTGCTATCAGCCTCATTCTTAATCTTAATTGTTGTGTTCATAGTAATAGGGTTTGTTTGTTAATTGTCTGTAAGCTCGCGGCGGAAGCGACACGTGGCGGTATAGGTGCTGGGGTCGTAGCACACCACCTCTTCGAGGTGGAAGAGGGAGGTGTTGGCACCATAGCGCAGCCTGAAGCGCGACCTGATGGAAGCACCATTGGTCATGGGGTCGTACAGCGCGACATACTCCTCGGGGCGTAGGTATATATCTACTGTGAGCACCTGACCTGTGGCCCTGGCACGCAGCTCTCTCTCGTGGTAGCTGCGTAGACCTCTACAGCCGTCGCCATCGTCGAAGCATAGTGTGGCACCCTCCTCGGGGCTATGGAACGCAGCATAGGGGTACTTACCTCCGTCGCCAGGTATAGGCCACACCTCGCCCACTGGCAGAGCCTTGAGGCCGTAGTATAGCAGCACTCGTGGTGCCACATACTCACTCTGCGTAAGCTCATCGCGGTCT
>JAZLCL010000003.1:0-63175 GCA_045614205.1 Alistipes sp. | reverse complement strand
TGGAGTGGCTGGCACAAGCGGACAACCACACTGACCACACACTACACCCTCACTATCGTTATAGTTTATGTTACATTTTGGGCAATACATATATACTATCCTTTAACTATATTGCTGTTAAATTTACTTTGTCTGTATCGCATCGAGCATACTGCCATTCTGGTCAACCTTCACACGTATCTTCGTGTTGACATCTCCGCGCGCGCGTACGTAATTATATAGGTATCCCTTCTCTGTTGTGCCATTGCCATTCGCCACCTCATACTGCTCGACACAGAACAACTCGCGAGGCTCAACACCGAGAGCATTGTAGAGGTTCTTAACGATACCCTCATGCAAGATGCGGAGGTTAGCATCCACAGACGCACGAACAGCATCGAGGATAGAGCCTCCTGAAGCGCCACTCTTGGCAGCATCGCCCGTCATGACAACCTCCTTCTTCATGGGTCGGAATGGTATGCGCTGCATCTTCGAACCATCGCAACTCTGCATTTCGCGAATAGCCCCCACATTAGGCTTTGTGCGGATGATAGGATGGCCATAGAGGTTAAACATAAGTACTGTTGACCATGTTAGCTCATCCTCCTCAATCATACGGCTTGAGTTATAGTAGTCGCACTTGGCCTTAAGAAACGCCTCACCAACAGTCATGGTACCTATACACTCATACTCGGCAAAACGAGCCATGAAGGTCTCCGAATATGCCGCTGGCTGTATGCGCCATGTGTTATCACACTCGAAGTTACCACACTTACCAAAAGCTGGAACGCACGCACCACTATAAAGCAACACCTCGTTATTATGAAGCGCAGAAAGGAGCATACTATCCTCACGCTTATAGCGTATGTAGCGCGCACCCCAACAAGCCACCGTATTAAATATCGAGGCACCAATACTCTTAAGCATGTTTATTGAGAATGCTAGGTCGTTGCTATAGAAGCCAGACTGATTGGGCAGACATGCTCCATGCAGGTTGAAGACAAGCATATCAGCATAATGAATATCACGGCTATATACCTCACTCACCTCCGAGTCCTTATCAGCATACAGATTAGGACTAACATACATATTATCAAGCACATACCCCTCACTATTATCCATAGAGGTAATAGGTAGGTTGCGCGACATCTCACGGCTTGCAGGAATCCAATCCCTGTTAGTTGTCATGACAGCCTTCGATATCGACAATCCATCAATGACCTCAAAGCTTCTTTCGAGGAAACGTTTGATATCATCGGTGATGGTTGACGCCATTTTTCCTGACTCTAGAGGCAAACGCGAAACATTGCATCGTGCTCTATTATAGTCCAAGAACTCACGGTCAATCTCATCGAAGCAGTATAGGAAGTCTGCAAAGATAGTCTCCTGGTACTCGTTATCACCCCAAGGTGATGGTGAGAATGATGGGTTCTTGATTGCTGGCTGGAAGATAACATCGTTACCGCCGATGATAAACAACGATACCTTTGGACTTGGATCAATGTTGTTATCATCCATAAAGTTTGCGATAAGGTCTCTATAGTCCATCCATGTGACATCGTCACCACCCAACGAATATTTAGAGGCATCAAGAAGGTAACCATTATGTCCCACACTCTGCAACTCATTGATATGATTCAAAAGAATACGCGTAACATCATTTTCACTCACACCATACTTACCCGCAAGTGCTGCACTATCTGTAAATAATATTACAACTGACTCTGTGGCCTCATCATCGTCACACCAGTCATCATCTTCTTCATCGTCATACCAATCATCATCCTCGTCATCATCATCACACTGACAATCATCATTGAGTGATTCACCGCAGTTAGGACAGAAATTAGCATCTGACGCTACTCGTGTGCCACACTCGGGACAAAAGATGGTATCCTCGCTATCCTCCGCTGATGGCGACACCTCGGGAGTGTTGTTTTCACGAGGCATATACTCTTCAAGCCGACGGTCTAGGTCGGCTTGAAGATTGTTTAGCATATCATCTATATTCATAGTGTCAGATATTACATTACACGGAAGTCATAACCACACTCACCACAGAAGATATCCTCTGCATCCACTGGAGTCTGACAACGTGGACATACCTTACCCATAGGCGCTGCTGCCTGTGGCTGCTGCATCTGCTGGTAGCCCTGTGGCTGCTGGATGTTAACATTAGTGTTTGTGTTCTGTGTATATAGATTGCTTGCCGCTGCAGTGCCAATCTGCGACATGTTACCCATAGCCATCTGCGTATTCATATCCATACGATCCTGCTGACGGTATGCATCCTGACGATACTCATTAGCACGCTGCTGCTGATCCTCGAAGCGCTGCTGCTGGAACTGCTGCTGCTGCTGATACATCATCTGCTGGTTTGCCATGTTGTTCTGGCCCATGCCCATCATACCCTGCTGCATCATCTGCGCCATCTGCATCATCATCTGCTGGCTCTGGTTACCCTGCTGCTGCTGCATCTGCAACATCTGCTGATAGAGGGCAGCCTGATCCTCCTGCTGCTTCTTGAGCAACTCGTTCTCCTTGCCAGAGCCGAGAGCCTGTGCCAAGGCCACCTGACCCTCACCACCAAGCTGTGATATCTGCTTCGCAGCAAGAGCCTCGGCTGACATTGTAGCCTCCACGTTATCACGGTTCATCTGAACCTGTGCATCCATGCTATGCATGTTCTCTGCACTACGATTCTTCTCCTGCAACTCACGGAGTTCGGCCTCCTTCATCTCGCGCATCATATCCATAGCACCTCTCTGCTTACGTTCGAGGAGGTCTGCATCGTCAAACTTATCCTGACGCTTACGATCGTAGTCCATCTGCTCATTCTCGCGGCGCAACTGCTCCTCGCGCATGCGCTGCTGCCACTCGAACTCATCCTGCTTAACGCGCTGCTGCCACTCGTAGTCATTCTCGCGGATAGACTTCTGCCACTCGTACTCATCCTCCTCGTGGCGGCGACCGGTAGTACGTCTGTACTCCTCCTCCTCGCGCATCCACTCTCTCTCGCGCTGCTCATCCTCGATACCCCAGTTACGACGACGCTGCAAGTCCTCACGTTCCCAGTCGTGATCCTGCTTCTGGTCACCAATAGCCCACTCGGCCTTCATACGTGCGTCGTCAACACTCTGCTGGTGCTGGATACGCATGATGTCGGTGATGCTGTCGCGCTGAATCTTATTCTGTGTCAACGCATCCTCAAGAGCTGCCATCTCGTCATCCTTAACGAGGCGGCTCTTCTTGAGGTCTACGAGTGCCTCATATTCCTCCTCCTGGCTCTTTGCCTCACGCAAGCGCTTCTGCGCATCGAGCATAAGTTTGAATGCCTCGAACTCATCGTCATGGAGCAGACCGTCTTTGTTGATCTGCATCAATGCATAGCGCAAATCCTCATCGTTAGATGCCTGGTCGATGGCCTGCTTATTTGTCTCGATAGCAAGACGATTACGGAACTCACCTGTACGCTGCAAGTAGCCGAGCTCCTTCTCTGTGCAGTAGAGTTCACGTTCTACAGCGCGGAAGCGATCGAACTCTGCATTGCTATCGGTAATCTGCAACACACGTACGCACTCAAGGCCGTGGAGCTGCATATTTACATACTGCTGGATCTGCATCTTGAGCATCTCAACTGTCTGTGCTGGAAGACCTGTCTGCTGGTAGTCTACATTACGCAACGCCTGGCGCAACTGATTCTCGATACCACCATTGAGAAGCTGGAAGAGGTCGTTTGTTGTCAACGATGACTTGTCAGCGAGGTAGTTTGTTGCCACAGCGTGGATGTCGTTAACCTTAACCTCAAGTGACACACCCACCTGAATGTCGAACACGCCTGCAGGAACTGTATATGGTGCGAAGTTGATACCACCATCCTGTGACACGCTACCACCAAATGTCATTGGCACGAAGCGGTCGCTTACCAAGTATACTGACATAACAGGGGCCTGTGTGAGGCGTGCGAGGATGCGTGCGTAGTCAATCTTGCGCTTCTCCGTCTTCTCCTTCTTCTCGTTCTTCTTCTCACCGAAGATAAGACGACCAACCCAGTTGAAGCCTCTCTTGATCTCACCTACGACACCCAACTCACGGAATGTAGGTTCTGCCTTACGCTTCTCCTCGAGAGCCTTGCGCTCCTTCTCATCCAACTCCTTCTCGGCCTTCTCGATGGCAGCCTTCAACGCCGCCTTCTCCTCCTCTACGGTCTTATAGAAGAGGTAGGCACCTGATGATAGGTGTGACACCAACTCGCCATTAGCGAAGATGAGTGCCGAGCAACCCTCCTGAACGATGATACCCTTGAGTTTCTCAATCTCCTCGAGCTCTGTCTCCTTAATCTTACGAGCAATCTCACCTGGCTGGATGCTCCATATAGCACGACCACGTACCACATCTACGCCATCAATAGCCTCCTGGTTACGACGATCACGAGCACGTTCCGCCTCTCTCTCGGCACGAATCTGCGCCTCCTCGGCACTATGCTGTGCCTCCTGCGCAGTACGGATCTCACCTCTGTCGGCACGTGCCTGCTCATTTACAGCTGCGCGCTGCTCGTTTGCGATATCTCTATTGAGCTGACCACCTGTGACAGCATTTGCTACAGCGCGTACGCCATCAGTAAACCAACCCTTCTGCTCGGCCTGTGCTGCTGGCTGCTGCGCCGCTGGCTGACCCAACTTTGCACCACAACCCATACAGAACTTTGCGCCTGGCTTCAACGCCTTACCGCACTGCGGACATACATCACCACCAACAGACTTTGCCTGCGCTGCAGGAGCTGCCGCTACAGGAGTACCACATTTCATACAGAATTTTGCTCCGGGCTTAAGTTCATTGCCACATTTGCTACATGTTGCCATAATTCATTTATAGTTTTAAGTTAATAATTTTTTGTTTTCTAACACCAACGTACAAGGCAATAAAAACGTCAATTGCCTGATATAAACACATATCCAATCCGTTATCTCTTTTTAGAGGGGTTAGGGGGAGGGCATGAACGCCGATATTGCAATGCAATACACTCTATTTAATTGAACAAAATTAAACATTTTTTCCGATATTAACAATAGTAATACAACATTTTTCATTATTAAAATCTACGATGTTCGCTTTTATCGAATATTGTAGTAATTTTGTAGTATGGAGAGTAGAAATATCATTGTAAGGAGAGCTACCATACGCGACGCTGGCATCATAGCACAAGCTGTCGCCATAGCCATAGGCGACCAGAAGGCACTAAAGGACTACTGCGGTGAGGACTACATGACCACTCTCACACATATTGTGCGCACAAGAGAGACCCAATATAGCTGGCAACAGGCACTCATAGCCGAGGTTGAGGGTAAAGTAGCAGGTGCCGTTGTGGGATATGACGGAGCACACCTCCACGCACTGCGCGAGGGAACATTCACCGTGCTACGCAACATAATCGGTCGCACACCATCAATAACCGATGAGACGGAGACTGGTGAGTACTACCTAGACTCCATAGGCGTGCTACCAAAATTTCGTGGTCAGGGTGTTGGCAGCAAGATGATAGAGACATTCTGCAAGATGGCATTTAACGAGGGACACACACACGTAGGTCTTATCGTAGATAGCATAAACACTAAAGCCGAGAGGCTATACTCATCACTCGGCTTCAAGCGCGTAGGAACACGCCAATTCTTCGGACACACGATGTGGCATCTGCAGCGCACAACCGACCTCGACATACGCCAACGCGTGGAGTTATCTACACACATAACACCTTTTCAACGAAAGGTATATATAGAGTTACTAAACACCACTGAAGGAGAGACGATTACATATGGCGAACTTGCGAGACGCATAGGATGTCGTAGTGCACAAGCCATAGGACAAGCACTCAAGAGAAATCCTTTCGCCCCCGATGTGCCATGTCACCGCGTGATAGCCTCCAATGGCACAATAGGTGGCTACAACGGCAAGCGCGACGGCGAGGCTATAGAACGCAAGCGCACACTGCTCGAGGCGGAGAAGAGGATAAAAAAATAGACCACACACAGAGATAATAAGGTTATACTACCCACTTTAAACAACATAATAATGCGACGAGTATTTATCACAGGAGGAGGACACGGCATAGGCCGCGCAATAGTAGAGGTATTCACTGCACACGGTGACAAGGTGGCATTTTGCGACATTGATACATCACGCGGCAACGATGTAGCCGCAGTCACAGGTGCAGAGTTCTTCGCCCTCGACGTGTGCGACAAGGAGGCATTAGAGGGGGCTATGCAGACGTTATTTGATAGGTGGGAGGATATAGACATCATAGTTAACAATGTAGGCATCGGCGGGTTTGAGTCTATCACCGACACCACAGTAGAGCACTTCGACAGGGTTATAAACACAAACCTACGCCCAGCATTCATCACCTCACGCATGCTGGCCATGCATCGAAAGAAGATGCACGCCACGAACAGCTATGGCCGCATAGTGAACATATGCTCGACGCGCTACCTACAAAGCGAGTCGGGGACAGAGGCATACTCCGCATCGAAGGGTGGAATATGGTCGCTGACACATGCACTGGCAGTATCACTCGCACCTTACAACATCACAGTAAACTGCATAGCACCCGGCTGGATAAGTGTAAACGAGAGTGAGATACTACGTCCCGAGGACCATACATTTCACCTCTCGGGAAGGGTTGGCAGAGTAGAGGATATAGCACACACATGCCTCTTCCTATGTGACCCAAGAAGCAGTTTCATAAACGGAGAGTGCATAACAGTGGATGGCGGCGTAACAAAGAAGATGATATACCCCGAGGAGGAGCAGCAATAACATATCCCTCTTTGGCGTAATTATTGTCGCACGCCAAAGCATGGAAAAGAGAGGAGCTATAAGAGCACACATAGCACTGCTTGGGTGCAACATCGTTTGGGCATGCGACTACCCATTTTACAACCTGCTATTAGGCAAGTACATAGAGCCGCTGGCCATGGTCACAGCATCACTAGTAGTAGCGGCAGCACTATCGTGGCTACCAGCGCTATGGGAGGGGCATGAACGTATAGAAAAGAGGGATTGGGCGATAATAATCGTTGCCTCACTACTCATGGGTGTGACACGCAAGGTGATGATGATGTTCGGACTATCGCGCACATCGCCCATCGACGGCTCCATAATCGCGACAATAGTACCTCTCCTCGTACTCATAGTGTCGGTGATAGCACGTGTAGACAAACTTACAACACGCAAGATTGCAGGACTAATAATAGGCTTTGCGGGTGCCGTGGCTATAGTCCTAACGAGTGAATCACCTGCCCACACCAAGTCCGAGATCTGGGGCAACCTGATGATGATATGCAGTGGCGTGGTAACTGCACTTTACATGGTCCTCTTCAGACCTTTAGTAGCGAAATACCGCATAACAACAATACTACGCGCCATATACTCCATCTCCACTGTGGTGATGCTCCCCATAGGCATAGACTCCGTGATAGATATTGACTTTCACGACATGAACACCAAGCTATGGCTCGCCACAGCCTTTGTGCTCATAGTACCCACATACCTTCCCAATCTACTGCTAAACTACTCGCTACGCTACCTACAGCCTACAGTATCGAGCACATACACCTACATACAACCTCTACTTGCCGTGATACTATCCGTAGCGATGGGACTCGACAAGCTACATGCCGATACGATACTCTTTGCCGTTATACTATTCATAGGCGTATGGATGGTTATATCATCCTACCGGAGAGCAAAGATCACGGCTGCATAGCAACTATATACACTTGATATACTCGCGGGCATAGTCTCGCAGCACATCGCCATCCACGATGAGAATCTCGCGTGCAAGACCCAAGTAGAAGCGGCCAACACCCTCAATCCTATTAACCATAGTATCGAGTATATATGGGTACTCCTTGGCATCAGCACCCTCATTCTTACGTATATGAGTACCAGCATTGCTATACTCCTCGACAAGGAGGTTATAGGCACGGTGCTTGAGCTTCAGTTCTATCCTCATAGGCGCAACACCTGGGTTTTGAAGCATATCGAAGACATCTATTGTGAGCCTCTTATGCTTACTCTTATTCTTCCAGTTCTCCGACAATATGTCGACGCCCTCAAATCGTGTAACCTTAAACTCGCGTATATCCTTCTTCACCAAATCGTAGCCCACCACGGTATTTCTATCAGGCAGAAGCTGATATATCTCCACACGTCTATCGCCGATACCCGACTGCGAGGCGTAGTTCTTAAGCACCACAATCTTCTCATCCTTGATTGACTTCTGCAGATCGAGCACCTTACGCGCATCCTGGTCGAGGGATGCAGAGAGCTTCTTCTCCCTTGCCTGGCGCTTAAGCTCGGCATTCATAGGCAGTGTAGCACCACTCGTGCGGTAGTATGACGATGACATACCATCAGGCAGTCTATCATCATCCGTAGCAAACGACACTATGCCGTACTCGTAAGGGCTAACTTTAATGCGGATGACGTAGTAGCCCTCATTACTCTGCTCGATGATATAGTTTATCCTCGTTGCCGTAATCTCGGTATTCGAGGCTATACCCGAATCATCCACAAAGGCACGGTCAACGATATTCTTGATATAGTTTCTATACTTATCTATGCTATTATCCTTGATGATGCCCACATGGAACAGATAGTCCATATCGGCACGCAGACCACACGAGTTTCCGTTATCATCGACACCAAGCAGCAGTTCACCACCCGTGATGGTATTCAAGAAGCCACATATGGTCTTTAGTATCGCCCACTTCTGCTTCGCCGGGTCGGGCTGCATATTCGAGTTAGGAGGATATACCATAGACGTCTTGAACTCCAGGGTATCACTCTCCTCACCGTAGTATGTGAGGTCACCACATATATTCTGATACATATCCGCAACACCGAGGTAGCCCGCTATATTCTTCTTGATGCGGTTTATCTCCGATGGGTTAATCTTGCCACGCAGGATGTTAGATGCATCCACCAGGCCCTTGATATTCTCCGACAGTGCCTCATTATCCGATCGCTTAAGCACAATCTTACTTGTGTGGCTATTATCATACTGACACAGCTCCGCAACAATCCTTCGTTTCTCCTCCACGACAGGCACACCCTCCAGACAAGCATGATAACCCAAAGAGCCCACCTCCTCGATATCGCCCTGCGCAAAGCGTACCAACGCTGTCAAATAGTCCATCTCAAACTTGACGAACGCCATATCCCTCTCTTTAGAGGCTATACGCGCCAACATAGCAGCGACAAAGAGCATCTTATAACGATCCATGGTGTCGGTCTCATCCTCCGCAAGGTAGTAGATGACATGTGCAAGGTGTGTGACATATGCCTCGTCTATGAGTTTACTCTCCACACGCTGCTGTGGGATATTATCGGGTTCCGAGTCACCAGCAAACTCACTAACAAGGAATCTGTAGGCTGCCGTCTTGAAGCTCTCAACACCATAATACTCATCCTCATACGCCTCGTCGCAATAGTTGCCGTTAAGCACGAAATTATTAGACCTATCTATCCTACTACCTGTGACATGCACAAGGATTGGAGTCATCGTATCAATAGCCTCACGTACAGCCTCCGTATCGCCCATGATATTCACCTGGAGACCCTCCTCCGTAAGCCATCTATGACCGTAGGCATAGGACTCGCTATATATAGCGCTACAAACATTACCCCTAGCACCATCGGCAAAGCTCTCATAGAAGCTGTCGAAGGTCTTATCCAAGATGAATGGACACGTTGGATTATCCAGCTTAGTGACACGTAGGAAGTTGCCCTCCTCGAGGTAGGAGACAAACTCACGCGAACTCAAACCACGATAGTTGCTCTTGAGCATGACAGCACCGCGCACCTTGTTGTATGCAGGGTCTATGCTCTCCACCTCCAAGCATCCCATAGCCGACGTAGAGACCACCCTAACGGTAACCTCGTCGCCACCCTCATAGCTCTTGAGCAGCATCTTTGGCGAGGGGCCGATATTAGCCATACTATTGAGTATCACATTGCACTCATCCTTAAGCTGCGCAAAGGTGCTATACTTCATCTTATCTACCGCCTTAACCTTCACGCCCACAACATCATCTATAATCGTATTAAGTGTTTTATATGGCTTAACATATGATGCATGATTCATCGGAGCAACGACAACAACATCATCCTCGAGCACAACAAGACCATTACCCTCGAAGTGCATAGGTAGCGTAACAGTCTCCGAAGAGAAGCTTGTCTTGCCCACCTTATAGCAGAAGGTGTTAAGCGAGAAACCATCACTCTTCATCACATCGTCCCACTGGAAGCGCAGCGATTCCACACGTCGGCCCATCATGCAGCTGCATATTAACGACTTGATGTCGACCATCATCTCTGCTGTTGATGCCTCACCCATAAGTAGTAGCATATCAGCAAGCTTAGACAACACACGTAGGTCATCAACACCCTTCTTCGTCTTGCACGTAAGGAGGTATGCTGCAATAACCCGCACAACAAAGGGCGCCTTGTCGCCCCAGCGTATAGCGGGTGTCTCGAAGAAGTTGTCCTCCACCGACTCCTCGATATAGTCGTATACTACAGCCTTTAGGCAATTGAACGTACGACTAAAATCGCCATTAGGCTTCTCATCCCTCTCGCGATAGTTATAGTCACGAAGATAGCACAAGAGACTCTCAAAGTTCTCGATAACATACTCCTTCTTCACATCGAGCCAAAACGAAGGCTGACTAACCACATGTGTCATATTATAACTCTAAATTTAAAATCAGCATACAACTCTACGACGGTAGAGAATCGCTGCACATCGATGTTGCACAGCGCAGAGAGCAGCGCAAGTCACACATGCACAACTCCACAAGACAAATATACAAAATTATGCTCAATTCTAAAATACCGCACACCCACTATTTGCCATAGATTTACTCTCATAGGGCAAATATCAAAAAAAGAGCCTGCAAAACAGAGTATGTTTGCAGGCCCGCATGGTAAATATAGGAGTTATTTCTTGCTATTGACGCGCAAGTTAGTCTTAATGATGACACCCGTACAGAGACTCACAAGAAGCGGTTTCTCCCAAATGACATTAGCAAAGTCGGTATTCTCTGATGGGATAAGCCACTCTAACAGCACATACATGAGGAAGACGATAGACGTAAGGAGCATAACCTGCATGCACACATTCACAACTTTTCTCACCTTTGAGGCATCATTCTTACCCATAAGCCAACGTACGGCAAACAACAATAGCGTCAACAAGGCAGGTATAGCGAATACCTCGTACCAAGCGAGGTGACCCAACAAGTCAAAAGCCTCAAGCAGATATAACAATCCACCGCAAACAACACCAAGGACCAATGCCAAAGCTATATAGAGCAAAAAACTCTTAACACCATTACCCATAATGTCTACTATTTAAGATTAATACTATGACAAATATATAGATAATTTTCGTAATACGCAACACCTCACAAACCTAACATCCATAAACAAAGAGTGTGGTTATCCATGGACAACCACACTCTCCTTAAGTTGTATATAGAGCTTAATTAAATGATTTCAGACTCACCCTCCTCATCAATCCAAGGCACAGTCTTCATATCTTCAGTCGTCATGGCTGCCACCTGCTCATCTGTGAGCAACGCATCCTCGCCATTTACGAACTCTATATCCGAGAAACTGCTGATGGTTAGCTGGTATGATGCATAGTCATCAGCATTACCAGCATAGTCAGAACGTTGCGCATAGATGCCGTAGATGGCAGTGATCGTAGCCTTCTCGCCATCCTTACATACGTTGCGACGCGCGAAGCGTGAATAACCACTTGTGCGGAGTGCATAGACACCATTAGCAGAGCATACCGTAGCCGCAGTATTGTAGGTGAAGAGCACAGAACCATAGAGGCTACGACCTGTGATATCCTCCTTATATGCCCAATGATACCATGGCTTCGACACCGTAGGACGTGGGTCGGTATACAACCAGCTGGGGTATATATTCTCAAATGAGCCACTCTTCAAACCTGGGTTGGTAACACCATCCTGGTTAGTGACACCAGCATAATGACACTCAACACCCTCAAAGCGCATAAGACGGCCAAACATAAGCTCGCGCTGCGAGATTTCAAAAGCCTGATACTTCTTGCCAAAGCTATCGGTCTTCTCCGTGCCATAGAACTTACCCTCCATCTCAATCTTTGCGGGCGAGAATACCTGCTCGTAGTTATCGGGAGTTACAGTGATGATATCTACGTTTGGCGCGTAGCGCAACCACATCCCCAAGTCACCAACCTTAAGACCCTCATCAGCCTTGCGACCAGGGAAGACATGACGGTCGATAACCTCCTGAAGCTCGATGTTTGAGTTAGCATAGTACTTATGCTCTTCCGCCTTGTTGTACGACTCTGATGGAGGACCACCCAATGACAACATCATACGGTAGTTGCCGAGGTAGAGGCCTGTGAGGCGCACATATACCCATGAGCCCTTCTTATAACGAAGACCTACATTGTTGTTGAGCTTAAGCTCTATACCCGACGTCTCATCCTGGATGTAGAGTGACTTATATACGTTACCCTCCTCATCATCCGTAGTAACCTTACCCTTGATATAGACATCGTGACCCACGAAGATATCCTCACCGATAAGCTTATAGATGGTGTTGTTCCAACCACTATTTACACCCGTATTGCTGATAGTGCCAAATGCATACTTCAGCTCTGCGATGGTGATGCGTTCAGCCTCGGGGAACTGCTCCTCGAAAGAGGTATCTGTATATAGTTCACGAGGAGGCACGCTTGTGAAATCCTCGTAGCATGCCACAGACATAATGCTGATGGCAAGAAGTGTGAATAATTTATTCAATCTCATAATATTCATACGCTTAAGCATTAGAATCTGAAGTAAACATTAAGATAGTAGTTGAAACCATTCATATAGAAATACTTCGAGTCAAAACGCGAGTATGTTGTAGGGATGGTCTCAATCTGCATCACGCCATCAGCATCGGGGAAGAGGATAGGATCAGAGATCTTGTTAAGACGCATCTGCTCATAACCACCCGTACGTATTGTCTGCGAGTTGAGAATGTTGTTAATCTGAAGGCTAACACCAAGAGTATACTTATACTTGATGCGCCATGTCTTACCAACACTTGCACTCAACGTATAGGCGCTACCCAACTCCTCCTGTGCACGGATACCATCGATGATATCTATAACATATGCCTTCTGACGACCTGTCTCGAGTGAACTCCAGTCGTATATGCGCATGATCTCGCTTGCGAGATAGTCAGTACGATACATAGGGTTCATAGAAAGGTATAGGCGGTCATAGTAGTTGAAGTCGATAGTTGCATACCAATTATCTGGACCGCGGAAGTTAAGACCCACGTTGATAGCCGTCTGTGGTGTGCTCTCAACCTTCATACCCTTCCAGTTGACAACGCTATGCACAACATCTGTAGCCGAGTTATCAATCATCTGTGTGAACTCTGGGTTAGATGTGTAGATGTAGTCACCAAGGCTCACAGCACCCTGCAAAGAGATACCCCACACAATAGGAATGCTCACACCCAACTCAACAACCATATAACGCTTGTCGATGTCCGACATTGCAAAGTTGGTGAATGAACTCTGTGTGTCATCGTAGAACGAGATGACCTTCGACTGATCAAGCATCTGCGTGTAGTATGCCGAGAGACGAGCACGGATCCATGGTGTGCGCAAGTTGTATGTAACATCGAAACCATAGATCTTCTCTGCATCGAGGCCTGGAGTAATCTGGTTACGTGTACGCGCCGAAACGAAGGCGTTGTTGAACATAGGTGCATTCTGCATTATCGTAGCATTAGCCTCGATAGAGTGAGCGCCCGAGAACTTATATGCAAGGTTCACCTTACCCTTATATGTAAGGTTATTGATCTTGTCAGAGTTACCAAGAGATGTCATGCCTCTGTTGTCGCCAGCATTCTCATTGAGGAAGAGACCCTTCTCCCATAGACCCTCACGCCACATCGACGACAGACCAACCTCGGCACCGATATTTGCAGAGAAACCACCAGCGGCAATCTCATACATAGCCCATAGCTGACCCTGGCGCACATGAGCATAGTAGTCGTAGCCATACTTATCGCCCTCACGGACAGCCTGTGCATGACCATGCTCGCGGTAGTATGCCATGTTATTCTGATAAGAGACAACATTGCTACCGAAGTCGCGCTCTGCGAACTTATCTACATCGAGCCAATAGTCGCCACCGAGGAGATCCTTAACGGTGCTGTAGTACTCTGTGCGGTTGACACGCGCACGCACGCCAGCAGTGATCTTCGAGCCGCCACGGAACACATGGTTGAGCTGCGCTGCGAAGTTGTAGTCGAGCTGATCAGTATGACGTTCCTCAATCATATACACCGCACGGTGACCATCACCATAGATATCACTCTTCTGACCCATCATGTTGTCCTGGATGAGACCGTCGAAGTCGATATAACCACTCCAATTCTCTATATACTCCTTATACTTCATGATGTCCGTAGCGATATCTACATCAGTAAATGGCTTTGTCATGTCGTTAGCCTCGGCATACTGATTAAGAATCATACGACGTTCCAAGCGATCACCATAGTATGATGGTAACTTACGGTAGTAGTCGGGACGTGGATCCTCACCCTTATACCATGTGAGTGATGAGTAGCCGTTAAAGCCGAAACGCAACGATGTAGCCACAGATAAGCTTGTTCTCTCGTTAATCTGCCAATTGTAATTAAGCATGGCGATAGGCTCGTGCATACGACGTACGCGCGAGTTACGTTCTTCACCATTCTGCATACCTACGTTAGGGTTATAATAGTTGTCGCCCCAGAGGTCATACGCCTCCTGTGTAGATGCCTGCTGTGCACCACGTGTTGTTGGAGCACCAAGGATTGTTGCCGAGAGGCGGTGCGCGGAGTTGAACACCTTCTCCACAGAGGCAAAGTAGCCATAAGCATTGTAGTAAACACCGTCAACATAGCCGTTGCCACCCTGGCGTGTAGATACCGAGAAGCCATACGACCAACCGTTATCCAAGGCACCAGAAGCGTAGCTTACCATAGCGCGGAAGCGGTAGAGCTGTGTAGAGTTAACAACGCTTACATTCAAGCCCTTACGCATCTGCGAGGCACGTGCATTGATGTTTGTGGTACCAGCAACACCACCCAAACCATAGTCCGACATCTGAAGACCAGCGGTAACCTCCTGGTTACGTGTAGCATCATTCAAGCCACTCCACAGCGACCATGGACCATAGCTTGTCAAGGCGTCGTTAAAACGGATACCATTGAGGTATACATCCTGATACTGCGAGTCGTAGCCACGCACGTTGAAGCGCATCTCCGAGAAGCGGTATGAGGCGATGTTATTGAAGATATCCTTCGATGCAGAGAGTGCACCAGGCATAGCCTGACCCTCGCCCGACGACTCTACATCTGAATCGAGCTCTGCAAAGGCAGAGTCATCAACAAAGGTAACATGTGAAGGCACCATGATCACGAGTTGCATGTCGTGAACAAGAGACTTAACACGCACCATGAGCTCCAAGTCCTCGAAGCCTACAGCCTCAAAGCGCATGAGGTACTCACCTGGAGCAAGACCCTCGATAATAAACTCACCATAGTCGTTGGTTGTGGTATTGACGGCAACCTCGTCGACAAAGAGTTTGACTCCGCCAATAGGCTCACGATCATCTCGTGACACAACCTTACCCTTCATACCTCCCGACTGAGCAATGGCACTCAACGAGAGTAGGGCACACATGATTGTTAGTAAAAATCTTTTCATATATGATATTTTAGTTTACTTACCTATGTATATGTATACGGGGAAATGGTCACTAAAGCCGTTCTGGAAGTTGTTAGATACGAACGTACGTAGCGGATAACCCTTATATCTACCCTCCTGCTGAAGCATATAGGGGCGAGTGAAGATGTTACCAAAGAACTTCTTACCTTGGATAAGGCGCAACTCACCCTCGGGAGCATTTACAAGGTTTTCAGTAACACAGATGTTATCGAAGAGGTTCCACTCATCCTGGTAGGCCAAGGTACCAAGACCAGCACGCAACATAGAGTAGTATGGATTGAAGAAGTCACCCTCCTCAAGGTCCTTAACCTTACCCTTTGCCCCCATTGTATGCACGATGCTTGCATCAGTGGCATCGTCGTTGAAGTCACCCATGACAATAACCTTTGTTGCGGGGTTTGCTGCAAGCAACGAATCCTTAATCTCGCGAATCTGACGCGCACAAGCATCACGCTTAAACTGCGACGCCTCCTTGCCTCCAAGGCGTGATGGCCAGTGTGAGACGAGGAAGTAGAATGGCTCATCCTCGATAGTACCCCACATAACAACAAGGTCACGAGTGCGGAAATCAGGCAACTCATCCACCACAAGTTTGATATTATCCATACCCTCCAACTTGAACACATCGGCACGATAGAGGAATGCTACATCGACACCACGAGCATCGGGTGAGTCGAAGTGACAGATACGATAGTTTGCACCCTTAAGCTTGGGCTGCATAATGAGATCCTCCAACACCGAACGGTTCTCAATCTCCGACACGCCAATAACGATGGGATAATCCCTCTGTATTGCCGCCATATCAAACAGCACACGTTCCATGTTCGACAACTTCCTCTGATACTTGATCTCGTTCCACTGTTTTGCACCCTCGGGTGTGAACTCTTCGTCGTGAGTCTCGGGGTCATCGTAGATGTCGAACAAGTTCTCAAGGTTGTAGAACGCCACCATGTAGGGTTTATCCTGCGCCCATAGCACCGTAACCGATAGCAGGGCTACACACAGCATTAAAAAACTCTTTTTCATCTTACTATATTTTTAATTTACGTCTTATCTTACTCCCTATGGGTTAGTTCACGCCCCACTCCGAAGGCACTGCCGTAGCCTTGACCTCCGCCTCGATGCTATCGTCGATGATGGGGAAGAACTCTATACCTGTGAGTGCCTCAAGTTCCTCGATTGATATGCAGTCGGCAGCTGTGATGGCCGTGTCATCGCCCGTATTCTCATGTTCAAGCCAGAAGGCTATGGCACGCAACTGGTTAGCACTTGTTATCTCATCGATACGTCTACCCGTATTTCCCGACTTGGTGCGCAACAACGCCTTAAAGTAGTGCGTGGGCGTAGGGCACTTATTACCCTTGCGGTCGGTAGTTGAGGCATCGATAGACGAGTGGTGTTGTCCGCCGAAATAAGCACCTGTAACGACATACAACGTATCGTTACATGTCATATTACGCACTCTACCCTCCAATACACCCCACTTATTCTGATTAAACTTATACTGCTGCGGCGTCATGTTTGTAGAGTAGAACGTCTGATCCATCATCTGCTGTGAGCACTTTCTGTCGGCAGCAGGTAGCTGGTGACCTCTGTCATACCAGCCGTTATACGAGCCCAAGCCCAATGCGGCCTGCAGATTATCCTCCACATCTGGATCGTAGCCAAAGTCGCTATTATTACGATTGCCACTGCCCGACATATGGTCACGATGGAGTGGGTATGCCACCCATATAGAGGCTCTATTACGTATATCGAAGCAGTAGGTGTAGTTACGAGCATCACTCCTCACACCCAACTTGCCATAGTGCGTGTTGTAGATGTAGTTATCGTCGACAGGGCACACTGGCAACTCTGGCCATGTGTGCTGCACGGCGATAGTATCGTCGTAGCTATGCTGACAGAAGTGGAGACTAAATGCCCCTCCATCCGTGAAGCGCACATCTACACTCGCCTCACGCGACATGCCCGATGCATTCTTTGTGAAGTATACGTAGACGACCTTGTCGGATGTCTCCATCACGGCTGTGACACTACTCTTACCGCCAGAGAATGTAGCCCAACTACCCTCCGACTCTATGGTCATCGTGTACGAAGTACCCTGTTGTGCTCGTAGCACCACAGCGCAGTTCCTACTCTCACCATTAACCTCTGGAGTCTGAATATAGGCATTGCTAACTACCCTCTCGCCAGCACCATCACCACAGCCCACAGCTAACATTGTCATCACAACGATGCCAACCATAGCCATTACTCTTAACACAACTCTCTGCATACTATATATCTTTAGTCTATTCTTCATTTTAAGATCTCTCGCCCCTCGGGTGAGACTCCCCACCCGAGTTAAGCGAAAGATAGGATTTAGATTACTCTGCGTAAACAACAGTCAACGAATCAACACGTACCTGACCAGCAAGTGAATTGATGCTATATGATGTTGCAGCAGCACTCAAAGTAACAGTTACAACAGTACCATCAACAGTTGCAGTACCCGATGTGATTGAGTTCTGCAAGTCTGTCGGATATGTGTTCTTGTAGTCGTCGCAGTAGAATACAATCTGTGAGAATGCCTTATCAGCAGCGACAGTTAGTTTAGAACTCTTATAGAAACGTGCTGGTGCAACGAAATCACCTACATTGTTTGTAGAAGATGCCTTGTCGTTAGTCACAGTGATGCCATTCTGCTGCCATACCTGCTGCTGCTCGCTATACGACTTACGATTGTTAGCATCGTTGAAGTCGATTGTAGCGCTGTCACCTGTTGTTGGATTTTCAGGATCAGGTGTTGGCTCTGGATCTGGCTCTGAAGCACCACCGTCAAAACGTGCGCCTGTCAAACCAGCATAGTCAGAGTCCTGTGCAAAGATAAGCTGCATTGTACCGTTATTAACAGATGAGATACCCTTGATAGTACCTGAACCCTGTGATACGGTAGCTGCGCCATACGAAGCATACTTTGATGAGAATACAACGAATGAGTTACCAGAAGCATCCTCCACGGCGATAGATGTGTGAGCACCACCCATAACCCATGTCTTTGACAAGTCAGCTGCAGCAACCTGAACACCCTCGAGTGCAATATACTGACCCTCGTACTTGTTAGCGAGGTAGTCTGCCATAGATACAGTCTTTGGAGTTACAGCGTTACCTGTAGAGATAACAGTGATCTTATCCAACGAGAGACCGCTAACCTGAACAGCACCATTATACGCGCCCAAAGTAGCGCCATTGAGGTCAATCTGGAGCTTTGTACCGAAAGCATACTCATGGTTAGAAGCGAGGTAGAACTGCAAAGCACCTGTAGTATCCTGAACATACATACCCTTCTTTGAAGTGAGGTTGTTCAACTCGTAGTTTGAAACAACAACAGCCTCAATAACGGCATTGATAGTTACATTCTGACCCAATGCCAATACCTCTGCGATAGTAGTCACATCGCCAGGTGTTGGGTCAGGATCTGGGTCAGGTGTTGGATCTGGGTCAGGTGTTGGATCTGGCTCTGGTGTTGTACCAGCGGCAACTACCGAACGAATCATTGTATTTACATACTTGCCACTTGCTGTGCCAATAGTCCAACCGCGAACATCAATCTTCTGACCATTCAACGCTGGATCTACAGTACCATCAATAACATATGCCAATGAGCCGATAGCAGTAGAAGCGCCCTCGATCTCAACATTGTAATAGTAGCCACTGATAGTCAATGTACCAGTATACTCTACATACTCGATAACGGGGTTACCAAGGTAAGCATCAAAAGCAGCACCATCCATAACCTTTGCGGTAGGATATGTATACGCCTTTGAGTCAGTCTTCTCAAATGTTACAGTGCCGCCAATCTGTGGAAGACCACCATATGTAGTCATTGTACCCTCCACCTTAACGATGTCGCCGACAACAACATCTACAGCAGAGCCTGCGTAGGCAAGAATCCTACCTGTAGCATCCTCAATCAACGCACCGCGACCATACACACCAATAACGGTAGCATTCTCAACGATAACATCTGTATTTGCAGCTGCAGCGATAGCCTCGGCAATAGTCATCACACCGCCAGGTGTAGGCTCTGGAGTAGTATTACCACCATCCTCGCCCTCGATAGGCTCATCAGAGAGTTTAACACCACATACGATAGCACGTGCAGTGGCCATTGTAGAGTCAGCAGATGTAAGCGCAAAGTTAGCATCTGTAGAGAACTCGATTGTTGATGTCTCTGTCAAATTAAGCTTAACTGAATAGTGGTCAGTAGCAGCAAATGCAAGAGACACATATGGAGGGTTACCTGTTGCGCCATCGTGTGAAGCGAGCTTCTGCGACATAGTAGCACCGCCATCAACACGGTAGTAGAGTGTTACATCGCCACCCTTCCAGCCCTGGGCATAGAAGTTAAGGTACTTCTCACCTGATACGCCCACAGCAGCAGATGTGAATCTACCAGCCTGCTTTGACTTACCCAACTTGAAGCCAGTAACAGCGTTACCATTGATTGTTGTTGCACCAAGGCTATAGGCAGCATTTTCAGAGTCATCCGAAGCACATACAAAGGCTACATCTGATGCATAGATACCCTCTGCTGGCGCAGGTGTAGTGCCGCCACCATCACCACCACCTGTCT
The DNA here is from genome assembly GCA_045614205.1 of Alistipes sp. Lineage (GTDB taxonomy): Bacteria > Bacteroidota > Bacteroidia > Bacteroidales > Rikenellaceae > Alistipes. The sequence continues at coordinate 42,746 of JAZLCL010000003.1, read as the reverse complement.
CGGGAAGTGTCACAGACTGGCCACCGTTACCCGAGAAGAGCTTAACGTCATCAAGACGATATGCACTTGCTACATCAGCAACAAACTTTACATATAGGCTCTCTGGAACCTCAGTGAGGGTAAACTCTACAGTAGCTACATTCCAACGACCACCCTCTGTACCAGCGAATGTATAGTCGAGCTCTGCCCAGCCAGCACCATTCTTTGAGATATATACGTGGAACTCGTTAGTGCTAAACATGCTATCACCATCCTTAAGATACTTCTCCGAGCCAAAGGTCATCTTATAGCTCTTCTGTGCAGCATCAAGCGAGATGTTCTTAATCAAGAAGTAGGCGTTGCTACCGAAGAAGAGGTTGTTTGAACCAGAACCATCATAGTCAGAGTAGTTGCTATCAGATTTCGAGTTAGCACGAACAGATACGCCCTTACCCTCATAAGTTACACCCTGTGAAGCAGGACCTGTAGGGTTAGCGAACTCTGGGAACTGGTCTACATAAGGCCATGGTGAGTCTTCGGTTTTTGTAGCCTCCTTACCATCGAAGTCATCGCCATAGAGCAACTCCTCGGTTACGGGTACATCCTCTGAAGCAGACTGGATAACCTTGATCTTCTTTGTATCCCACTTACCGTAGGTCTTGTGCATAGCGATGACGCTAACGGTAGCCTCACGCACAGCACCTGTGTCGTTAGCAGCAACAGCCACAGTGATAGTAGCATTGCCATTACCCGCAGATGGCGTTACAGTAACCCAGTCGGCGTTAACCTCCGTCTTCCAATCTGCATTGGCGGTAACGTCAACAGTCTGGCTACCCTCCTCCATCGCAAAGTTGATAGATGTAGTTGACACCTCCACCGTAGGATTAGCAACAACATCATCGCCCTGCTCCTCACAAGCAATGAAGCCAAGAGCCGAGCCCAAGACCATCATCACTGCGAAGAATGACTTGAAAAGTTTGTTTACCATAGTGTTTTGTTTTTTAAAGTGTAAATAATTATGTTGTAAATTAAATATCATACCCAACCCATACACGATGGGGCATAATTGGGGAATGACAAAGATAGAACGAATTTTGCAAAAAAGAAAATATAATCACCTTTTTCACGCTTTTTTATCCCCCCCCTTGCCAACTCACATTATCACATAGTGATAAATAGCCACTAATTTCATGCCCGAGCAACCCGACTATTGTATATTTAGGCATAAAATTGTATATTTGCAAAAAGAACACATAACATTGATTACACATGGGTGTAGATAGAAATATGCGAAATATCGAGAGTGATAAGGAGTTCGAAGGCCGCATACGTCCGCAGGCACTGCAAAACTTTGCTGGTCAGGATAAAATAGTCTCCAACCTCAAGATATTCATTAAGGCAGCACTTATGCGTGGTGACTCCCTTGACCACGTGCTTCTGCATGGCCCTCCAGGACTCGGCAAGACAACGCTTGCTAACATCATTGCTAACGAGATGGGGGCACAGTTGAAGGTTACATCTGGACCAGTGCTCGACAAGCCTGGTGACCTTGCAGGACTTCTTACAAACCTTAACCCTGGCGACGTACTCTTCATCGACGAGATACACCGTTTGAGCCCTATAGTCGAGGAGTACCTATACTCGGCAATGGAGGACTACAAAATAGACATCGTGCTGGACAAAGGTCCTGCGGCACGTTCCATACAGATTGAACTTGCACCATTCACACTCGTAGGTGCAACAACCCGCAGTGGCCTGCTCACATCACCACTACGTGCTCGCTTCGGCATACAGTGTCATCTCGAGTACTACGATGCTCCCGTACTATCGGGCATCGTGAAGCGTTCAGCATCAATACTTGACATCTCGATAGATGACGATGCTGCACTCGAAATTGCACTACGTTCACGCGGCACACCACGTATCGCCAATGCCCTACTGCGCCGCGTGCGCGACTTCGCAATGGTGGAGGGCGAGGGACATATCGACGTAGACATCACGCGCGTAGCACTCGCTGCACTCAACATCGACTCGCGAGGTCTCGACCAGATGGACAACAAGATACTTGCCACCATCATCGAGAAGTTTAACGGTGGCCCTGTGGGCCTTAACACCGTTGCTACTGCCGTTAGCGAGGAGGCTGGCACCGTGGAGGAGGTATATGAGCCATTCCTCATAAAGGAGGGATTCCTCAAGCGCACACCACGTGGCCGTGAGGCAACAGAGTTAGCATACCGCCATCTGGGTTACACCTACGACAACAACGACACACCATCGCTATTTTAGCGAGTAACAACATACAAATAGTAAGAGCCTATCCGCAGTGGATAGGCTCTTACTATTTGTGTCAACAGCCGGATTAGATAGCTGATGAGATAAGGAATGTTGCAGCAACACCCAAGATAGCGTAAAGCTCAGGGAACGCAGCAAGGATAAGAGTCTTACCGAACACGTCGTTACCATTACCGATAGCTGCAATACCGTTAGCACAAACCTTTGACTGGAACAAAGCTGATGACAAGCAAACGATAGCCATCAAAAGACCTGCACCGAAGATAGCAACAGCAGCAAACATAGACATATCTGCAGAGATAAGACCAGATACCATGAAGTAACCTACGAAACCGTAGAGACCCTGTGAACCTGGAAGCGCTGAAACGATCATGTAGCTACCGAAGGCGCTGCTATTCTTCTTCAACGCACCTACAGCTGCCATACCACAACGTGAGGTAGCCACTGCTGAAGCCAAACCTGATACACCGACCATGAGGGCAACGCCCAAATAAGCCAAAATTAATGCTGAATTCATAATTGTTTAAATTTTTAGATTGTTAATTATTATTGTTATTACTTATCCATTTTACGCACAGGGTCGAAGGAACGCTGTCCCATCTCGAAACCTGCATTCTTATAAAACTCGACAAAAGTCAAACGCATAGGGTGCACGAATGATGATATTGCCGACATAAAGAGGTTAATACCGTGGCCAATGAGCAGGATGATTGACGCCGCAACAATCTGTGCAGCAACAATATACCACGCCGAGCCATCGATACCCTCCGAGAGTCCCGAGAGACCCATAGCGAGTGAGTTGAACACCTGTGCCAACACACCACCAGACAAACCGATAGCAAAGAGTCGGATATAACTCAACACGTCACTCAAGAGACCTGTAATATTGTTATACGCATCCCACAAACCAGCACCGAGGTTGATAAGTGGATTACGCTTCACGTTGTTCAAAAGAAGCATAAACGCAGCACCAACACCCATTGAGGCGTAGAAGACTGGCGATGAAGCATCGAAGCCAGGGATGGCCATATCGAACATAGGAAGACCTACTGCCAAGACTCCAGAGAGCAAGATGATGAACCATCCGAGCAGACCAAAGGTTGACGTGAAGCCAAAGAGCTTCGCCCTCATCCATATGTTAATAGCCATACCCACAAGGATCTGGAACACACCGATAGCCAACGAGACAGAGAAGAAGTCCTGCTGGAAATCGAGGAATGGTGTAGGCTCACCAGGGCCATAGCCAAGCATCTCCGAGATTGACATACCGAAGAATGAGTTGGCATATACACCAAACGCCACAGCCGTAGAGGCACACACAATAGAGAGCCATGCCGCCTGACGCATAGACTGGCCACCCTTGAACAATAGTGCCATGCCCACTGCAAGCAACACGAGACCATAACCCGCATCGCACAAGCAGATAGCAAAGAACAACATGTAGAAGGGACCAAAGATGGCAGTAAGGTCAATAGTACCATACTTTGGCAGTGCATACATAGAACCGATGAGCTCAAAGAGGCGTGCGAACTTATTATTCTTAAGCTTCACAGGAGCATCATCGTCGATAGTAGCATCACGACGTTCAAAGATAAGGTTAGGATACTCCTGCAACAGAGCATCTACCTTTGTAGCGGTATCGGCCTCTGCCCAACCCTCAAGGATGAGAAGCCTACCATCAGCCTCACGTTGCGCCATAGCACCTACCTTAAGACCCTGAAGCTGCTCCTTGAGCTTGCCACACTCACCAGCGATAAGCTCGCTTGAGACAGCAGCACGCGAGAACAAAACATCGAGAGCCTTATCCTCGGCCTTGAGGCGTTCTACCTCACGACGCAGCGCCTCGCTATCCATCTGTGGGAGGCGCACCTCCTGACCATCGATAACGATAGCTCTATTGTCAGTAGTGATAACGGCGAAGTATACAGCCGACTGTGTGCGACCTACCTCGGCGATAGTAACACCCTCTTCTGCCTCAGCAACAATCTTGTCAAAGGCTGCAGGCTGCGCAGTGAAGAAGCGCATCACTACACCCTGATCAGCAAGGCGTGCTATATCCGCTGTCGAGAAGTTACCCCAAGGAGCAACCTCGTCGGCAAGCTTCTCGAGGCGTGCTATCTCCTGCGCAAGGCGCTGACGTTCAGCACGTGCACGGTCGTAGCACTCATATGCCTCAACACCATTGCTGCAGATCTCAACATTTGCATTATACTCTGCCGAGGTACGATATGTTGCCAAGAAGTCAAGAGCCTTATTATAAGCCTCGATATTGAGAAGTAAGGCACGATCAGACTCTGACGGCTCCCAGCCTGTGGTGGTGATATCCATCAAACCGAGGGTGCGAAGCTCCTCTACAAAGTGCTCCTGCTCACCAGCATAAAGCACGATGTCATAGCGTATCATCTTACTTATCATACGTTAGGCTCCTCCATAGCCGCGGCTTGCGCCTGTCGTGTTTTTACAATCTTCTGTGCCGACTTACTTAAGTTCTCCTCATCCTCCATAAATCGCTTAATCTTACGTATGGCATCCTCATAACCGGGAATCTGAACCTTCTCGTAGAGGTTTACCTTTTGAGTAGTTTTGCGTCGCGCATAGTCCAGGAGCTCCATCTTGCGATTGTAGACCTCGAACTCAATGCCCAAGCGAGACATCTGCTTGAGGACACGGATACCCTCGGCATACCACACAGGCGCCGAGAAGAGGTCGTACTCCTTCTCGTTGTAAACGATATTATTTAATATAGGTATACGGACGCCCGCAATCTTCTGTGACGATAGCTCGACATCGACGATGCGGATAAGATCACAATCAAACTCTCCCCACAGCTGTACCATATAGTCGTACTGGGCGATAAGCTCGTCCAGCTCCTTGCGGTACGCAAGTGCAGAGTCCTTCGCACGCTTAACCTCCGAACGCAACGCACTCTCCTTACTCTTGATCGTAGGCAAGGCGTTCTTTCGGATCTTGAGTTGCTTATTCAACTCACCGAGCGAGGTCTTGTTATACTGAAATTTGATTGCCATATTTTACAATTATGCTTTCCAATATTTCTCTGCAAGCTCCTGCTTGATGCTAACCTCACCCTTATTGAAGTACTTCGCGAAGAGTGACCATGCAATATCGAGCATCTGCTCAATCTCGATGTTAACGTCGATAGAGAGGAGCTTCTCCGAGTAGTCATGTGCAAACTTCAATGCACGTTCGTCGTAGTCAGAAAGGTCGAAACCGTTCTCCAACTTTGTCTTGGCATTGGCAGCATCGGCATACAAACGTACGCAGGCATTCATAACCTGTGGGTGATCCTCACGAGTCTTCTTGCCAATAACGAGCTGCTTAAGACGCGACAATGAACGGAATGGGTCTACGATAACCTTACCAGTGTCGGTATCGTTACGCAAGAACAACTGACCCTCGGTGATGTAACCCGTGTTATCAGGAATAGCGTGTGTGATATCGCCACCAGAGAGTGTTGTAACGGCGATGATGGTGATAGAACCGCCATTAGGCAACTGAACGGCCTTCTCGTAGATCTTTGCCAAGTCTGAATAGAGTGAACCAGGCATAGAGTCCTTCGAAGGAATCTGGTCCATACGGTTAGACACGATAGCCAAAGCATCGGCATAGAGGGTCATATCCGTAAGAAGCACAAGCACCTTCTCACCCTTATCTACAGCGAAGTACTCGGCAGCTGTAAGTGCCATATCTGGCACGAGCAATCTCTCCACAGGAGGATTATCCGTAGTATTCACGAATGATACGATACGGTCCAAAGCACCCGCATTCTCGAATACCTGCTTGAAGTACAAGAAGTCGTCGTTTGTAAGACCCATACCACCAAGGATAATCTTATCAGCCTTCGCACGCAATGCCACGTTTGCCATAACGGCGTTGTAAGGCTGGTCTGGGTCAGCGAAGAATGGGATCTTCTGACCAGACACGATGGTGTTGTTAAGGTCGATACCCGCGATACCTGTAGCAATAAGCTCCGATGGCTGCAAACGACGGAATGGGTTCACTGTAGGACCACCAATCTCACGTGCCTCGCCCTCAATCTGCTCACCGCCCTCCAAAGGCTCACCGTAAGCGTTGAAGAAGCGACCCGCCAAGGCGTCTGACACGCGCAACTTTGGAGGCTCACCATGGAAGATAACCTCCGAGTTTGTAGCCAAACCCTCTGTACCGGCGAACACCTGAAGTGTAACCTTCTCGCCCATAATCTTTACCACCTGTGCTAGACGACCACCAACGGTAGCAAGCTCGTCGTTACCTACGCCCGTAGCACGAAGCGTGATGGTAGCCTTGGTGATATTATCAATCTTTGTATATACTTTCTGAAATGCTCTTGTTGTCATATCCTGATCTCCTTATTTTGCAAGTTTACCATTTACCAAAGCCTCGATTTCAGCACGGAAACGTTCAAACTGCTCCGACTTCCACTCCGAGTAGTTCATCTGGCGGAATGTGTAGATAAGCTGCTTAAAGAACTTTGAACACTCATCGAAGTTCTCCAAATCGAACGACTTGCGGCAGATGTCCAACACCATGTTGTACATCATCTTCTGTCGTTCGATAGGACAGTTAGCATCGATGTTATCGAAGGCATCCTGCTGCAAGATAACAGAGTCGAGCAACTCACTCTTCCAGAAGCGCTCGTGGTACTCTACAGGTACGCCATCATCACCAAGGATGTTGATCTGGTCGTTAGCCTCCTTACCACGCTGCATGATAGTCTTACCAGCATATACGGCATCTACCCAATTCTTCTCGATATGCTCGTCGAGGTACTCGCGAACCTCGGGATACTCAAGATACTTCGAGTATGAGTCGAGTGGATCGATGGCTGGGTAACGCTTCGAGTCAGCACGGCCCTGTGACAAGGCATAAAAGCAACGTGCAGCCTTCTTTGTAGACTCTGTAACAGGCTCCTTAAGGTTACCACCGGCAGGTGATACAGTACCAAGGAATGTTACAGAACCTGTTGAACCGTTGTTCAACTTAACAAGACCAGCACGTGCGTAGAAGTTAGAGATGACAGCTGAGAGGTCCATAGGGAAGGCATCCTGACCAGGAAGCTCCTCAAGACGGTTAGACATCTCACACAACGCCTGCGCCCAACGTGATGTTGAGTCTGCCATTACCAACACCTTCAAGCCCATCGAACGGTAGTACTCACCGATGGTCATACCTGTATATACTGACGCCTCACGTGCAGCAACGGGCATGTTAGATGTGTTACATATAATAATGGTACGTTCCATGAGCTTGTGACCAGTACGTGGGTCAACCAACTCTGGGAACTCGGCGAAGATCTCCACTACCTCATTAGCACGTTCACCACATGCAACGATGATGATAACATCGGCCTCAGCCTGCTTTGAGATGGCGTGCTGAAGCACGGTCTTACCTGCACCGAAAGGACCAGGGATAAAGCCTGTACCACCCTCGGCCAATGGGTTAAACGTATCGATAGCACGGACACCTGTCTCCATCACGCGCGATGGACGTGGCTTCTCTGTAAAGCAGCGGATTGCCTGCTTAACAGGCCACTTCTGAACCATAGTGATGTTGTACTCGTTATTGTCGGCATCAACGATAACAGCGATGGTGTCAGTCACCTTATACACGCCAGCGGCAACAACACTCTTTACTGTATAGTTGCCCTGCATTACGAAAGGCACCATAATCTTATGTGCCACCCACTGCTCCTTAACCTCACCGAGCCAATCACCAGCAGTAACCTTATCGCCAGCCTTTGCAAGTGGCTTGAAGTCCCACTTTGCATCGAAGTCGATAGGGTCGGTGATAGAACCACGATTGATGAACAAGCCGTTCATCTTCTCCAAGTCGTTCTGCAGACCGTCATAGTTACGCGACAAGAGACCTGGGGCAAGTGTAGCCTCGAGCATGTGACCCTCGAACTCCACCTTATCACCAATCTTTAGACCGCGCGTACTGTCATAGACCTGCACATAGGCCTCATCGCCTATGACCTTGATGACCTCCGCCATCATGCGGGTGTCACCACAATACACATAGCATATCTCGTTCTGACCTACCGCACCATCAACCTTGGCGATAACGATGTTCGAGATAATACCGTTTACACGTCCTAATGTTTTCATTCGTTTATGTAGTTTTATTGTTTATTCACAAGATTCTTGGCATCGAGCTCCTTAATAAGACGATCGAGCATCTGGCGACCCACCTCGGGTGAGAGGAGTGTCCAGCGAGCAACGATGTTAACCTTAACAAGATATGAGAGTATGAAGTTGATGTTGAAGAAGTCGAATACGGCAATATTCTCGGCCTCCGCCCAACGGATAGCATCAATCTTGCGCTCCTTCTCTACGATATTCTTCTCATCACTCACAGCAGCAATAACAGCATCGATGTATGGCAACTCGCCACGCAAGCCGAAGTCAGCAGCCGACGAACGCGACAACTGCTCGACGATATCACCAGCGCCAACGACAACATCCTTAACCTGGCGACCAGCCTCACGTGCAGCAACTGCTGCAGCGATGTTACGCAAGTTACGATCGAACTCGCCCCAGCCAGCCAAGAAACGACAGCCTGACGATGCCAAGCCGCGGTAGTATGCCTCAAAGAGAGCATGCTCAAACGTATCGTCAAGCACAACCTCCTCATCACGATCCTCATCCTCGGCCTCGACATATAGCTTTACGACCTTGGCAACAGACTCTGGAAGAAGCTTGTAGTTACGCTGCTGGAACACATCGTCAATCTGCTCCACAGTAAGGTTACCGAGCTGATTGTAGCGCGTGCTACCAGTGCGACGTGCGACGATATTTTCGCAATCGTAATATGCGTAGAGCATCTCCACACACTTACGATCACTCTTCGATAGCTCGTCGAGAATCTCCTGCTTTATCTCGCGAACATCGAAACCCTTGGTGTCGGAGTCAAGCGTCCACTCACGCAGACCCGCAACCAAAAAATAATAGTCAGTGGTGAACATAACTATTTGAAGAGCATGTTAGACACCTTCTCGCGTAGATACTCCTTCAAAAGAGCATCGAAGCTCTCGTCAGTGAACGAGATGTAGTAACCGCCATTCTTCTCGCCGAGCTTGAAACCTGTCTTAACCTCGCTTGAGTAGCCCACCTCAACGCCAGCCTTCGCCAACTCCTCGGCACTCTTCTGCATAACAGCATCCAACTCTGCCTTCTTATCTTCAGCGAGCAACGCCTTAAGCGACACATCTGTCGTTGCAGCATTCCAGTTCTTTGCTACAGCGAGTAACAACTCCTTAACAAAGTCGGCATCCATGGTAGCAGCCTTAACAGCAGCACCTGTAGACTTCATGATAACGGCCTCTGTGAGCTCACTCTTAATCTTCGAAACAGCCTGACGACCTGCGAGGGTGATCTCTGTCATTGCATTCTTTGCGATATCCTCGGCACGAGCCTCGGCAGCCTTGGCAATAGCATCAGCCTTTGCATTAGCCTCCGCAAGGATTGCAGCAGCCTTCTCCTGTGCCTCTGCAACAAGGCGTTCTGCATCTGAACGACCCTTCTCCAAGCCATCATTGTAGAGTTTTTGTGTCAACTCCTGAAGTTTGTTGTTTTCCATAATAATATAGTTTTAAGTTTTATATATTTATTTCTTTCGTTTACACATCTATATCACGTCACCACCACACATCAGAAACTCACACCATAGGTGACGCCAAAAATCCCACAAATATAAACTTTTTTTTCGAACATTAAGTAATTATTATTGCATTTTTTTACCTCAAAATGCAAAATTATTCGTCTTGACGGAATATATTGCGATTTATAAAATTTATTCGTATCTTTGTAGACTATGAAACAGCAAAATGACATCAAGCCTATCGTCGTCACGCTTGACGCCGGAGGCACAAACTTTGTTTTTGGCGCCATGCAGGATGGTAAGCCATGCGCCGAGAGCATCACACTACCCTCCTCTGCACACGACCTAGACCTTTGCCTCGGAACACTCATCAAAGGTTTCGAGCAGATTATAGCGACACTACCGACACCTCCAGTGGCAATTAGCTTCGCATTCCCTGGACCAGCTGACTACCGCAACGGCATCATTGGTGGATACCTCCCCAACTTCCCATCGTTCCGCGATGGTGTGGCCCTCGGCCCAATGCTCGAGGAGCACTTTGGCATCCGCGTATTCATCAATAACGACGCAGACCTCTTCGCCTATGGCGAGGCAGTGGGTGGTGCACTACCACGTGTGAACGCCATGCTCGAAAAGGCCAACTCCGATAAGCGCTACCGCAACCTTCTGGGCTTCACCTTCGGCACAGGTTTCGGCTTCGGTTTTGTGATGGATGGCAAGTTAAATCTTGGAGATAACTCATGTGTTGAGGCCTTCTGCCTCAAGCACCGCGATAACCCACAATATATCGTGGAGGATGGCATAGCGATACGTGCTGTAAAGCGCGTGTACAGAGAGCTTTCGGGCGACGACCGTGCACTCGAGCCATACGATATATTCAAGATTGCCGAGGGCACACTCGAGGGCAATAGTGAGGCAGCAAAGGAGGCATTCGCATCACAGGGTCGTGTTGCGGGTGATGCTATGGCAACAGCCGTGACACTCATGGATGGCATCATCGTTATTGGCGGTGGATTGACAGGCGCTGCAAAGTACTTCATGCCAGCACTCATCGAAGAGATGCGTTCGAAGATTGGCACCATGTCGGGCGATAGTCTAAACAGAGTACAGATGAGTGTATATAACCTCGATGACGCGACTGATTTTGAAAAGTTTGCACGCGGCAACTCAACAAAAATCAAGGTATACGGAAGCGACCGCGAGGTGGTATATGACCCCGAGAAACGTATAGGCGTAACGATATCAGACATTGGCGCAAGCAATGCCGTAGCACTAGGCGCTTATCTCTACGCAATAAACAATATTTAGGGTTAAGATTTTAGGGTTTAGGCTCCATTCTATCGGCTATGCGCGACGTGGCCATAGAGAGGAGCCTATGCTCTTTTATGGCAAGCACAGATGTCACGCCCATGACATCTACAACAAAGACCTCATCCATGCGCACAAGTGCATTTAGAGGTATCCTACGCACCTCAAGTTCCATACCTGCACGACGTATGGCATCGCGCGCCATAACATACTCCACGCTATCGTACTCTGCCGAGGTAAATACCCTACCGCCATATACACCAAAGACAGGTCTCCAAGGGCGACTTATAAGTTCATCGGCATCATCCAACCATAGCGCGGCATCTCCATATCCTACAATACGACTATCCATCATTGCATCTATAGCCACGGTGACAGATGTCTGCACAACACTCTGGGGCATAGAGGCACGAATGAGAGCTGCCACAGGTCGTGAGGCACGCAAGTAGCACCCCGAGGTTAACGACGGCATCTCGACCTCGAAGGATAGTCTCCCTGACGACTCTAGGCGCATGGCTACAGGGCAACTCAACGACGATGACACGCGCGACTTCTCGAGGAGTTTACGTATGATACGCGCTGCATCCTCCACACGACATAGCGACTCGAAGCCAAAGAGATCGGCCGAGGCACCACGCATAAGCGCGACATGACGTTCGAGGTTATAGGCCTTATAGCCAATGGTGTGTATACGCTGAAGGATATAGGGGTTGCGAAGGCTAAACTGCGAAGCCTCCACGACACATCCATCATCCCACACCAACAATCTCATATTGAGGATTATATACTACATGAATATCTTGAGCAACAACTCCTTGAGAAGCTCGCCACCATCCAAGCCGCCCGAGTCGACACCCTTACTCTTGGCATCATACTCACGCAACATACCAAGGATGCTATAGACCTTCGTATTAGGCCATCTAACGACATTTATCTTTAGCTCCTTAAGGACATATAGGTTATTGGCACGCACGTGACGCATGAGCTCCATATCAGGAGGAAGTGGCACACGCTGCTTACGCATCAGCCACATATGGTAGTTCAGCAAGAACAGCTGCTGGAAGAGTCCGAAGAGCATTGAAATAGTCAACGTGATGGGATAACTCTTGGGGTTATGTGCAAAGTGCTCTGCAATATGCATGGCACGCGCAACATCCTTCTTCAACACAGCATCGTTAAGCTCGAAGTTGTTAAACTCCTTCGACAAGCCAATATACTGTTCTATGTTACCATCTGTGACGGTACGTTCACCCTCTGGCATAGAGACCTTGAGTTTCTCTATCTCGCGCACCATACGAGCCAAATCCATGCCCACATGCTCCTTGAGCATAGCAAGTGCCTTGGGTTCGAAGTGAAAACCTACAGAGGCGATATGCGCATTGAGCCATGTGTCAACCTCATACTCACGTGGACGTACAGACTCAAACACACAACCCGACTTAACACAACTCTTATAGAATGCCGTACGCTTATCAATACCACGACCCTGCTCCTTATTCTTGTAACAGATAATAAGGATTGTTGTATTCTGTGGCGCAGAGGTGTAGTGTACGAGGTTTTCGAGTTTTGACAACTGCTGCGCCTCACGCACGATGACAACCTGATAGGAACCCATCATAGGCATCTGACGACATAGCATAACGACCTTACCCACATCGCTATCCTGGCCATATACCGTAACCTGATTGAAGGCACGTTCCTCCTCGGTGAGGATACTCTTTGATAGGGCATCACATATGGCATCAATGAAGTAGCTCTCGTCTCCCGAAAGGAGGTAGATGGGAGCAAGCCTACGCGCTGCAATATCCTGCATTATCGTGTTATATCGCGCAAGGGAATCACTAAAACTCAACGTCTTTGCCATAGCATAACATATTATAGTGTATCACGCACCACTTTCAACACATTCTCCGTCTTGCGCGTGATAGCAAATCTATCATCCAATCTTCGACCAATAACCCACACTATGTCGTCGCCCGACATGAGCACAAACTGACGACTCTTCTCTGCCATAGAGACCTTCTTATCTATGAGGTAGTCACTCAACTTCTTACGGCCCGACATACCAAATGGAACAAACCAATCGCCCTCCTGCCAACGACGCACCTTAAGTGGGAACTTTAGTTTGTCGGCATCGAGCAGAGCAACATTATCGCCCTGGTTGAGGTTATCTATAAAGTCGATGTTACAATATTCGTAGTATAGCACCGAGCCACCAGCATACGAACGCATAGTACTCTTCTCCACGATGGTCTCACAGCTATCATCCTCCGTAACGGCAGCAATGACAACATCGCCCCTATCAACCACCGCCACCCACTCTCGGGCATAGAACCTGCGGCCCGTAGCATCGCTATCCAAAGCATGACACAGAGCATCCACAACATCGCCCTTGAAGCCGAACTCCGAGTTTAGTATCTCGTAGATCACATAGTTACGTGGTAGTGTAGGGCGTATGTTGGCAACCTTGAGACGGTAGATGTCTCCCTGTTGCTCAAGACTCTCACCCTTGACTATATTTATTGCCGAGGTGATAAAGTCCTGTGCCTGGCTCAAGCGCGAGATATTACGACGCATGATCGTTGTGAACTGCGGATTTATCTCCTTAAGCATTGGCACAAGGCCTATGCGCACCTTATTGCGTAGATACTTCGTAGAACGATTCGACGAATCCTCCCTGAAGGGGATGCGGTGCGCCACGGCATAGTCGTGAATATCCTTGCGCGTAGCAAACATCATGGGGCGCACAACACGACCCACCTGTGTGGTAATGCCAGTCAGACCACGCAAGCCCGTACCACGAAGCATGTTTATAAAGAAGGTCTCTATAGAGTCGTTGCTGTGGTGCGCGATGGCGATAACGGTGTAGCCATGCTCGTCGCAGAGCTCCCTGAACCACGCATAGCGCAGACGGCGTGCCGCCATCTCCATAGATTCACCCGTACGTTCCATCTCGCCCGTAGTGTCGAAGCGCTTATTAAAGAACTCCGCGCCATAGCGCTTCGCCTCATGTTCCACAAGCACCTCATCCTCATCACTCTCCTTACCACGAAGTTGGAAGTTGCAGTGCGCAACGCCAAAGCGGTAGCCCGCAGCTGCCGTGAGAGACATCATGACCATGGAGTCGACACCACCCGACACTGTGAGCAACACCTTATCGTCGTGCGTGAAGAGCTTATTCTCCTCTATATGTTTTTCAAATGCATCAAGTAGAAACATAACTACAATATATTAACCTCGGGGCTTATATCCACGCCGAAATGCTCCTTGACACATCGGCAGACATGGTATGCAAGCTTCAGAACATCGCCACCCGTAGCACCGCCATGGTTCACCAAGACAAGTGCCTGGCGGTCGTGGACACCGACAGCACCCTGACGATAACCCTTCAACCCCGATTTATCTATGAGCCATCCGGCAGCGAGCTTAACAACCCCCTCGTCACCCGGCACAGCATAGCGTGGCATATCGGGATATGTAGCAAGCAGCGCATCTGCCACACCACTACTAACAATAGGGTTCTTGAAAAAGCTACCAGCATTACCAAGCACCTTGGGGTCAGGCAGCTTGCTTGCTCTGATGGCACATATCGCATCTCTAATGTTACGCAGTGTAGCACCGCCACGCGCCTCCACCTCCTTAATCACATCACCATAGCCCAGGTTAGGACACGCCTCACGACGCAGACTAAACTCCACAGCAAGGATTATAGCGACACCCTTGAGTTCCTGTTTAAAGATACTCTCGCGGTAGGCAAAGTGACACTCCGCATTTGAGAGTCGCACAACATCCAAGGTGCGCGTATCGAAATACTCAACCACGGTAATCACATCCTTGGCCTCCGCGCCATAGGCGCCTATGTTCTGCACGGGAGCAGCACCCACAGAGCTTGGTATCGCCGACAGGTTCTCCATGCCCCACAGACCATTCTCCACACTCCATGCCACAAGCTCATCCCAATCGGCCGCAGCATCCACTCGTATCATCACGCCTTGGTCGTCGTCGGCCAGCACCCTCACCTCGCGCGACACAGGCGTGAAAAGCACGCCATCGTAGTCCTTGGTAAAGAGGGTATTGTTTCCCGCGCCGAGGACATACCATTTTTTAGGTTTATACTCCGCAAAGTAGCTGCGCAAATCCTCGGCACACTCAAACTCAACAAGCGTACTAGCACTCTGCACAACACCAAAACTATTGCGATTCTGAAGATTTATGTCATTATAAATGCGTTTCATAGTGCAAAGTTAAAAAATTTTTGCTATATTTGGGAATTATTTAGCGAATATTATTCACTACGGAGTAGACAATTTACAACATCAATAATAACTATACGACTATGTTTACACGTCAAGACATCACACAGATCGAGGCACGCGGCATAAGCGTCGAGACTGTAGAGCAACAGATTGAGAACTTCAAGAAGGGCTTCCCTGCACTCCCCGTTATCCGCGCAGCGGCGGGTGGCGATGGCGTGAAGCAGCTCGACGAAAAGCAGGTGGACACTGCACGCGAGCTCTATGACACACGTGCAAAGAGCCTCAAGACAATAAAGTTCGTGCCCGCATCGGGTGCCGCAACACGCATGTTTAAGGAGTTGTTCGAGTATGTGAACGACGACAAGCGTACGCCAGGCATCGACAAGCTAATCACAAACCTCGAGAAGTTCGCCTTCTTCCCAGAGCTTGCGAAGTACCTACAGCCACAGATTGACGATAAGGATGTCGTACGCAACATCATAATCGACGGTCTAAACTATGGCGCAAAGCCAAAGGGTCTTGTAACCTTCCACGCATATAAAGATGGTGCACGTAAGCCTGTTGAGGAACACCTCGTTGAGGCGGCGCTATATGCCTCAAATGGCACATCTGCGAACCTCCACTTCACCGTATCACCAGAGCACCAGGCGGGCTTCGAGGCACTCCTCAAGGAACGTCAGAGCCACTACGAGCAGAAGTTCGGCATCAACTACAACATATCATTCTCTATTCAGAGCCCCGCAACAGACACAATCGCTGTAAACCCCGATAACACACCATTCCGCAACGACGATGGATCACTCCTCTTCCGCCCCGCAGGCCACGGTGCGCTTATCACAAACCTCGACAAGCTCGATGCTGATGTGATCTTCGTTAAGAACATCGACAACGTGACAACAGACGAACGTAAGGAGGATACAGTGACATTTAAGAAGGTGCTTGCCGGCGAGCTTCTACGCCTACAGAGCCGTTCATTCGAGCTGTTGAAGGCCCTCGAGGCTGGCGAGGATCGCACTGCAGAGGCCGCAGCATTCCTTCGTGATGAGCTATGCTGCAAGCTCCCAGAGAATGCTTCACGCGAGCTCATAGTAAAGACACTAGACCGCCCTATTCGCGTATGCGGTATGGTAAAGAATGAGGGTGAGCCTGGCGGCGGTCCATTCTGGGTGCGTGATGAGGAGGGTCGCGAGCAGTTGCAGATTGCCGAGTCAAGCCAAATTGCCAAGGAGGATATGCACTTGATGAAGGAGGCTACACACTTCAATCCCGTAGACCTCGTGTGCGGCGTTATGCGCCACGATGGCACAAAGTATGACCTCACAAAGTACACCGACCCAAAGACAGGCTTCATATCATCGAAGTCAGCAGGTGGTCGTGAGCTCCGCGCACAGGAGCTTCCAGGCCTCTGGAATGGCGCAATGGCTAACTGGAACACCATCTTCGTGGAGGTACCAATCACCACATTCTCGCCCGTTAAGGTTGTTCAGGACCTACTACGCCCAGAGCACCAGTAATAGAGCAGTATAATCCAGCAGCGGAGACCCTGAAAAGGATCTCCGCTTTTTTTTATCGCCATCACACACATAGCTTTTACTTATATATAAATCAAAATTTCCAATTTGCAGCTTATAATATTTTGTATTACTTTTGCAACAGAAAACTAAAAAGATTAAACCGAGTATGACCAAGTAAAAGGCCCAAAGTGGAGTAAGGAGGAGATAGTGATGAATGCGCCAAGCATTGAAAATAGCACACGCGAGCAGAGACTCGAATATGTGGTTGACAAGTGGCGATGCCTACACAACTGCGAGCTATGTGGCAAGTGTAGCATTCTCAAAGGTCGCGATGCAGAGATTGTCTACGAAGACTACATCGAGGGACGAAGGTCATATATGGAGATAACATTTGAAATAAGAAATAATAACTATTAAAACTTTTAAGATTATGAACGCAAAAGAGAAGGTATTGGCAACAATGGTAGAGGCAGGTGAACCCATGAACGCTGGTAAGATCGCAGAGATGAGTGGCCTAGACCGCAAGGAGGTAGACAAGGCGATGAAGGAGCTCAAGGAGGAGGGTGCAATCGTGTCGCCAGTACGTTGTAAGTGGGCACCAGCAAAGTAGTACTACCTCACTTACCAATATAAATAAAACAGAAATGGGGCTGACTAAAAAGTAACATAGTCAGCCCCAACAACTTAAGAGAGTGAATAAAAAGATGTAGTTTTAGGCTTGCGAAGCCTGAAAAAGCGGAGTTTACTGAACGTAAATGAGCATTTTGAGGGCAAGCGTAACGACAAAATACACTTTTTATTCACTCTCTTTTTGATTATCCTACTTCCAGAGACTACAAGTTAAGCTTCGCACGTACCGCACGCAACATATCCTCTGTCATAGACTCCAAATCCCACTGTGGCTTCCAACCCCACTCCTCACGAGCACATGTATCATCGAGTGAGTTAGGCCAGCTGCGTGAAATCTGATCCTTAACAGGGTCTACATTGTACTCCATCTGGAAACCTGGAACGTGACGTTCTACAACCTCGCGGATGATCTCTGGTGTGAAGCTCATAGCTGCGATGTTGAATGAGTTGCGGTGCTTAAGCTTCGCTGGATCAGCCTCCATAAGCTCGACAGTAGCACGCAATGCATCAGGCATGTACATCATATCCATGTATACATCTGGTGCGATGTTACATACGAACTTGTTACCCTTAACAGCCTCGTAGTAGATCTCTACTGCATAGTCAGTAGTACCGCCACCAGGAAGTGTCACGTTAGAGATGATACCTGGGAAACGTACCGAACGTGTATCTACACCAAAGCGTGTGTGGTAGTAGTTAGAGAGAAGCTCGCCAGTAACCTTACATACGCCATAGATAGTGTTGGGCTGCATAACAGTATCCTGTGGAGTCTTGTCGCGTGGGAAGTCACCACCAAAAGCACCAATAGAGCTAGGAGTGAAGACTGCACAGTTCTTCTCGCGAGCAATCTCCAAAGAGTTCTCCAAAGCACCCATGTTGATGCGCATAGCCAACTGTGGATTCTTCTCGCCAGTAGCTGAAAGAAGTGCTACGAGGTTGAAGATAGAGTCGATGTTATACTTTGCTACGAGCTCGGCATACTGCTTTGCATCGAGAGCATCGAGAGCCTCAAAAGGACCCGCCTCTGCCAATACGGCGTTGTGCTTAACATCTGTTGCAACGACATTAGATGCACCATAGATTGAACGAAGATATGGCACCAACTCAGATCCGATCTGACCACCGGCGCCCAAAACCAAAATGCGCTTCATTGAATAGGTTTAACGTTAGTTATGTATTTTGTTTTCAGCTTATTATCCTCTGTTTGACAATATTCAATATTCCAATCAACAACAAAAATACACATTTTATCCTAATTTTACACACAAAGTGTAACTTTTTTTCATTTTTTTTATCTTTAAGCCTCCACACCACTCCACATCACGCTTTTTGCACTATCTTTGCCGGCGGCATCGCGGATGCCTAAAACAACACAAAAGGATGGACGGATTACTCGAATTTGGATACATAGGACTCTTTTTCGGCTCGTTGCTCGCAGCAACGATATTTCCGTTCAGCTCCGACGCCCTACTCCTCGGCATGCTCATTGCTGGTGGCGACCCAGTCATCAGTGTAGTGGTGGCAACAATGGGCAACTGGATAGGTGGCCTTGTGGGCTACTGGATGGGATGGCTCGGAAAGCTCGAGTGGCTCGAGAGATGGTTTAAAGTCAAGCATGAGACACTCGAAAGACACAAAGCAAAGGTGGAGAAATTGGGGCCGCTACTCGCCCTGCTAACATGGACACCATTCGTCGGTGACATCTTCTCCATAGTACTCGGATTCTACAAGGCAAAATTTTGGCCATCAGCACTATGGATGTTCGTAGGTAAGTGCTCAAGATATATCTGTTGGGCAATAGGACATTTCTACGTAGATAGCTGGCTACAGTAGTCGTCAGGGCGTCAGCCCATAGTATGCCATATGCTCAAAAAACTGACAAAAAGTCACTATCGTATTTCATAATTCACATTTTTTAAGTATATTTGTGTGGTGCAAGTTCACAGATGACATTGCACACTGCACAAAAAACTCCAGATAAACAATTAAACACTATAGAGTTATGAAGAGAGTATACCTATTAACACTTTGCATACTCGCCACAGCGATGCTGTATGGCTGCAAGAGCAATCAGGAACAGCTACACGACGAGTTCATCAGCATGTATGTCGACGAGGAGATGAACGACAACGACCTGACCATTACTGAATTAGAGGGAGAGATTGAGATTTTGGAGTATATCCTTGCCATAAAAGACGATAACGAGTTCGCAAAAGCCATAGAGTATATATGGGAGTATGATGAAGCACGCATGGAGTGGTTAGACGAGCTCGAAATATTCGAGGATGAAGAGTTTAGAGATGCATATAACCTCGAGGAGCAAGCGGACACCTTCGAAGACCAAATAGATAGAAGAGCCGACAGACTGGACCTATAGCAGAACGAAATCTATCAACCACAAAACACAGATAGTTATGAAACAGATATTTATACTCCTATTTATATCTTTAGCCACCATCACATTGACAAGTTGCAGCAATAGTGCAGAGAGAGCAATCGAGAAGGTTCAGGCCTTCGAGAAGGATATTTTAGTGCTCGAGGCAAGAAATCTGGAACATACATCAGAGCAGAGAATAGACTTCTATAAGAAGTTGTATAATCTTGACGACATAGACTTCATAAGCATCTTTCCACTACTCGACCATTGGGAGAATGAGGCTGATCAGATTATCGATAAAAACGATGAGGAGTTCGATGAAGAATACAATGCTCTACGCGACAGAAAAGAGACTCTCATAGAGCAGATAGACAATAGATTAGAGCAGATTGGATTCTATGATTAAGTTTATAATAATCATTGGTTAATCAGTAGATTATAATATTTACATAAAGTATAATTTTACATGGTGAGGCTTGCCGTTTTTTTGCGTAAGCCTCACCATCTTTCTATCAACGACAAAACACCCCGATAAGGCCTCAACATACAACCCCAAAGATAGAGGTAGGAGGACAACAAAATATTCCAACATTAGCAAGTTCCATACAAAAGTTGTACTTATGATTTAAACACCATCTCAACGTCATAAAATATTACAAAAAACTATTGCGAGAGTCATAAAATTTTCTTACCTTTGCACGAAATATAATAAGTATATGAAGCGATCGATAAATAACCATCCGAATTGTAGTCTGCGAAACAAGCAGTCTCGTGGTTATCGTCGATGCTTCAACTCATTTGGAATCACTGTTTTTAATTGATATTAGCGACCTTCAGGGTCGCTGTTTTTTTATATATGGGAAAAGAGAGAATAGTAATCAAGGGCGGCACTGTGATAGGTGCAGGAAGTGAGGATGTTGCAATAGTTGACGGCAAGATAGCCGAACGTGCAAAGTGTATAGAGCCTACGGCTGATGACAAAGTCATCGATGCCACAGGATTGATAGTTGCACCCGCATTTGTAGATGTCCACGTACACCTCCGTGAGCCAGGATACGGCTACAAGGAACGTATCGCAACAGGCACCATGGCTGCAGCACGTGGCGGATATACTACCGTATGTTCGATGCCCAACCTCAATCCCGTTCCCGACAGCGTGGAGAACCTCAAGGTGCAGCAAGACATCATCGATAGCGATGCCAAGATAGAGGTGTTACCATACGCCGCAATAACCATAGGTCGCAAGGGCGAAGAGTTGGTTGACGTGGCAGCACTCGCAGGTAAGGTTTGTGCCTTCTCTGACGATGGTAGCGGCGTACAGGTTGACGGCATGATGCACAAAGCCATGACCGAGGCTGTGAAGCACGACCAGCTGATAGCGGCACACTGCGAGGTGGAGGAGCTACTCAAGGGTGGCTACATTCACGATGGCGAGTATGCCCGCACACATGGTCACAAGGGCATATGTTCGGAGAGTGAGTGGGAGCAGGTACGCCGCGACATAGAGATAGCCGAGAAGCTCGGTGCACGTTACCATGTATGCCACATCTCAACAAAGGAGACCGTGGCACTGGTGCGCGAGGCGAAGGCACGTGGCGTGAAGGTCACATGCGAGACTGGACCACACTACCTCATCTTCACAGACATGGACCTACAGGAGGATGCACGCTGGAAGATGAACCCTCCTATTCGTTCGGCAGAGGACCGCGCAGCACTCATCGAGGGTATCAAGGATGGCACCATCGACATGATAGCCACAGACCATGCTCCACACAGCGTTGAGGAGAAGTCACGTGGTCTTAAGGATAGCGCCATGGGCATCGTAGGTCTTGAGACTGCCTTCGCGGCACTCAACACACACCTCGTGAAGAGAGGCGTGATAAGCCTCGAGCACCTCATCCAGATTATGAGTATCAACCCACGCAAGGTGTTCCGCATCGAGGGTGGCCTAAACATTGGCGACAGGGCAGATGTGGTGCTCCTCGACACAGACCGTCAGTGGCGCGTAGATAGCAACAACTTCTACTCTATGGGCCGCATCACAATGTTCGATGGCAGAGAGATGACGGGAGATGTGGTGATGACAATACACCGTGGTAACATAGTATACGACAACAAAAACAAATAATATAAAAACACAAAGTAGATGAGACCTTTTACCAAGAAACTTGTACTTGAGAATGGCAAGGAGTTTCCGGGCTACGGCTTTGGTTCAAAGAACAACGCCGTATGTGAGATTGTCTTCAACACCTCAATGGTAGGTTATCAGGAGATTGTTTCCGACCCAACGTACACCGACCAGATTGTAGTTATGACATACCCTCTCATGGGTAACTACGGATTTATGGATGAGGACTATGAGAGTAAGTTCCCATCGATGGGCGGTATGGTTGTGCGCGAGTGCTGCGATGCACCAAGCAACTTCCGCTACACAAAGACTATGAACGAGACTTTCGAGGAGCTTAACATCCCTGGCATAAGCGGTGTAGATACACGTATGATCACACGCATCATCCGCAACGAGGGTACGCAGAAGGCTGCCATCGTAGACTACGACATGCCACATGACGAGGCGATGGAGCTTATCCGCATCACTCTCACACGTCGCAACATGCTCGAACGAGTAAGCTGCAAGAAGCGTTGGTTCTCACGTACTCCTAATCACAAGTGGGACGTAGTGGCTATCGACTGCGGTATTAAGTACAGCTTCGTGCGTCAGCTCAATGCCAAGGGTTGCAACGTGACAATCGTGCCTTACAACTCTACAGCCGAGGAGATCATGGCCTTCAATCCAGATGGCATCTTCATCTCGAATGGTCCTGGCGACCCAGCAGATGCTGCCGTGGTATGTAAGACATTGCAGGAGTTGCGTGGCAAGTTGCCAATGTTCGGCGTAGACCTAGGTCACCAGCTCATAGCGATGAGCTACGGCGCTAACATCACAAAGATGAAGTTCGGTCACCGTGGCGCTAACCACCCTGTTAAGTACTTGGAGAATGGCAAGCTCGAGATTGTCACACAGAACCATGGTTACACCGTTGAGGAGTCATCACTCGAGGGCACACCACTCGCTGTAACACACCGTAACCTCTTGGACGGCACCGTTGCCGGCATCGAGGCTATCACTGACAAGACATTCTCTGTACAGTATCAGCCCGACTGCACACCAGAGTCAAGCAGCACATATCTTTTCGATAAGTTCATTAAAATGATGGAGGAGTAGAATATGCCTAAAAGAACAGATATAAAGAAAGTAATGGTTATCGGCTCTGGCCCTATTGTCATCGGTCAGGCCGCAGAGTTCGACTACGCAGGTACACAGGCGTGTCTTGCACTCAAGGAGGAGGGTTATCAGGTAATCCTCGTGAACTCTAACCCTGCAACCATAATGACCGATACGCACATCGCCGATAAGGTATACATGGAGCCTCTAACATTGGAGTATGTAGCCAAGATTATCCGCTACGAACGCCCCGATGCTATCGTTCCAGGTCTTGGTGGTCAGACAGGTCTTAACCTCGCCGTGCAGCTCGCAAAGAAGGGTATCCTTGAGGAGTGTGGCGTAGAGATCTTGGGTACATCGTTCACCTCTATCGAGGAGGCCGAGGACCGCGAGTTGTTCAAGGAGCTATGCTTGCGCATCGGCGAGCCTGTGATCCCATCACACATCACAAACTCTATCGAGGAGGGTGTCATGGCCGCAAAGGAGATTGGCTACCCTGTAGTATTGCGCCCCGCCTTCACACTCGGTGGTACAGGTGGTGGTTTTGCGGACAACGAGGATGAGTTGCGCGACGTAATGCGTAACGCACTTGCTCTGTCACCTATCCACCAGGTACTCGTAGAGAAGAGCATCAAGGGCTACAAGGAGATTGAGTTCGAGGTTATGCGCGACAGCAACGATACAGCCATTGCCATCTGCTCAATGGAGAATGTTGACCCTGTAGGTATCCACACAGGTGACTCTATAGTTGTTGCGCCAAGCCAGACATTGGCAGCCAAGGAGTACAGCATGCTCCGTTCAAGTGCCCTTAAGCTCATCCGCGCCCTCAAGATTGAGGGTGGCTGTAACGTGCAGTTCGCCCTCGACCCACTATCGTTCAAGTACTACATCATCGAGGTTAACCCACGAGTGAGCCGTTCATCAGCCCTCGCATCGAAGGCCAGCGGCTACCCTATTGCTCGTGTCACAGCGAAGGTTGCCATAGGCATGACTCTCGACGAGATACGCATCGCCAACACACCAGCCAGCTTCGAGCCTACATTGGACTACATCGTAACAAAGGTTGCACGCTTCCCATTCGACAAGTTTAGCGATGCATCGAATGAGCTTGGCACACAGATGAAGGCTACTGGTGAGGTGATGAGTGTAGGTCGTACATTCGAGGAGGGTCTACTCAAGGCAGTACGTTCATTGGAGACTGGCGTATGCCACATCTACCACAAGAAGTTCGACACAATGTCTGTTGAGGGCATCCTTGCATACATTCGTAAGGGTACCGACGACCGCATCTACGCTATTGCAGAGCTTATACGTCGCGGCGTAGACCTACTCCACGTATACGACAACACAAAGATAGACCTCTTCTTCCTCGAGAAACTCAAGAACATCGTTGAGATGGAACGTCAGGTAAGAGAGAATGTCAAGGACATCGATGTGCTCCGCGATGCAAAGCGCATGGGCATCAGCGATAAGTTCATCGGCATGCTCTGGGGCATGACAGAGAGTGAGGTATTCCTCATGCGTAAGGAGAATGGCATATTCCCAGTATACAAGATGATCGACACTTGTGCTGCAGAGTTTGACTCAAAGGTGCCATACCTATACTCTACATACGAGCAGGAGAACGAGTCTATAGTCACTGACCGCAAGAAGATTGTGGTGCTCGGATCGGGTCCTATACGTATCGGCCAGGGTGTCGAGTTCGACTACTCTACAGTACACGCCATCTGGGCTATCCGCGAGGCAGGCTACGAGGCTATCATCATCAACAACAATCCCGAGACCGTATCTACAGACTACACAACAAGCGACAAGCTATACTTCGAGCCTCTGACTGTAGAGGATGTTATGAATGTCATCGACCTTGAGAAGCCCACCGGCGTGGTAGTATCTCTCGGTGGTCAGACAGCCATCAACCTTGCAAAGCCTCTTGCCGACCTAGGTGTCAACATCATCGGCACAGGCATCGAGGCCATCAACAATGCCGAGGATAGAAAGTGTTTCGAGGCTATCATGCGCCGTGCAGGCATCCCACAGCCCGATGCCGAGGCTATCACAGATATCGAACGCGGTGTTGCAGCAGCAGAACGCATCGGCTACCCAGTGTTGGTACGCCCAAGCTACGTGCTCGGTGGTCGCGCCATGCAGATCGTATCTAACGAGGAGGCATTGCGCCACTACCTCAAGACAGCCGTCGAGATCAACGAGGATCAGCCAGTGTTGGTTGACAAGTATATCATGGGTAAGGAGTTGGAGGTTGACGCCATCTGCGACGGCACCGACGTATTCATCCCAGGTATCATGGAGCACGTTGAACGCACAGGTATCCACTCGGGTGACTCTATAAGCGTATATCCTACATTCAGCGTAAGCCAGAAGGTTAAGGATACTATCGTTGACTACACAATACGCCTCGGTAAGGAGATTGGCATCGTAGGCCTCTACAACATCCAGTTCATTGCCGACGACAAGGATATGGTATACGTGATTGAGGTTAACCCACGTTCTTCACGTACCGTGCCATTCCTCTCAAAGGCTACAGGCACACCTATGGCTAACATCGCAACAAACGTGATGCTCGGCAAGTCACTCAAGGAGCAGGGTGTAGATAAGATTGTTGCAGACGAGAAGAAACGTTGGTACGTAAAGACTCCAGCCTTCTCATTCGCCAAGATTCGCGGTGTAGACTCGTACCTATCACCAGAGATGAAGTCTACGGGTGAGGCTATCGGCTACGACTCATCGTTGCGTCGTGCACTCTATAAGTCGTTGCAGTCATCAGGTATGACGATTGCCAACTACGGTACAATCTTCGTATCTATCGCCGATGCCGACAAGCCACGTGCCTTGCCTCTCATCCGCCGCTTCTACGAGCTCGGCTTCAACATCGAAGCTACAGGTGGTACTGCGACATTCCTACGCGAGAATGGCATCCGCACACGTATGCTCAAGAAGCTCAGCGAGGGCTCGACAGAGATCTTCGAGTCTATCCGCAAGGGTCACGTAAACTATGTTATCAACACTATCGATATCAACCAGCATAGTGCACGTCTCGATGGCTACGACATCCGTCGTTGCGCCGTGGAGAACAACGTAACAATCTTCACAGCATTGGAGACTGTAAGCGTGCTTCTCGACGTATTGGAGGAGATAACACTCGGTGTATCGACAATCGATGCAGAATAACAATGTATAAGAAGGGTATATACACAATAGTAAGTAACGAGCCTCTAACACCTGTGGTATACCGCATGGTGTTGGAGGGCGATACGCAGTACATCACACACTCGGGACAGTTCATCAACATAGAGCTTGAGGGTAAGTTCTTGCGCCGCCCAATATCTGTTGCCGACTACGACGACAACACCATTACTATTATATATAAGGTAGTGGGTAGCGGCACGGAGCAGATGCGACAGATGGCTGTGGGCACCAAGCTCGATGTACTCACAGGTCTTGGCAACGGTTTCTCTACCGAGAACGATGCACAGCGACCACTACTTGTGGGTGGTGGTGTAGGAGTGCCACCCATGTACAACCTCTGCAAGCGCCTCATAGCAGAGGGTAAGTGTCCTACGGTAATTGTAGGTTTCAACACTGATGCCGAGGTGTTCTATGTTGAGGAGTTCAAGGCGTTGGGCGTAAATGTATACGTGGCGACTGCCGATGGCTCGCAGGGCATCAAGGGCTTTGTGACAGATGCTATACGCGAGGCAGCAATAGAGTTTGACTACCTATACACATGTGGTCCACTACCAATGCTCAAGGCGCTATATGACGCTACGGCGACACCTGCGGAGTTCAGCTTCGAGGAACGCATGGGTTGCGGCTTTGGCGCATGCATGGGCTGCTCATGTAAGACAAAGTATGGCTACAAGCGTATTTGCAAGGATGGTCCAGTACTTAAAAGAGAGGAGATTATATGGTAAAGCACTTCGACACATCTGTTGAGCTTTGCGGCGTGAAGCTCAACAACCCCGTGATTCCCGCATCGGGAACCTTCGGCTTCGGCCGTGAGTTCGTTGAGTACTACGACCTCGACTGCCTCGGTGCTATATCATTCAAGGGTACAACACGTGATGCGCGCTTTGGCAACCCCACACCTCGCATAGCGGAGTGCACATCGGGACTCATCAACTCGGTAGGTCTTCAGAACCCTGGCATCGACAAGGTCATCGCCGAGGAGCTACCAAACCTACGCACCATCTTCCACAACCCTATCGTGGCAAACATCAGCGGCTTCTCGTTGGAGGAGTATGAGGAGTGCTGCGCGAAGATTGACAAGGAGGAGCAGGTGGAGATAATCGAGGTCAACGTATCGTGTCCCAACGTACACAATGGCGGCATGAGCTTCGGCACACAGCCCGAGTCGGCAGCCGAGGTTACACGACGTGTTAAGGCGGTGACAACAAAGCCCGTATTCATCAAGTTGAGCCCCAACGTAACAGACATAGTGGCTATAGCACGTGCATGTGAGGAGGCGGGGGCTGATGGTATCTGCCTTATCAACACACTTCTCGGCATGCGCATAGACACCGTGCGTCGTAAGCCTGTCATCGCAAATAAGATGGGTGGTTTCTCGGGAGATGCTATATTCCCAGTTGCTGTGCGCATGGTATACCAGGTGGCAAACGCTTGTAACATTCCCGTTATGGGTTGTGGCGGTGTGAGCTCTGCCTCTGATGTCATCGAGATGATGATGGCGGGTGCTACAGCCGTTCAGGTTGGTGCTGCAAACCTCAAGAATCCATATGCGGCAAAGGAGATTATCGAGGCACTACCCCAGGAGATGGAACGCCTTGGCATAGAACGTCTCCGCGACATCATTGGCATTGTAAAATAGTGAATAACAATAAAAAAGAGATATTATGAGTAAGCGTGATGTAATTATTGCTTGCGACTTTAGCAGCAAGGAGCAGACACTTAACTTCCTTGATAAGTTCACAGGCCGTAAGCCATTTGTGAAGATTGGCATGGAGCTCTTCTATGCCGAGGGTCCAGAGATTGTGCGTACAATCAAGGCGCGTGGCCACCGTATATTCCTCGACCTCAAGCTCCACGACATTCCAAACACCGTGAAGAAGGCTATGTCGGTATTGCGTAACCTCGATGTAGACATGACAAACGTACACGCAGCAGGTACTGTAGATATGATGAAGGCCGCTATCGAGGGTCTCACACGCGAGGATGGCACACGTCCTCTCCTCATTGCCGTGACACAGCTAACATCTACATCCGAGGAACGTATGCAGAAGGAGTTGCTCATCGGTGCATCTATCAACGACACAATCGTTAAGTATGCCGAGAATGCAAAGGCTGCGGGCTTGGATGGCGTGGTATGCTCACCACTCGAGGCTGCGATGGTTAAGGAGGCATGTGGCAAGGAGTTTATGACCGTAACCCCTGGCGTACGCTTCGCTGATGGCGACGTAGGCGACCAGGTGCGTGTCACAACACCTGAACGTGCTCGTGAGATTGGCTCTGACTTCATCGTCGTAGGTCGTCCTATCACCGCTGCCGATGATCCTGTTGCGGCATACGAACGCTGCATGAAAGAGTTTGCCGAGGAGTAGTCAACAAGAAACGAAAATATAAAAACAGAGATATTATGGAAAAGAAGATTGCAAAAGACCTTTTGTCTATCGGCGCTGTATTCTTGCGCCCCGAGCAGCCATTCACATGGGCAAGTGGCATCAAGAGCCCTATCTACTGCGACAACCGTCTAACACTCACTGCTCCCGAGGTGCGTAACCACGTGGAGGAGGGTCTTGCCGAACTCATCCGTAAGCACTACCCCGAGGTAGAGGTGCTCATGGGTACATCTACAGCAGGTATTGCGCACGCAGCCATCACAGCAACAATTCTTAACCTCCCTATGGGTTATGTTCGTTCTGGCTCGAAGGACCACGGTCGTGGCAACCAGATCGAGGGTAAGCTCGAGAAGGGTCAGAAGGTAGTTGTTGTTGAGGACCTCATCTCTACAGGCGGTAGCTGCATAGAGGTTGTTGAGGCATTGCGCAACGCTGGTGCCGATGTTCTCGGTATCGTGAGCATCTTCACATACGGCATGCAGAAGGGTCTGGACCGCTTGGCAGCTGCCGAGGCAAAGAACTACTCACTCTCTAACCTTGATGCTCTTGTTGAGGTTGCTGCTGAGGAGGGTTACATCAAGGCCGAGGATAAGGAGCGCATCTTGAAGTTCAGAAACAACCCTTCTGACGAGAGTTGGATTAAATAGGAGGGTTAACGTATGAAGCACTTAATAGACCCTACAGACCTCTCGGTAGGTGAGATCGCCGAGATAATAGCTGTAGCAGAGGATATCATCGCCAACCGCGAGAAGTATAGCGACGTATGTCGTGGTAAGAAGCTCGCGACACTCTTCTACGAGCCCAGCACACGCACACGCTTGAGCTTCACAGCAGCAATGATGGAGCTCGGAGGTAACGTCTTGGGCTTTGCCGATGCCAAGTCGTCATCGGTGTCGAAGGGTGAGACGGTGCAGGATACCGTGAGGGTTATGAACTGCTTCGCCGACATCATCGCCATGCGCCACAAGGTGGAGGGAGCACCTCTCGCCGCAACAGAGGTGTCGCGCACACCTATCATCAACGCAGGTGATGGCTCTCACAGCCACCCTACGCAGACGATGACAGACCTGCTTACAATAAAGCGCGAGCTCGGAACACTCAACAACCTAACAATAGGTCTTGTTGGTGACCTTAAGTATGGTCGTACCGTGCACTCGCTTATCAAGGCGATGACACGCTACGAGAACACCAAGTTCGTACTTATCTCGCCTCCAGAGTTGGCACTCCCCGACTATATCAAGCGTGATGTGTGCGACAGATATGGTGTGGAGTACCGCGAGGCAACAGATATAGAAAGCGTCATTGGCGACGTAGACATCCTCTATATGACACGTGTGCAGCAGGAACGCTTCACAGACATGGAGGAGTACGAACGTGTTAAGGACTGCTTCATCCTCGATGCAGAGAAGATGCGTGGTGCAAAGGAACACATGGCTGTTCTTCACCCACTACCACGTGTCAACGAGATTGCCATAGACGTAGACAGCGACCCACGTGCGGCATACTTCCGTCAGGTGGAGAATGGTAAGTTTGTGCGCATGGCACTTATCCTCAAGCTCCTCGAGTGGCAGGATGATGCATCACGCACCTTCGACCATGGTGGCGAGGCTATGGCATGCAAGTGTCCTAACCCACTTTGCATCTCGAACCTCGAGCCAGTACGTCCACGCTTCGAGCAGTCGGAAGATGTTATTCGCTGCGTATACTGCGAGTCGAAGGCGGAGTAGTAAGCTAACAGCAAAATTGTAGAGTCTAAACCTAAATATTGGTTTAGGCTCTATTTTTATTGCATCATAATACTAACACTTTGAGGCGCAATACATTATTTACACCATAGGCATAATGGCGGAGGGATGGTGAGCTATTTAATGAAAAAATTTATAAAAAAAGTTGTGAAAAATTTTGGAAGTTTAGAAAAATACCCTATCTTTGCACTCGCTTTCAGAGCAATGGCGAGATAGCTCAGCTGGTTAGAGCGCATGATTCATAATCATGAGGTCCCCAGTTCAATCCTGGGTCTCGCTACTAAAAAATGTCTGTTCAAGGTTTTGAACAGACATTTTTCTTTTTCAGTGCATAGGCACCATAGTAACATAGCGCCACGCTATACACACTCTATTTACTCCACAGCAGTAAGCCAATAGATAAACCAATCTTTGTTGGCAGCCACTCGGCAGAGGCATTAAGAGGATCGGGAGATGATGGCTGCTTATGTGCTGGGCGGTGAGGATACATATCGACAACACCATCCATAGAGTAGCCCACATATAGGCTATGCATATAACCGAAGCCAGCATAGGCATCGAGAAGCCAGCGACGCGCAAAGCGCCACTCGTAGCCTACAACAGCACCAAGCATAAAACCAAAGCCCTTACAATATCTATTCTGGAAGACGAGAGCCCCATCCTTGAGATATGGTTTCGACATATCGAAGGCCATCATGCCAGCATTAGCGCCCACATATAGGCCCTTGGTGCGTTCAGTGATATAGTATCGGTACTCATTAAGGAAGATGCCGAAGTGCATATGGTGGCCATCGATAGAACGCCATGGTGAGTATACTATCTCTGTCTGGAAGGCAGAGTGTGGTGACAAGCGAAACTCCACCTGCGGGTTTATAACGCCAACAACAGCGTAGGCACCATTAAGCTTAAGCGTGATGCCCGAAGCGGGAAACTGCGACACACCACCTTCAGCCTCTACACCCTCATTGGAGGCGTATAACGGCACGACAAGCATCATGGTGCATAACAGCATTATGTAGAGTCTCTTCATGGGTAGTGTAATAGGAATGGTGTTAGCCTCTATGCAAATGTGCACTCCGCAGCATCGCGCCAGCCGAGAAGTAACTCCTTGATGTTCATGCGACGCTTACCAGCCATCTGCACCTCATCGACATATACCCAACCATCGGCGGCAGCAACAGCAAGTAGGCCCTTACCATCGCAACGAAGACTACCTGGGGCAACAGACATGGCACACTTCTCGATATGCGTAGCGTAAATCTTCACACTACCCGACTCCGTGCCCGCCTTAAATATTGGCGACCAGGCACATGGGTATGGCGAGAGGCCACGCACCATGTTGTGGATATCCTCCACACCACGACTCCAATCTATGCGGCAATCATCCTTAAAGATCTTGGGAGCCGGCTTAAGCGTGCTCTCATCTATATGCATCTGCTCGATGGCCTCATAGTTGCCCGTAGCGAGCTTATCTACGGTGCGAGTGACAAGCTCGGCACCTGTATACATAAGCTTATCGTAGAGTGTACCGATGTTATCCTCGGGAAGGATGTCTACTACCGTCTGCTCGATGATATCACCCTTGTCGATCTCATGGTTAAGAAGGAAGGTGGTAACACCCGTACGTCTCTCACCATTGATGATCGCCCAATTTATAGGCGCAGCACCGCGGTACTCGGGTAGCAACGAGGCATGAAGGTTGAAGGTGCCAAGGCGTGGCATAGCCCACACAACCTCTGGAAGCATGCGGAAGGCGATGACAATACCAAGATCTACATCAAGCTCCTTGAGAGCTGCGAGGAATGCCTCATCACGCAACTTCTCGGGCTGTAAGATAGGCAAGTTGAGCTCCTCAGCAACAACCTTAACATCACTCTTCTGTATCTTGAGGCCACGGCCCGCAGGCTTATCAGGCGTAGTCACCACTGCAACGATATTATAACCTTCCGCAACGAGTCGGCGCAACGACGTTGCAGCGAACTCGGGAGTACCCATAAACACTATTCTCAAATTCTTGGCTTCCATCATCTATCTTATTTTACTTTATTACCTCTCTTTGATCTCTTCATCCATGCTGGCAGACGCTTCGACACCGCCTTACGGAACTTACGTATACGCACATCGTACCAATCCATATCGAGCAACGATGAGTCGTTAGTAGCCTTGTATGTAAGGTATACGGCAACGGGAGTGAGGATAAATACCGGCAACCACATACCATACACAGCCTCCCATGTACCCTCCTTTGCCATCTTCTCACCCGAAAGGCTTATGACATAGTAGATGACGAAGAAGAATATAGATATGACGATAGGCGTACCGAGACCACCCTTGCGGATGATGGCACCCAACGGTGCACCAATCATGAAGAAGACGATGATAGAGATGGGGAGCACAAGCTTACGGTGCCACTCTGTCTCGGCACGGTATAGCTGTGTGAGGGCAACCTTCGACGACTGCTCATCGAAACTATAAGAACCCTGTCCCGAACGCGCATTATTTGATGCCGTAGAGTATATCTTGGCACGCTGACGCATAGATACGTCGGGCAATGAGTCATAGAAGTTGAAGGCTTGATATGCCGTGCGGTCAAAGCGTACACTATCATCAGGAAGTATCGTCGTATCTCGCACAAATATCTGACGCTTGAGCAGCGGCTCATATGTGGCAAGCGTACTGCGATCTATGAGGATATGGAGAGAGTCCATGAGTTCCTCAAGCTCGGACATGTTGCGTGTCTGCGACTCACTAAACTCACGCGACATATCGCCATCGCGCTTTGCAACCTTATCCACAGGGAAGGTACCATCCTGGCGCGAGAATACATGCTCACGCATGGTATTCTTATCGTACCACTGCGAGCTTCGTGTATGCTCATAGGTGTGACCATTGAAAAGCGTGACATAGAGATATGCCTTATCCGCCGACATACGTATATATCCCGAGTCGGCAATAGTTGTTGTCATATCGCCATTACGCGAACGTGTGTCGTAGATGAGCACATCGTGCAAGAGGCCCGACTCCTGGTCCTGATGACCAACACGTATACTCATATTGGGTAGACCATTAAAGAACACACCATCCTGGAACTTTAGCTCCTGGCGCTGCTCGCGTATGTCGAAAAGGATGTCATACATACGCTGATTGGCATACGGCACAAGGTTGTTCGAGATGAAGAAGCTACCTACGGAGATGAGAAAGACAACCACAAGAAGAGGCTTGAGGATGCGCATAAGCGACAATCCCGACGACTTCATAGCCAGCAGCTCGAAGCTCTCACCAAGGTTACCCATAGCCATGATTGCAGAGAGCAACATAGCCAGAGGCAGACCCAGAGGCACCATATTGATGGTACCACATATGAAGAGCTCGGTGATGGTACCCGAGTCGAGACCCTTACCCGTAAGCTCGTCAATATAGCGCCATACGAAGTTCAGCATCAGCACGAAGAGTACGATGAAGAAGATGGCTACCAAAGGGCCTACATAGGCTTTAAGCACGAGTTTATGTATCTTTTTCATAGGCTTCAACGGTGGCGTAGTGTGAATAACTTCACCACTACAAGGAGTAAAATAAGGATGAATATTATGCAGCTACCTGTAGGCAGGTCACAGGCATAGCTCAACATGAAGCCAGCTATGTTACCCACCACGGCCATTGCCGCAGCTATGGGCGCAATGGCTCTAAAGTCCTTGGTCAGAGCATTAGCCACAACCACAGGGATGGTTACAAGCGATAGAAGAAGTATGATGCCCATAACCTTGATAGACATCACGATGGTCACGGCGATGATCATGGCCATGATGTATGCCACACGCACAACTGGGACACCCTGACTGCGGGCATACTCCTCGTCGAAGGTCACATACATAAGCTTACGAAGCCACACCACTGCACCCACAACTAGGAGGAGGGTGAGCAGTGCCAGCCACATAATATCGCTATCGGTAACAAGCAGTATGTTGCCGAAGAGGTAGCTCGTAAGGTCGGTAGCATACCCTGGGCGCAGCGACATGAATAGCGCTCCGAGTGCCATGCCAACAGACCATATTATTCCCGTTGCCGAGTCCTCCCTGATACGGCCACGGCGTGAGGCAAACTCGATGCCCACAGAGGATACTGCCGCAAAGAGGAGTGCTCCAAGAAGCGGGTTTATGCCCCAATAGAGGGCCATACCGAGGCCTCCAAAGGAGGCATGAGTGATGCCGCTACTATGAAACACCATACGTCGCGAAACGATATAACTGCCTACAATACCACATGTTATACCCGAAAGCACACACGCGATAAAGGCGTTAGTAAGAAAGTCGTACGAAAATATGTTCTCAAAAAATGCCAGCATACACATTATTACAAACGTGCAAATTTACTTTTTTTTGTAATACTATGAAAACTTTTTTTCACTTTCGTATAACTTTTTGTAACTTCGCCCCTGGAAGTGATCGTCGATGACGATTACAATTTTATTGTAAAAGGACAAAATATGACACAAAAAAGGGTAAGTTTTCACACGTTGGGCTGCAAGCTCAACTTCTCTGAATCATCAACCTTGGCACGCGAGTTCGAACGTGGCGGTTACCGCCGTGTAGAGCCTTCAGAACCCACAGACGTGGCAATAATAAACAGCTGCTCCGTGACAGAACACGCCGACAAGAAGTGTCGTAACATAATACGCAAGATACATCGCAGAAATCCAGACGCCATAATCGCCGTAACGGGATGCTACGCACAGCTCAAACCAAACGACATTGCCGCCATCGAGGGTGTCGATATCGTGTTGAGCAACAACGATAAGGGCGACATGTTCCGCCGCGTGGAGGAGCTACGCACACGCGACAAGGCCGAGGTATACAGCTGCTCGGTGGAGAACATGACTCGCTTCTTTGCAGCATACTCATCGGGCGACCGCACACGATCTTTCCTCAAGGTGCAGGATGGATGCGACTATAAGTGCGCATACTGCACCATACACTATGCCCGTGGTTCAAGTAGGAATATCGCCATTTCGGAGATTGTGCGCGAGGCAGAGGAGATAGCCGCAGCAGGACAGAAGGAGATTGTAATTACGGGCATCAACACTGGCGACTTCGGACGCACAACAGGCGAGAGTTTCATCGACCTGCTGAAGGCATTGAACGAGGTAGAGGGCATTGAGAGATATAGAATATCTAGTATAGAGCCAAACCTCATAACAGACGAGATTATAGAGTTTTGCGCAGCATCACCTAAATTTGTTCCTCACTTTCACATACCACTACAGAGTGGCTCAACACGCATCCTCGGACTCATGCGCCGCCGCTACACTGCAGACCGCTATCGCGAACGTATAGCAAAGATACGAAGTCTGATGCCTGATGCCTTCCTCGGCGTAGATGTGATAGTAGGTTTCCCTGGCGAGGGTGAGGAGGAGTTTTTAGAGACATATCGTCTTTTGGAAGAGGTAGGAGCATCGTTCCTACACATCTTCCCATTCTCTGAACGCCCATGCACACCAGCTGTAGATATGCCCAACAAGGTGCAGTCGAGGATATCGACAGAACGTGTTAGCCGCCTCGAAGAGTTAAGCAACAGACTACACAGAGAGTTTGCAAGCAAATATTTAGGCACAGAACGTGAGGTGTTATTCGAGAGCACAGACCGCAGTGGTCTAATGTATGGTTACACAGACAACTACCTACGCGTGTCGGCACCCTACGACACAGCCCTCATCAACAACTTCTGCCGTGTCCGCCTCGTGGCATTTGACAGCGAGGGTAACATTAGCTCCGAAATAGTTGGATAATTCGCACAAAAGTATTACTTTTGTCGAGATTTGGAGCACGGTAGCAAGACTACCCCACTGCTCGTTTGTATAACAGACTAAACTCGGCAATAAGAATATGCTAAACTGGCTGAAAGATATATTTACAATAGCGTCGGTGAAGAGCCGTGTAAGGCTATCGTTTTTTAGTATCATCCTTCTGCTCTTCTTCTCGGGTGCCATGTCGCTATTCGAGCTCGAACGCGTGAGCCACGACACGGAGGAGATTCTTCGCGCAAGTAAGGCGAATGTGGACTTGGCGAGTGAGATGATATCTGCCCTCAACGAGCAGAACGACGCCATGATATCCATGGCTGTGATCGGTGGCACGCTGAACGACATATCATCGCACTACCGCCACTGCGAGACATCCATAAACCGTCTTTCAACAGCCGTAGAGGAGGCACACTCACGAATGAGCAAGACGGAGACGCCCATGGCCACAGACTCGTTGGTAATACACGCCAGCAGAATCAACACCCTGGCACAGGCATACATCAACGGCGACATACACCGCGCCATAGCATACGACAGCATAGCAAGCAACTCGACACATATGTGGTACATCGAGGAGTATAAGCCCGAATACGTTAGTGTATCGAACCAGATAACACGCTACATGACCGGTTCGGAGAGCACCCTCGGTCCCGATGTAAACAGATTGAGTCACACGGCACGTCGTGCTGTGACACCCGTATTCATCTCACTGGTGGTTATGATTGTCGTGGTGCTCATGTTCTACTACTTCCTACACCACTACCTCGTAAAACCCGTATTACGCATCAACGATGAGCTTGGCGACTATCTACGTTACCGCACACACTTTGATGCTACGATACCTTGTCGTGACGAGATAAAGACGTTGCGTGAACGCATAGCTGCACTAATAGCAAAATTCCGATAGAGAGGCAACAGCATGAGAGTACACGTCGTGATACGATACATAGGCATGGTGATGCAGTTTATCGCAGCCTTCATGTTGGCATCGGCAGTAGTGTCGATGCTCAACGGCTACGACTCTGCATACTACCCATTGCTATTGTCGTCATTCATGACCGCCCTACTCGGCATCTTCCCTCTATTCTTCGTGGAGAAGGTTAGTGAGATCACCACAAAGGAGGGTTACGGCATAGTCGTAGGATCATGGCTCGTAGCATGTGTTGTGGGCACATTCCCCTACCTTATCTGGGGCGGTGAGTTCACCATGATAAACGCCTGGTTCGAGAGTGTCTCGGGATTCACAACGACGGGAGCATCGATACTCAACGACATAGAGTTCCTACCCCGAGGCCTGCTCTTCTGGCGAGCATCGTCTGCATGGATAGGTGGTATAGGCGTTGTTATGTTCGCCCTCGTCATCCTACCATCGATGGGCAAGAGCCGCCACATGCTCACAAGCGTGGAAATGAGTTCCATAGCCAAGGATAACTTCCACTACCGTTCAAAGGTTATCTTCCGCATACTTGTCCTCGTATACGCAGGTCTTACCCTTGCAACGACTCTTGCACTCAAGTATGCTGGCATGACATGGTTTGATGCCGCAACACACGCCATGTCTTCGTGCGGAACATGCGGATTTAGCACCAAGAACCTATCTGTAGCCTTCTGGGACAACCCATGGATTGAGGCTATAATGATGACAGCGATGACGCTGTCGGCGATACACTTCGGCATCCTCTATGCCACACTCACTGGTCGCAGAAACAATATTTTCCGTTCCGAGGTCGTTCGTACGTTCATAGTGATGATGCTCGTCATATCGATCATCATCGCCACAAGCCTCGTAGCGCAGGACATATACCCCACATTTGGCGAGGCTATGCGTCATGCATCATTCCAGGTGGTGAGCATATCATCAACCTCGGGATTTGCGACGGCAGATACTAACACGTGGACTCCCGTAGCCGTAGTGCTGCTGGTATTCTGCTCGGTGATATGCGGATGTGCGGGCTCAACATCTGGAGGCATGAAGGTCGACCGACTGCTCATAGCCTCAAAGGTGATACGCAACCGCATGAAGATACAGCTGCATCCCAACGCTGTGATACGCACAAAGGTTGACGGCATGGTGCAGGATGATGGTGTGCAAAGCCTTGTGATGACATTCATAGTGTCGTACATAATGCTCGTGCTCATTGGCACAATTATATACACCATCTTCGGATGCGACTTACTCACAGGTTTCACCGCCTCGATATCGTGCTTGAGCAACGTAGGCCCAGGCTTCGGTGAGGTGGGTTCGTTGGAAAACTTCTCCGACCTGCCCGGAATACTTAAGTTTAACTCAACGGTGCTGATGCTCGTAGGACGTCTCGAGATATTTGGCTTCATACAGCTGCTCTTCATACGTTCTTGGAGATAGCACAGCATAAAGGATAGGATATGATACATAGACGATATATAACAACACTCATACTTGCGACGGTCTCGGTAGCAGCGATGGCTCTAACAACAAACGACGAGCCTAACTTCCCAGGCCTCGACACCAACCCCCGCTATCTGGAGCTTAAGCGACAGAATAGCCTTCTATTAGAGAGGGAGGACTCTGTGCAGCACATCATAGCATCGGCACGCGAGCAGTTCAGCTTAAGTCGTGACACCCTCACCGCCGAGAACTTCGACATGGAGGGCTTCTCAACATATATCCTCGCCCTCGAGGAGGAGGTATTCGAGCTACGCCAGCAGCGTGGTGACGTCATCACCGAGCTAAACAACATGGAGCAGACATACATCATCGAGCATATGTATGCCCGTACAAGCACAGAGCTCAACTATGCAGAGAATAGTTTCACCGACGACATCGCAGAGGAGGCCGACAGCATCATAGTGGCACCAAGTCGTGGTGTGCGCAACCTCACAGAGAACGACATCGTGCGTAACACCCTCAACAAGGAGGACTATGAGGAGCTATGTGCTGCCGAGGAGCTTGACCGCGGCCTGCCAGTACTCGCCGATGCCTACATCGAGTCATACCGTCGTCTGCGCAGCACAGCATCGGAGTATACAACAACGCAGAGTGAGGCTACGGCTGACTCGCTATTTGTCATCTACGGCACACTACGCGAGGATATAGATAGACTCGACGCACAGATAGCATCGCAGTGGCACCGCGTGATAGACGCCAAGTACTACGCCTACGGCTACATCCTCGAGGTTAACCACCGTTACGACCTTCTCGACAGCTCATCTGCCGACTTCGCGGAGATGCAGCAGCGCAGCGCACGTGAGGAGGGCTTCTACGCCTCGGATGGTCTTGCACACTACGCGATGGGCTACCCCACACTCCTCGACTTCGAGATTAACTTCTCACGCGAGATGGGTCTAGAGGAGGCTGCCGACTCATTGCAGGGTGTGCGTAACAGTATGCAGCTGCCCGACTATCGACTCGATGATATTCGTCTCGAGAGACGTCTCTTCCTCGACTACCAGCCTATAGTCATCGGCCGCACAAACTACTACAACTCAACAAACCCTGTCCCCGAGCTCAAGGTATATGAACGAGGACTCATGTACCGCATACTCCTCGGCACATTCCGTAGCAAGCAGCCTATGACACTCTTCAAGGGTGTGCAGCCTCTATACATAGCGCAGAACGAGGATGAGAGCTACAGCTACTACGCCGGTGGTTTTTCATCGCCACAGGAGGCAAACGAAGCACTCCTATTCCTCAAGGAGAAGGGCTTCAAGCGACCCGAAATATGCCGCTGGTATGATGGCGTGATGGTAAACATCACCGCCGAGGAAAGCGACGAACAGAAGGAGGAGGTTACAGCACCCGTAGGTAACAGATATATCGTGATGATAGAGTGCGAGACGTTGAGTGACGAGATGCGCGAAACAATAAACAACACCTCGCCCGACAAGATGATATCGCGCCGTGGTGCGAAATTCGCCATAGGAACATTCACAGAACGTTCCGAAGCCGATATGCTCCTTGCCGCACTCACAGATAAGTACCCCGACATGGTGGCAACAATAGAGGTTATAGACTACAATTAACGATAATAAAAAAGGACAATATATGAGAAAGTGTTTAGGTAATATCGCAGTGATGCTCACACTTGGCGTGGCACTCATCCTCGGCGCATGTAGCAAGGAGGAGACAAAGTCGTTCTCGGTGCCCTCGGGTAGCATCCTCGTCTCTATGCCAGGACAAACAGGAACAACAGACTTTGAGAGTGCCAACATCACATCTATTAGTGTGACATCACAGCCCGCAGGATGGGTGATAGACGATATAGATATGTACAAGGGCACCATCACCGTGACAGCACCATCATCATTCGACAACGATGAGGCACGCTACGGTAACATCTCTCTTACGGCATACACACCAACAGGCGCCACAGCTAGCGTGACAATATACGTGGCGATACTCGAGAATGAGGATGTGGACTACAGCGCAGCACCAGCAAACTGCTACGTGGCAACGAAGTATGAGACACGCTACAAATTCGACCCATACACTGGCGGTAGCTCGACACCACTGGCCACAGCATCCGTTAAGTTGCTATGGCAGACACGTGTGGACCTTATCAAGTACCTCGACCTACGCGATGGCTATGCCACATTCTACCTCGAGAATGCCGTAGATGATGATGACAACGCCCTAAACCGTGTCTACGATGGTAATGCCGTGATTGGCGCATACAACGCTGCCGGGGAGCTCATCTGGAGCTGGCATATATGGGTAACAAGCACCGACCCTACAGCCGCAGAGAACATCATAACCCTCAACGGCCAGGAGCTTATGAACATTAACCTCGGTGCCTCATGCAACAGCAATGGCAGCACCGACCACGAGAAGATACACAACTCTTACGGCACATACTACCAGTGGGGTCGCAAAGATCCTCTTCCAGGACCCTTCTCATGGCGCTTTGAGGGCAACCAGGATGCAAGCCTCTACAACGATGCAGAGAAGAACCTCTACCTCGACTATGTGGCATCATCAAGCGAGACAGGCACCACAGAGTGGTTGCGTAGCAACCCGCTGACAATCATCCTCGGCAACCCCGACAACAACTACGACTGGATGTATAACGGCATGAACGACACACTATGGGATGCAACTACAAAGAGTGAAGAGGACCCATGCCCTTATGGTTGGCACGTACCAGATGGTGCGGTATACGAGACCCTGACAATAGCAGCTGCGGATGACAATAAGCCATGGGCCGAGGCACAGCCACTCTACGGATGGCAACTTGAGGATACCACAAACGGTAATAGCTACTTCTTCTCGGCAGCGGGACGTCGTAACTATATGGATGGTCGCCTCGACAATATGAACGACGACATGGAGCTTCCTGTGCCCTGGTCAGGTTACTACTGGACAGCAAGCACCGATGGTACAAAGGCAAATGCTATGTACTTTGACCTCAACACACAGACACGCATATGGAATGGTTTCGACAGCGCACATGCCATGCACCGAGCAAATGCCCTCCCTATACGTTGTGTGCGCGAGAAATAGGCACCACGCATAATAATAAGAGTGTTAAACGGTTAGCAAAATACGCGATATTTATCACAAAAAAAAAGTAAAAATTATCGCTTAAAAATTTGCAGATAAAAAAAAAGTGCTTATCTTTGCACTCGCTTAAGGAAAGATAAGCACAACATAATGATGGTGCCATAGCTCAGTTGGTAGAGCAAAGGACTGAAAATCCTTGTGTCCCTGGTTCGAATCCCGGTGGCACCACGAAGAAGAGAACTTCGAAAGAGGTTCTCTTTTTTTGTTTTTAGTCAGTTCAATGTAGAGCCGACGACGTTCGTCGTCTTGTTGGCCTTGTGTATGATGGTTTGTGTGCAAGCCCACACCATCATTCACAATCCCAAAGCCTTCGGCTCAGTTCTACATCATGAGCTATCAATAACCACGCTGTGTTCTGCGGCCTTGCTCACTTAATGCTGGTTGAGCCGATATGATAGTGATTTATTGCTCGGGCTATACCCTGCGCTTTTTTATGTGGTATCGGCTCTACTGCTTCGCAGTTCGAATCCGGTGGCACCACAGAAAGAGAGGTTAATGCCTCTCTTTTTTTGTTTATACCCAAATCTCAGGTGCGCCGGGGCTTGGGTAGAAGTGACTTATTGGTCAAAATAGTACATAAAATCGGGGCGGTTTTTGTTTATTGGTTAAAATTAGTACATAAATGCGGGTGTTTGCCCGCATTTATCACTTCCATTTGAGCCCGAAAATGAGGCGAGAGTGCCCGAACACTACCTTTAATTACGGGCGCCATTGTCGTTTTATGTCCGTTTCCTATATGTTATGGTAGCAAGAAGATTAAAGATTACAACAAATACTCCGAGTGCTGCAAAGTTATGCCACATATCCACAAAGGTCGTTCCCTTCAAATATACAGCACGCATAATCTCGATATAGTAGCGAGGAGGCAGAATGATTGT
>JAZLCL010000002.1:0-29836 GCA_045614205.1 Alistipes sp. | reverse complement strand
GGTTCTTAACGACAACTTCGGTCTTGTAAACGGTCTTATGACAACTGTTCACTCTGTGACAGCTACACAGAAGACTGTTGACGGTCCATCATTGAAGGACTGGCGTGGTGGCCGCGCAGCTTGCGGTAACATCATCCCATCATCTACAGGTGCTGCAAAGGCTGTAGGTAAGGTTATCCCAGCACTTAAGGGTAAGCTCACAGGTATGTCTATGCGTGTTCCTACTTTGGACGTATCAGTTGTTGACCTTACTGTAAACCTTGAGAAGCCTGCAACTTACGAGGAGGTATGCGCAGCTATGAAGAAGGCATCAGAG
This sequence comes from Alistipes sp., assembly GCA_045614205.1. Lineage (GTDB taxonomy): Bacteria > Bacteroidota > Bacteroidia > Bacteroidales > Rikenellaceae > Alistipes. The sequence goes on along the minus strand of JAZLCL010000002.1, from coordinate 29,520 downwards.
GGCGAGTTCAAGGGTATCCTTGGCTACACTGACGAGGCTGTTGTATCATCAGACTTCCTCGGTGATGCACGCACATCTATCTTCGATGCTACTGCAGGTATCGCTATCAATGAGACATTCATGAAGGTTGTGTCATGGTATGACAACGAGTGGGGTTACTCTAACAAGGTTCTCGACCTCATCTCTGTAATGAAGGCCTACAACAAGTAATCTTCTGCAGCGCATTAGCGACAGATAAAGCGAAAGACCATCCACAGCCGTGGGTGGTCTTTTTTTTGTGTAGGTATATGGTCTCTATGCAGCAGCCGTGTTAGGCCTGGCCTCGACATGAAATTGGGATGAATGGGTAGTACTTGACGTACATCCCATTGACGGCGTCGATTGAAGTGCCGCATATGCGTCGCTATCACGCCATGCAGTTTATCGTCAGAGTGGCGTAGATGTGGTGCTGACATGAGAAAGCCGTCGATGGGTAGTACTTGACGTACGTCCCATTGACGGCGTCGATTGAAGTGTCGCAGATGCGTCACTATCACGATAAACTATATCTCGACGAGGTGTTTCTTAATAGCATACACCACAAGGTTGGCGGTGTTCTTGCACCCTGTCTTCTCGAGGATGTTGGCACGATGCTTATCTACGGTACGCTTGGAGATGAATAGTTTGTCAGCAATCTCTTGGTTAGAGAGACCACGACACACCTCTACGAGAATCTCTATCTCGCGGTCGGAGAGTGCATCATCGTCGGCAGAGACGGTGGTTGCAAGACGGCTCATATTGCGTGTCAGGGAGCCGAGGAGTGCAGCACTGAAGTAGCTATCGCCCTTGACAACGCTATCTACAGCGGAGTATACCTCCTCGATGTCGGAGTCTTTTAGAAGGAAGCCTGAAGCTCCACACTCCACCATTAGTGAGTAGTAGTGGTCGTCGCCATACATAGATAGTGTTATGACCTTGAGGTCGGGGCGCAGCATCAGTGCGCGGCGTGTGGTCTCGGCGCCATCGATGCCTGGCATAGATATATCCATGAAGACAACATCTACGGTCAGTGTGGGCAGCATGGCGAGAAACTCCTCGCCATTACCAAAGTCACGCACTACATCATAGTTCTCGCACTGCGACAATAGTCCGCGCAGGCCTGTGCGGAAAAGCGTATGATCATCAACAAGGACTATTTTAACCTTTTCTCCTACCATTTCTTACTCTTCGTACTCGTTTGTTATTGCTTATTTGGTCGTATATGTCTGATGCGACATGCTCGATGTTGCCATCTGTAGCCACGGCTATGCGTGCTGTCATGCCGGCATTAGGTCTACTATTTATCGTGAACTTACCACCGAGGGATGATACTCGTGAACGTATGTTCGATAGGCCCATGCCACACTGCTCGACACTCTGCGGCATAAAGCCGCAGCCATTGTCGCCATACTCTACAATAAGGCATCCATTGGCGTGACGCAGAGATAGGTTTATGGTTGTGCAGTGTGAGTGCTTAAGCGAGTTATTTATAAGCTCGCAGACCACACGGTATAGTATAACCTCGATGTTGGAGTCGAAGCGTTCGTCGCGCAGGTCGGTGTCGAACTCTATCTTCACCTCGTGCATCGCCGAGAGCCTATCTACGAAGTTCTTGATGCCACGTGCAAGGCCAAAGTTGTTGAGCACATGTGGCGATAGGTTGTTAGATATCTCGCGTAGCGAACGTATGGCCTCATCAATGACCTGTGATGTATTACGCAGCGTCGTCCTCTCCTTCTCTGTAAGTTCTGCGCGGCCGAGTGCCGAGAGTGACATCTTGGCTGAGGATAGCAGCGGGCCTATGCCATCGTGTAGCTCACGCGAGAAGACGTCGCGCTGGCGTTCCTCGGTGCGTAGCACAGCTGTCATGAGGCGCTTCTCGAGCTCACGGCGTTGGTGTGTGACCCTATCCACATGGTTTACGAGAAGACGAGCACAGACAACGCATATGGAGAAGCTCACAGAGACCACTATACCCACCCACGCGAAGGCAAGGGGTGGCACATTGCCACCATCTATCTGGTAGAGCTGCAACACCCTCTCGGCACCGAGCAGCACAAGGCTGATGATACAGCATATCCACAGCGCCATGAACTTTGTCCTGTTGACAAGGAGCAGCGCGATGACCATAGCCACAGCAAGAAGCACGATAGATAGCACTATGAGTATCTCAACAACTGTCATAGCGGGATATTATTATAACACTCCATCGAGTGCCTTTAGCTGCTTGTAGTCTGTCATGTCTGTCTGCACGGGTACTACAGCAACATAGTTATTCTTAAGTGCCCACTCATCGGTATCCTGTGCCTCTGGCTCGGCATTATGGAATGCACCTGTAAGCCAGAAGTAGTCGCGGCCCTGGGGATCCTGACGCGCATAGAAGTCCTCACGCCAGAAGCCACGTGTCTGACGCGCAAGGCGTATACCCTTGATGTCGGCAGCAGCACAGCGTGGCACATTTACATTGAGGCATAGTGGGCGTGGTAGTCTCTCGGCGGCACCGAGCACGGCAGCGATAACCTCCCTGCCATACTTCACAGCACCCTCGAAGTCGGCATCTGCGGCATGGTCATCGAGAGAGAGGCCTATGGCTGGGACATTGTAGAAGCTACCCTCAATAGCGGCGCCCATCGTTCCCGAGTACATAACATTAACCGCAGCATTAGAGCCGTGGTTGATGCCCGAGAGCACCAGGTCTACCCTCTGCTCCTTGAAGAAGTGGTCGAAGGCTATCTTCGCGCAATCTACGGGTGTGCCCGAGAAGGCGTATATCTCGACACCATCTGTAGCCTCCACCTGACGCAGGAAGAGTGGAGAGTTGATTGTTATTGCCTGACTCATGCCACTCTGCACACGGTCGGGGGCTATGGCCACAACCCTACCGAACTCGCGCGCAAGGTTTACAGCAGCACGAAAGCCCTTCGAAAGGTAGCTATCATCGTTGGTGAGGAATATAAGTCGTTCGTTATCCATAATGGGTACTTATGTTATATGTAAATGTCGTTTTCGTTTGTCGAGGCATCGAGGCGTATGGCTATCATGATCAGCAGCGTGAAGGCCACCAGCGACGAGCCACCGTAGCTCATCAGCGGCAGCGGGATACCCATCACGGGCATCACACCGATGGTCATGCCTATGTTCACCAGCACGTGCAGCAGGAGTATCGCCGCAACGGAGTAGCAGTATATACGCCCAAAGGGCTCCTTAATTCTCTCGCCCATGCGCATTAGCCGCAGGATGAGGGCCACGTATAGCAGCACTACGATGGTGCAGCCGAAGAATCCCCACTCCTCGCCCACGATGCAGAAGATGAAGTCTGTATGCTTCTCGGGCACATAGTCATACTTAATCTGTGTACCCTCCATGAAGCCCTTGCCCCACATACCACCCGAGCCTATGGCAATCTCCGACTGGTTGACATTATAGCCCACACCACGAGGGTCATCAACGAGGCCTACGAAGGTGAGGATACGGTTCTTCTGGTGCTCCTCGAGGTGCGAGAAGAGCATATCGGTCGTTGGCACGAAGAACATGGCATATACGAACATGGCTATAGGCCATAGCAGCATCATCGTGCGTGTCTTAATGGCGAGTACGGCAAGTACCACGGCAGTAATACCGCACACTGTCATTAGCGCGGCGTAGCCACTCATAGGCGTGACGAGTGCCAAGAATAGCGAGGCGAGGAATACGCCACAGAGGAAGCGGAAGTGCCCCACAACCTCACCCGTCTTAAGCGCGTTATAGAGGGTGAAGAGCACTAACAACGCTATGAATATTGTCAGCGGGGTAAAGATGAACGAGATGACAAAGAGCACCACGGTGAATATCGCAGGGAAGTAGATATACTTCGATAGTCCCTCGCGGTAGAAGACAAAGAGGAAGGCGCCAAGCACAAGTCCCGAGCCTGTGTCGTTCTGCAACACGATGATGCCCAGGGGCAGAAGTATCACAGCACCCACCTTTATGAGGTCGGGCAGTCGCTTGATGTTGAACGAGTAGTCACTCATCACACGTGCCATCATCAGCGCCGTGGCAATCTTAACGAACTCAACAGGCTGTATACGTACACTACCGAACTCAAACCATGCCCTCGCACCGTTAACCTCGCGACCGAAGAATAGCGCGGCAAGCAGTGCCAGGATACCCAGAGCATATGCCGGGTAGGCAAACATATGGAAGAGTCTGCGATCTAGAAGCAGCACCACCGTCGCCATGACCCACGATATAGAGACCCATATGATCTGCTTCATATAGTTATGGCTCAACGAGAAGATGCTACCCTTCTCGGGGTCGTAGGATGCCGAGGTAATACACATCACACCTATGAGCACGATGGTGATATAGAGGCCGAGGGCCACCTTGTCAACAGCACCAAATAGCGAGGTGGATGTGTTACGTCGTGATATATTGTAGTCAGATATCATACTCTTATCTGCAGTATTCTATTACTTATTACTCTTTGCGCGGTCAGCATCGTAGCGCTGCTGCTTCTTGTCGTACTGGTAGTAGTTAGGCGTGAAGTTGAGCACCTCCTCGACAAGCTGTGGACGCATGATGGTGTCGGTGAGGTACATCTCCTCGATGAGGCTCGCAATAGGCACAGCTATTGCCGAGCCGAAGCCACCATGCTCAACATATACCGAGATGGCGATGCGTGGGTTATCCTTCGGTGCGAACGACAAGAATGTAGAGTGGTCCTTACCGTTGGGGTTCTCCGCAGTACCCGTCTTACCACACACATCCAAGCCCTCGAGGTATGCACGGCGTGACGTACCCGAGACATTAACACTTCGCCACATACCCTCAACCACGGGCACAAAGTTTATCGAGTCCACCATCGTATAGTTACGCTGGTAGAAGCGTGCGTCGATAGAGTCACGACCCTCGATATGCTTAATGATGTGAGGCGTATAGTAGTAGCCTCTATTTGCTACTATGGCAGCGAGGTTGGCCATCTGCAATGGCGTACATCCCATCTCACCCTGACCGATGGCGCACGATATCACCGTACCCCAGTTCCATCTTCCATTATAGCCCCTATCGTAGAACTCGGGCGTAGGCACATATCCCGCGCCCTCGCCATAGAGGTCGGTGCCGAGCTGACGACCGAAGCCGAAGCTATATACATACTCGTTCCACACGCGCACTCCCTCCTTGATGTTACCGTACTTGGCATTGGTAATCATGTCGCGGAAGACATAGCAGAAGTAGGCGTTACATGACTGCGCCACAGCCTCTCGGAAGTCGATAGGCGAGTTGTGAGGGTGGCATCCCATCTTACGCTTACCGTAGCTGAAGCCACCATTACATGGATAGCGGTCACTAGTACGCAATACACCCTCCTGCAAGCCTATGAGGCCCTGCACAAGTTTGAAGGTTGAGCCTGGAGGATACTTCGCCTTGACAGCACGGTTGAACTGCGGCTGGCGCATATTGTGCATCATGGCGGCATAGTTGTTATTTCGCTGGCGACCTACCATGAGGTCGGGGTCATAGGTTGGCGATGACACCATGACAAGAATCTCACCCGTAGAGGGTTCTATGGCCACGACAGCACCAATCTTACCTACCATAAGCTCCTCGGCAAACTCCTGAAGGCGAGCATCGATGGTCGATGTTAGCTGTGCACCCTTGACCGGGAGTATGTCATCGGCACCATCCTTATAGGCACCCTGCAGCGCACCGTACGAGTCATACATACGATAGCTCACGCCCTTCTCGCCACGCAGTTCCGTCTCATATGCCGACTCCACACCACCCACGCCGATGTAGTCACCCACCTCGTAGTACTCCCAGCGACTCACCTGCTCGGGTGTAACCTCACTGACATAGCCAAGGAGGTTACCACCAATCTTACGTGGGTACTCGCGGGCTGTTCTGAAGCGTGTATGAAAGCCACTGAAGCCACCCTCATCCAGGAGCAGCTTATTCTCCTGCGAGAGGTATCCAGCGACGAGTATCGGAGCACGTGGGCTCTTCGACGCCTTATTAAGCTGGCTAGCGAGCTTCTCGGGCGTGATTTCGAGGATGGTAGCCAGACGTGTGGTATCGAAGCCCTCCTTTGGAAGCTCACGGTAGATGACCATCACGTCGTAGCACACACGGCTCTTTACGAGGTACTCACCACGTCTGTCAAGCACCTCACCACGCATAGGATACTCTATCTCGGCACGCACAATGTTAGAGGTGGCACGCGCATCATACTCATCCGACAATATCTGCATGGAGAACAGACGTATGAGCAATACAGCACCCACAAACATTACGACGAGGCGTAGTATGCGGTAGCGTATATATCCCTTATCTTGCATTACTTGGTAACGATTTTTGAGGTGAAGAGTCGCACGATGGGCCACGCGATGAGCAGCGAGAGCAACGTGCTGAAGATGATAGTGGCTATGAGCTGCAGCAGCGCACCGAACGACAACGCCTCAAGGATGAAGAAGAGGGTGTGGTGCACGAACAACATACCACCCACATATATCATCAGCTGGCGCAGCGACATGCGCGAGAGCAGCGACGACTGGTCACTCGCCTCGACACTACGGCCTGTGGTGACAAAGAGTATCGTGCGACGCATGATGGCCATAGGCAAGAGAGTTGCGGTATATAGACCAGCGCCACCCAACGACATATCCATGATGAGGCCTACGACGAGGCTCGTGATAAGCACCCATATAGTTCGCCACTCCATGGGCAGCAACACCACAATAAGAGGGAAGAGCATGGGGCGCAGCCACATGGCAATAGATAGTTGGTTGAGGATGAAGATGTCGAGCAGCAGCACTGCAAGTGTCATCCAAAAATATGCTATATTCTTAAACATCGTAGTCTTAAGCGTTTAGTTATTGCTCACTCTGGTCTATGAGCATCTGCAGCTCGCCATAGTGTCTATTCTCGACGATGAGAAGGTTATCCAGGCTCGACATGTCAGCAGCGATGCTTATCGTTGCACTATATGCCGACTTTGCCGAGTTGAGTTCAAAGTCCTTGATTGTGCCTATGAGCACACCTGCAGGCAGACGTTCCGAACGCACCTCCACCTCCATGCCCTTACGTGGCTCGGAGTATACGGATAGCTCCACGGCCTCCATCTCATACTTCGAGGCTCCCGACCAGCGAATGACACACACATGGTTATTATCTACAAGCCTACCACCCGTGCTAAACTCGGTGTTGAGCATAGGCTGCACCACGCAGTAGTGCTCCGAGCATGACACCACATATCCCACAAGCTCGTTCTGTGGCGTGATGACACCCATATCCTTGGCTATGCCATCCTCCGCACCACGGTCGAGGACTATGTAGTTACGACGGCGGTTTGTTGTCATCGACACCACACGTGCCGCACGGTAGCGGAATTGTGGGTCGTCGGCATGCATGAGGCTATCTGCCACGACACCCTCCGTAACATCTTCACGACTCTGAAGAAGCTCGTTGAGTTCAGCAACACGCGCCACAAGAGCCCTATTCTGCTCCGGAAGGCTGAAGAAGTGACCCACGTCGGTTATCGCACCACTTATGGCGCCACCCACGGCTGTTGTACGCGAAAGGAGGCGCGCCTCGGTATAGGGAGATGACGAGGCATATGTCCATAGCGCAACACCCTCAACAAGGATGAAGATTACAAGCACATATATACGCTTGATAAATTCTATGAGTCTATGCATAATCTAATTTTAGAGAGAGGCTGCCAAACACTCTTGCCGACAGCCTCCCTTAAAGTTGTTATCGCAGCATCGCTGCTAACTATTCGGGGCATTATACCCCACCACAATACTACTTTTCGCCACCCATCAAGAACGAGAAGTTGCCAATGTTCTTCAAAGCGATGCATGTACCACGCGCAATGGCACGTAGTGGGTCCTCGGCGATGTGTACAGGCAGACCCGACTTCTTCGAGAGACGTTCGTCGAGACCCTTGATGAGGGCACCACCACCCGCCAAGTAGATACCATTCTTCACCACGTCAGAGTACAACTCGGGTGGCATCTCCTCGAGCACCTCCATCAAGGCGTTGTCGAGCTTAACAAGCGACTTGTCGAGGGCATAGGCAATCTCACTATAGTTGAGTGTAACGGTCTGTGGGAGGTTAGTTAGCATGTTGGAGCCTGTGAAGACATAATCCTCGGGCTCGTTCTGCAACTCTGGCACCGCAGCACCGATGGCACACTTTATATCCTCGGCAGTACGTTCACCGATACGAATGCCATGCTGCTGACGTATGTAGTTCTGGATGTCGTTAGTGAATACATCACCAGCAACATTGATAGACTTGAAGCATACGATACCGCCCAACGAGATACAAGCAATCTCCGAAGTACCACCACCGATGTCGATGATGAGGTTACCCTCTGGAGCCTCCACGTCGAGACCTGCACCGAGGGCTGCGGCCATAGGTTCGAGGATGAGGTATATCTCACGACCACCAGCATGCTGTGCAGAGTCACGCACGGCACGTATCTCAACGTTTGTTGAGCCCGAAGGGATGCATATCATCATTCGCAACGATGGTGCGAACATTCCACGTGTAGCACCCACCTTCTTGATAAGACCGCGAAGCATGAGCTCCGTAGCCTCGAAGTCGGCGATAACACCATCCTTCAATGGTCGTATGGTACGGATGTTAGAGTGTGTCTTACCATCCATCAAGCGCGCCTTATGACCGATGGCCATGAGGTCACCCGTCTTGATGCTCAAGGCAACGATAGAGGGCTCGTCAACGACAACCTTACCGTTATGCATAATCAGCGTATTGGCCGTGCCAAGGTCAATAGCGAGTTCCTGTGTAAGTGAAAAAATTCCCATATCTTTTATTTTATATATCACGCTTAAGGTTCCGCCCACCTTTTTTACCCTGTGACGGGGGTCAAAAGATAAAAAAAGCGTCCCGTTGTACACACCTGCACAAACAGTCGGAACACACTGTATATCAATGCATTATGCCCATCACAGCACAAATACACTGCTACTCACTTGCAAAGATAGAAAAAAGATATGGACAATTTGCAAGAGTTTTCACATTTTTTTTGTTAAATTTGTCAATAATTTTTCGCTTATGACTACAGACAATAACCCCAGATGTGCTGTATTAGGCTACGGCAGCTGGGCAACAGCAATCGTTAAGACTCTTACGGTAAACCACCATCATGTAGACTGGCTCGTACTCAACGACGAGATTCTTCAGTCGCTACATGATCGTAGCCGTAACTCTAAATATTTGCCATGGTGCTACATCGACAAGGAGTTCATGACTCCCTCGAACGACATAAATGCCGTGGTGCGTGATGCAGACATGGTCTTTTTAGCAATGCCTTCAGCATTCCTCGAGAAGTTCCTTAAGCCCCTGACAGAGAGTCTCGAGAATAAGATTGTGGTATCGGCAGTTAAGGGCATAATACCTGGCGACTACCTAACTATCGTGGAGCACATGAACCGCTACTACGATATACCTATGGATAACCTCGCCGTGGTGACAGGACCATCGCATGCCGAGGAGGTGGGACAGTGCCAGCTATCGTACCTCACCGTGGCATCCGAGAGTAGCACCACAGCAGAACGTGTGCGTGGCGTACTCGCCAACGACTTCTTCCGCTGCAGCCTCTCGAACGACGTGCTCGGCGTTGAGGCCGCCGCCATCATGAAGAATGTATACGCCTTGGCCGTGGGTATCGCTGTGGGACTACGCTATGGCGATAACTTCCTCGCCGTGCTCATCGCAGGCTGTGCTGCCGAGATGAAGCGCTTCATAGACGAGGCTGTGCCCATCGACCAGCGCGACATAAACGCCGCTGCATACATGGGAGATCTCCTTGTAACATGCTACTCGCCATTGAGCCGTAACCGCCGCCTCGGAACACTCCTAGGCAAGGGTTGCACCGTGAAGAGTGCCCTCAACGAGATGACGATGATTGCCGAGGGATACTATGCCGCAGAGTGCATACGTCGTAGCTCTATGCGCCGCAACATAGATATGCCTATTGCCGACATGGTGTGGGAGGTGCTCTACAACAACGCATCAGCACGCGAGGCCATGAACAACCTGCTTCAGATTCTTCGATAATAAATAATTAAAATATTAGAGATATGGAACTTATTAAGTTTAACGCCAAGCACTCTGGCGTAACAATCACAAACGACATGTTGGCAGACGCAGCACGTGCTAATGCGTTGCTTCACACTGGCGAGGGCGCAGGTAACGACTTCCTCGGCTGGGTAAACCTTCCTACTTCTATCAGCGACGAGCACCTCGCCGAGATTAAGGCTGTGGCACAGAAGCTCCGCGAACGTGCCGAGGTAGTAATATGCATCGGTATCGGTGGCTCATACCTCGGCGCCAAGGCTGTGCTCGAGGCTATGTCAAACTCTTTCGAGTCGCTTAAGAAGAAGCACGACAACCCTACCGTAGTGTTTGCCGGCGAGAACATCTCGGAGGACTACACCTACGAGCTCATGGAGGCCGTTAAGGACTACTCTATCGCCGCTATCGTAATCTCAAAGTCAGGTACTACAACAGAGCCTGCCATCGCCTTCCGCCTTATCAAGGCCGAGATCGAGAAGCGCTACGGCAAGGCAGAGGCTGCAGAGCGCATCGTGGCCATCACCGACAAGGCGCGTGGTGCTCTTAAGACCCTCGCAACACAGGAGGGATACCCAACATTCGTCATCGAGGATAATGTTGGTGGCCGCTACTCTGTACTCTCACCCGTAGGCCTTCTTCCATTGGCCGTAGCGGGTGTTGATGTTGAGGCATTCGTTGAGGGTGCTCGCGACATGGAACGTCTCACGGCCATGGATATGCCTATCGAGAATAACCCTGCAGCACACTACGCTATCGTGCGTAACGAGCTCTATAAGGCGGGTAAGAAGATTGAGATTCTCGGCTCATATGAGCCCAAGTTGCAGTATATTGCCGAGTGGTGGAAGCAGCTATATGGCGAGTCAGAGGGTAAGGATGGCAAGGGTATCTTCCCCGCAAGCGTGACCCTCACTGCCGACCTACACTCTATGGGTCAGTACATCCAGGAGGGCGAGCGCACACTCTTCGAGACAATCATCTCGGTTAAGAACTCGAAGTATGAGGTTAAGGTTGAGAGTGACGAGGCTAACCTCGATGGTCTTAACTTCCTCACTGGCAAACGTCTCTCGGAGATCAACAAGATGGCCGAGCTCGGCGTACGCCTTGCGCACTTGGATGGTGGCGTTCCAAACCTCGTTATCGAGATTGAACGTATCGACGAGCGCACCATCGGTCAGCTCCTCTACTTCTTCGAGAAGGGCTGTGGCATAAGCGGTTATATGCTTGGTGTGAATCCTTTCGACCAGCCCGGCGTTGAGGCATATAAGAAGAATATGTTTGCTCTGCTCGACAAGCCAGGTTATGAGGAGGAGTCGAAGGCTATCAAGGCACGTCTATAGTCGTAGACTACACACATATGTAATAAGAGAGCCTGACCTCGCGGTCAGGCTCTCATCTTTTGCATACGTTATAAGCCGAGTTCTGTTCTCCACCTTGCGGTAGAGCCTCCATCATTTATCTACGACGATAATCACTTGTCGCCTCTAGCAACCTACCCCCCGACATTGGACGAGCAACCCTTAATTGTCGGTATACATGGTCTTGCAACCCACGAGGCGCACTGCCGAGGAGTATTGCTACCCTCGCGGTGGGCTCTTACCCCACCTTCTCACCCTTACCCTTACGGGCGGTTATTTTCTTCTGCGCTACTATATCCTCACGAATATCAAGCCGTTAACTTGCGCGGTGCTCTATGTTGCTCGGACTTTCCTCCCCCACTTACGTGGCAGCGATGGAGCACATATGCGCCGCAAAGGTACTAAAAAAAGTGAAATAAGCAAAATGGGGAGTGTGTGTCTCTCTGTCGAACAAAAATGCCGTCAATGGAGTCTCCACCGACGGCATTTGTTGTTAGGACACAATAGGCCCTTTTCACGAGATTATTACTTTACCTCCTCAAACTCAACATCCTCTGGCTGTGCCTGCTGCTGACCAGCATCCTGTGCACCTGCACCTGCATTAGCCTGCTGTGCCTGCTGCTGCGCGTAGATATCCTGTGATGCTGCCTGCCATGCTGCATTGAGGGCCTCGATAGCAGTGTCTATAGCTGCGATATCCTGTGCCTTATGAGCCTCCTTGAGCTTGCCGAGAGCATCCTCGATGGCTGCCTTCTTGTCTGCTGGGAGCTTATCGCCATACTCCTTGAGCTGCTTCTCTGTAGCGAAGATGTTAGAGTCGGCAGCGTTGATCTTCTCGATGCGCTCCTTCTCCTTCTTATCCTTCTCCTCGTTAGCCTTTGCCTCATCACGCATACGCTGAATCTCTGCATCTGTAAGACCACTTGATGCTTCGATGCGGATCTTCTGCTCCTTGCCTGTGCCGAGGTCCTTTGCCGACACGTTGAGGATACCGTTAGCGTCGATGTCGAAGGTAACCTCGATCTGTGGCACGCCACGTGGTGCTGCAGGGATGCCATCGAGGTTGAACTGACCGATAGACTTGTTGTCTGCCGCCATTGCGCGCTCACCCTGGCATACATTGATAGTCACTGTAGGCTGGTTATCTACGGCTGTAGAGAATACCTGGCTCTTGCGTGTAGGGATTGTGGTATTTGCCTCGATAAGCTTTGTCATCACACCACCGAGAGTCTCGATACCGAGTGACAAAGGTGTTACGTCGAGAAGGAGGACATCCTTAACCTCACCTGTGAGGACACCACCCTGGATTGCGGCACCTACAGCAACAACCTCATCAGGGTTTACTGAACGGTTAGGAGCCTTGCCGAAGAACTCCTCAACGACACGCTGGATAGCAGGGATACGTGTAGAACCACCCACGAGGATAACCTCGTCGATCTGGTTTGCCTGGAGGCCAGCATCACGCAATGCTATACGGCATGGCTCGATAGTCTTCTGTACGAGGTGGTCGCAGAGCTGCTCGAACTTGGCACGTGTGAGTGACATCACAAGGTGCTGTGGGATGCCGTTTACAGGCATGATGTATGGGAGGTTGATGTCTGTTGTTGTAGCCGATGAGAGCTCAATCTTTGCCTTCTCGGCAGCCTCCTTAAGACGCTGAAGCGCCATAGGATCCTGGCGAAGGTCGATGTGGTGCTCCGCCTTGAAGGCCTCTGCCATGTAGTCGATGAGCACGTGGTCGAAGTCATCACCACCGAGGTGAGTATCACCATTTGTTGACTTAACCTCGAATACGCCATCACCGAGCTCGAGGATAGAGATATCGAAGGTACCACCACCAAGGTCATATACGGCAATCTTCATGTCGTTCTGCTTCTTGTCGAGACCATATGCGAGGGCTGCAGCAGTAGGCTCGTTGATGATACGACGCACCTTGAGACCTGCAATCTCACCCGCCTCCTTTGTTGCCTGACGCTGTGAGTCAGAGAAGTATGCTGGCACGGTGATAACAGCCTCTGTAACCTCCTGACCGAGGTAGTCCTCGGCAGTCTTCTTCATCTTCTGGAGTGTGATAGCCGAGATCTCCTGTGGAGTATACTGACGGCCGTCGATGTCAACACGTGGAGTGTTGTTGTCGCCCTTGATGATGGTGTATGGAGCACGTGCAATGTCGGCAGTCACGTTATCGTAGCGCTCACCCATGAAACGCTTGATAGAGAATACCGTGCGCTTGGGGTTAGTGATAGCCTGACGCTTTGCGGGGTCGCCAACCTTACGTTCGCCACCCTCTGTGAATGCAACAACTGAAGGTGTTGTGCGGTGACCCTCCGCGTTAGGGATAACCACAGGCTCGTTACCCTCCATTACTGCTACGCACGAGTTTGTCGTACCAAGGTCAATACCAATAATCTTACTCATAGTCTTAATTTTTTTATTTGTTAATTACATATTCTGCACTTTCGGGTGTCGGGTCTTGCGTCTCGACGTTTTAGAGTAAGGCAAATGGTATACCAAACCGCAAAAAGCGACAAAAGTGACATAATAAAAGTGTGGCACATGACAAAACTGCCAAATTACCACACCACAACTGACATTTTGTCACACTGTCACCATGCCAAGGAGATATATCAGTGTCGGCACAGAGGCCAACAGCGGTGCGATGGAGTCAAAAAAAGGTATAGAGAGATATAGACATCATATCTATCGACCACACCATCAGCCATGAAAATAAAAAATAGGGTGCCCAGATAGGACACCCTACGCTATAATGTTCGCAGTCTACTGCAATACATACATTGTGTATGCGTTATATACGCTACCGAGGTTCTTAATCTTAATAGTGAACTTACCTCTCCAACGTGGTGTCCACTCGCAGTAGCATCTGTCTGTATTGTCTGTATCGCTGTCGATAAGGTTACCTGACTCGTCATAGATGTAGAGGTCGAGGTCTGTGTCGCCATCACCCTCAACATATACTACAACATTTACATCGGCTACAAATACCTCTGTGTATGTGTCTGTTGAGTTAGCGAGTACTCTCTCCTCGGTTACAGAAGAGTGATAGTAGCTTGAAGAGCTCTTGCTGTTTGGGTACTGTGCGCTTGCGTAGGCAGTAAATGCCATAACCATTGCCACAAGCAACATAAACTTTTTCATAGTAGTGTTTTTTATTTGTTATTAGTTTGCATCTCTCTCATGACCCGTGGCAAATAGGGTCATTACAAAATTAAGTAAAATTTCACATCTTTCAAAATATTAACTGAAATAATTTCAGCATACGTTTAAAATGTATATATAATAATGTATGGTGGTGACATAAAAAGCTACCTATGATGCCAGCTCCCGAATTCGTGTCAGAGACTGCAAGATGTGGGTATGACATGAGAAAGCCACCAATGGGACGTACACACAAGTACTACCCATTGGTGGCGTTGATTGAAGCACCGCAGATTGCGGTTTATCACAAGAATTTACATGTGGATAGCGCAACCGAGAGCATCCTCTGCCGCCTCCATAACCGCCTCATGCATTGATGGGTGGGCATGTATAGTGCGGGCAATGCGGTGTGCACTGACGCCGAGAACCTTGGCAAGGGTTGGCTCACCAATCATCTCGGTGACGTTATGCCCCACGAAGTGAGCACCGAGGAGGTGTTCGTCAGCATCGAAGATGAGCTTCACGAAGCCATCACGTTCGCCAGCAGCAGTAGCCTTACCCGATGCTGTATATGGGAACTTACCCACCTTATACTCTATACCCTGCGCCTTCACCTGTGCCTCGGTCATACCTACAGAGGCAACCTCTGGAGATGTGAAGATGCATGATGGTATTGTAGAGTAGTCAACAGCCTCGGGGTTGAGACCACAGATGTGCTCCACGCAGTGTATAGCCTCGGCAGAGGCCACATGTGCAAGGGCAGGTGTGGCGATGATATCACCGATGGCATATACGCCATCAACAGATGTCTTGAAGTGCTCATCCACCTTCACCTTATCACGTTCTATAGCCACGCCAAGCTCCTCGAGACCCATATCCTCGATGTTAGACTTGATGCCCACAGCCGAGAGAACGACATCTGCCTCGAGTGTCTGCTCGCCCTTCTTACCCTCAATCACAACGTCGCACTTGCCATCCTCGCGCACGGCAACAGACTTAACGGTTGTTGAGGTCATCACCGTTGCACGCAGCTTACGGAAGGCACGTTCCATAGCCTTTGCAGTATCCTCATCCTCAAGAGGCATAATCTGTGGCATATACTCTACGATGGTCACCTTAACACCCATTGTAGCATAGATATATGCGAACTCCGAGCCTATGGCACCCGAGCCTACGACAACCATTGTCTCGGGGAGCCCGGGAAGCACAAGAGCCTCCTTTGATGATATGATGTGCTTGCCGTCGATTGGCATGAATGGCATCACGCGAGGACGTGCACCTGTAGCGAGGATGATGTTATCAGCCTCATAGTCCACACCCTCAACCTCAACGGTGTCGGCAGCCTTGAGGCGACCGAAGCCAGCAATGACATCGATGTTATTCTTCTTGAGGAGGAACTGAACACCCTTGTTCATGGTTGTTGCTACCATACGTTCGCGTTCCACCATCTTTGTCCAGTCGGGCTTAACCTCACCCTCAATAGCCACGCCATATGTTGCAGCAGCCTTGCAGTCGGCAAATACCTGTGCTGAACGCACAAGAGCCTTTGTGGGTATGCAACCCCAGTTTAGGCATACGCCACCAGCATCAGCCTTCTCTACGATGGCAACACGCTTGCCACACTGTGCAGCACGGATGGCAGCAACATAGCCACCAGGACCCGAGCCGATAACGATTATATCATATCTATCCATGAGTATACTTGTATAATGTTGTTTACTACTTAACTACGCGGAGCACCTCGCCATTGTCGGCCGCCACAGCACGCTTCCATGCGTCGTTGTAGCCTGGCATCTCGATAATGCCTGGGATGTCTTTGCCATTGCCATTGTCTACAAAGTGACCATTCTCCTCACCCTTAACATTACCGTCGATATACTTAACCATGAGGTACTTGTCGAGGTCTACCCACATGTTGAAGAGTCTCTGTGCATTCTCCACAGATAGCTCTGTAGCAACCTTACGTGCCTTCTTGGCATTAGATGCGCTACCAATCTGCGTATCCATATCTGCCACAAGCTCGAGCATCTGGGTCTCCCACATATCAACAAACTCGCGAACATGCTTGCCCACGATGTTATAGCGGAGGTATGCGAACTGCGCTACGCGGTTAGTGATCCAGAACATAGATGTGTCAGAGTACTTAAGCATTGAGCCGTTGCCATCGCGCAAGCACTCTGGAACCTCTGTAGAGGTAACGTAGATAGGTGTGAGAGGTGATGTTGCAGCATCGTCAGTACCAAACCAGAGGATGCCTGTCTTACCTGGGCGTGCCTGGCCTACGAGCCAGAAGGCTGTCTGCTGTGTTGCTGTAGCACGTTCGTTGCAGTACTCCACGCCGTCAACCTCGAAGTACATAGGACGCCAGCGGTATGGGCAACCCTCGCCACCAGCACCGATGTCAGTTGTCATATCAAGGATTGTACCCTCGTAGTGGTCACGCATGCAGTCTATGAGCACCTTTGGAGATACCTTCTCTGTAGGCTTCACCCAAAGAGGCATACGGTTTGCTGGGTTGTGGCCCATAGCATAGTCCTGATACTTGTCCATGTCGGCAGCCACGGTGCGGAAGAATGCCCACACGCGAGCCTCACAACCACGCATAGCGCCGAAGTCGAGTGGAGCATATGCATCAGCAAAGCTGAAGTCCTCGTTAGAACCCTCATACCAGCCGAACTTACGTGCCACGTCAGCTACGTCGGGAGCATAGAGGCAGTTCTCTGGGTCGTTCCATGGGAAGGTAGTGATACGTGCCTGGTTAGCGTGGCCTGACACATAACCATCAGGGATGCGGCGTGCCACCCATACGATACCCTTATCCTCGCGACCCTTACCTATGAGTTCCATTATCCATGCCTCCTCGGTGTCGACGATAGAGAATGACTCACCAGAAGAGCAGTAGCCATAAGTGTTAGCGAGGTCTACGATGATGTCGATAGCCTCACGAGCTGTCTTGGCACGCTGCAAGGTGATGTAGATGAGTGAGCCGTAGTCGATGCCACCGTTAGGATCCTCCAACTCATGACGGCCACCGAAGGTAGTCTCTGTGATGAAGAGTGAGTGCTCGTTAGAGTTACCGAGGGTGTAGTATGTCACTTCTGCCTGGCGGATCTTGCCGATATAGCGACCTGTATCCCACTCTGTGACATCCATCCACTCTGTATACTTACCAGGGATATGCTGGTAGAGTGTGCCATAGAGGCCGTGCGAGTCGGCAGCATATGTCACCATGTTAGAGCCATCTGTCGAGGCACCACGTGTGACGATAAAGTTTGTGCAGGCATCAGCCACGTTGATCGAGCCGATGAGTGCGCCCACAAGGGCAACAAGCTTAAATAGTCTGTTCATAATTTTGTTTTAGGTTATAATTTATCAATTTGTTCTCACACCATTTTGGCATATTAACCTCCAAAGATACAAATTTATTTTGAAACTATTGGTCTCTTATCCGATAATTTGTATTTTTGTAGGCGAAAAGAGGATTGCTAATATGAGTATCAAGGATCGTTTACATAGTATACTGGCGACGCTACCCGAGGGTGTGAGCCTCGTTGCAGTGTCGAAGTTTCACCCCGCAGAGAGCATCATGGAGGCCTACGAGGCGGGGCAGCGCATCTTCGGCGAGAGCCGCCCACAGGAGATGACAGCAAAGGCAATGGAGCTACCCAAGGATATAGAGTGGTCGATGATTGGTCATCTGCAGACAAACAAGGTCAAGATGATTGCACCCTTTGTGACGATGATATCGTCGGTGGACTCGGCACGCCTCTTCGACGAGATTGAGAAGCAGGCGGCACGCTGCGAACGATGCATCGACATACTCCTCGAGGTGCACGTGGCACAGGAGGAGACAAAGTCGGGTTGGGACATAGATGAGCTACGTGCATATATCGCCTCTGGAGCACTCGAGACTATGGAGCACGTCAGGGTACGCGGCGTGATGACCATCGCCACAAACACCGATGATGAGAGCATCGTGCGTAGCGACTTTAAGCGTATACGCGACATCTTCGAGGAGCTGAAGGCACACTTCGGCCCAAGCTTCAACACCCTCTCCATTGGCATGTCCGACGACTACCCCATCGCCCTGGAGTATGGCTCGACGATGGTACGCATAGGCACTGCGATATTTGGCAGCAGAGTATATTAATGGTAGGCACATAAAAAAATAAGCAGGGATATTACATCCCTGCTTATTTTGTTTTGAACCATTACTCCTTATTACGGTTAATCAAGCTCTTGAAAAGATTCCACACGAGTTTGATAGTGTGTTTAAAGAGCCAAACGAAAATGGCAACGAGCCAGTCGAACATCTGTGCACCAATATTCATAGTAGTTTAAGTTTATAGTTTAACAATATTTGTGTTCTGATTTACCATCGGAGTCATCTCATAACAACAATGTTATCACAAAGATAGGAAAATTTATTATAAATGCGAAAAAATCTGAAAAAATATTCCATTTGAGCCATTTCGATGGCGTGTGACGCACTACACAGCCGATTGTCGGAGTTGTCATTTTTCATTTTCACATTTTATTTACGTATCTTTGCCCTAAATTAAATATATAAGAGCAGTGCGATATTTCATCGAGTTACAATATGACGGTGCCGCATACTTCGGCTGGCAGCGACAGCCCGACACGGCAACCGTGCAGGGCACAATAGAGGCAAAGCTATCTATGCTCCGTGGCACACCAACAGAGATTGTGGGTGCTGGGCGCACAGACACGGGCGTGAATGCCTCATTCTACACCGCACACTTCGACAGCGACACTGCCGTAGATTGCCAGCAGCTGACCTACAAGCTCAACAAGGTGCTTCCCGCCGACATCGCCATAATGCGCATATACGAGGTGGAGGAGACGAAGCATGCACGCTTCGACGCACGACAGAGAGAGTACACCTACTTCCTCACGCCCCACAAGTCGCCCTTCCGCCGCTTCTCGGCATGGCACTTTACCGCCGACATAGATGTTGAGAGGATGAACGAGGCTGCCGCCAAACTCCTCGAGCATGATGACTTCACATCCTTTGCGAAGCTAAACTCAAACAACAAGACCAACATATGCCACATCACACATGCCGAGTGGAGGGTT
This sequence comes from Alistipes sp., assembly GCA_045614205.1. Classification (GTDB taxonomy): domain Bacteria; phylum Bacteroidota; class Bacteroidia; order Bacteroidales; family Rikenellaceae; genus Alistipes. The sequence goes on along the minus strand of JAZLCL010000002.1, from coordinate 9,810 downwards.
GAGAGTGATGGCACGCTACGCTTCACGATACGTGCCGACAGGTTTCTGCGCAACATGGTGCGTGCCATCGTGGGCACACTCGTAGATGTGGGTCGTGGCAAGTATAGTGTCGCAGAGTTTGAGGATATAATAGTGTCGCGCGACCTATCACGTTCGAGTGCTGGAGCTCCCGCCTGCGGACTCTTCCTCTCCGACATACGTTACTAACAAGCGTGGTACGCGAAATTTTCGCATTTCGCATTTAATTACTATCTTTGTGCCCTGATTTAGAGACAAAGAAAAGATTATTCCATATGGCACTTATTGACGAGATTACAAAACGACGCACCTTCGCGGTCATCGCACACCCTGATGCTGGTAAGACAACACTCACCGAGAAGCTTCTTCTGTTTGGTGGTGCGATACATGTGGCGGGTGCCGTGAAGAGCAACAAGATTAAGAAGGGCGCGACGTCGGACTTCATGGAGATTGAACGTCAGCGCGGTATCTCGGTGGCTACATCTGTGATGGGCTTCGAGTATAAGGATGTGAAGATCAACATCCTCGATACGCCTGGTCACGAGGACTTCGCCGAGGATACATACCGCACCCTCACTGCCGTAGACTCTGTAATCATCGTTATCGATGGTGCCAAGGGTGTCGAGACACAAACTCGCCGTCTAATGGACGTATGCCGCATGCGCAAGACACCCGTTATCGTCTTCATCAACAAGCTCGATAGACCATCAAAGGATGCCTTCGACCTACTCGACGAGGTGGAACGCGAGCTTAAGATTCGTGTGCGCCCCTTGGCCTTCCCCATCTCTTCGGGCGACACCTTCAAGGGTGTATACAACATCTACGAGAAGAACCTCTCGTTGTTCACATCTGACGAACGACAGACTGCCGACGCCTCAACGGTAGACATCGCCGACATCTCATCGACAGAGATCGACAAGTACATAGGCGACAAGTTTGCCACACAGCTTCGCGAGAACATCGACCTTGTGGAGGGTGTCTACGACCCCTTCAACCGTGAGGACTACCTCGCAGGCGAGGTTGCCCCCGTATTCTTCGGCTCGGCAGTTAACAACTTCGGCGTAAGAGAGCTCCTCGACTGCTTCATACGCATAGCCCCATCACCACGCAACGCCACAACAGAGACACGCCTCGTGGAGCCATCGGAGGCGAAGCTCTCGGGCTTCATCTTCAAGATACACGCCAACATGGACCCTAACCATCGTGACCGTATCGCCTTCATGAAGATATGCTCTGGTAAGTTCGAACGTAACAAGAACTACCTACACGTGCGCAGTGGCAAGCAGCTCAAGTTCTCATCACCCACAGCCTTCATGGCCGAGAAGAAGTCTATCATCGACGAGGCATTTCCTGGCGACATCGTAGGTCTTCACGACACAGGTACCTTCATGATTGGCGACACCTTCACCGAGGGTGAGAAGCTCAAGTTCACAGGTATACCATCATTCTCGCCCGAGCACTTCCGCTATATCGAGAATGCCGACCCTATGAAGTTCAAGCAGCTGGCAAAGGGTATCGACCAGCTTATGGATGAGGGTGTGGCACAGCTCTTCACCTCGTCACTTAACGGCCGTAAGATTATCGGCACTGTGGGTGCTCTTCAGTTCGAGGTTATACAGTATCGTCTCGAGCATGAGTATGGTGCGAAGTGTCGCTGGGAGCCTATATCTATACATAAGGCTTGCTGGATAGAGTCGGAGAATGAGACACAACTCGCCGACTTCAAGCGCCGCAAGCACACCAACATGGCCGTAGATAAGCATGGCCGTGACGTGTTCCTCGCCGACACAAGCTACGCCTTGGCACTCGCGCAGGAGAACTTCAAGGATATACGCTTCAAGTTTACATCGGAGGTATAAGTCCCGCACAACAAGGATTAAGATAGGACCAGAAAGGTTTAAAGGGGAACTACGGTTTAGACCGCAGCGTGGAGCCCAAGGTACAAAATGCCACACTCCACACAGCGCACCAAAACCACCCTTTTAGTCCTTTTTGGTCTTTTTATTTAGCCTCTTAAACCACTTATATTTGCCCATATCAACTTTTTAACATACCTTTGTAGCCTCAAAAAAGACGATGAAGGTATACGTGGGATATAGAAGGGTGCTATTTAGCATCATCATGCTTGCGGTGTTGGCATTCAACACTGCGGCGGCCACGCTATTTATCCACAGCCACATCATCGACGGCAAGGAGGTGGTACACTCGCACCCCTACAGCGGCCCTGTATCGTCGCACACTCATTCGAAGAGTCATCTACAATCGATAAACGAGGCACAGCACAGCTTAAGCATCACCTCGGAGAGCACATCGCACCTTGGAGCACCCCTGGCGGTGGTTATCAAGGAGTACAACATCTACCGCGACAACATCCTTGAGTATGTGCACTCTACATCCTCTCTACGTGGTCCTCCAGCCCTGGTGTAATACACACTATTAACACTACACACTAACACTACATCCCCAATCATAGGGATGCCGTGCCCTCTATTTACCACATTGTGGCGATTGCACGACCACACATGTGTGGGTATCTTTGCACCAGGAAATAAACAATTATATGATGAGACTTTTTTATACACTAATTCTACTTCTTGCCCTTCCCCTATCACTCTTTGCGCAAACCGATGCGCCCAAGTCACCAAACGTGGTTATCATAAATAAGAGTGTTCGCAAGAACTCCGACTCAAACATCTTTGGACATGTCCTCGACAAGAATAGCGGCGAGCATATTCCATATGCTACCGTAGCGATCAAGGGCACAACAATAGGCTGCGCGGCAAATAGCAGCGGCCACTATAACCTCAACAACCTACCCATCGAGACACACACGGTGGTGGTATCAGCCATAGGCTACGAGACCATTGAGACATCCTTCACTGCCGAGCTCGACACCTCTGTGGAGCTCAACTTCACCCTCGACGAGTCATCGACGATGGTAGACGAGGTGGTGGTGTCGGCAACACGCAACGAGACAAACCGCCGCGAGACATCTACGGTGGTTAACGTAGCCTCTGCAAAGCTCTTCGAGGGTACTGCCGCGGGTAACCTATCGGAGGCGATGAACTTCCAGTCGGGACTACGTGTGGAGAACACTTGCGGCAACTGCGGTGCGCCACAGCTGCGCATCAACGGTCTTGAGGGTCAGTACTCACAGATACTGCTCGACAGCCGCGCCATATTCTCATCGCTGGCGGGCGTATATGGTCTCGACCTTATGCCTGTTGCGATGGTTGAACGTGTAGAGGTTATACGTGGTGGTGGCTCGGCACTATATGGTTCATCGGCCATAGGTGGCGTTGTCAACATCATCACCAAGAACCCACTACGCAACACCCTCTCGCTATCCAACACCTCGAACTTCATGGAGGATGGCACACCCGACATCAACACATCACTCGGCGGTGCCTTCGTATCTGACGACTACAAATTCGGAACATACATCTTCGGACAGATAAAGAGCCGCGGTGCCTACGACCGTAACGACGACGGCTTCTCGGACATCACACGCCTACGTTCCGAGACTATCGGTTTCCGCGCCTACTATAAGACATCTACACACTCGCGCCTCACTGCCGAGTACCACCACATTCACGACTTCCGACGTGGTGGCGACAACCTCGACGATGCACCCCACATGGCCAACATATGCGAGCAGGTAGACCACAACATCGACGGCGGTAGCATCACCTTCGACTACTTCCCCAATATGGGTCACCGCGCTAGCATCTACACCTCGGCACAGGGCATCAACCGCGCCAGCTACTTCGGCGCCGACATGAACCCTAACGCCTACGGCACTACTCGCGACATGATGTTTGTGGCTGGTGGTCAGTATACCTACAACTACAAGGCGGGACTCCCTGCGGAGCTGACAGCGGGTCTGGAGTACAACTTCAACTCACTAAACGACTACTATATAGCCACACAGCGCCGTCTCGACCAGCAGACATCTACCGTGGGTCTCTTTGCGCAGAACGAGTGGAAGAGTGAGAAGGTAAACTTCCTCGTTGGCTTCCGTCTGGATAAGCACAACATGATAGATAGACCTATCTTCGCACCACGTGCCAACGTGCGCTATAGCCCAATCGAGGACCTCGGCCTACGCCTATCATACTCGAGTGGCTACCGCGCGCCACAGGCATATAACGAGGACCTTCACATCGACGCCCTCAATCACTCGGTATCTATCATCGAGATAGACCCCAACCTACGTCCCGAGTTCTCACACTCGTTTAGCGCCTCGACAGACTATTACCACAACTTCGGCCGTGTGCAGACAAACATCCTTGTTGAGGGCTTCTACACTATGCTGAACGACGTATTTACGCTTGAGAATACACGCGAGACGACAGATGAGGAGGGTAACCACTTCATCTACAAGACACGCCGCAATGCTGCGGGCGCACGTGTTGGCGGCATCACCACAGAGGTTAAGGTAGGCATCCCAGGCATCTTCGACGTGCAGCTGGGCTACACCTTCCAGAAGAGCCGCTATGTGGAGCCCGAGCAGTGGTCAGAGGATGTAGCACCACAGCGTACCATGTATCGTTCACCCGACCACTATGGCTACTTGAGCTCTAACTTCTACATCACCAAGCAGCTTGGCGCCTCACTCTTTGGTACAATCACCGGTCCTATGCTCGTGCAGCATAGCGCCTACACGACAATAGATGGCATAGAGATGCCCGACTCGGAGTCTGTGACACCCACATTCTGCGACTTCGGCTTCAAGGTTAGCTACACCTTCCACCTGACAAACATCATCAACCTTGAGATTAATGCCGGCATAAAGAATATCTTCGACTCATATCAGCGTGATATAGATGTGGGCGCTGGTCGTGACTCGGCATACATATACGGTCCAGCACTACCACGCACATACTTCTTCGGCGTTAAGTTTACGCTGTAAAAGATGCCAATAAAAAAACTCTAAATGGGCTCCATTTAGAGTTTTTTTATTGTATGCTCTCGGCATGCTCAAACTTTAAAACTTTACTACGCAGTCGCATAAAAGTAAGCAATGCGGCTGTAGACAATCCCAAGATAAGACCTATAACAAGGCCGTGACACTCGAGATTAAAGGTGTAGGCCAATAGACAGCCGATAGGTATGTTGATTAGCAGATAGGAGCATAGGACTATAGGCATGATAATCTTAACATCCTGGATGCCACGCATCATGCTTATAGACAATCCCTGCACCGCATCCGAAAACTGATAAATGGAGATCAGGAGCATGAGCTGTGCCGTGAGAGCAATAACCTCACCATTGTCGGTGAAGAGGCACGCTATAGGATGACGGAAGAGGATGAAGACAACGGCCATAATAAGTGCCCACAAAAGACCCAAATGGTACGTTGCCATCACCGTGGGGCGTAGCTCGGCATGCTGACGCGAACCGTAGATGTGAGACACGAGGATCGTCGAGGCAGAGCCTATGGCCACGGTAATCATCCACGCCACATTGGCGATGCTAAAGGTAACCTGCATGGCACCGCCCGCCACCGTGCCGAAGGATAGGGCAAGGATGGAGGTGAGGATGAAGGCTGCCGACTCCAAGATCATCTGGAACGATATAGGGTATCCTACACGTAGCAGAGCTCGCAACGAGGCCATAGACAGCGAACTACGACTGAAGTGACAACGATATATGCCGAGTTTTGGGGCGAGCAACAGGTATGCCACGATGGCCATCATCTGGCCTATGCGCGACAGCAGCGTAGCAAGACCAGCACCCTCGGCACCCATAGCCTCGCAGCCATAGTTGCCAAAGATGAATATATAGTTAAGTACCAGGTTTACAGTATTTCCCGCCAGCGTAATCCACATCGCTGTGCTGGTATTTCCTATACCCTCGAGGAACTGCTTGACACCGATGAAGACCATCAGCGGCATGATGCTCCACACAAGCATATCGTAGTAGGGAAGTGCCATCTCCACCACTGCGCCTATATCCTCACCAGGTGTCGACATCCACTCGCCCAGCACGCCGAGGAAGGGGCGCATGGCAAGTGCCGCAACCATGGCCACAACACCTATAATCAGCGAATAGAGCATGCCATTCTCAAAGAGGCGTGCCACCTGTAACCTATCACCACGGGCATACTGCTCACCAACAAGAGGTGTTATGGCAAGTCCGAGACCGAGGGCAGCAAGGTATATCAACAGGAAGAGTGAGCTACCGAGGGATACGGCAGCAAGAGGCGCTGGGTCACTACCACCGTAGTTACCCACCATCGCCGTATCGGCAAACTGCGTTGTCAGCTGTCCTGCCTGCGCAAGTACCACAGGCATAGCGAGATGAAGTATCTGTTTATAGTATCGTGCGTATCTCATAACAAAATAAAATCGTGCGAAGGTACAAAATCTTTATCTAAAAACGTCACATGGTCCGATAAATCCTCCCGTTGCCATCCACAGGGCTAACATATCAGCAAATATTTTCGACCATTCACACCCAAAAAATGCCCGTTCGGAAAAATTAAGAGTTTATTTATTAAAATAATTTAAAATTATTTCCCTATTATAAATAAATGTGTTATCTTTGCACAATGACTTTCCATATACTTTCGTAAGATGCAGAGTACGAAAGCGTAGGATACCAAACATTATAGCGAATAATCTATAATAAAAGCAAATATGAGTAATGTAAATTTGACTCCCGACTACTTGTTTGAAGTAAGTTGGGAGGTGTGCAACAAGGTAGGTGGCATACACACTGTCATCGCCTCAAAGGCACCAACTGTGAAGCAGATGCTCGGTGATAAGTATATCACCATCGGTCCTGACTTCTCACAGGATGCTGCCAACCCAGAATTTAAGGAGGATAACAGCCTCATGACAGCATGGCGCGAGTCACTCTACAACAATGGCGTACGTGTACGTATCGGCCGTTGGAACATCGAGAGCAGCCCTATCGCCATCCTCATCGACTTTAAGTCATTCATCCGCGAGAAGGATAACATCCTCAAGCTTCTTTGGGAGTCATACCACGTTGACTCTATCTCTGGTGAGTGGGACTATGTTGAGCCTGTGCTCTTCGGCTATGCCGCAGGTGTTGTTATCGCCTCATTCGCCGAGTTCATGAGTGCATCGACAAACAAGGTTGTGGCTCACTTCCACGAGTGGATGGCCGCAGCAGGTTCACTCTACCTCCACAAACATGCTCCATACGTAGCTACACTCTTCTCGACCCACGCTACAGTTATGGGTCGCTGCATCGCTGGCAACCGCCTACCCCTCTACAACGACCTCCACAAGTTCAACGCTGACGACCTTGCACGTCAGTTCAACGTCATGGCAAAGCACTCTTTGGAGAAGTCTGCAGCACGTCATGCTGACGCCTTCCTCACAGTTAGCGACATCACAGCTAACGAGTGTAAGTATCTTCTCGGTCGCGAGGTAACACGTGTTACTCCTAACGGCTTCGAGAATGGTTTCGTGCCACAGGGCGAGAAGCTCGAGGCACTTCGCAGCGAGGCACGCAAGAAGATCATCGAGGTGGCAACAGCTACATGGGGTCACGACTTCCAGGGTGAGCCACTCATCGTGGCAACAAGTGGTCGCTACGAGTTCCGCAACAAGGGTATCGACGTATTCCTCGAGTCACTCAAGCAGCTCGCCACAAGCAACCTCAACCGTGAGGTTATAGCCCTCATTGCTGTGCCAGCAGCTACAGCAGGTGCTCGTCACGACCTTGCACAGCACCTCGAGAACAAGGAGGCAGCCATCGAGCCAGCACAGCGCCGCTACCTCACTCACTACCTCGAGTCAGAGGCGTGGGATCAGGTGTCGCAGAGCATCGAGGGTAGCATACTCTCAACAACAGCATCACGTGTGAAGGTTCTCTTCGTGCCTACATACCTCAACGGCAACGACGGCATCTTCAACATGCCATACTACGATATGTTGGCAGGCGTTGACCTCACTGTATTTGCTTCATACTACGAGCCATGGGGCTACACACCACTCGAGTCTGTTGCCTATGGCGTGCCTACGGTGACAACATCACTCGCAGGCTTCGGCTTGTGGGTAGCAAAGCACTCTAACCACGAGGGTGTCGACATCGTACGTCGCGACGACTACAACGAGAGAGAGGTAGTATTGCAGATCACAGATGTCATCAAGAAGTATATGGATATGGATGCCAAGGCCTTGGCCGCGGCACGCAAGTCAGCACAGGAGATCTCGCACACAGCGTTGTGGAAGAACCTCTTCAAGGAGTATAAGAAGGCTTACGAGGAGGCTATGGACAACTCTGTGTCACGCACAAACCGTGTGCTCATCGACGGTGGTGGCCGCGCAGAGCAGATCAGCTTCCTCCGCCAGCAGCTCACATCAAACCGTCCTTCATGGCACCGCATGATGGTCGAGAAGGGTATTCCAGAACGTCTTAAGCCACTTGAGGAGCTCTCACGCAACTTGTGGTGGTGCTGGACTGTTGCTGCCCGCGACCTTTTCGAGTCAGTAGACGCAGAGCTATGGGTAAAGGTTGACCGCAACCCTATCGTATTGTTGGATAAGCTCTCAGCAACACGCTGCGAGGAGCTTTGCGCCGATAAGGAGTTCCTCAAGCGCATGGACGCAGTATACAAGGAGTTCACAGAGTATATGGCCGAGAAGCCATCTCCAGAGCACGCGAAGGTAGCATACTTCTCTATGGAGTATGGTCTACACTCAACACTCAAGATCTACTCTGGTGGTCTCGGTATCTTGGCAGGTGACTACCTCAAGGAGGCATCTGACAGAAATGTAGGCATGGTTGCCGTAGGTCTCTTGTACCGCTACGGTTACTTCACACAGCGTCTCTCGGCACAGGGTGCACAGGAGGCTACATACGAGGCACAGAACTTCTTCAAGCTCCCTATCTCGCCTGTACGTGACGAGTTCGGCAACTGGATCACCACACAGGTGGCACTCCCAGGTCGTACTCTCTCTGCACGTGTTTGGAAGTGCCAGGTAGGTCGTACAGACCTCTACCTCTTGGATGCTGACTACGAGGCAAACCTCGGCGAGGACCGTCAGGTTACATATCACCTCTACGGTGGTGACTGGGAGAACCGTCTCAAGCAGGAGATCTTGTTGGGTGTCGGTGGTATCCGTGCCCTCGTGAAGATGGGCATCAAGCAGCAGGTATACCACTGCAATGAGGGTCACGCAGCTTTCATCGGCGTGGAGCGCATCCGCAACCTCATCGCAAAGAAGCACTTGTCATTCTCGGAGGCATTGGAGGTAGTACGTTCATCGTCACTCTTCACAACACATACACCTGTGCCAGCGGGTCACGACGCCTTCCCCGAGACAATGATACGTCAGTATATGTCACACTACCCCGATGTTCTTGGCATCACATGGGATCAGTTCATCAACTTGGGTAAGACTAATCCAAGCGATCCTAACGAGAAGTTCTCGATGTCGGTTCTCGCATGTAACCTCTCACAGGAGGTAAACGGTGTGTCATGGTTGCACGGCGAGGTATCGAAGGAGATCCTCGGCAACATGTGGCCAGGCTACTTCAAGAACGAGCTCCACATCGGCTATGTGACAAACGGTGTTCACTTCCCAACATGGGTAGCTTCTAACCTCCGTCGTCTCTATGCCAAGTACTTCGGCTCGGCATTTGAGGGTCACACATACAACATCCCAGAGTGGCAGAACGTACACAAGATCGACGATAAGGAGTTGTGGCAGGAGCGCATGTTCCTCAAGGAACGCCTCATCAAGACCATCCGCAAGCGCTATAGCGATCCTACACAGGTACGCTTGCAGTCGCCTCGCCAGATGGTACAGG
>JAZLCL010000001.1:0-2568 GCA_045614205.1 Alistipes sp. | reverse complement strand
CTTGCCATTGGTGATTATTGCAGGGCGTGATGTCGCTGAGAAGCTATTCTCGAAGATGATAATCTTGTCGCCACTGCTCCACTCCACACGCTGAGCACTCTCGTTGATGTATGTGCGTGGCCCTGCACTGCCGGCGGGGCTTGCTATGTCTACCATGCTGGTGATTGGTGCATCGCCCTCCTCGCGCTGACAACCCACTGCTAGAAGCAGTCCGCAAAGTAAAAGTAGGTTATGTCTTATTCGCTTCATTCTATATAATCTTGGTGTCTACTTACGACGCTTTGTCGTCTTCTTGCGTACTGACCAGCCGAAGTGGCCAATGAGCTTGCCAAGGCTGTAGTACTCGCCATGCGAGTATACAATGGGGCACGCCTTGTCGAGCGAGAACTTGCCAGTCTCAGGGTCGATATATCGGTCGTCAGCCTCCACGCCCACCACATCGGCGATGAACATGTCGTGAGAACCAAGCTCCTTAACCTCGCGCACGCGGCAACATATCGATAGGGGTGACTCAGCGATGATGGGTGCCGACACGTGTGGGTTGGTCATGGGTGTAAGCCCTGTAGCTGCCCACTTATCCTCGTTGCGTCCCGAGCGCACACCACACCAGTCGGTTGCGTGTGCCATGGCCTCAGTGGTGAGGTTGATGCAGAATTCGCCTGTGCGACGTATGATGTCGTAGCTGTGGCGCTCCTTGCGCACAGATATGTAGCACATGGGCGGCTCGGTGCAGATGGTGCCTGTCCACGCTATTGTGAGCATGTTATACTCCTCGGGTGTTGCGCCCGTTGTCACCAACACTGCGGGCAAGGGGTATATAAGTGTTCCGGGTTTCCACGATTGTTTACTCATAGTATACTCTTTTTTTTATCGTTATTTCTCGTTGTTTGTCTGCGAGGTGTTGTGTATGTCCCAACCCGCTTGTATTGTCGCTATGGCGTGACGATGCATCTTTGCCACCGTGTCGCGATGCTCGTGTGCCACGTTTACCAGGCGATCCTCGCCCTCGGCCTCAAGGTCGTAGAGGTACTCCGCTCCGGTCTCGGGGTTGTAGGCATAGAGCCAGCGCTTGCTGCGGCACGACAGGTGACCTACAGAGGTTGTCACCGCATACTCGCGCTCCTCTGTCGTAATGTCGATGCCCATTGTGCGGTTGTCGAACTCCTTGCCCAGCATCGAGAATGCTGTGGGCGTGATGTCTACCTGTGCTACAAGGTCGCTACGCACCTCGGGTGCTATGTGCTTGGGTGAGTAGAAGAGCAGCGGGATGTGGAAGATGCTCTCGTTCATTATGTAGTCTGCGCTTATGGGGCGACCATGGTCGGCGGTAATAACAAAGAGCGTCTCATCGAACCACTCTCGCTCCTTAGCCATCTCAATGAATCGGTTCATCGCCCAGTCGGCATATTCTATAGCCCTCTCCTCGGCATCTATAGACTTGGGTGTGAAGCCCTCGACCGCAGGTGCGTTGAAGGGCTTGTGGTTTGAGCATGTGAGCAATATCGCTGCCACTGCATCACCCTCGCTATGCGCCTTGTCTATCTCTTGGAGTGCGCGGTCGAACATTATGTGGTCATCCACGCCCCATGTCTTGTCGGTTTTGAAGGCGTAATCCTCCTCAGATATGAGTTCCTCAAAGCCCTGCATAGGTATGAAACCATTCATGTTGTCGAAGTCGGGGCGGTGGGTGATGAAGAATAGTGTCTTCATCTCGCCACGAGCGTATAGTTGATCGTATGCTGTGCCGAGGTTGTGCTGCACGCCATCCTTCAGGGGGTGGAGGTGCATGTATGGTGGAAGGGATGTCACCAGGGCATAGATGCCATAGCAGGTATGTGTGCTCGATGCGTAGGTATTCTCGTAGTAGCGGCCCTCACCAATAAGTCTATCTAGGTTGGGAAGTAGCCCCTGGGTGTTACCCTCGCGTGCTAGGCGTTCAGCAGTGTTGCCCTCCTGTGCTATGATTATAACGTTGCGCCATGGTGAGTCCTTGGCCTCGGAGTGGTGTGTGAAGGAGTTGTCTCGCTCCATAGCCTTGCACGCATAGTCGAAAGCCTCTACGGAGTCCATAAGATTTATTGCTCGCTCCTCATTCGCAAAGATGGTCTCAAAGAAAGGTTTTATGGGGTTGACGCATAGCTGGTTGAGAAAGTTGTTGTTCGATATCATGGTATCTGCCGAGCGCAGTGGTCGGGGTTGGAATGTCATGCCGCGTGATGTGAAGGTGATAAGGCCGCAAAGAATGATGAGATATGTCGCTGTGCGTAGTCTCAGTGCATTATCCGCCTCATGGAGTCTGTAGTGACGAGCTAGGCGCAGCACAAAAAGTGTGAATAACACTGCAATGACAATCTCGAAAACCATGAGCCATATGTAGTTGCTCTCCTCGGCAACTAGTGTTACTGCTTGCCCTAGATCCGTGGCTAGGTAGCTTATGGCGAGGGCGTTGAGGTGTGAGTTGCAGTACTCGAAGAAGGCGATGTCTGAGATGTCGAGCATCAGCGCGAAGGATATGGTTAGTGCTACAGTCCACTTTGCCGCAATGGCGAACCATCTGTTGAATCGCGG